>NZ_JBIUPF010000002.1:0-823029 GCF_044626815.1 Agrobacterium sp. P15N1-A | reverse complement strand
CAAGCGGCCTTTATGCTATAATAAAACCAGTCAACGCGGGGTGGAGCAGCCCGGTAGCTCGTCAGGCTCATAACCTGAAGGCCGCAGGTTCAAATCCTGCCCCCGCAACCAAATCTCAAAACCCCGTGGCACAAGCGACGGGCTTTTTGTTGTCACCAAGCGGGCAAGATTGATGACGGCCGCACGCAACATGGCGGGGTCGCTTATAGGATAATCATCCTTACATTAGCATATTCGATGCGTTTGATTTGCGGTTTGCCAGAGCGTCTCTTTCTCGAATTCTCAACTATCTCGAACCCAGAATCATTTCGAGCGCTGAATCTTGCGGCATGCCCGCAACGGTTCCGATGGTGCCATCGGCTTTCTTGAAGATGATTGCGGGCGTGCCTCCGAAACCGAGCTCGGTCATGAGATTGGCGTTGCGGTCGAGGCTGGCCGTGGTCTGTTCTTTCACGGACTGCAGAGGGGCGATGCCGCCATCCTTGTGCTTCAGTTCGTTTTCCTTCAATGCCTCCGAAGGAGACCTCGCTTCGAGTATGGCGGCTGCCTTTGCAGGTGAATCCTGTCTGATGACGCCGACCATGATGTGTCGCAACTGAACCTTGCCGCTGTTGATCCATGGACGCGCCGCCTGCCAGAATTTGTTGCAATAGGGGCAATTGGGATCGGTGAAAGTGTAGACGATCCGGGGTGCATCGGCCTTTCCATCCTGAACCCAGGTTGACTGGGAAAGCTGGTTCCAGCCATCTTCCAGAATCGGCTTCTCGACCATTTTCTTCATTTGCGCCGCAGCCATGTCCTGTCCCGTGGCATCGACCAGGGTGCCGACGACAACGTGTTTATTGTCGGGTGTCAAATAGATCGCGATCGGTTGTGCTCCGGCTTTTGCGGCAAATCCTCTCAGCCCTCCCGGAACATCCATTTCTCCGAGGATTCTAATGCCCTGAAGCTCGATAGAATGAAGAATTTCCGGAAGTCCGTCGTTCGATCCATTCTTTGCCGTATCCTGCGCCACGGAAGGAGAGACAAGCAGCAGGCTCGACAGAAAGGCGGCGATCGGCAAATTTCGTGTAAGATAATCATAGGGCATCGAGGGGTTCCTTAGGACGATTTCAACTGGCCACTCCCCTGACAATTGAGATGAAAGGGGGCGTTGTTCCGGGGGAGATTCGCGAATTATGACCGGGCCTGTTTGATGGCGGCCTTGAGGCCTTTCTCATCCAGAACACCGGGATAGATTGTCTTGCCGATGACGAAGGATGGCGTGCCGACAAAGTTGAAGGCGAGCGCCTGGCGATAGTTTCGATCGAGCAGCGCGGAGATTTTCCTGTTGTTGCTGTTCACCGCTGCGGCGATGTCTTTCATCGCCAATCCGGCGCCGGTCAGGGCGTTTTCGACATCGTTTTCGGAAATACGCGCTTTTGTTTTCATCAGCGCTTCCATGGCGACTTCATATTTGCCGATCTGGGCGGCCCCCAGCACCGCCTGTGCCGCGAAGACAGATGCGCCGCCGAAGATCGGCCAGTCCTTCAAAACAAGCCTGATGTCGCCGTCATTTGCGACAATCTTTTTCACCATGGCATGTGAAGTCTTGCAGTAGGGGCATTGATAATCGAAATATTCGACAATCGTGACCTTGCCTTTGGGATTTCCAAGCACGGGTGCGTCCCTGTCGAAGAACACCTCGTCCGTGCTGACCTGCTGTGCGAAGCCGTCTCCTGCAGACACCAGCGCCCCGCTAAAAGCCGCCAGTCCGCCCGCCATGAAATCGCGTCGTGAAAACATCAGAATTTTCCTTGTTGGATTATTGGATACCGGCAATGCGGCAGGATTGATCGCGACGTCGTTCACGGAGGCGATCCCTGCGCCCTGCGAGCCGATGCTGCCAGATCTGCGGCCGAGAATTCGCCGATCAGCCGCGTTGCTTTCGGCTCCCTTCGGTTGCTGTCGAGAAAAACCATCGTCGGCGGGCCGACCACCTTCAATGTCGAAAGCAACGCCTGTTTATTCGCGTCCAGTTCTGTCAGGTCCAGGCTGACGAGGTTAACTCCCTCCAACGCTTCAATCACATCGGGTGCGGTCAGAAGTGAGCGCTCGATTGTGCGGCAGGTCACGCACCAGTCGGCTGTCACATAGAGGAGTGTCGGTTCCTGTGGCGGCGAGGTGTCGAGCCGGGAGCCCAGGCCCGCGATGGAGGAAATCTTCTGGAAGTCGCTTTTCTTTATCGATGCGAGCGATCCGGAGCCGCTGGCGTAATTCAGCGGCTTCAGGGGAGAGAGCGGATCCGTTGCACCGATGCCGAGACCGACGAAGATCAAGATTGCCCAGATGATGGATGCGAGACCCGTCGTGCGCGAAAGTACGCTCACACCCGACTTCGGATCGCCGGCCCCTGCACCGAAAGCAAAAACGCCGAAGGAAAGGGCAAGTATTGCCCATCCGAGCAATGTCAGCCGTTCCGGCATGAGCGGTGTTGCCAGCCAAAGCGCGGTGGCCAGAAACATGAAGCCGAAAATCTGGCGCACTTTTTCCATCCACAGCCCTGCTTTCGGCAGCGCCTTGCCGCTTGCGGTCGCCATGATGACGAGGGGAATTCCCTTGCCCAGTCCAAGGGCAAATAGTGCGGCGGCGCCGATGACGACATCACCGGTGCGGGCAATATAGAGAAGCGCACCTGCAAGGGGAGCCGTGACGCAAGGTCCGATGAGCAATGCCGAGGAGAAGCCGAGCAGCATCGCGCCGGGAATCGTCCTCGCGCCCTGCGGTGATTTCGCAAACTGGGCCGAGATCGCGGTGGGAAGCTGAATGTGGAAAAGGCCGAAATTTGCGAGCGCGAGGACGGCGAACAGGATGGATATCGCGGCTACGGCGTAGGTTGATTGCAGTGCGATCTGGAGGTTTTGCCCTGACCATGCGGCGGCCATTCCCATCAGTCCGAAGGCGGATGCAAGCGCAAGCGCATAAGACAGGGACAACATGAATCCGCGCCGTGCGGTCAGTTTTTCGCCTTCTCGGGCGAGCATGGCCGCAACGATAGGATACATCGGGAAAACGCATGGCGTGAAGGCGAGCAGCAATCCGAAACCGAGAAATCCGGCAAGAAGCAGGATCAATCCGCCATCCGCCAGCAGCAGGTCGACCGCCGTCCGCGCGCTATCCTCCGCCAGTGAAAATCCTTCCCGTGTGGCGTCCATGGAGACGCCCGCCGAAGCCTGTGGGGCTTTAGCGAAGCTGTTTTGGGAAAACACACCTTCAGCGCCCACGGTCAGGCTTGCCATGTCGACCGTCTTGGTGGTCGGCGGATAGCAGAGCCCCTTGTCCTGGCAACCCTGATAGGTAAGGCGGAATTTTGCCGGCGCCCCGGCGATCGATGCCGTTGCGGTCTTGTAGTAAATCTCGGTAAAGCCGAAACTGGGGTCCTCTTTCATCTCGCCGGGGAGGGACTGGATTTCCAGTTTGCGGCCGTCCTCGCCTTCTGCGCTCAGATAGTCACGGTAGAGATAATAGCCGTCATTGATCGCCCAGCGAATGATGGCGCGGCCGTCGTTTCCTCGCTCGACCGTTGCCTTGAACGCCTGGTCCATGGCAAGTGGTGTTTCCAGCGCGGCCGCCGGGGAGACGACCCTGAAAAGCGCCAGAATCACAAATGTGAACGCCAATATGCGCATCCGGCATATCCTTTCATGTATTCTTCCATGCCGGGACTGATCTCGCCGTGAGCTTAAGGCAGGCTTAAGCTGAGGCGCGCATGGCAAAATTGGATGAACCGCTTGCGGAGGCGTGATTGCGAATTCTCATTGTCGAAGATGATCCGATCCTGCTCGACGGGTTACGGGAAGGTTTGAAGCTGAGCGGCTTTGTCGCGGACGGCGTGACAACGGCCGCAGATGCGTCGGAGGCGCTCGCGACAGATAATTTCGATGCGGTCGTTCTTGATCGAATGCTTCCGGACAGTTCCGGGCTGGATGTCCTTAATCGCTTACGTCGCAGTGGAAACCGGATCCCCGTCCTGCTTCTGACGGCCAAGGATGAGGTTGGAGACCGCATCGATGGTTTGGATGCGGGTGCCGACGATTATCTTGGCAAACCTTTCGATCTGGATGAGGTTGCCGCCCGTCTGCGGGCGATCATGCGCCGTGCGGCCGGGCGGGCGAGTGCGCAGATCAGTCTGCGAGGGCTGACGCTGGATCCCGCTTCGATGCAGGTTTTTCGGGATGGGTCGACCGTAATCCTGTCGCGCCGCGAGTTTTCGATCCTTCATGCGCTCATGGAAAGCCCCCAGGCAATTCACTCCAAACAGGCACTGGAAGAGCGTCTCTACGGCTGGCAGGAGGATGTGGAGAGCAATACGATCGAGGTGCATGTGCATAAGCTGCGCGCCAAACTTGGAAGTGCCGCCATCGAAACGGTGCGCGGCGTTGGCTACAGATTGGGGATGCCCTGATGCGTTCGATCCGGTTGCGGCTTTTTGCGATCCTGCTGGCGACGACGGGAGCCCTCTGGCTGCTTGCCGTCATGTGGACCTATTTCAGCGTGCAGCACCAGGTCGAGCGGGTGCTGGACGCGCGACTGATGGAAGCCGCCCGCATGGTCAGCTCGCTCCTCACCGATCACCATATCGACGTGGCTGCCGCCGTGGATGACACGAAAGCCACCGACGCGGCATCGCCGTTCGATCTCCAGGGGGACTACCGGCGGCAGCTCTCCTGCCAGATATGGTCGCTTCAGGGGCAACTCGTCAGCCGGTCGGAAAGTGCGCCGCGTGAATCGCTCACAGACAATCGCGACGGGTTTAGCGAAACCATCGTCGATGGTGTCCGCTGGCGTGTCTTTGCGGTTGTGAATTCCAACCTCAATGCCCGTGTTCTTGTGGGCGATAGTCTGGAGATACGCGACAGGCTTGTTGCCGATGTGGTCAAGGGGCAGCTCGTTCCGGCCGTTGCCATTTTGCCGATCCTTGCGGTGCTGATCTGGCTCAGTGTTGGACAGGGGCTGGGACCGCTCAACAGGATTGCCATGTCACTGGGGTTGAGGTCTGCAGATGAACTGCACGCCATAGAAAACAGGGACACACCCAGCGAAATCAAGCCATTGCTCAGATCGCTGAACTCCCTCTTCCTGCGGGTAGAGGCAGCCCGTGAGCGTGAGAAGACGTTTATCGCCTATGCCGCCCACGAGTTGAAGACCCCGCTTGCCGGATTGAAGACCCAGGCTCAGGTGGCGCTGCGGAGTAAGGAGGATGATGTTCGAGACAAGGCGCTGGCGCATATCTCGACGAGCGTTGACCGGACCGGGCGTCTTGTACGCCAGCTTATCGACCTGGCGCTCGTCGATTCGGCGGATCGCGGCGACGGGATCGAGACGGTGCGGCTCGCAGGGATAATGGAGGACATTCGTTCCGATCTTGAAGCCCAGAGCAGCAGGCGTGGCACCTCCGTGAAGCTTCGCATGCAACCGGATGAAATGGTGACCTTGAGAAACGTCAATCTCCTGCGTTTGGCTCTGCGCAACGTGATCGAGAATGCGATTCAATATTCGCCGGAAGGCTCAAGCGTTGAGATTTGTGCACTGAAGAACGGTCCCAAGGTCGAAATCGAAGTGACGGATCAAGGGCAGGGCATAAATCCGGAAGATCAGGCCACTGTCAGGGAGCGGTTCAAGCGAGGACATTCGGCCCATGGCGAAGGCAGCGGCCTTGGCCTGGCGATTGTCGACATGGCGATGCGAAAGCTCGGCGGGGAACTTGAATTTCGTCAGGCTGATTCCGGTTTCGTCGTGACGCTTATTCTGCCGCAGGATTGACCGGACTAGCGTTTAAGGCAGCCTTAAGGTTGGAGCTTCAGCCAAGTTTTATAGGCTCCAACCAATTCCAGCAGGCTCCCATGATTCGTCTAATTGTTTCTCCTCGCAGGCCGATGGCCGTCGCGTTGACAATCTTCCTCACCGCTTGCGCAAGCAATGCCGACCGTATTCCCAGCGCTGTGCCGCGCCCTTCCAATGAGCGTGTCGAAGATCGGGAGGCAGCCCCAATCGGAACCGACCCGATGCTTATGTATGGCGAAAAGACGGATGCCGGTTTTCATATTGCCGGCGTTAATACCGGAAAAATGAATCCTGCCTTCGCGCGACAGGTCGTAAGCTATGCCACGGACGAAAAGCCCGGTACGATCATCGTCGATCAACGAGCACGTTTCCTTTATCTGATTCAACCCGGCAACACGGCGATCCGATATGCCGTTGGTGTCGGCCCTGTTGCGCGCGCCTTCGATGGTGGCGACGCGATTATTGCGAGAAAAGCTGCCTGGCCTCGGTGGATCCCAACACCCGGCATGATCGCAAGGAACCCCGCGCATTACGGCCCGAACAAGGATGGAGTCGATGGCGGCCCGTCGAACCCGATGGGTGCCCGCGCGCTGTATATGCATAAGGATGGCAGGGACACATACTATCGCGTTCACGGCACGAATGATCCAGGCTCAATCGGCAAGGCTGTATCGGCTGGCTGCATTCGCCTTTTGAATCAGGATATCATCGACCTTTACGACCGGGTAAAGCCCGGTGCCCGGATCGTTGTACAAGGATAGGGTCGAGCCGCTTGATAGTCTGGCGAAGTTCCAGACGATTGTATCCTGCGTGATTGAAACGGAAATCGTGAATATCGCTAATAGCGGCAGTCCGTCGCTCCGAAGCCCGGATTAACCTAACGCTAGAGGCTGAGACCGGGAAGAACGGTGCGGATGTGATCGCCCAGCGCCCTGGCTGCCGACGATGTCTGCGTGTCGGCAAACTCGATGGCAATGCCGATCGTCGGCAGGGGTGGTAGCCCGCTTTTGACGATATGAAGGTCGGCTGGAACTGCTGTCCTTGTCAGCACGCTGATGGCAAGGCCGGAGCGCGCGATTGCGATGAGGCCGGAAAGGCTGTTGCTGGCGAAGGCGATGCGGTAGCGGCGATTTGCGCTTTGCATGGCGTCGCAGGCTGCGCGGTGATCGAGCGTCACGGGCGCGGAGAGCGCCAGGGGCAGGACATCCTTGGTGATGAGATCCGGCTCCGGCCTGTCCGCCACCCAGACGAAGCTTTCCCTGCGGAGCACGTCGCGGTGATCCGGATCGGATTGCGAAACCAGCGCCATGTCGATCTGGCGGCGCTGCAGCAGCGGACGCAATTCCGTCGTGGGCGCGCAGACCATGCGCAGATCGACTTTCGGGTAGGTGCCGAAGAAGCCTCTCAGCAGTTCCGGCAGGAAGGCGATGGAATAATCTTCAGGGCAACCAAGGCTCACGGTTCCCTGCAGCGTCGCCTCGCCCATATCGGCAAGGATTTCATCATGCCGGGCAAGCAGGGCGCTGGCGTGGGCAAGCAACTTCTCGCCCGCCGCGGTTACGCGCACTCCGGAACCCGTTCGCTGCAGCAGGGTATGGCCGACCAGCTCTTCCAGCCGCTGCATCTGGGTGCTGAGCGCGGATTGGGTGCGCCCGATCTGCGCGGCGGCGACGCTGATGGAGCCAGCGCGAGCGACAATGATAAAGTTCTTCAGCAGGGTAAGGTCGAGCATGGCGATATCAAAATTATCGATATCGGAGTAAAATACTATCAATTGGACTGAGGTGGCAATGGGTTGTTATGTTTCGGCAAGATAAACTTTTGGGGAACGTGCCATGGACAAGCTTGCGCAGAATTTCGCCTCGCTCAATGACGAACCGGCTTTCTGGGAGGCCGCCAATAAACATCTGACCCGCTACGGACCGGCCTTCGAGGAGATCATCGTCGAACGGGCCGAGGGAAGTTTCGTCTATGATGCGGATGGGCGCGCCATTCTCGATTTCACCTCCGGCCAGATGAGCGCTTTGCTCGGGCATACCCATCCGGATATCGTCACCACCGTCAACCGGCAGATGGCATCGGTCGCGCATCTCTTTTCCGGTATGTTGTCCCGCCCGGTCGTCGACTTGGCGGCGCGGCTGGCGGCGCTCGCGCCGGGTCTCGATCGCGTGCAATTGCTGACCACCGGGGCTGAATCCAACGAGGCGGCGATCCGCATGGCGAAGCTCGTGACCGGCGGGCATGAGATCGTCGCTTTCGCGCAGAGCTGGCACGGCATGACAGGCGCTGCGGCCTCCGCGACCTATAGCGCCGGCCGCAGGGGTTATGGCCCGGCCACGGCCGGCTCACTCGTTATTCCCGCGCCGAATGCCTATCGTCCGCGCTTCAAGAACCCCGATGGATCGAATGACTGGCAGGCGGAACTCGACGATGCCTTCGAACTGATCGATCGCCAGTCGACCGGCAATCTCGCCGCCTTTATTGCCGAGCCGATCCTGTCGAGCGGCGGTATCCTCGAACTGCCGGTCGGTTATCTCGCTGCGCTAAAGAAAAAGTGCGAGGAGCGCGGCATGCTGCTCATCCTCGATGAAGCCCAGACCGGCATCGGCCGGACCGGGCATATGTTCGCCTTCCAGCGCGATGGGGTGACGCCCGATATCATGACGCTGTCGAAGACGCTCGGCGCCGGCCTGCCGCTTGCGGCGGTAATGACGAGCGCCGAGGTCGAGCAAAAGGCCTTCGAGAGGGGCTTCCTGTTCTATACGACCCATGTTTCCGATCCCCTGCCGGCGGCTGTCGGCGTAACGGTTCTCGATGTGGTGGCGCGTGATGGGCTGGTGGAACAGGCGATTGCCCGCGGAAACCGTTTGAAGGAGGGGCTGCTCTCGCTGCAGCAGCGGTTCGAATGCGTTGGAGATGTGCGCGGGCGCGGGCTTCTGCTCGGACTTGAAGTCGTCGCTGACCGGCATACGAAAGCTCCGGGTTTCGAACTCGGTGCGCGCATCATGCAGGAGGCGATGTTGCGCGGCCTCAGCATGAACATCGTCAAGCTGCCCGGCATGGGCGGCGTCTTCCGCATTGCGCCGGCGCTGACGGTATCGGATTCGGAAATCGACCTTGGGCTGGAGATACTGGCGGATTCGATCGAATCCGCACAGCTTGCCCGCTAGGTGTGGCCGGCATTTGCCGGAAACGTCAGTTCAACCCTTGCGCCTTCGCCGGGTCTGGAACTGATATGCGCTTCGCCGCCGCTCTGGCGCACGAACCCGTAGACCATGGCGAGGCCGAGACCCGCACCGCCATGGTCACCCCGCGTGGTGAAATAGGGCTCGAAGGCCTTGTCCACGGCCTCCGGCGTCATGCCGACGCCCTCGTCGGTGACGGCGATCACCAGCGTATCTTTGCCCGAAGCGGCCTGGATTGAAATCAGGCCGCCATCGGGCATGGCGGCTGCGGCATTGAGGCATAGATTGAGGATGGATTGTTCGAAAAGGGCCGGGTCCAGCGGTATCGAGGGAAGATCGTCATCGATATCGAGCGCGATCCGGCATTTGGGACCGACGGCGATTTCGAGAATATCGGCCATGCCGCGCAGCAGACTTGCGACATTGATGACGCTTGGATGAATCGGCTGCTGGCTGCCGATGGTGAGCATGCTGCTGGCCAGAGAGCGGCCGCGATCCGCCGCCTTGCGGATGCGGGCGATATGCCGCTTCTGGCGATCGTTGAAACCGGCTTCCCGTTCCAGAAGACCGAGACTGCCGGTGATGATGCCGATCATGTTGCCCACCTCATGGCTGACCTGATGGGTCATGCGCATGATGCCATCAAGCCTCTGGGCTTTGACGGCCTCCGCTTCCTGGCGGTCGAGAGCGGTCACATCGCGGGCGAGCAGCACGATGCCGCCATCCGGCTGGCGTGACATCGATACTTCGATCACCCGCTGATCGTCGGTGCGATGGCGCAGGACCGCGCGGTCGAGCAGTTCTCCCGGCTCAGTATCGAAGGGCAGCAGAGCCGGATCGATTTCCGGGATCGGTTCGACAAACCTCCGAAGCGGCAGTTTTCGCGACGAGCCGGAGCGTCCGACGAGTTCGATGATGCGGCGGTTCATGGTGATGGGCCGGCCGGCCGGATCGAAGAGCGCAATTCCCTCATTCATGGTGCGGAAGGTCGAGCGGATGGTGCGGGCCGCCGCTTCGGCCGTGCGCCTGAGGCGCGAGACGCGGTCGACGCTGTCATGGAAGGCGCGAAACGCATCGAGCAGCCGGATCAACTCCGTCTCGGGACCGGTATAGGAGGGCGGGCCGACATCCTTATCTCCCTTGGCGAGGGCATTCATGCCATTGGAGAGCATCACGATCCCGCGCGAGACACGCATCACCGAGCGGATCGAGAAGATCGCCACGATGAGAACCAGAAGCGAGGCGACGGCGACAATGATCAGCAGCCGGTTGAGGGCATCAGAGGTCGAAATCAGGTCTTCGTTCAGGCTGCGCGCAACCGCATCGCCCTGGGTCTCGGTCACATGGGAAAGATCGCGCGAGACGGTGTGAAGGCGGGAGACCGAGGCGCGGATCGCGAACATTTCCAGAAGGTAACGGCTCTGGGCCTCGAAGACCCGCTCGTAGGGCTGTAGTTCGGCCACGGGCAGGCGCTCGCCGGGATAGCCCTGCTGGCGCGCCGTTGTTTCCGCCACGTAGCGGCGGCGCAGTTCGCCAAGCTGGAAGAGGCTGTCGGATGCGGATGCGGCCTGTACGATGCCGTTCATTCGCCGGCGCAGTTCCGGATCAAGGATGCCCTGACCTGTGGCGATTTCGCCGAGCGCCGCTGCCGCTTCCGCCTTGTGACCCTGTGCCGCATCGGCATCCTTCGCAAGATCGAGCGTCTGTTCCCGGATGATCTGGAGGAGTTCGACGATGCGTTCGCTGGCAAAGCCACGGGTGATCCGTTCGCCACTGTCCGGTCCTGTCATTTCGAGCAAGATATCGACCTGCTGGACCACCGAGCGGCTTTCGCTGGAAACGCGATAGGGCGAGGCGGCATTCATCAGGAACGGTGCGCTGGAGACGAGATCGGAGACCTGCCGCGAGACCAGCGACGCCTTGGCGAGACTGGAAAAGGCCTGCAACCCATAGGCCGCCATTTCATCGCGGGCCCGCTGCAGGCCGTAAATGGCGATGGCGGAAAGGCTGAAGACGAGGAGGCAGGTAAAGACGATCGCAAAGGGCAGGCGAAAGGCGATGGAGGAAAGGAAGGAGCGGCTGATCACGGGGAAAGCTCGCCCTCATCGGTGTGCAGAACATAACCCTTGCCGCGCCGCGTCTTGATATGGCGCGGCAGATCAGGATTGATCTCGATCTTGCGTCTGAGCCGCAGCACCAGCACGTCGACATTTCTGTCGATGTAGCGGTCGCTCTCCGAACCCAGCCTGTCGAGAATCTGCGAGCGGCTGACGGGCTGGTTGGGTGTTTCCGCCAGTATTTCCAGAAGCGCGAATTCGGCAGTGGTCAGCGTCCGGCTGCGGTCCGCGAGGCAGACGGCGCGGCGGGCATCGAGATCGATTGCCCAGTCGCCGAGGCGAAGCGCCCCGCGCCCATGATCGCTGTCCTTCTCCTGTTTCAGCGAAGGGATCGTCCGGCGCAGTACGGCTTTGATCCGGGCCGTGAGTTCGATGGGTTCGAAGGGTTTGACCACATAATCGTCGGCGGCTGTTTCCAGACCGAGAACCCGATCGGCGGCGCTGCCGGCGGCGGTGACCATGACGATGCCGATGTCGATCTGGCTGCGCAGCCGCTGGGCGAAGGTGCGTCCGGACGTTCCCGGCAGATTGTGATCGACGAGCACAAGCTGCATCCTGTCCCTTGCCAATATCTCTTCCGCCTCCTCGGCGGAGCGCGCGCAGGTGGGCAGCCAGCCCTCCGCCTCGATGAGGTCCGAGATGAGCTCGGCCATATCCGGATCGTCCTCGACGATCAGAATGCGAACCTTCTGATTAAGCACTGCACTTCCTCCCGCCATCATCATAGGCGCGGCGGCGACGATCTTCAAAGGCTCGCTGGTTATCTCCCCTGTCATAATTGTAATATCTGTAATCTTGTTCGGCGGTGCGGTGAAAGATTGGTAACCATTCTTCGATTGCGGTGCGGACAGGATGTGACATGCTATAGGTGGAGACTGGAACGGGGAGGTTCCGGGCAGGGAGGCTTAATTGAAAGCATTGACCGCACTTGCGGCGAGCATGGCTCTATGGCTGTGCGGCGCAGGGCATGGCATGGCCGAGCCGAAGTTGAACGTCCTTTGCGGCGTCGACGAGGCCTGGTGCTTGACCATGCAGCGGGCTTTTGAAGCCAGGGCCGGTCTCGAGATTTCGATGGTGCGCAAGAGCACCGGCGAAATCCTCGACCAGATTCGTGCCGAACGATCCCATCCCACTGTCGATGTCTGGTGGGGCGGTACTGGCGATACCCATTTGCAGGCGGGTTCTGAAGGGTTGCTGGATGAATACCGGCCCGTCCACCAGCAGGATTTGCTGCCCTGGGCGCAGAATTTCTCGGTGATGTCGGGATCGCGGTCTGCGGGAATTTATGCCGGCGCGCTGGGCTTCGCCTATAATTCGGAACTGCTCGCGAAGAACAATCTTCCGGCGCCGACCTGCTGGAAGGACTTGGCGAAGGATGTCTATCGCGGCCATATCCTGACCGGCAATCCGAACTATTCAGGGACGGCCTTCACCATGCTGGCCACTCTCGTCCAGCTTTTTGGCGAAGAGGAAGCTTTCGGATTCATGGCGAAGCTCAACCAGAACGTCGTGAGCTATACCAAGGTTGGTGCTGCACCGGTGAAGGCGGCGGCGCGGGGCGAGATCATGATCGGTATTTCCTTCATGCACGACGCCGTGACCCAGAAGATCGAAGGTTTTCCGCTGGTGATCGTCGCGCCGTGCGAGGGTACGGGCTACGAAATCGGGGCTGTCAGCATCGTCAAGGGCAATCGCAACGCGGCCCTTGCGCAGGATTTCGTGGAATTTGCGCTGAGCCCGGAAGGGCAAGCTACAGGGGCTGCGGCCGGCCAGAACCAGGTGCCTTCCAACGCCCGGGCGACATTGCCGCTGACGGCGCCTGACATATCGATGATCAAGATGGTGGACTACGATTTCGCCACCTTCGGACAGCCGGAAGAGCGAAGTCGGTTATTGAGCCGCTTCGACAGCGAAATCCACCCGACCCAGACCCAGTAGGGCCAAAACCAACATACCGCAAAAGACAGCGCGCGCGCCGCAAAGTGCCGCGACCGGCAGCGCCATGTCTGCGCGCGGCCCAAGAATTCAGACGCAAGCTACAGGAGGATAACCATGCGACTGACGATACTTTCCACCCTGCTTTTTGCCGGCACGGCACTCAGCGCCGTTTCCGCGCAGGCGGCGGGCGAACTCAACCTGATCTGCTCGGCCGATGTCGTGATCTGCGAACAGATGAAGGGCGATTTTGAAAAGTCGCACGACATCAAGGTCAATATGGTGCGCCTGTCTTCGGGCGAGACCTATGCCAAGGTGCGCGCGGAAGCCCGCAACCCGAAGACGGACATCTGGTGGGCCGGCACCGGCGATCCGCATATGCAGGCGGCGTCCGAGAACCTGACGCTCGAATATAAGTCGCCTATGCTGGATCAGTTGCAGGACTGGGCCGTGAAGCAGGCCGAAAGCACGGGTTACAGGACTGTCGGTGTTTATGCCGGTGCGCTGGGCTGGGGTTACAACACGGAAATCTTCAAGTCCAAGGGTTACAAGGAGCCGAAGTGCTGGGCCGACCTGCTGGCGCCGGAACTGAAGGGCGAAATCCAGATCGCCAATCCGAACTCGTCCGGCACCGCCTATACGGCGCTGGCGTCACTGGTGCAGATCATGGGCGAGGATCAGGCGATTGACTATCTGAAGAAGCTCAACGCCAATATCTCGCAATATACCAAGTCCGGCTCGGCACCGGTCAAGGCGGCGGCGCGCGGCGAAACGGCGCTCGGTATCGTCTTCATGCATGATGCGGTGGCGCAGACGGCGGAAGGCTTCCCGGTCAAGTCCATCGCGCCCTGCGAAGGCACAGGTTATGAAATCGGCTCCATGTCGATCATCAAGGGCGCACGCAATCTCGACAATGCGAAGACCTGGTACGACTGGGCGCTGAAGCCGGAAGTGCAGTCGCGCATGAAGGACGCCAAGTCCTTCCAGCTTCCCTCCAACAAGACGGCGGAAGTGCCGAAGGAGGCGCCGAAGTTCGAGGACATCAAGCTCATCGACTATGACTTCAAGACCTATGGCGACCCGGCCAAGCGCAAGGCGCTTCTGGAACGCTGGGACCGTGAGGTTGGTGCGGTCGCGAACTGATCTGAACCACTGATCTTAACTCCGGCGACAGGCATCCCGGCTTTTTAAGCCGGGGTGTCCGCCACTCTTTCATCGGCATGAAACAAGCGAGGTCGGCCATGACACGTGGCAATCGCAGGCTGGACATCGTCCTGGCGCTCGGGGCTTTTGCCCTCATTCTTCTCCCCTGGTATCGCATCGAAGGCGGCTTTTTCAGCTTTCGCTGGCTGTCCGGATTTTTCTCTTCCGCCAGCAATGCGCCCGGTGTTCTGCAAATATTGTCCTATGGAAAACCATGGCTGGTCGACGTCGTTGTCTTCTTCCTTGCCGCATGCCTTGTCCGGCCCATCCGTGATCCGATGCGGCGCGGGCGGCTGCTCGCGATTATCGGAGCCGTCGGGCTCATTTTCCTCGCCTTGCAGGGGCTGGCCATCGGCTTTACCGGCTGGAGCTGGACGGTAAGCGAAAACCTCTTCGGCATGCTTGCCGATGGCCAACCCTCCATGGGTGCCGGTGCCGTCGTCATGTCGTTCGTCTTCGTGCTGCTTTTCGCCTTCGGGCTTGCCGAGCGCGGCGTCATGAAAGGCGACGCCTTCGTCGTCGGCGCCATTTCCGTTCTGGTTTTCCTCGTCACGGTTTTTGTCTTTTATCCGATCGGCAGCATGCTGGTCGCATCCGTTCAGGATTTCGATGGCTCCTTCAATGCCGATGGCTTCATCCGCAATATTCAGGATCCCGGCATCTGGAGCCTTGGCTGCGTCATCGGTGAAGAGCGCTGCGGTGTTGCGTGGCGTACGCTGTTCCTCGCCCTGATGACCGCATTCGGCTCGACCGTGCTCGGTCTCGGCTTTGCCCTGATTGCCACCCGCACGCGCTTTCCCTTCAAGAAGGGCCTGCGGCTTCTGACGGTTCTGCCGATCATCACACCGCCTTTCGTCATCGGCCTTGCCCTGACGCTGCTTTTCGGTCGCGCCGGTGTCGTCACCGAGTGGCTTTCCTATCTCTTCGGCATAGAACCGGGCCGCTGGCTTTATGGCATGACAGGCATCTGGATCGCGCAGGTCCTTTCCTTCACGCCCATCTCGTTTCTGGTGCTGATCGGCGTGGTTGAAGGCGTCAGCCCGTCGATGGAAGAAGCCTCGCAGACGCTGCGCGCCGACCGCTGGCGCACCTTCTGGCGAGTGTCGCTGCCGCTGATGAAGCCCGGTCTCGCCAATGCCTTCCTGATCGGCTTCATCGAGAGCATGGCGGATTTCGGCAATCCGCTGGTGCTTGGCGGCACGCATGGCGTGCTGTCGACGGAAATCTTCTTTGCCGTCGTCGGTTCGCAGAACGATCCGTCCCGCGCTGCGGTTCTGGCGATCATCCTGCTGTGCTTCACGCTTTCTGCCTTCCTTGCCCAGCGCTTCTGGCTGGCAGGCAAAAATTTCGCGACGGTGACGGGCAAGGGTGACAGCGGTGCGCATATCGCGCTTCCGCGCGGCCTGTCCATCGGCGTTCACGCCGTCGTGGTGCCGTGGATGGTTTTCACCATCGTTGTTTATGGCATGATCCTTGTGGGCGGTTTCGTGAAGACATGGGGTCTCGACAATTCCCTGACCCTAGACCACTACGTCCGCGCCTTTTCCATCAGCTTCTCCAATGGCTCCATTGCCTGGACGGGCGTTGCCTGGAACTCGTTCTGGACGACCATGAAGATCGCGCTGGTTTCCGCGCCGCTGACCGCTGCCGTCGGTCTTTTGACCGCCTATATCATCGTGCGGCAGAAATTTGCCGGGCGGAACCTGTTCGAATTCGCGCTGATGATGAGCTTTGCCATTCCCGGCACGGTCATCGGCGTCAGCTACATCATGGCCTTCAACCTGCCGCCGGTGGAAATGACCGGCTCGGCGCTGATCCTGATCGCCTGCTTCGTGTTCCGCAACATGCCGGTCGGCGTGCGCGGCGGCATCGCGGCGATGAGCCAGCTGGACAAGAGCCTCGACGAGGCCTCGCTGACGCTGCGAGCCAATAGTTTCCGGACCATCCGCAAGGTCATCCTGCCGCTCTTGAGGCCCGCGATCACGGCCGCGCTGGTCTATTCCTTCGTGCGCGCCATCACCTCCATCAGCGCCGTCATCTTCCTCGTCAGCGCCGAATACAACATGGCGACCTCCTATATCGTCGGCCTTGTCGAGAACGGTGAATATGGGGTGGCGATTGCTTATTCCTCCATGCTGATCGTGGTGATGATCACCGTCATCACAGGCTTCCAGCTCATTGTCGGCGAGCGTCGCCTGCGGCGCGAAAACCGCGTCGCCGGCCTGCCATCCGCTTCCTCCGTTCCTCTTGCCCAGGAGAAAACCGCATGATTTCCGTAAAGCCCGGCTCCGTCACCTTTCAGAATGTCCGCAAGACCTTCGGCGCCTTCACCGCCATTCCCGACCTGTCGCTCAGCATTGAGCCCGGCACGCTGGTAACCCTGCTTGGCCCCTCCGGCTGCGGCAAGACGACGACGCTGCGCATGCTGGCGGGTCTTGAACATCCGACCTCCGGCCGCATCCTCATCGGCGACAAGGATGTGACCATGCTGCCCGCCAATGAGCGCGATGTCTCGATGGTCTTCCAGTCCTATGCGCTTTTCCCGCATATGACGGCGCTCGACAATGTCGCCTATGGCCTGCAATCCTCCGGGCTGCGCAAGGCGGAGGCGCGGGAGAAAGCGGAAGAGGGCCTGAAGCTCGTCGGTCTTGCCGGCATGGGCCATCGCCTGCCTGCCGAACTTTCCGGCGGCCAGCAGCAGCGCGTCGCGGTCGCGCGCGCTCTGGTGCTCGAGCCCCAGGTGCTGCTGCTGGACGAGCCGCTTTCCAACCTAGATGCCCGCCTTCGCCGGCGGGTTCGCACCGAAATCCGCGAATTGCAGCAGCGACTGGGTTTCACCGCGGTTTACGTGACGCATGATCAGGATGAGGCGCTGGCCGTTTCCGACCGGATCATCGTGATGAAGGACGGCGAAATCGCCCAGTCGGGTGCGCCACGCGATCTCTACGAAGCGCCGGCCTCCGCCTTCATCGCGGATTTCATGGGCGAGGCGAATGTCGTCGGTTGCGAGGTCATTGGCGTTGAGGGCGCCGATGCGCTGATCCGCGTCGGCGGAATCGATCATCGGATCTCGGCCCGCAATGCCCGGCCAGGCCCAGCCAAGCTTGCGGTCCGCCCCGGCTCGATTTCCATTGGACAGCCGGGTGGGCAGGGGCTTGCCGGCCGGGTGCTGCACAGCGCCTATCTCGGCGGTCATGTCGAATATGAGGTGGAAACCGATATCGGTACGCTGTTCATTGTCGACCATGCCGTGGAGACCAGCCTGCCGGCGGCGAGCGATGTGACGCTGGGGTTCAAGAACCGGGGCATTGCCTTGATTCAGGCTTGAAGCGTCCGCCGATCCCGCATTCCTGTCGCGACAGAGGCAGATTTGTTCTGCCTCTGTCTGTCGGGAACGCCGGTTTCAAATGTCCTTTGCCAGACGAAGCGCATCGTAGATTGCCGCATGGGTATTACGTGCGGCGACCGCATCGCCGATCCGGAAGAGCCGGTAGGCGCCTTGCGGGTTGCGCTCGACCGCTTGGACGGCTCCCGCAAGCAGGGCGTCGTAGGAGATTTCCCCGAGGTTCTTCGAACCGGGCTTGAGTTCGAAATAAAGGTCATCCAGCGGGATCGTGCCGTGGTTGACGACGATCTGGTCGACGGTTCTCGATTTCGTCACGCCGCCATAATCGCTGCCGACATGGGCAATGAGTTGGTTGCCGTTTCTTTCCGCCGCTTCCAGCCGGTAGGTAACGGTGAAAGTCACATCGAGTTTTTGCAGCGAGCGCATATAGGGAACGAGGTTCATGGCCATGACTTCCGGGGCGAAGGCCCGGTCAGGCGTCATGATCTCCACTTTCGCCCCTGCTTTTGCGAGGAGTTCGGCCGCCTGCAAACCTGCATGATCGCCGGCATCGTCAAAAACCAGCACATTCGTTCCCGGCTTGACGTCTCCTGAAATGATATCCCATGCCGAGACGACGAGATCGTTGCCGCGGGAAAGCACATCGGTGTGCGGCAAGCCGCCGGTGGCGATGATGACCACGTCAGGGTTTTCCGAAAGAACCGTGTCCGCTTCGGCCCAGTTGTTGAAATGAAAGGTGACGCCCAGCCTTTCGCACTGGCTCATGCGCCAGTCGATGATGCTGATCATCTCACGGCGGCGCTCGCTTTGCGCCGTCAGTCGAATCTGGCCGCCGGGATTGTTGGCGGCCTCGAACACGACGACCTCATGGCCGCGTTCGGCACAGACACGCGCGGCCTCGAGCCCGGCCGGACCGGCGCCGACGATCACCACCTTCCGGCGTTCCGCCGCTTTGGGTATCTCGTGCGGCATGGTCTCCTCACGACCCGTTGCCGCATTGTGAATGCAGAAGGCGAGGCCGCCCTGATAGATGCGGTCGAGACAATAATTGGCGCCCACGCAGGGGCGAATATCGTCCTCGCGTTTTTCCATGATCTTGCGCACGATATGCGGATCGGTCATGTGGGCACGGGTCATGCCCACCATGTCCACCTTGCCGGCGGCGATGGCGTGGCGCGCGGTGGCGACATCGGGGATCTTGGCGGCGTGGAAGGTTGGGAAGCTGGTCGCGGCGCGGATTTCACCGGCGAAATCGAGATGCGGCGCGTTGGCCATGCCCTGAATGGGGATGACGTCGGTCAGGCCCGGGTCGGTATCGATATGGCCCCTGATGACATTGAGATAATCGATCAGGCCGCTATCCTTCAGGCGTCTGGCGATTTCGATGCCCTCTGCCTTGCCGGTGCCGCCCTCAAGACATTCGTCGGCGGTATAGCGGACACCGAGGATGAAATCGTCGCCCACGCGTTCGCGCATCGCCCTGAAGACATCGAGACAGAAGCGCATGCGGTTTTCGAGCGGACCGCCATAGGGGCCGTCCAGTTCGTTGGTCAGCGGCGAGACGAACTGGTCGATGAGATGGCCATAGGCTTCCAGCTCCACCCCGTCCATTCCACCCGCCTTCATGCGTTCGGCGGCGTCGGCGAAGTCCTTGATGATACGCTCGATATCCCAGTCCTCGATCTTCTTCGGAAAAGCCCGATGCGCCGCTTCGCGGTGATGGGATGGCGCAAGGATCGGCAGCCAGTCGCCCTTGTCCCAGCGGGTGCGACGGCCGAGATGCGTGAGCTGGATCATGATCGCCGCACCCTGTTCATGCACGGCGTCGGTCATTTCCCGGATCCATGGGACGATCTCATCCTTGTAGGCGAGCAGGTTGTTGAAGACGGGCGGGCTGTCCCTGGAGACAGCGGCGGAGCCGGCCGTCATTGTGAGCGCGACGCCACCCTTCGCCCGCTCCACCGTGTAGGCGCGGTAACGCCCTTTCGGCATGCCATCCTCGGGATAGGCGGGTTCGTGCGAGGTGACGATGATGCGGTTGCGCAGGGTGAGGTGTTTTAGCTGGTAGGGCTGAAGAAGGGGATCGCTCGACATAGCCTGCTCCAAAAGGGTTTCTGTCCCAAGGCTAAGCGGAAATGTACACTTGTGTCAATTTACAAAACACAATTGTCTTTCCTTTTGACATTGGTGTACATCCCGCTTGTCGCGAAGAGACCGATTTGCTACGAACGCGTCATGGAAGCGACATTGAACGACACCGGCTGGCGTGGATCGCAGGAGGGGTGGCTTGAGGCCGCCTATCAGGCTTTGCTGGAATCGGGCGTGGATTCCGTCAAAATCCTGCCATTGGCGAAGAAGCTCAATCTGTCACGCACAAGCTTCTACTGGTTTTTCAAGGACCGGGAGGAATTGCTGGCCGCGCTCGTCGCCCGCTGGCGGGAAAAAAACACGGGAAGCATCGTCCGGCAGTCGGAGGCCTATGCCGAGACGCTTGGCGAAGCCATGCTGAATGTTTTCGACTGCTGGCTGGATCCTACGCTTTTCGACAACAGATTTGAATTCGCCGTTCGAAGCTGGGCCCTTCAGTCCGATGAGATTCTTGCGGAGGTTCGCAAGGCCGACGAGATGAGAATGGCGGCGCTTGCACGCATGTTCGTGCGGTTCGGCCACAATGAAAACACGGCGGATGTGCGTGCCCGGACCACCTATCTGGTGCAGATCGGCTACATTTCCATGCAGTCTGAAGAAGACGTGGCGGTGCGGATGCAGAGGATTCCCGACTATATCGCCATTTATACCGGTGAGATGCCGCAGCAGCGCGAGCTTGACCGGTTTTATGCGAGACACGGCTACAGGCCTGGAACTGCACAATCGTGACATTTGCAGAGTGGGGTCAGCGTGAAAGCACACGCAATGACGTCGGATTATGTGCTGTAAGGTGGTAGAAGACGAATTGTCTGCCCGCCCTCCTGCAATGTAGCTGCAACATTTTTCGACCAGTGGTGGGGATGGCAAGAATCCATCTCTGGGGGAAGTCATTGCGAATCTTGCTTCTTGAGGATGAACCCGAAATGGCGCGCGCGCTTCTTGAAGCCCTGCGCCGGCGCGATGTGCTTGCCGATCATGTCAGCACCATCAGCGATGCTGACGCCCTTGCGCGGGACGGGTCTTACGATGTTCTGGTCCTCGATCGCCGTCTTCCTGATGGCGAGGGGCTGAACCTGGTGGCTTCGCTTCGCCGGAGCAGGCATTCCGTGCCGATCCTTGTTCTGACGGCGCTTGGAAGTGTCGATCACCGTGTCGACGGGCTCGATGCCGGAGCGGATGATTATCTTGCCAAGCCCTTTGCAATCGAGGAGCTGCTCGCCCGCCTCAGGGCTCTCCATAGACGCGGCCCTTCTCTTTCCGACAAATATGCGCATTTCGGAAATCTGAGCATCGATCCGCGCAGCAATGAAGTCAGCATTGCCGGCTCCATCATCGAGTTGCGGCGTCGGGAATATCTGGTGCTGGAGGCGCTGATGCGGCGTCCGAACCGCATCGTTACGCGGTCGAACCTGATCGAGGCGGTCTATACGCTCGATGACGAGATCGAGTCCAACGCTCTCGATGCGCATATTTCCCGTATCAGGAAGAAGCTGGCACAGGCTGAAGCCACGGTGGAAATAAGAGCCGTGCGCAATATCGGTTATCTCATCCGGTTGAAGACATGAGACAGGAGCGCAATCGATCCCTGCGATGGGGGCTGATGAAGCGCCTTTTCGCATTGCAGGCGTTCCTGCTCGTCCTTTTCGTCATCCTTCTCATCGGCTGGATATGGATCATCGATCCGCGGCTCGAAGGTGCGAATGAAGAGGCTGCCCGCATCGTCGCGGAGAGCGTGACGAAGGACGAACAGGGCAGGCCGCAACTCTCGGCGACGCCGGAGCTGGCGGAGCTGAAACGGCGCTATCCGAATCTCTGGTTTGTGGTGCGCGATGCCGATGCCCTCGTCTTTCAATATGGCGCGGTCCCGCCGCCCGCCCTGTCGGCGGTGTTTCCCCGGAGTTTTGACCGTGCGCGTCTGGAGGCGGCCGGAACGCTCCGCGCGACCGTTGAAAACCGTGATACAGCAGCCGGGCGGCTTCAGTTCATTGCCGGGACGGAGGAAGGAATTCCCAATGACGGGCTGAGCATCTGGATCAATGTTCAGCTGGATCTGGAAAAGGATGCCGAGGGCGCCATCCGCTGGCTGACCATGCTGCCGGCACTAGGCTTCATCATTCTCATCGCCGTCGTGCCCATGCTGATCCTGACGGGCATCGCGACATTGCTCGTGACCCCGCGGGCGGTCGGCCGCTCTTTGAGCGGGCTGATGGAAACCGTCAAACAGGCGCAGTCCATCGATTTCGAGAACCGGTCCGAGCGTATCGACCGTTCGAAAGTTCCCCTTGAAATCATCCCGCTGGTGGATGCCTTCAATGTCGCGCTGTCGAGGCTCGATGACGGGTATAATCGTCGCAACCGCTTTCTTGCCGATGCGGCGCATGAGCTGAGGACGCCGATTGCTATCGTACGCACCAGAGCCGACCTCTTGCCCGATGACGCGCTGAGCCGTCAGATCAGGGCCGATATCGACCGCTTGACGCGCGTTGCCCATCAGCTGCTGGAGATGCAGGCGGTGGGTGCGGTGAAACTGCCGGCGGAGCCGCGCGATCTCAACAAGCTTGTCGAGCGTATCGCGACCGACCTCGCCCCGATTGCGATGGATGCCGGTTACGAGTTCGATTTCGAGCCAGGCGAGGGCGATGTCGTCTTCACGGTGCAGACGTCGATTATCGAGATGGCGGTCGTCAATCTTGTGCGCAACGCGATAGACCATGCCGGCGGCAAGGGCGCAATTGCGATCCGGGTCGATCCGGCGGGGGCCATCGAGGTTTGCGATGAAGGGCCGGGCATAGCTGTCCCGGAGCGCGCGCAGGTATTCGAGCCGTTTCACCGCATCAACACGAACTCGCCCGGAGCAGGCCTTGGGTTAAATCTGGTCCAGAAGGCGGCGGAGCTTCATTGCGGCCGTGTTTTGTTCGTCGATCTCAATCCCGGCTTTTGTGTCCGGCTCGAAATTCGATCGATAGGTTCGAAAGGCACTACGACCGCGTTTTGATAATGAAATTTCTTACGATTTGGTTAAGGAAATTTACCTAACTTATTTATTTAAATAAATAATTTCGAATAAAATTCGTTCCATGCAATGCAGGCGTAATTCTCGCGGGGAAAATCCCCTTATCTGCTGAACGCATCCGCACGTCATGTCGGTCGGCGCAGCAGACAAACGGGAGCCGGTTTCCGGTTCTTCAACGCGAACTGAAACTTGGCTGCGCCGGAAGATGGCGCATCGGTTTCGTCTGGAGTCATTCATGTCGATCGTCAAGAAATCGCTTGTCGCCGTGACCATCGCCGTCGCGGTTGCAGGCAATGCCCATTCCGCCGATCTCACCAACTACAATACGCAGCAATCCTTCGATTACGGCAGTCCGCCGGCCTTCTCCTGGGGCGGGGCCTATGTGGGTGTGCATGGTGGCGTCGCTTCCCCGAAATTCAACCCGTTGGCCAGCGGCCGCGGCCTGACGGGCGGTGTTCAGGCCGGTTATAACTTCCAGTTCGGTTCCGGCGTGGTCGGTGCGGAACTCGAAGGTTCCTATCTCGGGAATGAGGCGCGTGTGCCGAACGGTCGTTTGCGGGAGCGTTTCCGGGGCGCGGCCAAGATGAAGGCCGGCGTGGCGCTCGACCAGACGCTGGTTTACGGCACCGCCGGCCTGACCACGACAAAGTTCAAGGACGGAAACGGCGTGACAGGTCCCGATGGCTGGAAACAGGGCTATCTGGTCGGGGCAGGCGTCGAACAGAGTTTCGGCGGCGGCCTGTCGGCGAAGTTCGAATATAATTATGTGAGCACCGGAAATGTGGCCACGACGACCGCCAGCGGCAAATCGAAAACCGATGTCAGCGATCATGTCATCAAGGCCGGCCTGAACTATCGCTTCTGATCGGCCCTTCCCATGACAGATTCCAGGGAGAATTCTCAAAAGAACGCCGCCGCTTTCGGCCTGGAAGCGGCGGTGAAAAGGGCGGGGCGCAAAACATGCGGAACCGGCCGAAATTTGAAACCCGCAACGGTCATTCGCATTCGAGCGAAGGTTGCCGGAAGCTCGTAACATACCATTCGGCCCCGGAATTGCGAGTGTAGAAGGTATAGAAGCAATCGATGCGCTCGATATAGGCCGGCGTTTCGGACACTTCGTAACGTTCGCCACGCCGTGTTGTCCGCACTTCGCCACTCGACGATCCGGCGACAGCCTGCGTCTTGTTTTTCCGCCATTGATAGGCCTGCTGGCCGGGACCCAGACTGTAGATATTGTCCGGCGGCCCATAGTCCAGCATCACGCTGGTGATGGGTGCGCCGATATAGCTTTTCATGACAGTCGAGGCGCAGGCCGTGAGCAGTATCGATGCGCCGGCGATAAGGAAGATTGCTGCCGGGACTGCAAGGGACGATCTGTTGGACATGGAAATTCCTTTCTGCGGTGACGTTCGCAGGGATAGGAACCGGTTATTGCAAGTACATTGCACGGGAAGATTGTCGGGTGGGCGGTGATTCCGGTCGGTTACAGCTCGAGAGCTAGTTTGCCGGCTATCGGCGTCAGAGGCCGGCAATGTTGCGGCCGATGTGGCGCAGGATGCTTTTGAAGAGCTTCACTTCAGCCGGATCGAGGCCTTCGATCGCGGTTTTTTCGAACATGGCGGCGATGGGCATGAGTTCATCGGCCAGTTCCTCGCCCTTCGGAGTGAGGGTGATGCGCACGATGCGCGCATTGTCGAGCGGCCGTTCGCGGCTGACGAGGTTACGCCGGACCATCAGCCCCACGAGCCGGGACAGCGTGGAAATCTCCACCGACACCATGTCCGAAAGCTCGGTCAGCGTCTTGCTCTCCTGCTGCCGCAGCGTCGCCAGCACGCGATACATCGGCAGGGTGATGTCATAGGAGGCCAGTCTTACGGAAAAGCGCTCGCCAAGCCGAACGCCCACCCAGTTGAGCAGGTAGGGTACCGAATCGGTGAATTGATAGGACACGAGCAAATCCCCGTTTGAGAACCATCTGCGCAGATGCTGATGTGCGCCTATCGGCTGTACCGGCACAATCCATCCGTTTCAATAGCTTCGCCCCATAAGACAGGGGAATGCGGCGTTCTCCCCTTCACAAAAAATGACGAAAAACATTTGCATTGACAAACATTGTAAATGCAAATAAATAAGAATGCAGGATTTGGGAGGATCTCATGACATCAGCATTGTTTGGCCTGAGCAGCCTTGCGCCTGAAGGCGTCGGTCAGAATTTCCGTTCGACGATGCGCCGTTTCCCGGCGACTGTGACGGTTATCACGGCCCGTGCTTCCGGTGATCAGCGCGATCACGGCATGACGGTAACGGCCGTCACTTCGGTCTCGATGGAGCCGCCGTCCCTGCTGGTTTGCCTGAACAATCGCACCCTGCTGCATGAACTGCTGCTGTGCCGGCCCGATTTCATCGTCAATGTGCTGACGCAGGATCAGATTGCCCTGTCGGATGCCTTCAGCGGCAAGGTGTCGCCGGAAGAGCGTTTCCGCGACGGTCAATGGCAGCGCCACGACAATGGCGTTCTCTATCTGCCCACGGCCCATGCCGCCATCGCCTGCCGCCGGGTCGCGGCCATGCCCTACGGAACCCATACCGTCTTCATCGGGCAGGTTGTTTCGGCCGATGTCAGCGAGACGACACGGCCGCTGCTTTACGAAAACGCCCAATATTGCGCCGCAAGCCCCGCGAGCCTGCCCGCCTGATCATTGCCGCCCAGATAATCCCGGCGGGATAACCTCCGGCAAGCAACATCCGGCCAGTAAAGTCCGGAAGGAGACAATCATGAACGATATGAGCCATGCGCCGCTGCCGGCGCAAACGAACCCGCGTGCCCGCCTCGCAAGCCGCGTTACCGGCATAGCCGATCTTTTCCGGGCGAGCGCCCGGCAGACGGAGGAGGCCCGGCGCATTCCGGCCAGCCACATCAAGGCGCTTCGCGGCATCGGTTATTTCGATATCGTCAAACCTCGCGCCTTCGGCGGCAAGGGCGGTGACTTCGCCGAGCTGGTCGAGGCCAATATCGAGCTTTCGGCCGCCTGTGCGTCGACCGGCTGGGTCGCCGGCCTGCTGTCGGCCCATCAATGGCTGCTGGCGATGTTTCCGGAAGAGGCGCAGGCCGATGTCTGGGGTGAAAACCCCGATGCACTGCTGTGCGGTTCCTATGCGCCGGTGAAGATGGCGGAGCTCGCCGATGGCGGTTATCGCCTGAGCGGCAAATGGGCTTTCGCCTCTGGCTGCGAAAACGCGCAATGGTCCCTTTGCGCCGCCATCCTGCCGCCGCAGGGTGAGGGCAAGCCGGTTCCGGCCTTCCTGCTGGTTCCCGCCGGGCAATATGTGATTGAAGACACCTGGCACGTGGTGGGCCTCGCCGGCACGGGTTCCAAGACGCTCGTTCTCGACGATGTCGTCGTTCCCAAACACCGGGTTCTGACCTTTCCGGACGCGACCAGCGGAAAGACGCCCGGCGGGCATTATTATGCGGAGGAAGGCCTGTTCAACATGCCGCTTCTGACCGGCATTCCCTCCTGTCTCGCGGCGGCAGGCGTCGGTGCGGCCAGAGGCGCGCTTGCCGCTTATGTCGATCATGTCGGCGGCCGGGTGACGCGCGGTGCGGTGGCGGGCGGCAATAATCGCATGGCCGAATTTCCAACCATCCAGCTGCGTGTCGCGGAAGCAGCGGCGAGCGTCGATGCGGCTTGCGAAATATTGCTGCGCGATGTTGCCCGCGCGCAGGCGCTCTCGCGGGCAAGGATCGAAGGCCGGGCGGAGTTTACGGTGGATGACCGCCTTCTCAGCCGTCGCGGCCAGTCCTTTGCGGTGTCTCTCGCCCTGCGCGCCGTGCAGGCGCTCAACGATTCCACCGGCGGCGTCGGGCTCGACCTTTCCAACCCGGTGCAGCGGGCGTGGCGGGATGCGAATGCAGTCGGCCGCCATATCAGCATGAACTGGGACGCCGTGGGCACCATGATCGGCCAGAGCATGCTCGGGCTGGAACCCAAGGGCCAATATTGATCGCCTCTCAGGCGGCAAATCAAAGAGTGAATTCGGAGGAAATAACATGCAAGGCAAGGTCGCTCTCGAGGAGCATTTCGCAATCCCTGAAACGCTTCAGGATTCGGCCGGGTTCGTGCCAGGCGATTACTGGAAGGAACTGCAGCACCGCCTGCTCGACATTCAGGATACGCGCCTGAAGCTGATGGATGCGCATGGCATCGAAACCATGATCCTGTCGCTGAATGCGCCGGCGGTGCAGGCCATTCCCGACAGGAAGAAGGCGATCGAGATCGCGCGCCGCGCCAATGACGTTCTCGCCGAAGAATGCGCCCGGCGGCCGGATCGTTTCCTCGCCTTCGCAGCCCTGCCATTGCAGGACCCTGACGCGGCGACTGAGGAGCTTCAGCGCTGCGTCAACGATCTCGGTTTCGTCGGCGCGCTCGTCAACGGCTTCAGCCAGGAGGGCGACGGCCAGACGCCGCTTTATTACGACCTGCCGCAATATCGCCCATTCTGGGGCGAGGTGGAAAAGCTCGACGTGCCCTTCTACCTGCATCCGCGCAACCCGCTGCCGCAGGATTCGCGCATCTATGACGGCCATCCCTGGCTGCTCGGCCCCACATGGGCTTTTGCGCAGGAAACGGCCGTGCACGCATTGCGTCTGATGGCGTCCGGCCTGTTCGATGAGCATCCGCGTCTCAACATCATTCTCGGCCATATGGGCGAGGGCCTGCCTTACATGATGTGGCGCATCGACCACCGTAATGCCTGGGTGAAGCTGCCGCCGCGTTATCCGGCCAAGCGCCGTTTCGTGGATTATTTCAACGAGAATTTCCACATCACCACCTCGGGCAATTTCCGCACCCAGACGCTGATCGACGCCATTCTGGAAATCGGTGCGGACCGCATCCTGTTTTCCACGGACTGGCCCTTCGAGAATATCGACCACGCCTCTGACTGGTTCAACGCGACGACGATCGCCGAGGCGGACCGGGTGAAGATTGGCCGCACCAATGCGCGCCGCCTGTTCAAGCTCGACGGGCGCTGAACCATGCAGCCCTTCGTTTACATGGCCGCTCCCGCCCGCATCGTTTTCGGCGCGGGCAGCTCGGCGGGCGTGGCGGAGGAAATCCGCCGCCTCGGCCTGTCGCGGGCGCTGGTGCTTTCCACGCCGCAGCAGAAGGGCGACGCGGAGGCGCTTGCCGGCCGGCTCGGCCGGCTTGCCGTGGGTGTCTTCTGCGATGCGGCCATGCATACGCCGGTCGAGGTGACGAAAAGCGCGGTCGAAGCCTATCGCGCCGCCAGTGCGGATTGCGTTGTGGCGCTCGGCGGCGGTTCCACCACCGGTCTCGGCAAGGCCATTGCGCTGCGTACCGATGCGGCGCAGATCGTCATTCCGACCACCTATGCCGGCTCCGAGGTGACGTCCATTCTCGGCCAGACGGAAAACGGGGTGAAGACCACCATGCGCGGGCCGGAAATCCTGCCGGAAGTGGTGATTTACGATGCGGAACTGACGCTTGGGTTGCCTGTCGCCATCAGTATGACGAGCGGGCTGAACGCCATGGCGCATGCGGCGGAGGCGCTTTACGCGCAGGACCGTAATCCCATCGCCAGCCTGATGGCGGTTGAGGGGCTGCGGGCGATGATCGAGGCGCTTCCCGGCGTGAAGGCTGGACCGCAGGATGTAAAGGCACGCGAGACCGCGCTTTACGGTGCGTGGTTGTGCGGCACGGTGCTTGGCGCCGTCGGCATGTCGCTGCATCACAAGCTTTGCCACACGCTGGGCGGCAGTCTCGATTTGCCGCATGCCGAAACCCATGCGGTGCTTCTGCCGCACACCATTGCCTATGTGGAACAGGCGGTGCCGGATCTGCTTGCGCCGCTTGCCGCTCTTGTCGGCGGCGGGGCCGGGGCAGGGCTCTACGATTTTGCCGCCCGGCTTGGCGCGCCGTCGAGCCTTTCGGCTCTCGGGGTCCGGGCGGACGATCTCGACCGCATGGCGGAGCTTGCAACGGCCAATCCTTACTGGTGCCCGCGGCCAATCGAAAAAACTGCGATCCGCGACCTTTTGCAACGCGCCTTCGAGGGCGCGCGGCCGGAGTGATGGGAGGAGGAGACGATGGATATGAAGATGAGCAATGATGACGGCTACTTCGTCGAGGAACGTTCGGCCGAAACCGTGATCGCGCGGATGCGCGACTGTGACGATCCGCGTCTGAAGGAAATCATGGCGGTGGTGACGCGCAAGCTGCACGAGGCGGTGAAGGAAATCGAACCGACCGAGGAGGAGTGGATGAAGGCCATTCATTTTCTCACCGAGGTTGGCCAGATCTGCAATGAATGGCGGCAGGAATGGATCCTGTTCTCCGATATTCTCGGCGTCTCCATGCTGGTCGACGCCATCAACCATCGCAAGCCGAGCGGCGCGTCGGAATCGACCGTTCTCGGCC
Source organism: Agrobacterium sp. P15N1-A (assembly GCF_044626815.1). Classification (NCBI taxonomy): domain Bacteria; kingdom Pseudomonadati; phylum Pseudomonadota; class Alphaproteobacteria; order Hyphomicrobiales; family Rhizobiaceae; genus Agrobacterium; species Agrobacterium sp. P15N1-A. The sequence goes on along the minus strand of NZ_JBIUPF010000002.1, from coordinate 793,819 downwards.
CCTTCCATGTGGCGGATGCACCGGAAATGCCGATGGGTGCGAATATCTGCCTCGATGGCAAGGGCGAGGATATGGTGGTCACCGGCCGCATCCTCGATACAGACGGTGCGCCGGTCGCCGGCGCGCGCATCGATGTCTGGCAGGCCAATGACGAAGGTTTTTATGACGTGCAGCAGAAGGGCATCCAGCCCGATTTCAACCTGCGCGGCGTCTTCATCACCGGCGAGGACGGGCGCTACTGGTTCCGGGCCGCCAAGCCGAAATATTATCCGATCCCGGATGACGGTCCGGTCGGGCAGCTGCTGCGCGCCATGGGGCGTCATCCCTACCGGCCGGCGCATCTGCACTATATCGTTTCGGCCGAAGGCTTCACTACGCTCGTTACTCATATCTTCGATCCCGACGATCCCTATATCCGTTCGGATGCGGTCTTCGGGGTAAAAGAAAGTCTGCTCGCCGATTTCCAGCGGGTGGATGATGCGCAGAAGGCGCGGGACCTGGGTTTCATCGGCGACTGGTTCTGGTCGGTGAACCACGATTTCGTGCTCGCCCGATGAGCGGCGGGAGCGACCGAACCCGGCTTTACGTGCGTTTCGCCGAAAGCGATCCCGCTGCGGCCGCGCAACGGGCAGCGCAGATAGAGGCTCACAAGGCCCATCTGCGCAATGGCGAGGCGATGGCCGAAGGGTTCAGGATTCTTGTCTCCGGCCCGATGAGCGCGGTTGCCGACGGCCCATCCGCCGCCCTCATTATTGCGCAGGCGCGCTCCATCGAAGACGTCATCGCCTTCAGCGATGCCGATCCATTCGTCATTCACGGTGTCTATAACCGCATTCATATTTTGAGCTGGACGCCGACGCTGTCGACGATTTCCGGGCTGGGGCCCGGCTGAATTTCGTCGGCGCGACGCGCCTGGCATTTGTTAATATTGCATTTGCAATTTTTGCAAATGCAACATTTAATCGAAGGCGGGTGATGCTGGCGATATGTGCTTGACAGGAGCAGGGCACATATCAGTGTGGAGCACGCCGGGCACTCACGGAGGATATCGCAGGAACGGGAGACGCTTATCCATACCGGATGGCGCGTTCATGCGTGAAAGGGAGGAACATGTCCACGAATTATCTGAGCGCCGCGTCAGCGCGGACGAAGAACCCGGCCGGCGTTATCGCGACATGCGGCCTGATGATCATGTTTGACGGTTACGATCTGGTCGTTTACGGCGCCGTCGCACCGGCACTCTTGAAAGAAAGCGCATGGGCGCTCAATCCGGCCATGGTCGGGCGTGCCGCCGCGCTGACGCTGGTGGGCATGCTGCTCGGCGCGCTTTTTGCCGGCACCATGGCCGACCGCATCGGCCGCCGCAAAGTGGTTCTTCTCAGCCTCGCCGGCTTTTCGGCGATGATGATCGCCTCGGCCATGACGCCGAATTTTCTCGCCTTTGAAATCACGCGTTTCTTCGCCGGTCTCGGGCTTGGCGCGCTGTTGCCGACGGTCACCGCGCTGGTGCTGGAATTTTCGCCGCCGCATCGCAGGGCGCAGGCCAATTCCCTGTCTTTCCTCGGTTATCTTATCGGCGGCATCATTTCCGGCGTCATGGGCATCCTGCTTCTGGAGACCTATGGCTGGCGGCCCTTGATGTTGATCGGCGGCCTGCCGCTTATTCTTCTGCCGATCTTCATGCGGTTCCTGCCGGAATCGCCGGAATGGCTGGCAAGCAAGGGCCGGCAGGCGGAGGCTGACGGCATTTGCGACAGCTACGGTCTGCAACGCATCATGCCGCATGCGAAAATTCAAAAGGGCGGTGTCGGCGCGCTGTTCTCGGAAGGCCGGCTGCTCTCGACGCTGAATGCCTGGGGCATCCACTTCTGCTCGCTGCTTCTCACCTTCGGCATGGTCAACTGGCTGCCCACCATCATGAACAAGATGGGTTATGACATCAGTTCAGCGCTCAGCTTTTCCGTCATGCTCAATGTCGGGGCTGCGATCGGCATTCTCATCGGCGGGCGGTTTGCGGACAAGGGCAACGTCAAGGTGGTCGTGGCGATCCTGTTTGCCATAGGCGCCGCCTCGATCTTCGCCCTGACGGTGAACAAGGGTCCGCTTCTTTATGCCTTCGTCGCCCTTGCGGGTGCGGGCACCATCGGCACGCAGATTCTCGCCAATGTTCTGGTCGGAAGGCTCTACCCCGTTCATATTCGCGGCACGGGTCTCGGCTTCTCGCTGGCGGTCGGGCGGCTCGGCGGCATTGCCGGCCCGATGATTGGCGGCCTCGTGCTGCAGCGGGGTCTGGCGCCCGAGTGGAATTTCTACATTTTCGGCTCGGTCGCACTTGTGGGGCTGATGCTGACGGTATTGACGCTGCTTTACCGCACCTCCGGTGACGCGCGGGTTTGATGAATGAAACGGCCGGCCGCGGAGGACTGAAATCCGCGGCCGGAGCATTTCCGGTAAAGCTGCCGAGCGGTTTTACGCCCGGAAAATGACTTTAACGCATCATGCCTTGCGGGAAACCGGCGCGATTGTCGCCATCTGCTGCAACGTCCGTTCGTTGACGCGTCTGGCCCGTGCCAGCGCATCGTCGCGATCTTCCGGCAGCGTATAGGTCATATAGGACAGCGAGGTTTCGAGGTCGTTGTTGTTATGTCCGAGAATGGCGGCGAAGTAGCTGTTCTTGGTCACATGCGGCGGCGCGAAATTGTGAAAGGCCACCTCGGCATAGAGGTGCCGGAGGCCATAGGGCTTGGGAAGCTCTTCCTTCGGCCAGAGATCCTCGAACAGGTTAAAAACCGTGTCCCGGAGCAGCAGGCGGGTTTCCGACGAAAAATCGTCGATCGACATGCCATGCCACAATTTTCCCTGTCCGCTTTCCCGCAGGCGCCTATAGGCGGCCAGAATGGTTTCCGAGCGGGCAAGCACCGGGATTTCATAGGTAATCCCGAATTTCGTTCCTTCGCCCTGTTTCGTCTTGGCCTGGCCGTTGAACAGGAGGCTCCATTTGGAAACACCCCTGCCATAGGGGGCAGGTGAAAATTCCGCCTGGGTGAAGACCTCGTAGGGACGGCGCCCGGTCATGCCGATCAGGCCGATGCCGATCATCAGGGGATCGGCGGACAAAAGACAATCCGCGCAAATCTTCAGAACCTGCCGGTAATTTTCGAAGGTGATCAGCGCGCCGTGCTTTCTGGCGATCTTCTCCATCTTCACCCGGCGCGCATCGTCATACATCGTGGCATCGCCGGTGGCGATCTTCAGCATCGGATGGTCGTCGCCGAAGGCCTCGCGGATGGCGTTGCGATATTTGGTGATGTAGGAGATGATCGTGGTCTGGGCTCTGCCCTTCATGGTGCTGATTTCAGCATTCCACAGGGTCTGCATCTCTTCTTTCGTTCCCATGCCGTTCATCGCCGAAATGAAGTCCGCGATGCGCAGCAGAACAGTCGGCTTGCGACCGGCGGTATTGAACTCCGCCCGCTCGATTTTTTCGACGATGGATGTCGCCACGCCGGTTTTCGTATAGTCGGCGCGCGCAATATACGTGTTCAGCCGCTCGCGCAGCTTCTTCATGTTGCAGATGGCAAGCGGCGTGCTCTTGACGCCGAACTCGGCCTTCAGCGCATTGCGATATTTCATGATGTAGAGTTCGAGCGTCTTTTCGGTGCGGCCATTGTCGAAATGGTAGCGGACCTCGGCATCCCAAAGATCGCGGATTTTTCTATTGCGCAGCGTGTCATCGCTCTTCATCGCCTCTTTGACCTGGCTGACGAAATGATCGATGCGTTCCACGAGGACTGGTGTTTTCGTCTTTCGCTTTGAAGCGGGCATGCGGCGGCTCCCTGAACCCGTCCGGAAATATAAAATCCATGGTTGGCGATCAACAGCAGCACGGTTGCGGAAATGTGATGAACATCCACTGCAGGCCGGTTTCTTTTGAATAATAGTTTAAGCGATTCCGCAAGCACGGCCGCGACGCGAAGAAGCATCGGCGATGCATTCGCCGTCAAAGATTATCCGAGATGCGGAATATCGGCCTGTGGTGATGCAGGCTATTTCGGCAGCCGGGTCTTCAGCGAGGTCACGATACGCTTGGCCAGCCCCTCATAGTCTTCGTCAAAATGGTGGCCGCCCTCGATGCCGACCGCTTCCACGCCCTTGGCCTTCAGGCCGGGGCAGGGGTCTTCATCTTCTTCTTCCGTGCCATAGATGCATTGCACCAGCTTCGGATCGATCTTGGCGATGTCGTCCACCGTCTTGCCGCCCTTGCCTTCACCGGCAACGCCAAGCCAGCCTTCGACGGAAATCTCGAAATCCACTTCGGTCGAAAGTCCCATCAGGGTCAGCTGCACGACGTGCGACTTGTCGCGGTCCGGCAGCAGATTATAGGTGGCGGGAAGAATATCGGCACCGAAGGAATAGCCGATCAACACCACATTGCGCACTTTCCATTCCTTGCGATAGGTGTCGATGATGCGGCCGAGATCTGTGGCGACTTCCTGCGGTTTCTTTTCCTTCCAGAAATAGCGGAGCGAATCGACGCCGATGACGGGTATGCCTTCCTTCTGGAAGGCGCCGCCGACTTCCTCATCGAGATCGCGCCAGCCGCCGTCGCCGGAATAGATCACCGCCATGGTGTCCATCACCGGGCTGGTTTCCAGAACCTTGATCGGCAGGCCGAGCGGGCTGTCGGTGTCGCCCGCGGCGTCGATCTGGTCGGACAGGGTCTGGGTCAGAACCTCGTCCGCCTTGTCATCCACATCCGTCACGTCGATATCGGGATGCAGCTTGACGAGCGCATTGACGTGGTCGCGGCCCTTCTGATCCGCGGCAGGCGTGAACAGCACGCTGACGGGGGCGGGCAGCGGGCCGTCGGTCAGGCCATAGACCGTTTCGCCATCCGCCTTGTCCTTCGTGGCGGGGGTGCAGAGGATTTTCTCAAGCGGCAGGCCAGCCTTGGGGTCGACGGCGATGGCTTCCCGGACGGTGGAGACGGGGCTCTGCGCAATCATCGCCAGCGCCAGCGTTCCGCCCTTGCCGATGCCGGTGAGGATGGGCTGACGATAGCTGCTCGTGCCGGCGGTGCGCTGAATCTGCTGCGAGAGCGACTCGATGTCCGAGATCATATAGATGCACTCGTCGTCATCGGCCTCGAGCGCCTTCAGATATTCCTTGAAGTCGATGCCGACCACGGCTGCGCCCTTTTCCACCAGCGCCTTGGCGCGGGTTTCATCGGCGGCCGTCCATCCGTCCGCATCGGAAATCAAGAAGACGCTGGCGAGGATATCGCCATCCGGCACCATGATGTGTCCGGCGGGGATCATGCCGGTCTCGTAAGCGGGCTTGTCCTGCGCAAAAACGGCGCCAGAAACAAACAAGGGAGAGGCGAACAGGGCGGAGGCGGCAAGAACCGCTTTCAGCATGCTGGATTTTCTCATTTTCCGATCACTCCTCTGACGCCGCCGCTGATGAGAACCGTCGCATCCATCAGCGCCAGAGCGGCGTCTGCGCCGTTCTGCACGGCAAGGTAACGCGGTTCCCATTTCGGGTGGAACTTCGCCTTGAAGGCGCGAAGTCCCTTGAAGTTGTAGAACCGTTCGCCGTGTTCGAACAGCGTGCTGCCGATGCGGTCCCAGACGGGGGCGGCATCGCGTTTCGACATGCCAGACATGGGGGCCATGCCGAGATTGAAGCTCTCATAGCCCGCCTCGCGCAGATATTGCATGATGCTGACGAAGAGAAAATCCATCGAGCCGCGTGGCGCATCCGGCGAAAAACGCATGAGGTCGACGGTGGCTTCCTTTTTCGTGTCCGTCACCATCAGATTGGCGAAGGCGGTGATCTTTCCATCCTTGCGCAGCACGGCGACGGGTTGCGACAGGATGTAATCCGGCTCGAAAGCGCCAAGCGAGAAGCGCTTTTCCCGGGTATTGTGGTGGGCGAGCCAGCCATCGGAGACCTGTTTCAGCTCATCCAGAATATCCGCCACCTGCGCTTGCTCTACCACCTCGAAGGTCAGTCCGTCGCGCGCGCCGCGGCTCAGCGACTGGCGAAGATTGGCAAGCTTGCCGCCCTTCAGTTCGAATGCGGTGAGATCGACCAATGCCAGTTCGCCGAGCTTGAAGGCGCGCAGGCCCGCATCGGCGCAATGGGAGAGGAGGAAAGGCGAAATCTGGTAGAAGGCGGCGCGCGCGCCGGCGCCACGGGCGGCTTCCACGAATTGCCAGACCAGATCCGGAAAATCATCCTCGTCGCCGACCGGATCGGCGAAGGCGATCCATGAACGGCCCTGAATCCCATACATGATGAAGGCGTTGCCGCTTTCGGAGAACATCACATGCTTGTCGCCCATGCGCACCAGATTGGCGTCGGCCGCATCCTGTGTCATGACGATGCCGGTCGCACTCGTGACGTCGTCGGCCTTGATGGCGTCCGGCCTGAAGGCCACCGGCCGCATCAGGCTGAAGATGGCGATGGTGGAGGAGGCGAGCACGAGGCCGAGAAGGGCGCGCAATCCGCGCGGCGCTTCCTCGGAGAATTCGAACTGCCACCATAATGTCTGGCTGTAATCCGTATCGCGATAGACGAAGAGCAGGATTGTCGCCGCGCCCGCAATGATGACGGCCATGGCGGCGAGCCAGCTTGGCCCCAGCGCCTGCTTCACCAGCGAGGCATGGCGGTTGAAGCTGCGCATATTGACGGAAAGGGCCGCGATGAAGACGCCGAGAATGGCGGCTTCGAACACGGCGATGGCCTTGAGGAGCGAGAGGACCAGCGCCAGCGAGGCGGCGACCAGCGCAATCCACCAGGCGCCGTCCAGCCGCTGCCCGAGGCCGCGCGAGGCTACGACAAGCACGAGGCCGAGAATGCTCGTCAGAAAATGCGCCGCCTCGACGATGGGAAGCGGCACGAAATTGGAGAGGAAATCCAGATTGCTGTCCGGTGTCGGTGTCACACTCGAGAAGATCAGCATGGTGCCGAGGATCATTGCGAAGGTCGATAGCAGCGGCGGCGCGAGCCTGACGGCAAGCTGGCTGATATCGGAGACAACGGGCTTTGCCGCGAACTGCTTCATCTCCGAAACGAGCATGACCAGAATGGCCACCACCAGCGGCAGCACGTGATAGATCACGCGGTAGAGAACGAGGCTTCCGAGCAGCTGGTCGACGCTGATGGCGTTGCCCAGCCCCGCAACCATGACGGTTTCAAAGACGCCGAGACCGGCGGGCACATGGCTGAGGACGCCGAGGCCGACGGCGGTGGCGTAGATGGCGAAAAATGTCGGCCAGCCGAGATGCGTGTCGGGCAGCAGGACATAAAGCACCGAAGCGGAGGCGGCGATATCGAAGGCGGAGACGAGAAACTGGCGTGACGATGTCCGGCTGTCCGGGAGACGAAGCCGCCATGCGCCGAGCCGGATGGCGCGCCCGTTGCGCCCGACATAGGCCGCCACCACGAGAACCGCGATTATGGCAAGCGCTCCACCCCTGAGAATAGCGGCATCGACGCCGATGATGGCGGCGATGCGCGGTGCGACGATGAAGGTGGAGATGGCGCTGACCGAAAGCAGCCCAAGCCCGAAGGACAGCGTGACGAAGGCGATGACGCGGGCGATTTCGCCGGGTGACAGACCCAGCCGGGAATAGGCGCGAAAGCGGATGGCGCCACCGCTCAAGGGGCCGAAACCGGCAGTATTGCCAATGGCATAGGCCGCAAACGCAGTTGCCGCCATGGGCGGAAAGGGCAGCTTGCGGCCGATATATTCGATGGCATTGGCGTCGTAGAATATCAGCGCCAGAAAGCTGAGCGCGGTAAATACGATGGCGAGCAGCACCGCCGAGGCCGAGGTCTGCGTCAGCGCATCGATGACGTCGTCATAGCGGACTTCAGAGGTCAGGTGATAGATGGCGAAAGTCATCATCACGAAGACCAGCGTAATGGCGATCGCGGTCAGATAGGGGCGGTTTCTGGCAAAAAAGCTTTCAACCGCAGATTCCGTAACATCGGTTTGTGTAATTTCGCTCTTGTCTGCCATTTACTTTGCCCAGCGCCAGTTCCTGTTGGCGAACCACAGGATTGTGTCGCTAATTCGTTTCGGTTGAGGAAATGTGATTAGCAGAAAAGCATGAAGTGTCGATGTGAAGTTTATGTCCGATCATACGTGAATTTCCCCGGATTTGGGGCGGAAAATGCAACTATGGAATGCATGATTGACGGGATTGTTCCGAATGACGCCAAATTGACCGTTGCGGTTGCTTGGTGGCGCCGTTTGATGCGATTACACGCTCCTTTCGATTGAAGGAGATGCCAATGAACACGCCCACAAGAATAGTCGTTTCGCTCGTCGTTGCCCTCGTGGCGGGCGGCGGATACATGGCGGTGGATAAGATGCGCGGTGCCGAATGGGTCGTTTCGCCGCAGCAGATCGCGGATGCCAAGGCGAAAGGGCAGATGGGTTATGAATCCCGTCCGGGCACCGTGACCGTATTGCCGATCCGAAGCGAGACGGCGGATGTGCTGCCGATGAAATGGGCGCTGATCGGCGTCGTCGCCGGGCTTCTTGCCTTCCGGGCGAGCGGCAAGAAAAAAGCGGCAAAGGCTTAAGGGCCTGCCGCTCACATCTCCGGCGCCTTGCGCCGGAGATAAATTGCAATATGCCTCACGCGGCCCAGGTTTTTTCCAGCACGCGAATCCAGTTGCCGTGGCAGATTTTGGCAAGCGCTTCGTCGTCATAACCACCCTTGCGCAGGGCTTCGACCAGCAATTGCAGGTCGGCTGCGTCCTTCATGGCGGCGGGAATGGTGGTGCCGTCGAAATCCGAACCGAGTGCGACGTGATCGATGCCGATGCGGTTGACGATATAGTCCACGTGGCGGACGAGTTCGCCAAGATCGGTATCCGGGTTCTTCACGCCATCCTGACGCAGGAACAGAACGCCGAAATTGATGCCTGCGAGGCCGCCCGTGTCGCGGATGGCGTCAAGCTGCCTATCCGTCAGGTTGCGGCTGTGGTTGCAGAGCGCATAGGCGTTGGAATGCGAAGCCACCAGCGGCGCGTCGGAAATCCCGGCAATGTCCCAGAAACCTTGCTCGTTCATGTGCGACAGGTCGACCATGATCTTCAGTTCGTTGCAGGTCTTTATCAGCCGCTTGCCGGCATCCGTGAGGCCGGGGCCGATATCCGGCGTCGAGGGGAAACGGAAGGGAACGCCGTAAGCGAAGATGTTCGGGCGGCTCCAGACCGGCCCGAGCGTGCGAAGGCCCGCTTCGTAGAGCACATGCAGCGCATCAAGATCAGCGCCGATTGCTTCCGCTCCCTCGATATGGAAGACGGAGGCAAAAGCGCCCTCTGCCATGGCGCTGCGGATATCGGCGGCCGTGCGGCAAACCTTCAGTGCGCCGGCGGATTGTTTTTCGGCGCGGAACAGCAGGCCGGCCATGGCAAGCGTCGCCTTCAGCGCATCCGCCTCGGTTGGCGTCGGGTAGTCGCCGTTGGCGTCCTTGTCCATGCTGGGCGAAGGCACATAGGCGGCGCAGAGGCCACCGGCCAGCCCGCCTTTCTTTGCGCGCGGCAGGTCGATGTGGCCGACGGTATCCCCTTCGATGAGAAGCGTTTCGGGGGAAGCATTGCCCGATCGCCATAACCGCAGAAGCACGTCGTTGTGGCCGTCGAAGACGGGTACGGTTTTTTGATCGGTCATGGTCATTCACCTTCGGAAATGGGATTGCGCGGACGCGCGTGCGGACGAGTTTTCTGAATTGGTAGAGGAAAGGTCAAGGCGGGAGCAAATGCAATCCGTGCATAGGCTCTGCCAAATTTGGAATTGGTCGGGCCTCGTTTGCTCGTGTTAATCGCGGGAAAACATAAAAAAAATGACTGGATTGGGGCAAACCCATACCGTTTTCCGAAAAATAAGGTCCGAAAGGGGATTTTCGATGATTTCAAGACGCAACCTGTTGATTGCCGGCGCTGCCGTTCCGTTCCTGTCCTATGCGCGCATTCCGGCATTTGCCGCGACACCGAAGGATATTCTTGTCGTCGCGCAGCAGCTGGACAATATGACGAGCCTTGACCCGCATGAAGGTTTCGAAGCCGTCGGCGGTGAAATCATCTCCAACATGTATCAGAAGCTGGTGCGCGCCAACCGCGAGGATTCCACCAAGGTTGATCCGGTTATCGCGAAATCCTGGGAAGCCGATGCGGACAGCAAGGTCTTCACCTTCGTGATCGGTGACGAAGCGACATTCGCGAGCGGTGAGAAAGTCACCGCGGAAGACGTCGCGTTCTCGCTGCAGCGCGCCATCAAGATGAACAAGAGCCCGGCCTTCATCATCAGCCAGTTCGGCTTCACGCCTGAGAATGCCGAGACGACCATCGTTGCCGCCGACGAGAAGACGGTGAAGCTGACGACGGCAGAGCCGACCGCCATCTCCTTCCTGCTTTATTGCCTCTCCGCCAATATCGGCGCGATCGTCGAAAAGAAGGCGGTTCTTGCCAATGCGTCGGGCGAAGACCTCGGCAATGGCTGGCTGCAGAAGAACAGCGCCGGTTCCGGCGATTTCATGCTGCAGGCCTGGAAGCCGAGCGAAAGCGTCGCACTCACCGTCAACCCGAACGGTCCTTACAAGGGCAATATCAAGCGTATCGTGCTGCGCCATGTCACCGATCCGTCTTCCCAGCTGCTGATGCTGCAGAAGGGCGATATCGACATTGCCCGCGACCTGACCTCGGAGCAGCTGCGTACCGTCAAGGATGACGCCAATATCGAGCTGGAGCGCAAGTCCATCGCCTCGCTGGTGTTGATCTCGCTCAACCAGGGCAATGAGAACCTTGCCAAGCCGCAGGTCTGGCAGGCGATCAAGTGGGCGCTGGACTATAAGGGCATGCAGGAAAACCTGGTGTCGCTGACGCACGAGATCCACCAGAGCTTCGAGCCTAAGGGTTTCCCCGGCGCCGTTAACGACATTCCGTTCCAGCGCGATGTCGAAAAGGCGAAGGCGCTGATGGCCGAAGCCGGCCTTGCCGACGGTTTCGAGATTAGCATGGACCACTATTCCGCCCAGCCTTACCCGGATCTGGCGCAGGCCATTCAGGCCAACCTTGCCGATATCGGCATCAAGGTGCGTCTGCAATCGGCTGAAAACCGTCAGGTTCTGACCAAGATGCGCGCCCGCGAACACCAGATGGCGCTTTCCGCATGGGGCACGGATTATTTCGATCCGCATTCCAATGCCGATGTCTTCAACATCAACAAGGACAATGGCGACGACGCCAAGTCGAAGCCCTTCCTGTGGCGTTCGCGCTTCAAGAACGACGACTTCGCCGCCAAGGCGGAAGCCGCCCGTGACGAGAAGGACCCGGCAAAGCGCGTGGAGCTTTATGAAGCCCTGCAGCGCGAGCACATGGAAAACAGCCCGTTCGTGTTCATGTTCCAGACCACGAAGACGGCAGCCTTCCGCAAGGGCGTTTCAGGCTTCGAACTCGGCGTTCTCTCCGAGGGCAATTCCTACCACGATGCGAAGAAAGCGTGACATTGAACAAGCGCGTTAAAAGCATATCGTCGATACTGAGCAGCGTCCTCCTGACGCTGTTCGGTTTGATGGTCATCACCTTCATGATCGGGCGCGTCATGCCCGTCGATCCCGTCATCGCGGCGGTCGGCGATAACGCGCCCGAAGACGTCATCGTGCGGGTGCGGGCCGAAATGGGCCTCGACCAGCCGCTGGTCGTGCAGTTCTTCCACTATGTCACGCAGGTCCTGCATGGCGATTTCGGCAACTCGATCCTGACCCGCAATCCGGTCTGGATCGATATCAAGCGCGTTTTTCCCGCCACGTTCGAACTTGCTACCGCAGCGCTTATTCTGGCCGCGCTGATCGGCATTCCGCTGGGCGTCTGGGCCGCCGTGAAGCAGGGCAAGCTGACGGATCAGGTGATCCGCGTCGTCTGCCTTGCCGGTCACTCCGTGCCTGTTTTCATGCTGGCGCTGATTTCGCTGCTCGTCTTTTACGCCACGCTTGGCGTCGCACCGGGACCGGGTCGGCAGGACATCATCTATGACGGCATGATCACGCAGGTCACCGGCCTGATGACGGTCGACACGCTGCTTGCCGGTGACTGGGACGCCTTTTACGACGCCATCGCCCACATGGTGCAGCCCGTCTGCATCCTCGCCTATTTCAGCATGGCCTATATCACCCGCATGACGCGCGCCTTCATGATCGACGCGCTGAAGGGTGAATATGTCATCACCGCCCGCGCCAAGGGGCTTTCGGCCATGACCGTGATCTGGGGCCACGCCTTCCCGACGGTCGCCGTGCAGCTCGTCACGGTTCTGGCGCTCACCTATGCCGGCCTTCTCGAAGGTGCCGTGGTGACGGAAACCGTCTTCAGCTGGCCGGGCCTTGGTCAATACCTCACCGTCTCGCTCATGAACGCGGACATGAACCCGGTCGTCGGAGCAACCCTGTTGATCGGCTTCATCTATGTCGCCCTCAACCTGCTTGCAGACGTGCTTTACAGAGTTATGGATCCTCGCGTTCGATGATGTTAGCTAATTTCAGAAACTGGGCTCTGGATGAGACGCCGCATTCCCGCACACAGGCTGCCTGGGGAAACCGGTATCGCATCTGGCTCAACCTCAAGTCCAATCCACTGGCGGTAATCGGTCTGACCATCATCGTCCTGTTCATCGCGCTGTCGCTGCTGGCGCCGCTGCTTGCGCCCTATGATCCGGCGACGCAGAACCTCGGCAATCGCCTGGCATTCCCCAGCGCCGAACACTGGTTCGGCACCGATGAGCTGGGCCGCGACATTCTCTCGCGCATTCTTTACGGCGGCCGCGTCACGCTCGGCATGGTCATTGCCGTCGTCGTTCTCGTGGCACCCATTGGCCTCGCCATCGGCTGCATCGCCGGTTATTTCGGCGGCATTGTCGATACGGTGCTGATGCGGGTGACGGATGTGTTTCTGGCCTTCCCGCGCCTCATCCTCGCGCTTGCCTTCGTCGCGGCACTGAAGCCCGGCGTTGAAAGTGCCATTCTCGCCATCGCGCTCACCGCATGGCCGCCCTATGCGCGTCTGGCCCGCGCCGAGACCATGACGGTGCGCGGCAGCGACTTCGTCGCGGCCTATCGCCTGACCGGCGCTTCCGCCTGGCGCATCATTGCGCGTCACATTGCGCCGCTCTGCGTGCCGAGCCTTATCGTGCGCATCACGCTCGACATGAGCTCGATCATCATCACCGCCGCCAGCCTCGGCTTCCTCGGCATGGGCGCACAGCCGCCTTCGCCGGAATGGGGGGCGATGATTGCAACGGCCAAGCGCTTCATCTTCGAACAATGGTGGGTCGCCACCATTCCCGGTATCGCCATCTTCCTCGTTTCGCTCGCCTTCAACTTCCTTGGCGATGGTCTGCGCGACGTTCTCGACCCGAAGGGACATTGAGCCATGCTGGTCGAAATCGAAAATCTGAAGATCGCTTTCCAGACCCGCACCAGCCGTTTCGAGGCGGTGCGCGGTGTCTCCATGAAGCTCGGCACTGAAAAGCTCGGTATTGTCGGCGAATCCGGTTCGGGCAAGAGCCTGACGGCGCGGGCGCTGATGAAGCTTCTGCCCTCCAATGCGGATATCCGCGCCGACAAGCTCGCCTTCGACGGCATCGACGTGCTGTCCGCCAGCGAAAGGCAGATGCGCCAGATCCGCGGCAAGCGGGCGGGTTTCATTCTGCAGGATCCGAAATATTCGCTGAACCCGGTGAAGACCATGGGTGCGCAGATCGCCGAAGCCTGGCGTGCCCATAAGGGCGGCAGCAAGCGTGCCGCCATGGAAGCGGCAATCGGCCTGCTCGATCAGGTGAAGATCCGCAATCCGCGTCAGGTCGCCTCGTCCTATGCGCATGAGGTTTCCGGCGGCATGGGCCAGCGCGTGATGATCGCCATGATGCTGGCGCCCGATCCGGAACTGCTGATCGCCGACGAACCGACCAGCGCGCTCGACGCCACGGTGCAGGCGGAAATCCTGCGGCTTATCGAGGAGCTGGTGTCGGAACGCGGCATGGGCCTTATCCTCATCAGCCACGACCTGCCGCTCGTTTCGCATTTCTGCGACCGCGTGGCCGTGATGTATTCCGGCCGGGTCATGGAGGAGCTGAAGGCGTCCGAACTCCTGAAAGCCGAACATCCCTATACAAAGGGACTTCTCAACTGCATTCCCTCGCTGACGCATCCGCGCGAGCGTCTTCCCGTTCTCAACCGTGATGCAGCGTGGTCCAGCCAATGATCGACGTCGATAATCTCCGTATCAAGTTCGGCGACCGCGAAGTGGTGAAGGGCGTGTCCTTTTCGGTGGAAAAGGGCGGCAGCTTCGGCATCGTCGGCGAAAGCGGCTCGGGCAAGTCCACCATCCTGCGCGCCATGGCGGGCCTCAACGAAAGCTGGGAAGGCCGCATCGCCTTTGCCGGCAAGGATGCACCGCTGAAGCGCACGCCAGAGTTCTTCCGGCAGGTGCAGATGGTGTTTCAGGACCCCTATGGCTCGCTGCATCCGCGCCAGACCATCGACCGCATTCTTAGCGAATTGCCGCTGGTACACGGCATGGACAATATCGAAAAACGCATCCAGCAGGCCTTGTCCGACGTGGCGCTGCCGCAGGCGGTGCGGTTCCGTTTTCCGCACCAGCTCTCCGGCGGCCAGCGCCAGCGCGTGGCGATTGCCCGTGCGCTGATCGCCGATCCGCAGGTGCTGCTGCTCGATGAGCCGACTTCGGCGCTCGATGTGTCGGTGCAGGCGGAAATCCTGAACCTGTTGCAGGACCTGCGCGCGGCGCGCAACCTCACCTATATTCTCGTCAGCCACAATCTCGCGGTCATCGCGCATCTGTGCCCGCAGGTTGGCGTGATGCTGAATGGCGACATGGTGGAGCAGCTGAGTGCCGGTGATCTGCGAGATGGCCGGACCAAACATCCGCATACGGAAGAGTTGCGTAGCTTGAGTATCCGGCTGGAAGAGCCGGCCTGAGTCTACGTTGCCAATAAATCGAGCGGGTGCCACGAGTTTCTTCTCCCCGAGGGGGAGAAGTCCGCGGCAGCGGGATGAGGGGGCAAGCTTCCCGTAAATCTCTACCGTTGCCCCCTCATCCGACCCTTCGGGCCACCTTCTCCCCCTCGGGGAGAAGAAACAAGCGGCGATGCCGAGGCTTTCTGTAAAGACGACAAGACACGAGACCGAGCCATGCCAAAAGAATTCGACTGGAACGCCGCTTCAACCCTTTCGCAAAGCTTCGTCTCGCAATGGGCGGACAATGAGCCTGGCGGGGCGGTCATCGGTTTTGATCTCGATGGCATCCGTTTTGCGCATGCCGGCGGTGTCGAAAGCCTCTCGACCTTCGCGCCCTTTACGCCGCAGAGCGTGGTGCGGTATGCCTCGGTCACCAAACATGCCTTCTGCGCCATGGTGCTTGCGCATTCCGATCTGATCGGCCTCGATGATCCACTCGGCAAACATCTGCCGGAGTTGCAGTCGCCGCTCCGCGACGTCACGGTGGGGCAGGCGCTGGATATGAGCGGTGGCCTGCCGGATACGCGTGAATGCCTCTCGCTGCTTGGCCTTTCCGTCTATACCGAAACGAAGGCCGGACCGCTTCTCGACTATCTGTCGCGGCTCAACCGGCTGAATTTCCCGGCCGGCAGTGAGGTATCCTATTCCAATACCGGTTACCGTCTGGTGGAAGCGGCGCTGGAGCGCCGGGGTTTCCGTTTCGATGATTTCGTCCAGGAACAGATTGCCGGCCCGTTCGGCGTGTTTCTGAAGGCGCCGGATGTCTGGAACGATCCAGTCGACGGGCTGGTGCCGGGTTACTGGAAAGCCGAAGACAACTGGCAGCTTTCGATGGCCGGCCTGCATATCTCCGCTTCGGGTAGCCTTGCGGGCAGCGCCGAAGCACTTACCCGTTGGTTGCAGGGTCTGATGCGGGGCGAGGGAGGCTTCGCGGGTGTTCTTGACGCGCTTTCGGCTGAACGACCGCTCGCCGATGGGCGGATGAGCGAATATGGCCTCGGCCTGCGCTGGTCGCATCTCGGTGACAGGCGTTTCGTCGGTCACGGCGGTTCGCATCCGGGTTACAAGACTTACTTTCTGCTTGATCCGGAAAACGGCACTGGCTTCGTTGTGGTGTCGAACCGCGAGGATACCAATGGTTTCAAGATCGCGCTGGAATGCATGGCGGCCTTGACCGGCCTGCCTTTGCCTAAACCCGCCGCCAGCCTGCCGGAAGGCCTCTATGTCACCGAAAGTGGGCCGTGGTGGCTGGAGATCAAGGGCAGCACATCCACCTTCATCGATGGTGACGACACGCTTTATGAAGATGTCGATGGCTGGGTCTCCTCCCGTTCCGCATCCTCTCCGATGCGTCTCAGGCTGGATGGTACCGCCATTGTCGGTGAGGCCGGCCACGCCGCCCGCCGCTTCCTGCCGGTCGGCCAGCATCTCGTGCCGGATGATCTTTCGGGCTTGTGGCGCTCGGATGAGGGCGCGGAATTTTCGATCAGCGGTTCGTCACTGACGATGGGCATCGGCCCCACGCGCCGGAGCATGCCGCTTACGGCGCTCGGCAACGGCCGTTTTCTCTTCACCCTCATCGACGGGCCGTGGACGAAGCGCGTCTGCCTCAACCGGCTGGGTGACGACCGGATCGAGCTGGTGTCCAGCCGGGCGCGGATGATCGAATATTCCCGCGCGCGGTAAAGGGGATTTCAAAGACGCCTGAATGCTCCTAATAAAGACCCGTGTTCCCGGCAGGCCGGGACAACATCTTTGTGGGAGAACAGGCCCTTGGAAGTCAAATGGCTCGAGGATTTCCTGGCGCTGGCCGGAACGCTCAATTTCTCGAAGGCGGCGGATGAGCGGCATGTGACGCAATCCGCCTTCAGTCGGCGCATCAAGCAGCTGGAAGCCTGGGTGGGGGCGACGCTGGTCGACCGCGCTTCCTATCCGTCGCGGCTCACCGAGGCCGGGGTGAAATTCGTGCCGGTGGCGCAGGAGATACTGAAGCAGCTTTACCATGCGCGGCGTACCCTGCTGCAGGAAGAGGGAGCCGATGCCAGAACCGTTCGGCTGACGGCGCTGCATACCCTGTCCTTCACCTTCTTTCCCGACTGGCTGAAACGGGTGAACGAGACGGCCGGGCCGCTGTTTTCGGTTCTGCGGCCGGATTCCGGCAGCATGGAGGAAAACCTCAATTCGCTGGTGGACGGGCAGAGTGATTTCCTTCTGACCTATGCCCATCCGGAAGTGCCGATGCTGCTTGATGCGCAGACCTTCGAGTTTCGAGTGCTGGGTGCAGAAAACATCATTCCGGTTTCCGCGCCGGCGAAAGATGGTTCACCGCTGCATGCGCTGGTGGAAAATGCGCGAAAACCCTTTGCCTATCTGGATTATGAAAAGGCTTCGTTCTTCGGGCCGTTGCTGCGCGATCTCCTGAGCGCGCGGCTGCCGCAATTCGAGCGGGTGCATGAGGGCAGCATGTCGGTGGGGCTGAAAGCCATGGCGATGGCCGGCTGGGGTGTCGCCTGGGTGCCGGAAAGCTTGATGCGGCACGAGCTGGATAGCGGCGCTCTGGTGCGCGCCGCTGATTCAAGTTTCGATATTGCCGTCGATATCAGGCTTTATCGCTCCAAGGAGAACCGCCGGCCCGTGGTTGAGCGCATCTGGGCGGTTCTCGAAAGTTAGAGCATTTCCGGGAAAAGTGGCCCCCGGTTTTCCATCCGGAAATGCGACAAACAAAACGCTTTCGATCAGATGGCGGTGCGGCGGGCGTTTTCGAGGTAGAGCGCGCGCAGGCGGCTCACCATCGGGCCGGGCTTGCCGTTACCCACCGGCTTGCCGTCGATCTTCGTGACCGAAACCACGAAGTTGGAGGCGCTGGTCAGGCAGGCCTCGTCGGCATTCAGCGCCTCTTCCAGCGTGAAGGGGCGTTCTTCCAGCGTGAAGCCGGCTTCCTTGGCCAGTTGCAGGGCGGCAAGACGGGTGCAGCCGGGCAGGGTCTTGTTGCTGTTGCCGCGGGTGATGATCTTCTTGTCGGCGGTGACGATATAGGCGGTCGAGGACGCGCCTTCGGTAACGAAACCATCCTCGATCATCCACGCCTCGTCGCAGCCTTCGGCCTTGGCAATGCGTTTTGCCATGACCTGCGGCAGAAGGCAGACGGTCTTGATATCGCGGCGCTCCCAGCGCTGGTCGGGAACCGATTTGACGGCGATGCCGGCTTCTTCGACCGGGGTGCCGATCAGCTTCTTGGCCTGGGTGAACATGACAAGCGTCGGCTTCAGATCAGCGGAGAACAGGAAGTTGCGGTCTTCGGCACCACGCGTCAGCTGCAGGTAGATCATGCCTTCGACGAGGTTGTTGTCGGCAATCAGGCGGCGCTCTGCCTCGACGATCTCTTTCGTGGTGACCGGCAGCGGCACGTCGATTTCGCGGGCGCTGCGCTCCAGCCGGGCCATGTGCAGGTCGCTGTCGATCAGCTTGCCTTCCAGAACGGAGGTAACTTCGTAGATGCCGTCGCCAAACAGGAAACCGCGGTCGAAGATGGAGAGGCGGGCGTCCGCTTCGGGCAGGAATTCGCCGTTGACGTAAACGATGCGACCGGATGGGCTAGTCATGAAAACTCCGTCTGGAAAAGTCAGGCTGAAAGAAGGGTTTTAAGGGCGTCGATGGAAATGGCCTCGACCGTGGAGGCCATGCCGGTGCCGGCATTGAAGCCCTTGGTCGTGGTTGCTGCGCAGAGCGAATTGAGGATCGCCTCCTCCGTCGCCTCAATCGCTGCTTCGAAGAGCGGCGAGATCGCATCGTTGGAAAGTTCCGGATAGTCTGCGACGGCCTTGCGGCGCGCAGGCGTGCGGCGCAGCCGCTCATCGGTGGAAAAGGCCAGAGCGTAATCGCCGGAGCCATTGCTGAGTGCTGCACCCGTGCGTGCCAGCCCGCCGAAGCTTCTGGCCGCCAGACGCTTCAGGTTGCGGGAGGAGAGTGGCGCGTCGGTGGCGATAATGATGACGATCGAGCCGTCCTTGTCCTTATGGTCAGGGCTGACATAGGGCTTGCCGCAGACCAGCAAATGGCCGCCGTAATTGGACTGGACAAGAATGCCGAGCGTATAGGTCGTTCCGGCGATGGTGACGATGCGGGATGCGGTGCCGATGCCGCCTTTCATGCCGAAAGCGACCGTACCGGTTCCGGCACCAACGCCGCCCTCGGCCACCGGGCCTGTGGCCGCGTTTTTGAGCGCGGCTGATATCTCATCGACCGTCGGACGGCCGGCACGGATGTCGTTCAGGCGGGAATCGTTGGTTTCGCCGACGACGGCATTGATCGAGACGACTTTCTCATTGCCCGGCTGTGCCAGCGTATGGTGGTTGATCGCCTCGATGGCCAGGCCTGTCGCCAGCGTATTGGTGAGGATAACAGGTGTTTCGAGTTCGCCGAGTTCCTCGATCTGGGTGGAGCCGGCAAATTTGCCGAAGCCGTTATAGACGGCGAAGGCCGCGGGCACCTTGTCCTGAAAGAGATTGCCGCCATGCGGCAGGATCGCGGTTGCGCCGGTGCGGATCGTGTCGCCTTCGATGACGGTCGAATGGCCGATGGTCACGCCTTCGACATCGGTGATGGCGTTGAGCGGGCCGGTCTCGAAATGGCCGGGCCGGAAACCGATATCGCGCAGTCTCGGGCGGGTCGTCTGATGCATCGGGCGATCACTTTTGCGGAATGCAGGCTCAAGGTGGAACAGGCGCGGCTTCATGAAAAGCTTTGCTCTGACTTGACGTTAGACTACTTCGCCGGGAAACGGCATCGCAAAAATGGAATAGTTTTATGCGGGCAATGGATGCGCTCAGGAGGCGCGCAGCGCGGCTTCGCCTTCACGCTCCAGCCATTGCCGCATCGTGTCTTCCGTCTCTTCGCGCGTCGGTGCGCCGATGCGGCCGCCGAATACGGTGCATTTCAGCGCGGCGGCAACGGAGGAGAGGCGGATGGCCGCGCGGCTTTGCATGCCTTCAGCCATCGCCAGCGCAAAGGTGCCGTGGAAGATATCGCCCGCCGCCAGCGTGTCCACCGCCTTGACCTGCATGGTCGTCTGGAAATGCACCGTGGGATCACCGGCCTCCGTCCACCAGCATCCTTGCGGACCGGCGGTGACGGCGATGAAGGTCTGCGGATAGCGCGAATGCAGCACCGGCAGCATGTCCTTCACCGTTTCAAGTCCGGTCAGCCGGGCGGCGGCGGGTTCGGAAAAGACGATATGGGTTGCGGCGGGCGCAAGCTTCTCCAGCGTTTCCACCGGCGCAACATCACCATCCAGAATGGCGGGTTTGCCAAGCGCGCGCGCTACGGTCAGCACATCGAGTGCCAGTTCCGGCCAGCGCACATCAACCAGAACGGCATCGAACGGGGCAATATCTGCCGGCGTACAGGAGCGTTTTTTCTCAAGCAGGCGATGATCGTAAAAAGGCACGATCAGCCGTTCTCCCCTGTCATCGATGATGATCGTCGACAGGGCCGAGCGCGCCCCGGCGGCGATGGTCATGCCGGTAACATCGATGCCGCTTTCGGCGAGATCGCGCAGGATGCGGGTGCCGGTTTCGTCGTCGCCCACCGCGCCCCAGAGGCTGGCGCGGCCGCCCATGCGATGCACGGCATAGGCAGCGCTCGACGCCATGCCTTCGGCGATCTGCAGCATCTCATAGGGCAGGACCTTGCCTTCGCCCTTCGGCATGTCATGCACACGGAACAGGGTGTCCAGCACGGCGGCACCCACGCAGAGCACATGCTTGCCGCCCGCTTCCTCTACCATTCTCTTCGCTCCTGCCCTGTTCAGATGCGCTTGCCGCTGTCCTTGTCGAACAGATGCACGGTTGCCGGATCGATGGCAATGTGGATCGTATCGCCGAAGCGGACATTGAGGCGCTCGCGGAACAGGCAGGCGATCTCGTCGCCCTTGCAATTGAGCTTGGCGTAGATTTCCGAGCCGGTACCTTCGACCAGTTCGACCCGGCCTTCGATGCCGGTCTCGGCGGCGCGGATGTGTTCCGGACGCACGCCGTAGACGAGGTCGCGGCCGCCCAGTTTGCCGATCTCGGCATTGGCGGGCAGCGGCAGGCTGAGGCCCTTTGCGGTGCGGAAGACGCCTTCCTCCACCCGGCCGCGAATGAAATTCATGGCCGGCGAACCGATGAAACCGGCAACGAAGAGGTTGGCGGGATTGTCGTAAAGCTCGAGCGGTGCGCCGATCTGCTCGATGACGCCATCATGCAGCACCACGATCTTGTCTGCCATGGTCATGGCTTCCACCTGGTCGTGGGTGACATAAATGGTGGTCGTGCCGATGCGCTGGTGCATGGCCTTGATCTCGCCGCGCATCTGCACGCGCAGCTTGGCATCGAGGTTGGAAAGCGGCTCGTCGAACAGGAAGACCTGCGGATCGCGCACCAGCGCGCGGCCCATGGCGACACGCTGGCGCTGGCCGCCGGAAAGCTGGCGCGGATAACGGTCCAGCAGCTTTTCCAGCCCCAGAATGGCGGCGGCCCTGTCGACCTTGACCCTGGTTTCCTCGGCGCTGACCTTCTTAAGCTTCAGCGCGAAGCCCATATTGTCCTTGACCGTCATATGCGGATAAAGCGCGTAGTTCTGGAAGACCATGGCGATATCGCGGTCACGGGCGGGCAGGTGGCTCACCTCGCGCGCGCCAATGTGGATTTCGCCATCGCTCAGCTCTTCCAGTCCGGCTATCATGCGCAGCAGGGTGGACTTGCCGCAGCCGGAAGGGCCGACGAGGACGACGAATTCTCCGTCCTTGATGTCGATATCGATACCGTGGATGACGTTGACCGAGCCGAAGCGCTTCTGGACGTTTTGAATATTGACCGGTGCCATGTTTTGGTTCCCGTTATGAGCAATTCCAGCAAAAGTGTGTCGCGGTTTTGCGTCCGGAATTGCGTTTAAAAAGCAAGGGCATGGAATGCCCTTTGTTGGTTCAGCCGCCCTTGACGGCGCCGGCGGTGAGACCCGCCACGATCTGTTTCTGTGCGAACATGGTGAGCAGCAGCACCGGCAGCGTGACGATGAGCGCGGCTGCGGCCAGCGGTCCCCAGCTGACCTGTTCGAAGGACAGCATATTGTAGACCGCGACCGGCAGGGTGCGCGTTTCACGGCTGGCCAGCACGATGCCGAAGACGAAGTTGTTCCACGAGAAGATGACCGCGAGGATGAAGGAGACGACGATGCCGGGCTTGGCAATCGGCAGCGCCACCAGCCGGAACACCTGCCAGGAGGATGCGCCATCGATGCTTGCCGCCTCTTCCAGTTCCTTCGGTGTGGTCTCGAAATAACCGATCATGATCCAGACGACGATCGGAACCGTCACGACAAGATGGATGATGATCTGCGGCCAGAGCGTGCCCAGGAGGTTCAGCCATTGGAACAGCAGGAACAGCGGAATGAGGAATGAGAGACCGGGCGTCATGCGGGCGATCATGATGACGACGGCGGATTTTTCCGCCTTCAGCCGGGCGATGCCGTAACCGGCGGGTACGCCGATGACGAGCGCCAGAATGGTGGCCGCACCGGTGACGAGCACCGAGTTCCAGAAATAGAGGAAGAAATTGTTCTCCTCGAACACCTTCACATAGTTCGACCAGGCAAACCGTTCGGGAATGAGAATCGGCGGATAGGCGCCGTTGTCGATCTCATATTTCAGCGAGAGCGAGATCATCCAGATGAAGAACAGGATGACTGGCGAGATCATCACCAGCGCCACGAAGAACAGGCCGATGCGGTCGAGATTTTTGCGTTTCAGGATTTTTCCAGACATCAGTGATCCTCCATCTCGTTCCACTGCGAGCGCTGGCGCACCATCAAAAGCACGAAGGACAGCGCCACGATGATGATGAAAAAGACGACGGCCATGGCCGAGCCGTAACCGATGTCGTAATAGGAAAACGCCGTATTATAGAGATAGATGTTGATGGTTTCAGACGCCGTGCCGGGCCCGCCTTGAGTCATCGCATAGATGATGTCGAAGCTTTTGACGGCATCGATGGAGCGGATGATGACGGCGATCATCAGAAACGGCGCAATCATCGGCATGGTCAGGTAACGGAATTTCTGCCAGGCGTTGGCGCCGTCGATTTCAGCGCTCTCATAGGGTTCGCGCGGCACTGCGGCCAGCCCGCCGAGCACGATCAGCATGACGAGCGGCGTCCACTGCCAGGTTTCCACCAGCACTAGCGAGGGAATGACGGTCGACTGGTTGTATATCCATTCCAGCGGTCCGATGCCGATGAGCGACAGGAGATAGTTCAGGACGCCGAGTTGCGGGTGGAACATCATGGTCCAGACGAGCGCGATGGCGACCGGGGTCGCCATCATCGGCATGACGAAGACGCCACGCAGAAAACCGCGCAGCGGAAATTGCGCATCGAAAACCAGCGCCGCCAATGTTCCGAGGAACAGTGGGGCGACGACCGACAGCACGGTATAGATCAGCGTGTGCCAGAGCGATTCCCAGAACCGGGCGTCGCTGGCGAGCCGGATGTAGTTCTCGAAACCGATAAAGCTCTGCTCCTGTCCGAGCGTCCAGCGGTGCGCGCTCATCCACAGGGTAAAGACCCATGGAAAAACGATAACCGCCGAAATGACGATAAGTGCCGGTATGACGAAGGGCCAGTAGTTGGGAGCAAGCCTTGCCGGCCTGCTCCCTTGTCTACGACTGACGCCTGTCTTGGTGTTTTCGATGCTCACGGAGGCCATTATCCCTCGCTACGTGCCAGAACGGGTGCGAACTGTTCCGTCGCCTTTTTCAGTTCAGCCGCCGGGTCCGCGCCGCCGATCATGTTGGTGAGGCCGACGCCGTAGATGTCGCGGAATTCCGTCACCGGAATGATGACGGGAAGCGCAAGCTGCGAGACCTTGCCGGAACCGACAACTGCGTCCAGCCAGGCGGCCGGCATCTTCACGCCTTCGCGGACTTTCTGGTCTTCGAGGATGGACTGGCGGAATGGAACGCCGGCGCCGGCCTGCAACAGACGCGCGCCCATTTCATGCGAGATCGCCCATTGGCAGAAGAGGTAAGCGGCTTCCTTCTTGCTGCTGGCTTCGACGACGCCGAGACCATCGCCAAACGTGCCGGCGGCCTGAACTGCCGGGCCTTTCGGCATGACGCCGTAACCGGCCTTGCCGACGACGCGGGATTTTTCCGGGTTCTCGATCGGCGGTGCAAAACCGACGCCATCGAACCACATGCCGATCTTGCCCTGCAGGAAAGCCGACTGCGCTTCGGCCCAGTTGAAGCCGGAGACGCCGGGAGGGGCGGCTTTGGTCATCAGGCGCTGATAGAGCTTGGCGGCTTCCACCGCTTCCTTGGATTCGGTAACGAGTTTGCCGTCCGCGCCGATGGGCTTTGCGCCGTAACCCAGCATCAGCGAGGTCCAGACCGGGGTATTGGCGTTCTTCAGGCCACGGGCGACGAAACCGTAGGTGTTGGTGGAAGGATCGGTGATTTTTTCCGCCGCCGTCACCAGTTCCTCGAAGGTCTCGGGGTATTTCAGGCCCTTGGCTTCGAAGAGTTCCTTATTCCAGTAGACGATCCAGTAGTCCACGGAGAAGGGCAGCGAGCGCAGCACGCCATCGCTATCCTTGGCAAACAACATGCCGGCTTCGGCGAAATCCTTTTCGACGAGCGACGGATCGGTAAGCGACGGATCCTTCAGGAAGCCGCTGATATCGGCCAGCCACTTGCCCTTTTCGAACTGACGCTTCTGGACGTGATAGCTCAGATGCACGACGTCGAAGCTCGGCTTGCCGGAAGAAAGCTCGATGACGACTTTCTGGCGCTGCTGCTGTTCCGGGGTTGCCTCGGCATTGACCTTGATGCCGGTCAGTTCTTCGAATTCGCCGAGATATTTGATCAGCGTTTCGCTGCGCGGGCTTTTGACGAGATTGACCTCAAGCGTGGTACCGGCGTGTTTTTTCCAGTTCACCGCCGCCGATGCCGGGCGAATGCCGAGCATCGCGCCGCCGCCAATCGCGGCCGTGCCTGCCAGAAAGGCGCGACGCGTGGGGTTGAGCAATGAATGCGTCATGTCAGTTCTCCTCCAGATTAGCCGGAAATTCTCCTCACCCCGGCTTGTTGCTTATTTTCCTGCAATCCCGGCGCAGGACCGTTTTCGACCCTGCCGGAACTGCCTTACACCGCCAGCGCCCTGTCCCTTGCGTTGCGGATATGGGCGGTCAGTCGTTCCACGGCGTCTTCGACAGATCGCCTCTCGATGGCTTCGAGAATGGCGAGATGTTCCTTCATCACCGATTTCACGTGACCGGCGATGCGGAAGCGCTCCTGATTGATAAGGCGCATCTTGATGGAATTGACCCGGTAGGCGTTCGAGATGATCGAATTGCCGAGCGCATCGATGAAGGCATCGTGCATGCCCCAGTCCACCTGTTGCGCATGCTCGTCCAGTTCCGGGGATTCCCCGCCATTTTCAGCCGCTTCGGCAATATCGCGATGCTGTTTCAGGAGCTTCGCGATGGCCTCGTCCGAGGCCGAGCGGGTAAAGAGCGCGACAGCCTCCTTTTCGAGAAAGATGCGGAACTGGAACGCCTCGCGGATGAGGTTGAGGTCGATATGGGCGACCTGCAACCCCCGCTGCGGCACAGTCTTGATGAGACCTTCCGCCTCCAGCCGTGGAATGGCCTCCCGGATCGCCCCCAGCGGCAGACCCGTCAATTCCACGAGGCGGCGTTGCGAGATGAACTGTCCCGGGCGAACGTCGCGCGAGAGAAGGTGATGCGTAAAGCTTTCATACGCCCGTTCCCGCAATGTCTGTTCGCCGGTCTCTTCCATGCTCAACCTTTCAAGGTCTGTTCAGGCGGCCTGCCTGCGAAACAGCGCATCGAACGCGCCTTCTATCTGCCGCCGGTCCTCGGGTGAAATGGCGACGAGCGGTGCGCGGACGTCCGACCAGATATTTTCCCCTGTCGTGTGTGATACCAGCACCTTGACCGCTGGCGTAACCGGAAATTTCAGAAGTTCCACAACAAGATCTTCGACGCGCTTGTCGTCCTTGCCATCGACGGCCATTGCACGGACTTCCTGTGTCAGGAAATTGGCGACGCCGGAGATCGCGCCCTGGCCGCCGAGGCGAACACCCTTCGCCAGATCGCGCTCATCGCCGATCAGGATGGCGAGGTCGCCATGTTCTTTCAGCAGGCGCTCGGTATGGCTCCAGTTGCCGGAGGAATCCTTGACGCCGGTGACGATGCCGGGGAATGCCTTTTTCAGCCGTCCAACCAGCTCGACCGATAATGTCACCATGGTCACGGAAGGAATGTTGTAGACGAGAATATCGCGAGCGCCCTTGCCGATCTTTTCGAACACCGCCGAGAACCAGGCAAACAGGCCGTCATCGCCGACATTCTTGAAATAGGAGGGCGGAGCAAGCAGAATGTTGCGGGCACCGGCCTTCAGGGCCTCGGCCGACTGGTCGGCCGCGTCCTCGATGGAATCCACCAGAACGCCGGTGACCAGACGGGAGGGCGCAACGCCCGCCTCGATGAAGCGGGAGAGAATGACCTGCCGTTCACGGCTGCCGACGGAGCATCCTTCGCCCGTAGTGCCGAAGAGTGTCACGCTGTCGCAGCCATTTGCGAGGCAGCGTCGGGCATGGGCGATCATGGCGTCGATATCGACCGTTCCGTCCTTTTTAAAAGGGGTGGTCAGGGCTGCCGAAAGGCCAAATTTCTGGGTCAAGTAAGATGCTCCTCGAAGGTGATTGCACATTGATAACGCTCTGACATGTTAGTTGTAAAGAGGTAATTGCATCTTGACTGTTCGGAAGACGGGAATCGGGGAATTCGCTTCGTCGTGTGTTGAGCGGCAATGCTGCGAGGCGTTGGGATGGAAGGGTTGTACAGGGGCAGGGGAGGCTGCTTACCGTGGCGACAGCGGGCTTATGCTCTTTGCAGGGCGAGCGGATAAATGCGAAAATAAAATTTGACTGTTGGAGTAAAGATTTTTATCAGCAATCTGAATATTAGGGATAAAGGGACCATCATCATGACCATTGCGGAGCCGTCAGCGCCTGTAGCAGACATTGAGCAGAGCCGCGTCAAGCGCCTGAAAGCTGCGACGCGCGGCGCGCATGGCGATCTCGATGCCTTCATCATGGCGTCGAAGCCGTTCGAGAGCCGGGACAACTTCGGCAAATTCGTGGAAACGCAATATCTTTTCCATCGTGACCTCGATGTCTTCTTTTCCAATGCGACGCTCGATGGCCTGCTTCCCGATCTCAAGGGACGCCGCCGTCTCTCCATGATCGAGCAGGACCTTGCCGATCTCGGCCTTTCCATTCCCGAAACGGCCGAGCCGCGCTTTACCGGTGAAACGCCGTTCGATCTGCCCGAGGCCATGGGTTGGCTTTATGTGGTCGAAGGCTCCAATCTGGGCGCTGCTTTCCTGCTGAAAGATGCTGCCAAGCTCGGTCTGAATGAAGAATTCGGCGCGCGCCATCTGGCCGGCGCTCCGGAAGGACGCGGACTGCACTGGCGCACCTTTACCGCCGCGCTCGATGAAATTTCGCTGACGGTCGAAGAAGAAGAGCGGGTCATCGCCGGTGCGGAAGCCGCTTTCCGGGCCGTGCATGCCTATGCGCAGCAGCGCCTCGTCTGAGATTTCGGCATAGCTTTGCGATTGTTCTCCTCATCGCGTAGACGTGCCCCGTTGCGCGTGTGTGTTCGATTGAGTCGTAAAATCCCTGCGCCGTCACCCCGGACTTGATCCGGGGTCCAGTGCGATCAAGTGCTTGATCGCGAAAGGCTCCTCTCACGGCGCGGACGCGCCGTGGCTGGATGCCGGCTCGAGGCCGGCATGACGGAAGAGAGGTCTTCGAATGCCATGCAGCGCTCCAAGACCGATGTAAGAGCCACCCATTCCCCACAGATTGCGTTCGATATTTGCCGAATAAACAGGCAAATAATTTTATCGAATGATAAAAATTTTATCTTTTGGTAAAAATAATTTGCCTCCAAAATTTTATCCATTTGATAAAATTATTTTATTTGGTCTGGCACAGAACCTGCTACTCTTTTGCCAAGTCAGGAGACACCTGATGCAAAAAAGGGAACAGCAAGATGGAAGTTGGTGTTTTTATCCCGATCGGGAACAATGGTTGGCTGCTGTCAGAAAACGCGCCGCAATACAAACCGAGCTTCGACCTGAATAAGGCCATCACGTTGAAGGCGGAGCAATATGGTTTCGACTTCGCGCTTTCGATGATCAAGCTGCGCGGCTTTGGCGGCAAGACCGAATTCTGGGACTATAATCTGGAATCCTTCACGCTGATGGCGGGCCTTGCCGCTGTCACCTCCAAGATCAAGCTCTTTGGCACGGCCGCGACGCTGGTCATGCCGCCGGCCATCGTTGCCCGCATGGCGACGACCATCGATTCCATTTCCGGTGGCCGTTTCGGCATCAATCTGATTACCGGCTGGCAGCGGCCGGAATACAGCCAGATGGGGCTTTGGCCGGGCGACGATTATTTCGGCGACCGTTATGAATATCTCGGCGAATATACCTCCATCTTGAAAGAGCTGCTGACCGAGGGCCAGTCGGACTACAAGGGCAAGTTCTTCCAGATGGAGGATTGCCGCATGAAGCCGGTGCCGCAGGGCGACGTCAAACTCATCTGCGCCGGCTCTTCCAATTCCGGCATGGCGTTTTCGGCCAAGTTCGCCGATTACAGCTTCTGCTTCGGCGTCGGCGTCAATACGCCGAAGGCTTTCGCACCCACCAATGAGCGGCTGCTGGCTGCAACGGAAAAGACCGGCCGCGAGGTGAAATCCGTCGTGCTGACGATGATCCTTGCCGAGGAAAAATCCGAGGATGCCTGGGCGAAATGGGAGCATTACAAGGCCGGTGCGGATGAGGATGCCATCAAGTGGCTCGGCCTGCAAAGCGCCGTCGATACCAAATCCGGCTCCGACACCAATGTCCGGCACATGTCCAATCCCGTCTCGGCGGTCAACATCAACATGGGAACGCTGATCGGCTCCTATGAGGAAGTGGCGGCCATGCTGGACGAGATGAGCGAAGTGCCGGGAACGGGCGGCGTGATGCTGACATTCGACGATTTCCTCGAAGGCGTCGAAAAATTCGGCAAATATGTGCAACCGCTGATGAAGAGCCGCGCGCATGTTCAGGCTGCACTGGAGGCTGCGGAATGAGTGAAGCCGTCGTGGCGGGTTACAAGGGGCCGGAAAGCCGTTCGGAAAGCGTGACGCTTCCCGCCCGGCCGGAGCCGATCACCCTCAAACCCAGCGAAACCGCCGTTGTCGTGGTCGACATGCAGAACGCCTATTCGACCGAGGGCGGTTATGTCGATCTGGCCGGGTTCGATATTTCCGGGGCCAAGGGCACCATCGCCAACATCAAGAAGACGCTGGATGCCGCGCGGGCGGCGGGCGTTCAGGTCATTTATTTCCAGAATGGCTGGGACAAGGACTATGTCGAGGCGGGCGGGCCGGGTTCGCCCAACTGGCACAAGTCCAACGCGCTGAAGACCATGCGCAAGAGGCCGGAGCTGCAGGGCCAACTGCTGGCCAAGGGCACGTGGGACTATGCCATCGTCGACGAGTTGCAGCCGCAGCCCGGCGATATTCTGGTGCCGAAGACGCGTTATAGCGGTTTCTTCAACACCAATATGGACAGCGTACTGCGCGCCCGCGGCATCCGCAATCTGGTGTTTGTCGGCATCGCCACCAATGTCTGCGTGGAAAGCTCGCTGCGCGATGCCTTCCATCTCGAATATTTTGGGGTGATGCTGGAGGACGCCACGCATCATCTTGGCCCGGACTATATCCAGCAGGCGACGGTCTACAATGTCGAAAAGTTTTTCGGCTGGGTCGCCACCGTCAATGATTTCTGCGGCGTCATCTCGCAGGCCGCACCCGTCAGCGCTTGATATCCAACCACAAGAGGAGAACGAAATGCCGAAGAAGATCGTCGTGCCCGCCGGCACCAGCAAACCCATCGCTCCCTTTTCGCCGGGAACCCTTGCCGATGGCGTGGTTTACGTTTCCGGTACGCTGCCTTTCGACAAGGACAATAATGTCGTGCATGTGGGCGATGCCAGCGCGCAGACCCGTCATGTTCTGGAAACCATCAAGTCCGTCATCGAAACCGCCGGCGGCACGATGGAGGACGTGACGATGAACCATATCTTCATCACCGACTGGGCGAATTACCAGGCCGTCAACACGGTCTATGCTGAATATTTCCCCGGCGACAAGCCGGCGCGTTATTGCATTCAGTGCGGCCTCGTAAAGCCCGACGCGCTGGTGGAAATCGCCACCGTCGCCCATATCGGCAAATAGGGCGAAACGGCAGATGATGCATTTCGAGGTTCATGGCCGGACTGATCCTGAGGCGCCCACAATCCTGCTGTCATCGGGGCTGGGCGGATCGGGAGCCTATTGGGCGCCGCAGATCGAAGCCCTTTCCGATCATTTTCGGATCGTCACCTACGATCATCGCGGAACCGGCAGGACCGGCGGCGAGGTGCCGCTGGATGGCGGCATATCGGCGATGGCGGATGATGTGCTGGAAATCGTCTCGGCGCTGAACCTCGAGAAATTCCACTTCATGGGCCATGCGCTTGGCGGTCTGATCGGCCTCGATATCGCGCTGCGCAGGCCCGGCCTTATCGACAGGCTCGTTCTTGTCAATGCCTGGAGCAAGGCCGATCCGCATTCCGGGCGCTGCTTCGATGTGCGGATCGAGCTTCTGGAGAAATCCGGCGTCGAGGCTTTCGTGAAAGCCCAGCCGCTGTTTCTTTATCCGGCCGCCTGGATGTCGGAACATCAGGAGCGGCTGGCGCGGGACGATGCCCATGGCGTCGCACATTTTCAGGGCAAGTCGAACGTGCTTCGGCGCATCGCGGCGCTGAGGTCCTTCGATGTGGATACTCGCCTCGGCGAGATCGGCAATCCGGTTCTGGTGATAGGCACGAAAGACGATCTTCTGGTGCCCTACACCCGCTCCTTGCGTCTCGTTGAGGGTTTGCCGCAGGGCGAACTCTGCCTTCTCGATTTCGGGGCGCATGCGGTCAATATTACCGAAGCTGACCTTTTCAACGCTCGGCTTTTGCAGTTTCTGCTACCGGCAACACGAACATTCTGACGGGATTTTTAGGACAATGACGACAGCACTCGACGACAAGGCACTTGCAGCACTTTTCACCGCGGCCCGCACCCATAATGGCTGGGCTGACAAGCCGGTCGGCGACGAGACGCTGAGAGAGCTTTACGATCTGACGAAGATGGGCCCGACCTCGGCCAATTGCTCGCCGGGGCGTTTCGTGTTCGTGCGCAGCCAGGAAGCGAAAGAAAAACTGAGGCCGGCGCTTTCGTCGGGCAATCTTGAAAAGACCATGGCGGCACCCGTCACCGTGATCGCCGCCATTGATCGCGAATTTTACGAGAAACTGCCGATGCTGTTTCCGCATGCCGATGCCCGTTCGTGGTTCACCTCCAGCCCGGCCGTGGCCGAGGAGACGGCCTTTCGCAACGCCACGCTGCAGGCGGGTTATCTCATCCTAGCAGCCCGCTCGTTGGGACTGGATACCGGGGCAATGTCCGGTTTCGACAAGGGCAAGGTGGATACGGCGTTTTTCGCAGGCACGACGTGGAAGTCCAATTTCCTGATCAATCTGGGCTATGGCGATCCGTCGAAGCTTTTCGGACGGTTGCCCCGCCTTGGCTTCGAAGACGCCTGTGTGCTGGCTTGATGGCCTGTTAAGGAAGGATGGGTTAGATGCAGATGATGTCTCTTGAAAAGGAAGCGGAAATGGAGACGAAGACTGCACAGCAGCGCAGCCTCGATTATAGAAACGCCATGGCGCGGCTCGGTGCGGCGGTCAATATCGTCACCACGGACGGGGCGGTAGGTCGTGCAGGCTTTGCAGCGACGGCGGTTTGCAGCGTTTCCGACAATCCGCCCACGCTTCTTATCTGCCTCAACCGCAATTCTTCCGCCTACAGGGTGGTGAAGGCCAATGGTGTCGTCTGCGTCAACACGCTCGCCGCCCATCACGAGGTGCTGAGCACGCTTTTCGGCGGCAAGACGCCGGCGGAGGAACGTTTCGCCGCCGGAAGCTGGGGTGTGCTTGAAACCGGCGCGCCGGTTCTGGAGGACGCGCTTGTGTCTTTCGACTGCCGCATCCGCGAGGCGCATGACGGCGGCACGCATGATATTCTGATCTGCGAGGTTGTGGATATGAAGATCAATGCGGGCGATGAGGCGCTGATGTATTTCAACCGGCGTTACCGGGTGCTTTGAGCGCGGTCTTTTGAAAGTTGGAAGTGGCGGCAGCCTATCGACAAAGTCCCGCGGAACGGTTCCGTTTGGCGCGGCCGTAGCATCCGCACACCTTCACCCCGGACTAGATCCGGGGTCCAGCGCGATCAAGGACTCGATCGCGTAAGACTCTTTTCACGGCGCAGACGCGCCGTGGCTGGATGCCGGATCAAGTCCGGCATGACGGACGAAACGTATCGTCGTTTCTCAGAAATTCGAAGGCGTTTCCGGCCTCCCGGAAACGCCCTTTTCATTTACTTGATCAGCGGCAGAAGATCGTTGATCGACTTCTTGGCGTCGCCGTAGAACATGCGGGTATTGTCCTTGTAGAACAGCGGGTTCTCGATACCGGAGTAACCCGTGCCCTGGCCGCGCTTGGAGACGATGACCAGTTTGGACTTCCACACTTCCAGAACCGGCATGCCGGCAATCGGTGAGTTCGGATCGTCCTGGGCGGCCGGATTGACGATGTCGTTGGAGCCGATGACGATGACGACGTCGGTACTGGGGAAGTCCTCGTTGATCTCGTCCATTTCCAGCACGATGTCGTAGGGCACCTTGGCCTCGGCCAAGAGCACGTTCATGTGGCCGGGAAGACGGCCTGCGACCGGGTGGATGGCGAAGCGCACGGTCTTGCCGTCGGCGCGCAGCTTGCGGGTGAGTTCGGAGACCGCGGCCTGCGCCTGCGCCACCGCCATGCCGTAGCCGGGAACGATGATGACGCTGTCGGCGTCATTCAGCGCGGCCGCCACGCCTTCGGCGTCGATCGCCACCTGCTCGCCCTCGATTTCCATCGCCGGACCCGTCGTGCCGCCGAAGCCGCCGAGGATGACCGAGATGAAGGAGCGGTTCATCGCCTTGCACATGATGTAGGAGAGGATCGCACCCGAGGAGCCGACCAGCGCGCCGGTGACGATCAGGAGATCGTTGCCGAGCGTGAAGCCGATGGCCGCCGCCGCCCAGCCCGAATAGCTGTTCAGCATCGAAACGACGACAGGCATGTCGGCGCCGCCGATGCCCATGATCAGGTGATAACCGATGAAGAAGGCGGCAAGCGTCATCAGCACCAGCGTCCACGCGCCGGCGCCGTTGCAATACATGATGAGCAGCACGAGCGACAGGATCGCAGCGCCGGCATTGAGCAGATGTCCGCCCGGCAACTTCTTCGCCTTGCCGTCCACCTTGCCGGCAAGCTTGCCGAAGGCGACGACGGAACCGGTGAAGGTGACAGCGCCGATGAAGACGCCGAGGAAGACCTCGACCTTCATGATCGCCAATTCCACCGGCGTCTTGTGGGCGAGGATGGCGGAAAAGCCCGTCAGCAGCGAACGCGCCGTCTCATCGAGCGAGGCGACATGCGCTTCCTCGATATGGGCGTTGAAGCCGATGAAGACGGCGGCGAGGCCGACGAAGGAGTGAAGGGCTGCAACAAGCTGCGGCATTTCGGTCATCTGCACGCGGCTTGCGACGAAGTAGCCGAGAACGGAGCCACCCGCCAGCATCAGCAGCACCACGAGCCACTGCCCGACGCCCTTGCTGATCTCAGGGCCGAAGACGGTGGCGACGATGGCGAGACCCATGCCGACAATGCCGTACCAGACGGCGCGTTTGGCGCTTTCCTGTCCGGAAAGACCGCCGAGAGAAAGGATGAAAAGAACGGCTGCGGCAACATAGGCCGCGGAAACGATACCAATGGTCATAAAGTGTCCCCTACACGGCTCAGGACTTCTGGAACATGGCGAGCATGCGCCGTGTCACGAGGAAACCACCGACGATGTTGATCGTCGCGATCAGGACGGAAAGCGAGGCGAGGATCACCACCAGCCAGTTGCCGGAACCGATCTGCAGCAATGCGCCGATGATGACGATGCCGGAAATCGCGTTCGTCACCGCCATCAGCGGCGTGTGCAGCGAGTGGCTGACATTCCAGATGACCTGGAAACCGACGAAGCAGGCCAGCACGAAAACGATGAAGTGGCTCATGAAGCTTGCCGGCGCGAAAGCGCCCACCAGAAGCAGGATCGCCGTACCGATGGCGAGCAGGCCGACCTGGCTTTTCGTCTGCGCCTTGAAGTCCGCATGTTCCTTGGCGTGCTTTTCTTCAGGCGTGAGTTCTTTTGCTCTTTCCTTCGGCTTCTGCGCGGCAATCGCCTGAATTTTCGGCGGCGGCGGGGGATAAGTGATTTCACCCTGATAGGTGACCGTCGCACCGCGGATGACGTCGTCTTCCATGTTGTGAACCGGCTTGCCGTCCTTTGCGGGCGTCAGGTCGGTCATCATGTGGCGGATGTTGGTGGAATAGAGCGTCGAGGCCTGTGTCGCCATGCGGCTCGGGAAATCCGTATAGCCGATGACGATGACGCCATTGTCGGAAACGACACGGCTGTCGGGAACCGTGAGGTCGCAGTTGCCGCCGCGTTCGGCGGCGAGGTCGATGATGACCGAACCCGGCTTCATCATCGCCACCATGTCGGCGAGCCAGAGTTTCGGGGCGTCGCGGCCCGGAATGAGCGCCGTGGTGATGACGATATCGATCTGCGGCGCGAGCTCGCGGAATTTCTCGAGCTGCTTCTCGCGGAACTCCGGCGAGGAGGGGGCGGCATAACCGCCGGTGGCGGCGCCGTCCTGCTGCTGATCGGCGAAATCGAGATAGACGAATTCCGCGCCCATGGATTCGATCTGTTCGGCCACTTCCGGGCGAACGTCGAAGGCATAGGTGATGGCGCCGAGCGATGTGGCCGTGCCGATGGCGGCAAGACCGGCGACGCCTGCGCCGATGACCAGAACCTTGGCGGGCGGCACCTTGCCGGCGGCGGTGACCTGACCGGTGAAGAAGCGGCCGAAATTATTGCCGGCCTCGATCACCGCGCGATAACCGGCGATATTGGCCATGGAGGACAGCGCGTCCATTTTCTGGGCGCGGGAAATGCGCGGCACCATGTCCATGGCGATGACATTCGCGCCCTTTTCCTTCGCCTGCTCCAGAAGATCCTTGTTCTGGGCGGGATAGAAGAACGAGATCAGCGTCTTGTCCGAAGACAGGCGATCAATCTCCGACGTTTCCGGCGGACGAACCTTGGCGATGATGTCGGAACCGGCGTAAAGCGCATCGGCGCTGTCGACGATCGTCACACCGGCTGCGCGATAGGCGTCGTCGGAAAAACCCGCCGC
This sequence comes from Agrobacterium sp. P15N1-A, assembly GCF_044626815.1. Lineage (NCBI taxonomy): Bacteria > Pseudomonadati > Pseudomonadota > Alphaproteobacteria > Hyphomicrobiales > Rhizobiaceae > Agrobacterium > Agrobacterium sp. P15N1-A. The sequence continues at coordinate 758,260 of NZ_JBIUPF010000002.1, read as the reverse complement.
CTTGCCTGCACCGGTTTCAAGAATGCAATCATATCCGAGTTTCTGCAATGCCTGGGCGCTGTCGGGCGTCATGCCGACGCGCGCCTCGCCCTCATATAATTCCTTAGGTGTCCCGATTCTCAAAATGGCTCTCCCTCTGCCTGATAATATAGGGGGGTCATAACCTATTCAGGGGGGCTTTGTCTCCATATTGATTTTGTCTTGCCTGCGACGGAATGACAGCCCGCTGCGACAGTCTTGTTCGATATGCGGACGTATCGCGCAATAAAAGAACCCGGCGCTGAAGCGCCGGGTTCCGAAAATGTCAAATAGGGTATGGCTCAATCCATGGCGTGGATATCGCGATCCTTGGTTTCCGGCAGGAACAGCAGGCCGACGACCAGCGTGATGCCTGCGAAGATGATCGGGTACCAGAGGCCGTAATAGATGTCGCCCTTCGCCGCGCTCATCGCAAAGGCGGTGGCGGGCAGAAGGCCGCCGAACCAGCCGTTACCGATGTGGTATGGCAGCGACATGCCGGAATAGCGGATGCGGGTCGGGAACAGTTCGACCAGCAGGGCCGCGATCGGGCCGTAGACCATCGTCACGTAGATGACGAGGACGGTCAGGACCGCGATGATGACGACCCAGTTCACGGCGGCCGGATCGGCCACCATGGAGAAGGTGCCGCCGCCGGCTACGGTGTAGACGGCCATTTCCGCCGCACCTGCGGCTTCTGTCGGTGTCAGCAGCTTGTCCGCCACCAGCTTGTCGGTCGCGACCATTTTCTTGTCGGCAGCGCGAACGGCCTCCGCATTGAGGTTAAGCTCCGGGTTTGCGGCAATGAAGGCATCCAGTTTCGCGTCCGGCACCTGTGCCGCGCCGCGCACCAGCGGGTAGCCGCCATCGTGAAGCGCCATGTTGACCTGCTTCTGGAAGGCCTTGTCCTTGGCTGCCGCATCCGCGCCGGCAGTGGCCGCGTCGTAGCTGGCGATGGTCGCATCGCCGATCTTGATGCTGGCCGGCTGGCCAGCTGCCCCTGCAACCACGTCATAGGGAACGGAGTTGCGCGTCAGGAACGAGGTGGCGATATCGCAGGATGTGGTGAACTTCGCCGTGCCGGTCGGGTTGAACTGGAACTTGCAGTCGCCGGGGGCTGCGGTCACGGTGGCGCGAACGCTGGACTGGGCTTGTGCAAGCGCCGGGTTGCCGGCCCATGTCAGTGCCTTGAACAGCGGGAAGTAGGTCAGCATGGCGAGGATGAGACCGGCCATGATGATCGGCTTGCGGCCGATCTTGTCGGAAAGCCAGCCGAAGATGACGAAGAAGCTGGTGCCGAGGATGAGGGCCGCCGCCACCATGATGTTGGCGGACTGGCCGTCGACCTTCAGAATGCTCTGCAGGAAGAACAGTGCGTAGAACTGGCCCGTATACCAGACAACGGCCTGGCCGATGACGGCGCCGACGAGCGCGACGAGCGCGATCTTGGCGTTTTTCCACTGGCCGAAGGCTTCGCTCAGCGGCGCTTTCGAGGTCTTGCCTTCTTCCTTCATTTTCTTGAAGGCCGGAGATTCGTTCATTTTCAGACGAATCCAGACCGACACGCCGAGCAGCAGAACGGAGACGAGGAAGGGAATGCGCCAGCCCCAGGCGGCGAAGGCTTCCTTGCCGAGTGCGAACTGCACGCCGAGAATGACGACCAGCGACAGGAACAGGCCGAGCGTCGCTGTCGTCTGGATCCACGAGGTGTAATAGCCCCTGCGGCCGTTCGGTGCGTGTTCGGCGACGTAGGTTGCCGCACCGCCATATTCACCGCCGAGCGCCAGGCCCTGCAGCATGCGCAGAACGATCAGGATGATCGGAGCGGCAATGCCGATCTGCGATGCGCCGGGCAGGACGCCGACGAGGAAGGTCGAAACGCCCATGATGAGGATGGTGATGAGGAAGGTATATTTGCGGCCGACAATGTCGCCCAGACGGCCGAATACCAGCGCGCCGAAGGGGCGCACGAGGAAGCCGGCGGCGAAGGCCAAAAGCGCAAAGATGTTGCGTGTCGTTTCCGGATATTGGCTGAAGAAGTTCGCGCCGATATAGATCGCGAGCGAGCCGTATAGATAAAAATCGTACCATTCGAAGACTGTTCCGAGAGAAGAGGCGAAGATCACCTTCTTCTCTTCACCCGTCATTGGACGGGCGGCGCCGCTCACGGCTGCAACATTTGCCATTGTCTGTCCTCCACAGATGTCCCAATCGGCGCATTGCGGAGCCCATCTCTCTCCTCCGGACTCCCCATAAGGGTGCAATGCGCGGAGTGTCAGAGTGACAGAAAATTAACTGCAATAAGAGCGATGCTTTCGGATTATGACTTTAGTCTAATGCAAGACGTCCCGAAAATGTCGCGAGGCCGATTTGGCGTCTTGCGCAAGGCGTCTCCAAACGCGCCTTTTTTCTTGACACAACCGAGAAACCTTCTAATAGCTTCTCGCGAAGAAGGAGCATCACCTTGCGCATGCATGTTGCAGACATGTTCGTCATGGAAGGACCGGCACAATTGGCCGGCGATGATCCGCGCCTTTCTCATTCTACCCGAATTACGGCCAAAACGACGATTAAAACCGTCTAACGTCTCTGGCCACCGCTCTCTCCCCGGTTTGGCTGGGGATCGAGGAAGCCGCAATGCGATGCGGGTTCCCACCTCACCAAAAAGAGGAGAGACAGAAAGAGAGCTTGATCATGGGTTTCAAAGTTGCAATTGCAGGCGCCACCGGCAACGTCGGTCGCGAAATGCTCAATATCCTGGCCGAACGCGGTTTCCCCGCCGATGAAGTCGTGCCGCTCGCTTCCGCCCGCTCGCAGGGCACGGAAGTCTCCTATGGCGACCGCACGCTGAAGGTCTCGAACCTCGAGAACTACGATTTTTCCGACACGGATATTTGCCTGATGTCGGCCGGCGGCGATGTTTCCAAGAAGTGGTCGCCGAAGATCGGCCAGCAGGGCTGCGTCGTCATCGACAACTCTTCCGCATGGCGCTACGACCAGGACGTTCCGCTGATCGTTCCGGAAGTCAATGCCGATGCGGTTGCGGGCTTCACCAAGAAGAACATCATCGCCAATCCCAATTGCTCCACGGCGCAGCTCGTCGTCGCGCTGAAGCCGCTGCATGACTTCGCCAAGATCAAGCGCGTCGTCGTCTCCACCTACCAGTCGGTTTCCGGCGCCGGCAAGGAAGGCATGGACGAGCTGTTCCAGCAGACCCGCGCCGTCTTCGTGGCCGATCCGGTCGAAGCCAAGAAGTTCACCAAGCGCATCGCCTTCAACGTCATTCCGCATATCGACGTCTTCATGGAAGACGGCTACACCAAGGAAGAGTGGAAGGTTCTGGCCGAAACCAAGAAGATGCTCGATCCGAAGATCAAGGTAACCTGCACGGCCGTGCGCGTTCCTGTCTTCATCGGTCATTCGGAATCGGTCAATATCGAGTTCGAAAACGAGATCACCGCCGATCAGGCGCGCGATATCCTGCGCGAAGCGCCGGGTTGCCTCGTCATCGACAAGCGCGAAAACGGCGGCTACATCACCCCGGTTGAATCCGCCGGTGAGGACGCGACCTATATCTCGCGCATCCGCGAAGATGCGACGGTCGAAAACGGCCTCAACCTGTGGGTTGTTTCCGACAATCTGCGCAAGGGTGCGGCTCTCAACGCCGTCCAGATCGCCGAACTCTTGATCAATCGTGGTTTCATCAAGCCCCGCAAGGCGGCTGCCTGATACCATTTTTTAAGGTTCGTTAAGTATAACCCGTCTGTTCTGTGTGGGGCAGGCGGGTTTCATAATTGGCGACGATCACGGCCAGTTTATTTGCAGGCCTTGCTGCCGAAAGGCAATTTAGGCCGCCAAAAAGCAATTTGGCACCTGAATCATACAGTATTGACGGTTTGGTTCTCGGGAAAAATTCCCCAAAGGATATCGAAGGCAGATTTTGATGCGGGCAATGAAGGTAATTCTGGCTGGTGCGGCCATGGTTTCGGTTCTGGCAGCGACGCCGGTTATGGCCGCGCAATGCGGCAACACTTCGGCGGGCTTCGATGCCTGGGTCGGCGCCTTCAAGCAGGAAGCGGCGGGCCGCGGCGTCAGCGCCTCGGTGCTCGACCGTGCTTTCTCCGGCGTCTCCTACAACCAGGCGACGATCCGCGCAGACCGCGGCCAGCACAGCTTCAAGCTCTCCTTCGAACAATTCATGCAGAAGCGCGGCGGTCAGACGATCATTTCGCGCGGCAAGACCATGAAGAAGAACAACGCTTCTCTCTTTGCTTCCATCGAGCGCGCCTATGGCGTGCCGGCCGGTCCGCTGCTCGCCATCTGGGGCATGGAAACCGGCTTTGGCGGCTTCATGGGCAACCAGCACACGCTTTCCGCCGTCGCGACGCTCTCCTTTGATTGCCGCCGGTCGGATTATTTCACCGAGCAGCTTTATGCGGCCCTCAAGCTCGTCGGCAGCGGTTCGCTGAACGTCAACGCCAAGGGTGCTGCCCATGGTGAAATCGGCCAGACGCAGTTCCTGCCGCTGAACGTCGTGCGTTACGGCGTTGATTTCGACCGCGACGGCCGGATCGATCTCGTCGGTTCGCGCGCCGATGCGCTGGCTTCCACGGCAAACTTCCTTGTCGGCCATGGCTGGCAGCGCGGCGCCGGTTATCAGCAGGGACAGGCGAACTACGCCGCCATCCAGGGCTGGAACGCCGCAAGCGTCTACCAGCAGGCCATCGCCTTCATCGGCAAGGCGATCGACGGCCAATAAGGTCGCTTTTCACGGGCTAAAATTTCGCTTCCGTCATGCCGGACTTGATCCGGCATCCAGCCACGGCGCGTCTGCGCCGTGGAGAAAGTCTTTCTCTATCAAGGACTTGATCGCGCTGGACCCCGGATCAAGTCCGGGGTGACGAGGCTTTGAAAATCACAGATCCGGACGACGAAAATCGCCCGTCTTGCCGTCCATCACCCACAATTCGCCGGTCGAAATATCGAACCATGCGCCGTGCAGCTTCACCTTGCCGGCGGTTTCCTGCGCCTTGACGAAGGGGAAGCCGCGCAGATTGGCGATGGAGTTGCGGATGGAAACGCGTTCCAGCGCGGTCTGGCGCTCGGAGGCGGTCATGACATCGTTGCTCTGGATCTGCTCGGCCGCGGATTTGACCATGTTCATCCATTTGCCGATGAAGTCACCCGGCGACAGCGGCTCGAGATTGGGATCGAGCGCTGCCTGGATACCGCCGCAGCGGCCGTGGCCCATGACGACGATATCCTTCACCTTCAGAACCTGAACGGCATATTCGATGGCGGCAGAGGTGGCGTGGTACTGCCCGTCCGGCTCGAAGGGCGGCACCATGTTGGCGACGTTGCGGACGACGAAAAGCTCTCCCGGGCCGCAGTCGAAAATGGTTTCCGGCGCGGAGCGGGAGTCACAACAGGCAATGAACAGGGTCTGCGGCTTCTGTCCGGTGTCGGCCAGAACGCGGTATCTTTCGCGCTCGTCGACATAGCGGCCGCTCATGAAGTTCTTGTAGCCGTTGAGAAGGGTTTCCGGAAAATCTTTCATCTATCGCAGTACCGTTGTGGTTGGACCGAGATCTAGAGAAGAACCCGGTGCGTTGAAGACCAATCCTTGAGCCGCTATTTGCGCTTGCTGCGCGAAGGATGCAAGAGATGACGCATCTGCACCATGGCCATGGGTGTGGAGAGGCTCGAAGAGTCCGTCTCCAGCGTCAGTTCGTTCATCTCGCGTTTTTTGGTGCGGGCCAGAATTTCGAACACGCTGGCGGTTGCGAGCTGCAGCGCCTTTTCGTCATCCATGCCTTCCAGCAGGCGGGCGAGGAACAGCGCCGACATCAGATCGCCAAGCCCGTTCGGCGCATTCTCAATGGCGCGATGTTCGGCAAGCAGCGCATGGCGGCCGCTGAGATAAAGATTGCCGGTGCCGCCCGTCATCATCGGCACGGCCGAGGTAACCAGCATTTTCGGCGGGCCCAGCGCAAGTGCGGCATCCATGATGGCATTGTTGGTCTCGAGCTCCGCGCCGCTCATCCAGGCCAGTTCATATCGGTTCGGCGTGGCGACGGTGGCAAGCGGAATGAGGTGATCGCGGATGGCTTCTGCGGTCTCGAGCGGAATGTAAAGCCCGCCCAGATCGCCCATGACCGGGTCGCAGGCGTAGATCAGCGCCGGGTTCTTTTCCTTCAGATTGCGGATCAGCCTTGCGACGGAGCGCACCTGCGCCGCACTGCCGAAATAACCGGTCAGAACAGCCTTGACCTCGCCGATCCATTTGGCGTTTTCGAGGTCGGTCATCGCCTTGTCGAAATCGTCGTCCTGAAAGCGCATCCGGGTGGAAGGGCCGTGGCCGGGATGCCAGGGCAAAACGATGGTGGGCACCGCCCAGACGGGATAACCGAGTGTCTCCAGCGCAAAGACCGCGGCGCGATTGCCGACGGAACCACGCATGACATGGCTGGAAATGACGATGACGGCGCCCTGTGTATTTTCCTGCATCACGGCCTTCTTGCTTTCAAACGAGGCAGAAAGCCCGCAAGTGCACCCCGCCTTGCCACTGCCCAAAGATCAAGATGCGCTCTCATGACATATCGCAAGGCCGGTTTCCACCGTTAATCCCGCAAGGGTCTGTCCCGCAAAAGCATGGCGCGGTCAGGTTCTTTGTCTCTGCCAGCGCTGCCCGCCTGTCATTGCGAGATTGCCGAAGTACTTTATAGTTGTACCATGCTCGATCTCGTCATTGCCTATTGGCCGCATATTCTTGCCGTTCTCTCGATTTTGATGGGAACCGTGGCGGCCGTGCATGCCACGATGACGAAGGAGGAGGTTCGCTCCGCGCTCGGTTGGGTCGGCGTCATCGTGCTGTCGCCCATCGTCGGCGCGGTCATCTATGCCATTGCCGGCATCAACCGTATTCGCCGGTCCAACATCACGCAGCAGCGGTCCTTCATGCAGGACGAGATCATGGATCGCGTGGCGCGTCTGGATGCCAGCGGCGAATTGATCGCCACGCGGTTCGGACGGCGTTTCGAGGCGATGAAGACGCTGGGCGACCGGGTGACGCGCCATGCGCTGACGACCGGCAACGGCATCGAGCCGCTGGTGACGGGGGATGCCGCCTATGCCGCCATGCTGGAGGCTATCGACGAGGCGAAGCGGTCGATCATTCTCGAAACATATATTTTCGACAATGACCGGATCGGCGCCCGCTTTGTCGCCGCACTCGAAAGGGCGAAGTTTCGCGGCGTGGAGGTGCGGGTGCTGGTGGATGCGGTGGGTGCGCGTTATTCCGTGCCGAGCATCCTGCCGACGCTTAGGGAAAAGGGCATCGTCTGCGATGTCTTCAATGGCAACGTCATCATGGGGCTGCGGCTGCCCTATGCCAATCTGCGTACCCACCGCAAGATCCTCGTGGTGGACGGGCGCATCGCGTTCAGCGGCGGCATGAATATCCGCGAGGGGTTCACCCTTGAGTTCGGCGGCGAAAGCCAGTCGCACGACACGCATTTCAAGACCACCGGGCCGGTGGTTTCGGATTTTTTCTCCATCGCGGCGGAGGACTGGCGGTTCACGACGGGCGAGCTTCTGGATGCGCCGGTCTGGGATATCGCCATTCCCGATGCCGTGCCGGGTTCGCAGATCGTCGCCCGCGTCTGCTCCTCCGGGCCGGACAAGAGCATCGAGACCAGTCACAAGATGCTGATGGGCGCGTTTTCCGTCGCGCGCTCCTCCATTCTCATCATGTCGCCCTATTTTCTCCCCGATCGGGAGCTTATTTCGGCGCTCATAACCGCAGCAAGGCGGGGAGTCGTGGTGGATATCATCGTGCCGAAAAGCAACAATCTGGTGCTTGTGGACAGGGCGATGACGGCGCAGTTCGACCAGATGCTGAAGAATTACTGCCGCATCTGGCGGGCGACGGGGGCTTTCAATCATTCCAAGCTTCTGGTGATCGACGGGCGCTGGAGCTACATTGGCTCTTCCAATCTCGATCCGCGTTCGCTGCGGTTGAACTTTGAGATCGATCTCGAAGTTATGGATGAGGAATTCGCCGCGACAATCGGCGAGCGCATCCGGGATGCAAGGGCAACCGCCTTGCCCGTGCGGCTCAGCGAACTGAATGCGCGGCCATTCGTTGTCCGTTTTGTGGAGCGTGTCCTGTGGCTCGCTTCGCCTTATCTTTAGAGTGCGGTGCGTCCGGCAGGGCGCTGCGCGAAACCGGAGGCATCGACGCGTGAAAAAGAACGGTTTGCTGGATGATGAAAAAACGGCCTTGACGAAAAACACCAGCCTGTCCGCCTTCGTCATGCAGTCGCTGCGCGACCGCCGCCAGCGCCAGAATGCGGCGCCAGCGACCAAAGACCATTCCTTCCCCGTCATCGCCTCCTACAATGTGCACAAATGCGTCGGCCGCGACCGCAAGTTCGACCCTGATCGCACCAGCCGCGTCATTCAGGAAATCGGCGCTGATATCATCGCGCTTCAGGAGGCGGACAGCCGTTTCGGCGAGCGTACCGGCCTGCTCGATCTCGCACGGCTGGAGCGGGAAAGCGGCCTCATCCCCGTGCCCGTGCAGGCCGGCGTGAAGGCGCATGGCTGGCACGGCAATGTCGTGCTGTTCAAGGAAGGGGCGGTGAGGGATGTGCATACGCTGAAATTGCCGGGGCTGGAGCCGCGCGGCGCGCTCGTCGTGGAGCTGGATCTGAAAAGCGGCGGCACGCTGCGGGTCATCGCCGCCCATTTCGGCCTGCTGCGGCATTCCCGCGCCCAGCAGGCGAAGGCGCTGATCGGCCTTCTGGAAGCACGCAACGAATGCGCGACCATCCTGATGGGAGACCTGAACGAATGGCGTCTCGGCAACGGGTCGTCGCTCAATACGTTCCGGGATGCTTTCGGCGCTTTGCCGCCGGCGGTGCCGAGTTTTCCGTCCAACCTGCCGGTGCTGGCGCTCGACAGGATCATCGCCAATCGTGAAGGGCTGATCGAGCAGGTGGAGGCGCATGACAGCGCGCTGGCGCGCATCGCCTCGGATCACCTGCCGTTGAAGGCCGCGGTGCGGACCGACCTGCTTCCGGCCTGATCCCGCTGCGGATGAGATGCCGCAAGCAGGAGAGCGGACCCAGGCAAGTGGGAAGTCGTTACGCTGCCGTCAGATGGCTGCGCGAACGGGCTTCCAGCAACGATGTGCGAATGGCTTCCATCAGCCGCTCACGGTTGTTTCTGGTCTTGCTTCTGTCCAGGTTCTGCGCGGAAAGCGCCAGATCCAGACCTTCATGCATCACTATCGAATAGGCAACGGTCGTTGCCCAGTTTTCGTATTCCTGCTCCATCATGCAGCCCCTGAACTAAATCATTTAGTCCGAATCACCCTGTTCTTGAGAATTTACCACAAAATACAAAGCATAAAATAGCATCGTTTCTTGCCGCTCCGTCGAGTTGGTTTGGATATATTGATTTTTGACAGGTTCAATGCGGGACAATATAGGTGATTTTTCCGCTTAAGCATTTGAAACTGATTCTATTTCAGTAGAGCCGCATAGACATTTCCAGCCATAAAAAACGCCGCGCATCTGATGATGCGCGGCGGGCTTGCTTCGAAGGTGGCGGTGGATGGGAGTGCGGTCTCAGCCGGCCTTTTCGAGCTTGTAGTCCGAATTGGCCGGTTCTTCCTGCTTGTGCTGGATGAGCGGACGATTGCCCGCCAGCCTGCGCACCAGCACGTAGAAGACCGGTGTCATGAAAATGCCGAAGAACGTTACGCCGATCATGCCGGAGAACACCGCGACACCCATGGCCGCACGCATTTCCGCACCTGCACCGGTGGAGACGACCAGCGGCACCACGCCCATGATGAAGGCGAGCGAGGTCATCAGGATCGGGCGCAGGCGAAGCCGGCTTGCCTCGATGGCCGCCTGAAGCGGCGTTCGTCCTTCGAATTCCAGTTCCCGGGCGAATTCCACGATCAGGATCGCGTTTTTCGCCGAGAGACCGACAAGGACGACAAGGCCGATCTGCGTAAAGATGTTGTTATCCCCTCCCGTCAGCCAGACACCCGTGAGGGCCGCAAGCACACCGAGCGGGACGATCAGGATGATCGCAATCGGCAAGGTGAGGCTTTCATATTGCGCGGCGAGCACGAGATAGACGAGCAGCAGCGCCAAGGGGAAGACCACGATGCTGGAATTGCCGGCCAGAATCTGCTGGTAGGTCAGGTCCGTCCATTCGTAGTCGACACCGGCGGGCAGGGTTTCGGCAAGGATTTTTTCAATCGCCGCCTGCGCCTGTCCCGAAGAGAAGCCCGGTGCCGGACCGCCGTTGATATCGGCCGCAAGGAAGCCGTTATAACGGTTGGTGCGCTCCGGCCCCGTCGTCGCATTTACCTTCAAGAGCGTCGACAGCGGGATCATTTGACCCGATGCGGAGCGAACCTTCAGGCGACCGATATCTTCGGCATGGGCGCGGAACTGGGAATCCGCCTGGACCCGCACGCTGTATGTCCGTCCGAAAGCATTGAAGTCGTTGACATAGAGCGAGCCGAGATAAATCTGCAGCGTCTGGAAGACGTCGCTGACGGAGACACCCAGCTGCTCGGCCTTGGCGCGGTCGAGATCGGCGAAGAGCTGCGGCACGTTGATCTGATAGCTGGAGAAGATGCCCGCCAGCTCCGGCGTCTGATAGGCCTTGCCGATCACTGCCTTCGCCGCTTCATCCAGCGTCTGATAGCCGTAGCCGGCGCGGTCTTCGATCTGCAGCTTGAAGCCGCCCGTCTGGCCGAGGCCGTTGACCGGCGGCGGCGGGAACATGGCGATGAAGGCATCCTGAATGCCCGCATATTTCTGGTTCAGCTGCATGGCGATGGCGCCGCCGGACAGTTCCGGTGTCTTGCGTTTTTCGAAATCATCGAGAACCGCAAAGACGATGCCGGAATTGGAGCCAATGGTGAAGCCGTTGATCGACAGGCCGGGGAAGGCGATGGCGTGGCTGACGCCGGGTGTTTCGAGCGCGATGTCGCTCATCCGCTTGATGACGCTTTCCGTGCGGTCGAGCGTTGCGCCGTCCGGAAGCTGGGCAAAACCGATCAGGTACTGCTTATCCTGCGCCGGCACGAAGCCGCTCGGGACGGTGGTGAACATGCCGTAGGTGGCGGCCACCAGTGCCATATAGACCATCATGACAAGGCTCTTGCGCGTCACCAGCCCGCCCACGGTCTTGCCGTAGCCATTGGAGGCCGCACCGAAGGCACGGTTGAAGCCGCGGAAGAACCAGCCGAGGATTTTGTCCATGAAGCGGGTCAGCCAGTCTTTCGGTGCGCCGTGCTCCTTCAGCAGCAGGGCTGCAAGAGCGGGCGACAGCGTCAGCGAGTTGATGGCCGAAATGACGGTGGAGATGGCGATGGTCAGCGCGAACTGCCGGTAGAACTGGCCGGACAGGCCGGAGATGAAGGCGAGCGGCACGAAAACGGCGACCAGAACCAGCGCGATTGCGATGATCGGGCCGGACACTTCGCGCATGGCCTTATAGGTGGCGTCACGCGGCGAGAGCCCGTTTTCAATGTTTCGCTCGACGTTTTCGACGACCACGATCGCGTCATCCACCACGATGCCGATGGCCAGCACAAGGCCGAACAGGGTCAAGGCATTGATGGAGAATCCGAAGGCATACATGACGGCGAAGGTGCCGATGATTGAGACCGGAACGGCGATCAGCGGAATGATCGACGCGCGCCAGGTCTGCAGGAACAGGATGACGACAAGCACCACGAGGCCAACGGCCTCGAGGAGTGTATCAACGACCTTCTCGATGGAGGAGCGCACGAATTTCGTCGTATCGTAGACGATCTCGTATTTCACACCATCAGGCATCGCCAGCTGCAGATTGTCCATCGTGGCGCGGACATTGTCGGCGATTTCGATGGCATTGGAGCCGGGGGCCTGAAGCACGGCGACAGCCACGGCGGGTTCGCCGTCGAGCAGCGAGCGCAGCGTGTAATCGGCCGCACCCAGTTCGATGCGGGCGACGTCACGCAGGCGGGTGATTTCACCATTGGCGCCGCTCTTGACGATGATGTTGCCGAATTCCTCCGGCGTCGTCAGACGGCCCTGCGCATTGACGTTGAGCTGCAGGTCAACACCATTAGGGCTTGGCGAAGCGCCGATGACGCCGGCTGCGGCCTGCACGTTCTGCTGGCGGATGGCGTCGGAGACGTCGCTGGCGGCCAGATCATGCTCTGCCACCTTCTGCGGATCGAGCCAGACGCGCATGGAATAGTCGCCTGCGCCGAAGACCTGCACCTGGCCAACACCTTCGATGCGGGCAAGGCGATCCTTGACGTTCAGCGTCGCATAGTTACGCAGATAGGTGATGTCATAGGCGTCGGTCTTCGAGACGAGGTTGACGACCATGATGAAGTCGGGCGAGCTCTTGACCGTCGTGATGCCGAGTGCGCGGACTTCCGCCGGCAGGCGCGGTTCGGCCTGCGACACGCGGTTCTGCACCAGCTGCTGCGCCTTATCGGGATCGGTGCCGAGCTTGAAGGTGACGGTCAGCGTCAGCACGCCGTCAGAGGTTGCCTGGCTGCCCATATAGAGCATGTCCTCGACGCCGTTGATCTGTTCTTCCAGCGGTGTCGCGACGGTTTCGGCGATAACGGTCGGGTTCGCGCCGGGATAGGTGGCGCGCACGACGACGGATGGCGGAACGACTTCGGGATATTCCGAAATCGGCAGGGCGCGCATGCCGAGAAGGCCTGCCACCACAATCAGGATCGACAACACGCCGGCGAATACCGGCCGGTCGACAAAAAATCTGGAAATATTCATATCCAGTCCCTCTCCGGGTCTTTGGGAATGCGAAGGCCGTTCCGGCGGCTATCCTGCCGCCGGTGAAGGCCGGTTCTGTCTGAAGGGGCGTCTCGCGAAAGCGCGGGACGCTTGCTGATCAAAGAGGCGGGTTACTGCGAAGCAGCAACCTTGTCTTCCGCCTGCGGTGCGATGGTGGCGCCGGGGCGAATGCGCTGCAGGCCGTTGACGACGATCGTATCACCGGCGGCAAGGCCGCTTTCGATGATGCGCTGGCCATCGGCCGGTGCGCCCGGCTTGATCTGGCGGTAGCTCACCTTGTTTTCGGCATCGACCACGAAGACGAAGCGCTTGTCCTGATCCGTGCCGATGGCGCGGTCGCTGATGACGATGCGGTTTTCCGGCTTCGGTTCACCCATGCGCACCCGCACGAACTGGCCCGGAATGAGCCTGCCGTCCGGATTTTCGAAGACGGCGCGGACACCGATGGTGCCGCTGGCGGAATCCACCTGGTTGTCGATCAGGTGCAGCGTGCCCTTGATCGGCGTGCCTTCATCCGAAAGCGTACCGATTTCCACCGGGATCTGTTCGAGAGCCGGCAGGGCGCCATCCGTCTGCGGCAGTTCGGCAAGCGCCTTGGCCACCACGCCTTCGCTGGCGTTGAAGCTGGCATAGATCGGGTTGACCGATACCAATGTCGTCAGCGCCGGCGAGGTCGAGCCGGCGGCGACGAGGTTACCGGCGGTGATTTCGATGCGGCCGACGCGGCCGGAAACCGGGGCGAGGATTTCGGTGTAACCAAGATCGAGCTGCGCCGTGGTCAGTGCGGCGCGGGCGGCGCGAAGCTGGGCTTCGGCATCCGCAAACGAGCTTTGACGCTGGTCGAGATCGCTCTGGGAGATGGTGCGATTGTCGGAAAGCCTGCGGCCACGGTCGAGTTCCGTTTTCGCAAGGCTGACCTTGGCTTCAGCCGAAGCGACCTGGCCCTCAGCGCCGGCAACGGCGGCCTGATAGGGGGCGGGATCGATGGTGAAGAGAGGATCGCCTTCCTTCACCAGCGCGCCTTCGCGGAAATGCACGGCCTTGATCTGGCCGGCGACGCGGGAGCGGATCTGCACCCGGTCAACGGCTTCGAGACGGCCGGAAAACTCTTCCCAGCGCATGACGTCGCGGCTTTCCACCTTGGCGACGGTGACCGGGATTGCCGGCGTTTCGGCAGGCGTGGAGGCAGCCGTGGCGTTGCGGCTGGTGGGGAGGTCGAAAAACAGTGCTGCGGCTGCAACGGACATAGCAAGCCCGATACCGGCGCCCGTCAGGGCCCGGCGCTTTGTGTTCAGCGTCATGGGTGTCTCCTTCGCCCCCGATCGGGAGCAGGTCGTTCATAAATAAATGCGAATTTTCAGTGTTTTAACTGGTCAACGAAGGTCTTGAACTCCGAACAGACGGATGAGACCCATCCTCCGCCCTCTCCTTGATAAAGCCCCGTCCAGCCGACACCGGCGGGGAAAACATGCTGCCGGACGCAGACGCCTGAGGCGATGAGCCTGTCAGCATAACCGACCGTTTCGTCGCGCAGAGGGTCGTCCTCGGCGGTAAAGATCAGCGCCGGCGCCACCCGGTTCAGCCGCGTGCACTGGCAAGGCGCGGCATAGGGGTGGAAAAACCCGCACGCCTTGGCAAGGTAATGGCTCCAGCCATCGGCCCAGCGCTGGCGCATGCCGATCCTGTCCGCGTCGCGGAAGGATTCCGTCGTCATCATCGGGTCGATCATGGGCGACAGAAGAATCTGGCCTGCGAGTTTACCGGGCATGCGGTCACGGGCCTTCAAGGCAAGCCCCGCCGCCACATTGCCGCCAGCCTCTTCGCCGGCCACGAACAGCAGCGATTTCGCGCCGCCATAATGCTTGCGATCCCGGCTCAGATGATCGAGCGCCTCATAGGCGCAGTCGATGACCATCGGAAACTCGTTGCCGGACGGCTTGCTATAGTCGGCCTCCACGACCACTGCGCCGCTTTCCGCAAGCGCGCGGGCCACCGGAAGCTCGGGGCAATTGCCGCCCGGCTCGAGACCGGGTTCCAGAAACGATCCGCCGCGCAGATAAAGCACCACAGGCGGATGGCTGCAGAGGCAGGAACCTTCATAACGGCGCACGGAGAGCTTCGACGCGGACGTCTCGCTACCCATATTTTCCCAATGCGCGTTCATGAACCCAGATCCTTTGCGCCACCACTTAAAGCGTGTTGCGATCTTCTGGATAGCACCTGCGCTTTAAGTCTTTACCTTGCCGCATGTCGTCACCGCAAAACCGCCGCGCACTTTTGCGCGACATGCTCGAGACGGATCATATTGCAAAATCTGAAATCCATATTATTGTTCGGATCGAAACGATCAAGCATGAAAATTTGAAAACACTATTCCGAAATAACGGATAATCGTATCTCCGAGGCAGTGAATGGATCAGCTCTCCGCCATGCGGGTTTTTACGCGGGTCGTGGAAACCGGCAATTTCAGCCGCGCCGCCACCGCGCTGAACATGCCGAAAACCACGGTTACCAATATGGTGCAGGCGCTGGAGGCGCATTTGCACACCACACTTCTTAACCGCACCACGCGCCGGGTGATGCTAACAACGGACGGCGCTCTCTATTATGAGCGGGCCTCACAGATTTTATCGGAAATCGAAGAACTTGACGGCAGCATGTCCAGCGCGCAGGTGCAGCCATCCGGCCGGTTGCGGGTGGAAATGGCCGGTGTCTTCGCGGACCTGGTGGTTATCCCACATCTTTGCGAATTTTACCAGCGTTATCCGCAAATCCGTCTCGATCTCGGTGTCGGCGACCGTCTGGTCGATTATATCGCGGAGAATGTCGACTGTGCGCTGCGGGTCGGCGTGCTGCGCGATCAGTCGCTGATTGCCCGTAAAGTGGGCGAACTCCGGTTCGAGACATTCGCCTCGCCATCCTACATCGAAAATTTCGGCATGCCGCAAGAACCGGAGGATCTGGAGAAGGAGCATTATTCGGTGGGCTACCTCAATGCCACCACCGGCCAGATCATGCCGGCCTCCTTCGACAATGGCGTGCGCAGCGTCGAGTTGACCCCGAATTACGTTGTCTCGGTCAATGACAGCCGCACCTATCTCAATGCGGCGCTGGCCGGCATGGGCATCGTGCAGCTTCCCGTCTTCATGGTGAAGGATGCGCTTTCGCGGGGCGAGCTGGTGCCGGTGCTTTCCGAATGGCGGCGCGAGGCCATGCCGATCTATGTGGTCTATCCCCAGACCCGTCATGTAACCAACAAGGTCCGCGTTTTTGTCGACTGGCTGGCCAAGCTGGTGCACGGCCTGGTGTGAGGCGGCCAGTCACCGCCCGACCCTTGCTGCGACAAAATCGATGAAGGCGCGCACGCGGGCGGCCAGATGTTCGTGACCGGCATAAACCGCGTGGATCACCTCCATCTCCTCGGCATTATAGTCTTCCAGCACCGGCACGAGCAGGCCCGCCTCGATATCCGGCTCGATATGAAATTCGCCGACCCTTCCCAGCCCCAGGCCCGTCAGGCAGAGCCTTCGCATGGCCATGCCGCTGTTGACCGAGACGTTGCCCGTTACGGGCAGGCGGTAGACTTCCCCAGAGCCGAGGTTGCGAAACGGCCATTCGTTGAGGCTGCGGCTGAAATTGAAGCTGAAGCAATTGTGCCGCGCCAGATCCTGCGGTGTTTCCGGCATGCCGTGTTGTTCGATATAGGCCGGGGAGGCGACGATGACCCGGCGCACCTCTTTAAGCTTTCTCGCCTTCAGGGATGAATCTCCCATCGCGCCCGAGCGGATGGCGATATCGGTGCGTTCCTCGATCAGGCTGATGACGCCGTCGGTCAGCGAGATATCCAGCTCGATTTCCGGATAAAGCGACAAAAATTCCGGCGCAAGCGGCAGGAGATAACGTTCGCCGAAGCCCAGCGTGGCGTTGACGCGCAAAAGGCCGCGCGGCACCACCTTGCCGCCGCTCGCCACGATCTGCTCGGTCTCGGCTATGTCGGCGAGAATGCGCCTTGCCCGTGCAAGATAGACTTCGCCCTCCGGTGTGAGCGTGACAAGCCGGGTGGAGCGGGCAAGCAGCCGGGTGCCGAGGCGGTCTTCGATACGGGTGACGAGCTTGCTCACCGCCGAGGGTGAAAGCTTCAGCCTGCGCCCGGCGGCGGAAAAGCTGCCGAGCTCCGCCGCCGCCACGAAGACTTCCATTTCTCCGGCCCGATTGTCCATCGTCGCACCACCTGTGAAATCAATTCAAAGGTATTTATCCGACCTTACCGATTATCATGCAAGTCTCCTTCGCCCATATTGCGTCCATAGATTTGATCCAACCGGACGGCGTCGCTGTCCAGAACGCCCGCGATCCCGCTCCGGGCGAAGAGGTATTCGTCATGCCATTGGCCATATTTGCCCTGACGATCGCGGCCTATGCGATCGGCACCACGGAGTTCGTGATTGTCGGCCTTCTGCCGACGGTTGCCAACGATCTTCACATTACCCTGCCGCTTGCCGGCCTCATCGTCAGCGTTTATGCGCTGGGCGTCACCTTCGGTGCGCCGATCCTGACGGCGCTGACCGGCAGGATCGAAAGAAAGCCGCTGCTGCTCGGCCTGATGGCCCTGTTCATCATCGGCAACAGCGCTGCAGCCCTGTCGCCCAGCTATGAGATGCTGCTTGTCGCCCGCGTCATCGCCGCCTTCGCCCATGGCGTCTTCTTCTCGGTCGGCTCCACCATCGCCGCCGATCTCGTGCCGGAAAATCGCCGCGCCTCGGCCATCGCCATGATGTTCATGGGGCTCACGGTCGCCATCGTCACCGGCGTTCCGCTCGGCACCTATATCGGGCAGGTCTTCGGCTGGCGCGCGACCTTCTGGGTCGTTGCCGCCCTTGGCGTCATCGCCTTCTTCGGCATCGCAGCGCTTCTCCCGAACACCCTCAAGAAGGCGCCGCCGGCGAGCCTCTTCGATCAGGTCCGTGTTCTCGGCTCCGGTCGCCTGCTCATCGTTTTCGCCATGACCGCGCTCGGTTACGGCGGCACCTTTGTCGCCTTCACCTTCCTTGCGCCGATCCTGCAGGATGTCACCGGCTTTTCGGAAAAGAGCGTCAGCCTGATCCTCGTGCTTTATGGCATCGCCATTGCGGCCGGCAATATCGGCGGCGGCAGGATCGCCAACCATAACCCGGCAAGGGCGCTGATCGGCCTCTTCCTGGCGCAGGCCATCGTGCTGCTCGTCTTTTCCTTCACGGCCGTCTCGCCGGTGCTGACGCTCATCACGCTTGCCGCCCTCGGTTTCCTGTCCTTCGCCAATGTTCCCGGCCTGCAGCTTTATGTGGTGCAGCTTGCCAAGGAACATCGCCCCGGCGCCGTCGATGTCGCCTCGGCGCTCAACATCGCCGCCTTCAACCTCGGCATCGCCATAGGCGCATGGCTTGGCGGTCTGGTGGTGGAATCACCGATGGGGCTTGCCGCAACCCCGTGGGTCGGCGCCATTCTCGTCGCCGTGGCCCTGCTCTTGACCCTCTGGAGCAGCGCGCTCGACCGCCGCGCCGCGCTGACCCTGAAAACCGCCTGAACTTTCCATAAAATTCCCGGCCGCTCCCAAGTCGGCCGGGCCGCTTCAAAGGAGAAAATATATGTTTGATGTCACCGCAAATGGCGCTTCGATCCCGGCACTGGGTTTCGGCACGTTTCGTATTCCCGGTCCCGATGTGCTGCGCATCGTTCCCCATGCGCTGAAAGCCGGCTTCCGCCATATCGATACCGCCCAGATCTACGGCAACGAAGCGGAAGTTGGTGAAGCCATTGCTGCTTCGGGTGTGGCGCGCGGCGAAGTGTTTCTCACCACCAAGGTCTGGGTCGAGAACTACAGGCACGATGCCTTTCTCGCCTCCGTGGATGAGAGCCTGAAAAAGCTGAAGACCGATTATGTCGACCTGCTGCTGCTGCATTGGCCGAATGAGGCGGTTTCGCTTGCCGAACAGATCGGCGCGCTGAACGCGGTTAGGCAAGCCGGCAAGGTTCGTCATATCGGCGTTTCCAACTTCAGCACGGCGCTGATGGCCGAGGCGGTAAAGCTGTCCAGGGCCCCGATCGTGACCAACCAGATCGAATACCACCCCTATATCGATCAGGACGTGGTCATTGCCGCGGCAAAGGCCGCCGGCATGTCTGTGACGGGGTATTACGGCATGGCCGATGGCAAGGTCTTCACAGATCCGGTGCTGAAGGAAATCGCCGCAGGCCGTGGCAAGTCGGTGGCGCAGGTGGTGCTGCGCTGGCTCGTGCAGCAGCAGGGTGTCATCGCACTATCGAAAACGGTCAGCGAAGCGCGCGTCGATGAAAATCTCGCCATCTTTGATTTCGAGCTTTCCGCCGATGAAATGGCGGCGATCCGCGCGCTTGCCAGACCGGATGGCCGCATCGTTTCGCCGGAAGGGCTTGCACCCGTCTGGGATCAGGCCGCCTGAGAATGATGACCGGGGAGGGAACGCCCTTCCCGGTTTCCCCATGCATGGAATCCTCGCGCATTTCGCGCGGCACAGCCCATGGAAACGACGCGTCTCACATCGGGTGCAGTGAAGATTTATCTGCTGTTCTGGAAATTTGGAGCGGGCGAAGGGATTTGAACCCTCGACCCCAACCTTGGCAAGGTTGTGCTCTACCCCTGAGCTACACCCGCTCAAATCCACCGGTCCGGGGTAGTTCGCTGAACCGTGGGCCGCCAAGCGGCGACGGGTGCTATATCGCTCAATCGTTTTTGGAATGCAACAGTTTCTTTTGCGGTTTCGGTGGAAATCCGCCTGTGTGCGGATTTATCCGAAATCTAACGGCCATCGCGGGCTGAAGCGCAGGGAATTTCCGCTGAAGATATTGTTTCAGCTGGTTTTTATCTCCCTGTTCCGGGGTGGCGGCCGGCGGGAAGGCCAGAAAATAACCTATTTACATTTGGTTAAAATCTGATTCGACAAGTGATTCGTTCGGGTGTACAAATTCCCTGTCCACAAAAAAATCGAAACGATATTGGGAACGATACTTGGCATATCATCATCGGGAGGATGAGCCTTGTCGTACGCAGCTTTTGAACGGGTTGGCGCACAATTGTCGCCGGAGCAGATCACCGATCTGCAAACTATTTTCGATGGCGTATGTTTCGAATGCTTTCAAGACCGCAGCAGCCATGTTGCCAATGAGTGCGCGGCGGTTTTGATCCGTAGCGCCCAGCGCGGCATTCTCGACCATGAGATGTTGCGCGATATCGGTCTTGCGGTTTTACGTCGGCACTGATTGCGCCATATGACAATAAAAAAGCGCCCGAGCATCTCGGGCGCTTTCGTGTGTGTTGTAGCAGGAGCCGCTTCCGGCTTAGCTCTTTTCCTGCACATGCGCTTCAAGGAACCAGAGCGACTTGTCGAGATCGCGCGAGGCGGCGGTGAAGATGTCCGCCGTCGTCGGGTCGCCCGCCTCGTCGGAATCGTCGATCGCCTTGCGGATCATGTTCGCGACCTCGCCATAACGCTCGATCAGTTCGTCGAGATGGTCGTGGATCTTGTAGATATCGGTCGGATAGGCCTTGAGCTTCGTCGTCGAAGAGACCGATTGCAGGCTGCCGAGCGCGGTGCCGCCAAGCTGCACGACGCGTTCGGCAATCGTGTCGCCGTGATTGTCGAGCTGGGTGCGGAAAGTGTCGAGAAGTTCGTGGACGGCGATGAATTGCGGGCCTTTCAGGTTCCAGTGCGCCTGCTTGGTGATGAGCGCAAGGTCGATCACCGAGGCCAGCGATTCATTCAGAATGCCGATCACGGTCGATTTCGCGTTGGAAGGCAGATCGTTTTTCGTCTTGTGCGTCTTCATCGATGTCTCCTGAAGTTGCGGACGGAATGCCGCTTTGGAAAAGTCCGTCGTTTAACGTCCGGGCCTGAGGCCCTGTTCCATGTTAGGCAACATGACAGCGAAAATCCTGCACAATCATCATGTCATTCGTAAAACAGGCAGATGCGCCGGCCGTCTATCTCATTGACGCGGATCGGCATGTCGTAGATGTCCTTGAGGACGTCCGGCCGGATGATCTCTTCCGCCGGCCCCTGATGGCAGATGCGGCCCTCGCGCATGGCGATGATGGTGTCGGAATACCAGGAGGCGAAGTTGATATCGTGCAGCACCAGAACCACGGTCTTCTTCAGCTCGTCAGCGGCCTTGCGCATGATCTTCATCATGCTGGAAGCGTGTTTCATGTCGAGATTGTTGAGCGGCTCGTCGAGCAGCACGTAGTCAGTATCCTGGCACAGCACCATGGCCACGAAGGCGCGCTGGCGCTGGCCGCCGGAAAGCTCGTCCAGAAAGCGGCCGGCCAGCGGTTCGAGATTGAGATATTCCAGCGCCCGGTCGATATGGACCTTGTCCTCGATGGTGGGGCGGCCCTTGGAATAGGGGTAGCGGCCGAAACCGACGAGATCGCGCACCGTCAGGCGCGAGGAGATGTGGTTGTCCTGCCGCAATATGGAGAGCCGCTTGGCCAGCGTGTCGGAAGGGGTTTTCGTGACATCCAGACCGTCGACGGTCACGGTTCCGGCGTCCATCGACATCAGCCTTGCGACGATGGAGAGCAGCGTCGATTTTCCCGCACCGTTCGGCCCGATGATGGAGGTGACGCCGCCTGCCGGAATGGAGACGGAGACGCCATCGACGACGAGGCTGTCGCCATAGGATTTGCTGATCTGACTGGCGATGATCATCGCGCACCCCGCTTCAGAATAAGACCGATAAAGACGATACCGCCCAGAAATTCGATGATGATCGAGAGCGCCGTATCGAAGGCGAAGACCCGCTCCAGCACCACCTGACCGCCGACGAGGCAGATCACGGCGATGAGGATCGCCGCCGGTAGCACATAGGCGTGTTTGCCGTTGCCGGTGAGATAATGGGCAAGGGCCGCGACCAGCAGCCCGAAGAACATGACCGGGCCGACGAGCGCGGTGGAGACGGCGACCAGCACGGAGACCAGCACGAGGATGATGGTGACCGTACGCTTATATTCGACCCCGAGGCTGATGGCCGTTGCGCGGCCGAGCGAGAGGACGTCGAGCGTGTGCATGAGCCTGAGCCCGATGATGGTCACCACGCCGATGATGACGGCGGAGACGGCAAGAAGCGTCGGATCGATGGAATTGAAGCTGGCGAACAGCACATCCTGCAGCACCGTATATTCATTGGGGTCGAGCACGCGCTGCATGAAGCCCGAGAGGCTGCGGAAGAAGACGCCGAAGACGATGCCCACCAGCACCAGCAGATGCAGGCTGCGTTCCGCGCCGACGAAAAGCCAGCGATAGAGCAGGGCGGAAAAGGCGACGAGCAGCGCGGTCTCCGTGAGAAATTTCAGTTGCGGATCGATCAGGACGACGGTTGCCGAGCCGAAGACGAAGATCAGCCCGGTCTGCATCAACACGTAAAGCGAATCGAAACCCATCACCGAAGGGGTGAGGATGCGGTTGTTGGTGACCGTCTGGAACAGCACGGTGGAGACCGCGATGGCATAGGCCACCAGCAGCAGCGACAGAAGTTTGATGCCGCGAAACGGCAGCACGAAGCTCCAGCTCCCCTTGGCGCCCAGCGTCATGAAGGCGGCCATGGAGATGAGTGCGAATGCTGCAAGCACGAGCAGAACGGTTTTTGCACGCCGGTCGGGATGTCTCTCACGCATGGTGGCGTTTCCGCAGCAGAAGATAGAGGAACAGCGCGCTGCCAATGACGCCGACCACGGTTCCGATGGGTATTTCGTAAGGCGCACGCACGGTCCGGCCGATGATGTCGCAGGAAAGCACAAAGACCGCGCCGAGCGTCGCCACCCAGGGCACCGAGCGGCGCATATTGTCGCCGATCATCAGGCTGACGACATTCGGCACGATCAGCCCGAGAAAGGGGATCATGCCGACGGTGACGACGACGACCGCGCTCACTAGCGAAACGATGGTGAGGCCGAGCGCCATGACCCGGCGATAGTTCAGACCGAGATTGGTGGTGAAGTCGCGGCCCATGCCGGCCACGGTGAAGCGGTCTGCGGCGAGATAGGCGGCGATGGCGAAAAGGAAGCCGACCCACAGCAATTCATAACGGCCGCGCAGCACCCCGGAAAAATCTCCCGTCATCCATGCGCCGAGCGATTGCAAGAGGTCGAAACGATAGGCGAAGAAGGTGGTGACGGCGGAGATGACGCCGCCCAGCATGATGCCGATCAGCGGCACCAGCAGCACGTCGCGCAGCGGCACCTGCCTCAGGATACGCAGGAACAGCGCAGTGCCGGCGAGCGCGAAAACGGCGGCCACCAGCATCTTGCCGAAGATCGGCGTATCCGGCGCCAGCAGGGTGATGGTGAGCAGGCCAAGGCCGGCGGATTCGGTGGTGCCCGCCGTCGAAGGTTCCACGAAGCGGTTACGCACCAGCATCTGCATGATGAGCCCGGCAATCGCCATCGAGCTTCCGGCCAATATCAGCGCCAGCGTGCGCGGAATGCGGCTGACGAGCAGCACGCGCAGCGCGTCCGCGCTGGTATCAGGCGAAAAGAGCGTGGCGAGCGAGACATTGCTGACGCCGACGAACAGGCTGGTGATGGCGAGCACCAGAGCCAGAAGAAGGGCAAGGATGAGGGACAGAGATTTCACTTCGGCGATTTTTCGAAAATGATGAAAGCTCCCGGCGACCCCGCAGGTTACGGAGAGGCTACAAGCTTCTCTCCGTCATCCTCGGTCCCCGGAACAAGCCCGAGGATGTCCCGAGGATCTGCAACCTATTGATTTTACGATACCTTGGTAGATCCTCGGGTCAAGCCCGAGGATGACGTCGAGTATGGAGCAGCCTTCAGAAGCGGATGCCTAGAGGCTTTTACGATTTCTTCTCCGAGACGGCCTTGTAGACCTGATCGAGCAGGGTGGAGAGCGCCGTATAACCGCTGCTGACGATATAGGCCGCCTGCGGGTCGAGATAAACGATCTGCTTTTTCTTCCAGGCATTGGTCTGGTGCACCAGCTCGTTGTCCAGCACCTGGGCTGCCGCCTTGCCGGGATCGGTGGCGCGGCCGATGCCGGCGTCGCGGTCGATCACGAACAGCCATTCGGGGTTGACCTCGGCCAGATATTCGAAGGAGACGACATCGCCGCGGTCGAAGCGGTCGTCGATGTCGGCTGCGACCGGCTTGAAGCCGATTTCGGTGTGCAGCCAGCCGGTGCGCGAGCTCGGGCCATAAACGCCGACCTTGCCGGCATTGGTGACGAGGATCATCGCCGTGCCGGAATTGGGTGCGATTTCCTTCAGCTTGGCCACTTTTTCATCGATGGCGGCATCAAGCTTCTTG
This sequence comes from Agrobacterium sp. P15N1-A, assembly GCF_044626815.1. Classification (NCBI taxonomy): domain Bacteria; kingdom Pseudomonadati; phylum Pseudomonadota; class Alphaproteobacteria; order Hyphomicrobiales; family Rhizobiaceae; genus Agrobacterium; species Agrobacterium sp. P15N1-A. Next base: position 734,059 of record NZ_JBIUPF010000002.1, on the reverse strand, counting down.
GCTTCTTCCTGCTTGCCGAAGATATCGCCGAGCTTGGTGATATTGGCTTTGACGCTGCCGATGAATTCCTTGGAATCCACCGACATGTCGATGGCGGGCGTGATCTTCGCAACGTCCGGATATTTCGCCCGCGAACGGCCGCCGACGATGACGAGATCGGCCTCGGCCGCATTGATAGCCTCATAATCGGGCTCAAACAGCGTGCCGACCTTCAGATATTTGCCGTCGGCATATTTCTGCAGATAGGTGGGCAGGTTGGAGCCGACGACACCGGCGGGCTCGACGCCGAGCGCATCGAGATTGTCGAGCGAGGGAATATCGAGAACCAGAACCTTCTTCGGCACCGCCTTCAGCACGGTCTCGCCCTGCGCATGCTTGATCGTCATTTCTTCGGCACTTGCCGTCATTGCGCCAAGGCTGAAGGCCGCTGCCGCCAGCAGCCGAAGGGGGAAGGTGAAGTTGATGGCCACTTATATGTCCCTTGCACTATGTTCCGGGCCGGTGGAAACGATCCCACCGGGTTAACTTGATGTTGGCGATCAGCTTTATTGGCAAGGTCGGCGGAAATCAAAATTATGTTTTAGAACGGTTCTGAATTGCCGTGAGCGGGAAAGGGGAGCCGCGCATAGCAAGACTCGTTGTGATCGCCGGACCCAGGACGCAGCCTAGCCACGACATCCGTCATGCCGGATCAAGTCCGGCATGACGGCAAGATTGGTCAGTCGTAGTAGAAGCGGGAACCACATCAAGGCCCATATCTTCCATCAATCCGGCGGCCAGTCGCCGACGATTTCGCGTCTCTCCAGTTTAAGGGAGCGGTCCGGTTGCACGCGGTAGGTCTCGATCGCCAGCCGCCCGTCGCCCATCACGAATTCATTGCTGAGGGTGCTGCCGATGGGGGATTTTGTGAGTTTGGTGCGAGGCTGTCCGCCATAGGTGATGCTGCCGGGAATGGGCTCGACATCGGGGGCGGTGGTGCAGCCGGCAAGCGCCAGAACCATCATGATCGCAATCATGCGCATGTCTTTCTCCTGCGTTTGGAGCGGAATCATATCATGGCCGCGCCTGTGCCACACATCCCGTTGGCGTGAATAAAAAAGGCCCCGTATCCGGAGATACGGGGCCAGTTGCCTTGGGAGGTTCTTTGTTTCTCAGTCCTCGTTGGCGGCAAGCTGCGTCAGCACCTCGCCACGGCCGCGGATACGCATGATAAGCGGGATGATGAAGGCGGCGGCTGCCACGATGAAGAGGCCAACGGCAATCGGCGAGGTGAACAGCACCGTCGGATCGCCCTGACCGATGGCGAGCGCGCGGCGCAGCTGCTGTTCGGCGAGCGGGCCGAGGATGAGGCCGACGACCGCAGGCGCAATCGGATAACCGAAGATGCGCATGATATAGCCGAGGATACCGAAGGCGAGCAGCATGCCGAGTTCGAAGACCGACGGGTTGGCGCCGATGGTGCCGAGCGTCGCAAACAGCAGGATGCCGGCATAAAGCCAGGGCTTCGGAATGGTCAGCAGCTTCACCCAGAGGCCGACGAGCGGCAGGTTGAGCACCAGCAGCATCAGGTTGGCGATGAACAGGCTGGCGATCAGGCCCCAGACGAGCTGCGGATTGGTGGCGAACAGCAGCGGGCCGGGCTGAAGGCCATATTGCTGGAAGCCGGCGAGCATGATGGCGGCGGTCGCCGTCGTCGGCAGGCCGAGCGTCAGCAGTGGCACCAGCGTGCCGGCGGCAGACGCATTGTTGGCGGCTTCCGGACCGGCCACGCCTTCGATGGCGCCATGACCGAATTCTTCCGGATATTTGGTCAGCTTCTTTTCGGTGGCATAGGACAGGAAGGTGCCGATTTCAGCACCACCCGCCGGCATGGCGCCGATGGGGAAGCCGATCAGCGTGCCGCGCAGCCAGGCTTTCCAGGAGCGTGCCCAGTCCTGCGCGCTCATCCAGACCGAGCCCTTGACGGCCTCGACCTTGTCGGGGCCAGTGCTGCCCTGAGCGACGATGAACAGCGTTTCGCCGATGGCGAACATGGCGACCGCAAGCGTCGTCACCTCCACACCGTCGAGCAGGTCGGGAATGCCGAAGCTCATGCGGGTCTGGCCGGTCAGCTGGTCGATGCCGACGATGGCAAGCGCAAAACCGATGAACAGCGAGGTGAGGCCGCGCAATGCCGAATCCCCGAAAGCGGAGGAAACGGTGACGAAGGCGAGCACCATCAGCGCGAAATATTCACGCGGGCCGAAGACCAGCGCCAGCTTGACGATATAGGGTGCGATGAAGGCGAGAGCGATGGTGGCGATGAGGCCGGCGACGAAGGAGCCGATGGCGGCGGTGGCCAGCGCCGGGCCGCCTCTGCCCTTGCGGGCCATCTTGTTGCCTTCGAGCGCGGTCACGATCGAGGCGCTTTCGCCCGGCGTGTTGAGCAGGATCGAGGTGGTCGAGCCGCCATACATGCCGCCGTAATAGATGCCGGCGAACATGATGAGCGAGCCGGCGGGGTCAAGCCTGTAGGTGACGGGCAGAAGCAGCGCCACGGTCAGCGCAGGCCCGATGCCGGGCAGAACGCCGACGGCGGTGCCGAGCGTGACGCCGATCAGCGCATAGAGCAGGTTCATGGGTTGGGCGGCAACCTCAAGACCGTGCAGCAGGAATTCAAAGGTACTCATGGACAGATGTCCCCCAAGTGGACCCGATGGGCGGGCGGAACGGCTGGCATATGCGTCATTGCGCGCCTGCGGTTTCCTGTGATCTCGAATTTGGTCGGAATGGCTGTTAGAACAACAGCCGTTCCAGAGGCCCGGCGGGCAGCGAAAGCTGCAGCAGCCGCGCGAAGATGAACCAGATGAAGAAGCTCAGGGCGATGCCGATGGGGATCGAATACCAGAGCTTGCGTTTGCCGAAGGCGCGCGCCGTAAAGGCGAAAAGCAGGCCGGTGGCAATGGAAAAACCCGCGACGTTGAGCAGCAACATCTGCGCGGCAAGGCCGGCGACGACCCAGATAACCGGGGCGATTTCCTGTTTGTCGCGTTCGGGAAAATCACCGCGCCAGGCCTCGATGGCCGTCCACAGCGCCAGGCCGATAAGACAGAAGCCGATGGCATAGGGCACCGTTGCCGGGCCGACCGGCGAATAACCGGTGACGCTGGCGAGACGGGCGCTATCCCAGAAGATCACGCAGGCGATGATGACGAGGAAGATGGCGATCGCCAGCGCCGCCCAGTCAGGGCGGCGCTTTTGATGCTGCGAAGGGTTGGAACCCTGGCTCATTTTACCAGTCCGATGTCTTTGAGGATGGCGGCGGTGGCGTCGGTATCCTTGGCGAGCTGCGCCTTGAATTCGTCACCGGCGAGATAGGTGTCCATCCAGCTCTTGGTCTTCAGGGTTTCCTGCCACTTGGCGGACTTCACCAGCTTTTCGATGTCGGCATTGACGGCCTTTTCCTGCTCCGGCGTCAGGCCGGGAGGAGCGGCGACCATGCGCCAGTTCTGGACGACGACATCAAGGCCGCTTTCTTTCAGCGTCGGCGCATCGACGCCTTCCAGCTTCTCTTCGCTGGAAACCGCGAGCAGGCGCAGCGTGCCGGCCTTTACCTGGCTTTCGAATTCGCCGTAGCTCGAAATACCGGCGGTTACCTGCGAACCGAGGATCGAGGCAAGCGCTTCGCCGCCGCCGGAATAAGCGATGTAGTTGATCTTGGTCGGATCGACGCCGGCCGCCTTGGCGATCAGGCCAACGGCGATATGGTCGGTGCCGCCGGCGGAGCCGCCGCCCCAGGAAACGCTGCCCGGATCCTTCTTGAGCTGGTCGATGAGGTCGCCAATGGTCTTCAGCGGCGAAGATGCCGGAACGACGATGGCTTCATATTCGCCGGTCAGACGGGCGATCGGCGTTACTTCCTTAAGCGTGACGGGCGCGTTGTTGGTGAGGATCGCACCGACCATGACGTAACCGCCGACGATGAGGGCGTTCGGGTTGCCCTTCTGCTGGCTGGCGAACTGCGCAAGACCGATGGTGCCGCCGGCGCCCGGTACGTTCTGCACCTGAACGCTCTTGGAAATGCCTTCTTCCTGCAGCACGGTCTGCAGGGAACGCGCGGTCTGGTCCCAGCCGCCGCCGGGATTGGCCGGGGCGATGATGGTGTAATCCGCTGCAACCGCCGGAAGCGCGATCACGCCCGCCAGGAATGTGCCGATAAGAAAATGCTTCACTTGGAAAACCCTCCTCAGGATGCCCTTTTGGGCGTCGTTTTTCGTTTATGCGGAAGGGGGCTTCAGGGCGCATCTGTGCCGGCGCTGAATGCTCAGCGTGGGGCCTTGGCAATCCTCAAGATTTCCTCCCGCATCTTCTTCCGCCTCCACGGAATGAAGAAGGATTGCAGAGCATCACAAAAAGCTGTCATCTAACTGACGCTACGCAAGTCCTTGCGCATTTACTCTCTATTAATTTGTGCCAGGCGTCTACTGTGGCGTGTGGTGCCGAGCGGTCTTGACGGGAAGAGGGGTTGAAATGGCATTCACCGAAAGAGACTGGAGCGTGGAGCGCTCCGGTTTTACCCTCAGCGGCAGCCTGTGCCTGCCCGGCGGCGGCGGTCCTTATCCCGTTGTCCTCATTCTTCAGGGAAGCGGTCAGGTCGACCGCGACGGCAATGCGCGCGGAGGCGGCGCCAGCCTTTATGCCCAGCTCGCGACGGCTCTTGCCGGATATGGCGTTGCGAGCTACCGCTACGACAAGCGAGGCGTCGGCTCCAGCGGCGGTCATTTCCTTTCCGCCGGTTATCTGGACCTTGTCGAAGACGCCGAGGCATGCTGGGAGGCGCTTACCGTCGCGCCCTTTGGCGACCCAGGCCGCATGTATATGCTCGGTCACAGCGAAGGGACCGCAATTGCCGCCCAATTGTCGTCGCGGCTCGCCCGCCCGCCGCGTGCGCTCATCCAGCTCTGCCCTTTCGACGACAGCGCGGAGACCATGCTGATCCATCAGGCGGAAGGGATAGACCGCGAGCTGCCCGGCGTGCCCGGTTTGCTGGGTTTCCTGTTGCGTCTCGGGCGGCGCATCATTGGCCCTTACGGTCGGCACATGCGGCGGAAGCTCGCGCATGTGCGCAAGCTTGACGGCGGCACGATCCGTCTTGGCCCCACACGCGTCAGCGCCCGCTGGCTGCGTGAATTGATCGAACTGGATGTCGACGGTCTCTACCGCGCCGTGCCTTGCCCCATGCTGTTGATCGCGGGTGAAAAGGACTTGCAGTGCACCCCGGAAAGCGCCGAACGTCTGGCCCGGCTGGCTTTCGCGCCAGTGGAATTCCATGTGGTGGCGAATATGATCCACCATCTGTCGGTCCGAGAAGGGCAGCCGGCGCTTCTGGATATGCGCGATATCACAGCACTTCCGCTTGCGCCGCAATTGCTGTCTTTTCTCGAAGGCTGGTTTGCCCGCGAAAGAGCCGGCGATGCGCCGGCCGGCCCCAACGCATCGGCAGCGCCGGCCTGAAACATCAAACCTATTGCGAGCGCAACGCCTCATTCCAGCGCTCAATCAGGCGGCTGCGTTTCACCTGATCCAGATAGACCATCAGGCCGGGGCTGACGGGCACGGGGCGCAGTTGCGCGCCGTGGATGGCCTGCATGGTGTTGGCGGTGTTTTCGCCCGCCACTTCCGGGCTGACGGCGGGGATCTGCAGCTGCCGGGCCATGATCGTCTGGCCCTCCTTGGACATAAAGAATTCCAGATAACGGCGGCCGAGCGCCGGGTTGGCGGCGGCTTCCGGCACTAGTCCGATACGCGACATGACGACGGTATAGTCTTTCGGCAGCACGATGCCGACATCGGGGTGGCGCGAGGCCCAGTCGGCCGCATAGGAGCCGAGAATATTGTAACCGAGCACGAAACGTCCGTCGGAAACGCGCTCCAGAATGGCCGAGGAGGTGGAGTAGACCTTCACGCCCGCCGCGCCCATCGCCTTGATGACGTTCCATATATCGCCGAACTGCTCCTGATCGCGCGACATGAACAGGAAGCCGACGCCGGAGCGTTCGATGTCGTAAGTTGCGATGCGGCCATGCACTTGCCTGGCGTGGCGTTCGAGATAATCGACGAATTCGGCGCGGCTGGCTGGCGGTTCTTCGGTGGTGAAGCTCGGCTTGTGATAAACGAAAACCGCCGGCTCGAAGGTCAACGCGTAAGCGGTGTTGCGCCAGTTGGCCCAGGCGGGCCAGCGGGCGCTCATGGCGAGATCCGAGCGCTGGGCATAACCGTCATTGCTCAGCTTCACCTGCAAATCCATGGCAGAGGAAAAGGCGAAATCGGCGGTTTTTTTGCCGGCGTCGGTTTCCTTCACGATACGGTCGTAGATTTCGCCGGTCAGCATATCCTCATAATGGACGGCGATATCGGGGTTGGCCTTCTGGAAACCCTCGATCATCGGCGTCGCCAGCGGTTCATCCAGCGAGGAATAGACCACCAGCGTTTCGGCATCCGCCTTGCCGGAGGGTGCCGGAAAGATGGCGACTTGCGCAAGCGCCGGCGAGGCCATGCAAAGACAGAGACAGAGAAGAAGGCAGATACGCATGGAAAAGATCATGCAGCAGGCGCGGGCCATTCACAAGCGGTAAGGGTCTGGTTAAACTCGGCAATGCTGTGGGAGGGAAGATTTGCGTATTTTGCTGGTCGAGGACAATCAGGTGCTGTCGGAGGGATTGTCGGCGCTGCTGCGCGGCACCGGTTATGCGGTGGATGTGGTGTCCGATGGCGCTTCCGCCGATGCGGCGATTGCAGCGGAAAGTTTCGATCTGGTCATTCTCGATCTCAACCTGCCGGAAATGGACGGCATCGAGGTGCTGCGCTCCATGCGATCGCGCCAGGACAAGGCGGCGGTGCTCATCCTGACGGCGCGCGGCACGCCGGAGGAAAAGGTCAAGGGGCTCGATCTCGGCGCCGACGACTACATGATCAAGCCTTTCGACATCACCGAATTCGAGGCGAGGGTGCGGGTGCTCCTGCGCCGCAACGCCGGCCTGCGCTCCTCGGCGCTGAGTTTTGGCAAGGTGCTGTTCGATCTCAATTCCCGCACCTTTTCGGCGGATGGGCGTCCGCTCGATATTCCGGCGCGCGAGGTGGCGCTGCTGGAAGTGCTGTTCATGCGGGCCGGCAAGGTCGTCGCCAAGGAAGCCATCGTGCAGTCGCTGACCGGTTTCGACGACGATATTTCCGCCAATGCCATCGAGCAATATGTCAGCCGCCTGCGCAAGCGGCTCGCGCCCCACGGGCTGACGGTGAAGACTGCGCGCGGCATCGGTTATTATCTCGAAAAGCTGCCGGAGATGGCTGAATGAGACAGGCCGCCTATTCGCTCAGGCGGCGACTTTTAGGCTGGCTTCTCATTTCCACCGCCATCATCGGCTGCGTTGCGCTGACCGATACCTGGCGCGAGGCGGTCAATACCGCCAATGTCGTTTCGGACCGGGTACTATCAGGTTCGGCGCTCGCCATTGCCGAGCGGGTGGTGGTGGCCGAGGACGGCTCGCTGGAAGTCGACATTCCCTATGTCGCGCTGGAAATGCTGACATCGGCCGCACAGGACCGGGTGTTTTACCGTGTCGACGGGCCGAACGGGCAATTCCTCACCGGCTACCAGAACCTGCCGACGGTGGAGAACCCGAAGGGCGATACCCCGGCCTATCGCGATGCCGTGTTCCGCGACGAGCCGATCCGCATCGCCGCCATCAGGCGTTTCGCTTCCACCGGCATCAATTCCGTGCCCTTTTCCGTAACGGTCGCCGAAACCACCATTGCCCGCAGCCAGCTGGCGCAGGCGATCATCCTGCGCTCGGCGCTGCGCCTGCTGTTGATGATCGTGGGGGCGGCGATCATCGTCTGGATCGCGGTGACGATTTCGCTCAGACCGCTTTACCGGCTCAGCGAAGCCATTGCCGAGCGCAGCCCGAATGATCTGCATCCCATCCGTCAATCCGTGCCGGTGGAGGTGGAGAACCTGGTGGAGACGGTCAATTCTTTCATGGTGCGGCTGCAATCGGCGCTCGATGCGCTCCGGCATTTCACTGGCAATGCCAGCCACCAGCTGCGCACGCCGCTTGCCATCATCAGCACCCAGCTTGCGCTTTCCGCCCGCGCCGCAAGCCTTGAGGAGGCGCAGGCGGCGGCGCTGAAGGGTGGCGCTTCGGTGGCCCATGCCGAACATATCCTCGCCCAGCTGCTGCGCATGGCCAATATCGATGCCGCCGGTTCGAGTGAAAAGCATGATTTTTCCGCAATCGATCTTGTGGCCGTTGCGCAGAATGTGACGGCCGATTTCGTGCCGCGGGCGGCGGAGGCCGGCATCGATCTCGGTTTCGAAGGCGAGGGCGAGGTTGCCATTGCCGCCGAGCCGCTCCTGATCGGCGAACTGATCGGCAATCTCGTTTCCAATGCCATCAATTATGCCGGTCGCGGCGCGGAAGTCACCGTCCGTGTCGGCAGGCAGGCGGGCGATGTCTGGCTGGAAGTGGAGGATAACGGCCCCGGCATTCCCCCGGAAAAACGCGCCATGGTGCGCCAGCGCTTTGCCCGCGGCGAAGCCAACGCCGCCCCCGGCGCCGGCCTCGGCCTTGCCATCATCGAAGAGATTGCCGGGCTGTTCGGCGGGCGGCTGACGCTCGAGGATGGCGCGGAGGGGCGTGGGCTGAGGGCGCGGGTGGTGTTTGGTGGGCGGGGGGACGCTTAAGGATAATGTCGCCCAGACTGCCGGTGCTTACCCCATCCGCTCGGAAGCATAACTTCCCGGGCTTGGCGGGAAGACGACGGTGCGGTTGCCGTTGATGAAGGTGCGGTGGTGGATATGGGCGTGGATGGCGCGGGCCAGCACCTGGCTTTCCACATCGCGACCGAGCGAGACATAATCGTCGGCCGATTGCGCATGGGTGATGCGCACCGTGTCCTGTTCGATGATCGGGCCCTCGTCGAGATCGGCGGTGACGTAATGGGCCGTTGCGCCGATCAGCTTCACACCGCGCTCATAGGCCTGCTTGTAAGGGTTGGCGCCCTTGAAGGAGGGCAGGAAGGAATGGTGGATATTGATGATTTTGCCAGACATCTTCCGGCACATGTCGTCGGACAGAACCTGCATGTAGCGCGCCAGTACCACGAGTTCCGTGCCGCTGGTCTCGATCAGGTCCATCAGCTGGGCTTCTGCTTTGGGCTTATTCTCCTTCGTCACCCTGATGTGGTGGAAGGGAATGTCGTGGTTGACGACGACCTTCTGGTAATCGAAATGGTTGGAGACGACACCGACGATGTCGATCGGCAATGCGCCGATCTTCCAGCGATAGAGCAGGTCGTTGAGGCAATGGCCGAAACGGGAGACCATCAACAGCGTCTTCATGCGCTGGCCGTCCGGATAGATATCCGCCTCCATGCCGAATTTTTCCGCCACCGGCTTGAAGCCGTCGGTGATGGCCTCAAGGGTGGCGCCTTCTTCGGAGATGAAGGAGACGCGCATGAAGAACTTGCCGGTCTCGAGGTCGTCGAACTGCGAACTGTCGACGATGTTGCAGCCTTTTTCCGCCAGATAACCGGAAATCGCGGCCACAATGCCACGGGTCGATTTGCAGGCTACGGTCAGAACATAGGATGTCATTCGTTTTCCCTCAAAGACGTCGCGCCGGCATCAGCCGGCGCAGTTCGGCGCGTTCCATAGCGCAGCTTGGCAGCGGAGCAAAGCGCCAAGGCGATGTAGCCAAAGTCATAGGGCGGGAAACGGGCACGCGCCGTGCCGGAAGCGACATGGAATGTTCCATGGCCAGCACGGCGGCGTCGGCTGTTTCAGCAGTGCCGTTGCCGGCCTCAGGCGCGGCGCAGGCGCATCGCCGTGCGGCCGCGACCGTCGAGCAGTTCCAGCGTGCCGCGGCGCGGCTCAAGCCTGAAGGAGCGGGCGCCTTCCAGCGCTTCGATGAACTGCCGTTCCTGGCGCATGATGTCGGGCGCGCAGGCCATCTGGGTGGAAATCATCCGGCCGAAATCGACGCGGTTGCGGTTGATCTTCACCTCGCCGCCGATGCCGTTGCAACCGGCATTGCCCGAAACGCGGCCCTCGCGGGTAATTTCCAGCGTCGCCTGACGGCGGCCGCGAACCCGCTCGCCACGGATGTCCTGCACCAGCCAGCGCCCGTCGATACCGGCTTCCGGCTCCGGCCGGCCCGGACCCGCGCCGACGCGCTCCAGTACCAGATCGGTATCGTCGCGACCGCCGGTCAGCACCGAATAACGGCGGGTTGTGGTGAAGAGTGGCCGGTCGCGGTCGCGGATTTCGGCGCTCAGCGCATAGGAGCGGCGGCCACGGATGTCGCGGTCATCATAACGCAGCACGAAGGGCACCGGCACCTGGCCACGCGGGCGAATGGTGGTTTCGGCAATCGTCTGCGACGGCGCATCCGCCAGCGAAACGTCGATCAGGCGCACGGTGACGGTCGCGCCCGGCGGCAGGGCGATGCGCTCGCGATAGGAAACGCTGCCGCGCAGGCTTGCCGGTGCGGCAGCCGCGCCGCCCGCCGCAAAAAGCGGCGCAAGCGCGACAAGCCCGGCGAAACTGCGGCGAGAAAGAAGAGGTTGGCGGTCGGTCATGGTGCTTGCTCCGTGCTGGTGCCGATCAAATTTCAGCGGATGATAAAAAACGGCACTGAACGGGCGATGAACCGGTGGTTGTTTTCTCACGCGTGAGCCGGAGAGGTCCCGGGCGAATGATGACGCGTGCGATTTTGAAAGCAGTGGGGAGGCAGCAGGCAGCCTCCCCACCGGTCTCAGGCGCGGAAACCGTCCCGCAGCGCTTCGAACTTCGCCAGCTGCCCGGCCAGCAGTTCCTTGTTCTCGTCCCGGCGGACGAAAATCTTGAACATGGCGCTGCCGGCGGCGTTCATGAACCAGACGGAACAGGAGCGGCGGCCGTGGAAGCCGCGGTCGACGAAGGTGATGCCGGCGCAATTGTCCTTCTTGATGTGACCGCCGATGGGGCTGTCGCCGTGGATGTTGAACCAGCCGTGGCTTTCGCTGCCTTCCGGCAGGTGGCCCGGCACTTCGAACACGATATCGCCGGTCTGCACGATCATCAGGACTTCGCCCCAGCCGCGCATCTCGTTCCAGATGGCGTCGAAGCGGTCGGCGGCAGCGGAAACGGCGGCACCTTCCGGCAGGATCGCCAGAATTTCGGCCGGCGTCACCTCGGCCTTGGCGGCGATGGCCTCCACGATACCGTCAGGCTTTTCGGCGAGCGCGGCGGCGGCGCGGGCCTGCCTGTCGTCGTCGGTCTTTTGGGCTGCAATGCTCATCGGGCGGCCTCAGGCGGCAATCGAACGGCGTTCGCCATTCTTGTCTTCATGGATGATGACGTCGAAGCCTTCGAAATGCGGGCCGGAGAGATATTCCACCTTGCCGCGGTTTTCGCCGGCCTTGGCGTGGGCGGCGCGGAACTGTTCGGATTTCGTCCAGGCGAGGAAATCGTCCCTGGTGGCCCAGACGGTGTGCGAGGCATAAAGCGTGTGGTCATCCGCCTTCGGGCCTTTCAGCATGTGAAATTCGATGTAACCCGGCAATTCGCTCAGATGCGATTTGCGCTCGCGCCAGATGGATTCGAAGGTTTCCTCATAACCCGGCACGACACGAAAGCGGTTCATTGCGATAAACATGAATTCTCCCTTTAAGTTTCCAGTTTGAGTCAGGATATCCAGCCGCAGGGAGGTTGGAAAGGGGTTCACGACAAAGCGAACAAATTTACTCCACTTATCGATTGCGCCGCCCATAAACATGTGTAAAGAACTCAAGATTAAATGGCGCGGGCTAAGCCGCGCCGGGTCGTGTTTCAGGATAGCGCCATGTTGAATTCCCGCCTTCGTTTCTTCGTTTTCGCCGCCCTCGTGCCCGCCGCAATCGCCTTTGCCGCACCTGCCGCCATGGCTTCGGACAAGGGCAATCCGGAAGCGAAACGCATCGTCGCGGTGGGCGGCACGGTCACCGAAATCCTTTATGCGCTGGGCGCAGGAGACCGAGTCGTTGCGCGTGACAGCACCAGCAGCTATCCGGCCGATGCATTTGCCAAGCCGGATATCGGTTACATGCGGGCGCTCTCGTCCGAAGGCATCCTGTCGCAGAAGCCTGATCTCATCCTCTCCGAAGACGGGTCCGGCCCGGCCGATGTCATCGCCATCCTGAAGGCAAGCGCCGTGCCTTTCGTCACCGTCGATACGCCGCCGAGCGGCGACGCCATCCCCAAAAAGATCGAGGATGTGGGCGCGGCGGTCGGTCTTTCTGACAAGGCGAAGGCGCTGGCTGCCGAGACCAGGGCCGGGCTCGATGCGCTCGCCAAGGATGTTTCGGCCGTGCCGGAAAAGGGCAGGAAGCGGGTTCTCTTCGTGCTTTCCACCGCCGGCGGCCGCATCATGGCGGCGGGCAAGGATACCGAAGCGGCCGCGATCATCGAAATGGCGGGCGGCATCAATGCGGCGCAGGAGATCAACGGTTACAAGCCGCTGACAGATGAGGCGGTCATTGCCGCAGCACCCGATCTGGTGCTGACCATGGCGCGCGGCGACCATGCCGCCAAGGCGGAAGAGATTTTCGCGCTGCCGGCCTTCCAGTCCACGCCGGCCGCCGCCAGCAAGGCGCTCATCAGCATGGATGGGCTTTATCTCATCGGTTTTGGCCCGCGCACGCCCGCTGCGGGCCGCGAGCTGGCAGCCAAGCTCTATCCTGAGGTGGTGAAGCCGTGAGCCTTGCTGCCTTGAGTTCCGCTGAAGGCAGGGTTGCGGGCGACAGATCCCGCCAGGGGGTCGTCACCCTCGCCGTGCTCGTCGGCATCCTGCTGTTTGCCTGTGGCGTGTCGCTGGTCAGCGGACCCACGGGCGTCGGCATGTCCGAACTCTGGGCTTATTTCACCGGCGGCGCGGATCAGCTCGATGCGCGCGACAGGATCATTCTGGAGGCGGTGCGCCTGCCACGCACGGCGCTCGGCATGTTGATCGGCGCGGGGCTTGCCGTTTCGGGGGCGATGATGCAGGGCCTCTTCCGCAATCCGCTGGCCGATCCCGGCATTGTCGGCGTCACCTCGGGTGCTGCGCTGTTTGCGGTCGCGGCCATTTCTCTCGGGGAAGGCGCGCTTGCCACCGTCGCCGTGTTTTTCGGCCCGCATTTTCTGCCGCTGATGGCGTTTTTCGGCGGGTTGCTGAACACCTGGGTGCTTTACCTGATCGCGACGAAGGATGGCGCCACCTCCACCACCACGCTCATTCTGGCCGGCATTGCGGTGGCGGCGATCAGCGCTGCGCTGATGGGGCTGATGATTTTCATGGCCGATGACCGGGCGCTGCGCGACATTACCTTCTGGTCGCTCGGTTCGCTCGGCGGGGCCACGCCCGCCAAGGTGTTCGCCACCTTGCCCTTCATCATCATCGTGCTTGCCATCATTCCCTTCGTTGCGCGCGGGCTGGATGCGCTCATTCTCGGCGATGCCGCCGCCTTTCACATGGGCATTCCGGTGCAACGGCTGAAGCGAATCGTCATTCTGGCCGTTGCCGCCGCCTGCGGGGCAAGCGTGGCGGCGGCCGGTTCAATCGGTTTTGTCGGCATCGTCGTGCCGCATCTTCTGCGGCTCGCCATCGGCCCGTCGCACCGCTTCCTGCTGCCGGCCTCCGCACTTGGCGGGGCGGCGCTTCTGCTTCTGGCCGATAGTTTCGCCCGCACCGTCGCGTCGCCGGCGGAACTGCCCATCGGCGTCGTCACGGCGCTCATCGGTGCGCCGGTCTTCCTGTTCCTGCTATTGGGACGCGGCGGCTTTTCCATGCGGAACATGTCATGATCCGGGCCGAAAAACTCACGCTCATCCGTTCCGGCCGCCGGCTTCTCGATGCGGTCAGCGTCGATCTGAAGCCCGGCAAGGTCAATGTCATCATTGGCCCCAACGGTGCGGGCAAATCCACGTTGATGAAGGTTCTCTCGGGCGAAATGCGCGCCGAGGGCGGTTCGGTGACCTATAACGACATTGACCTGCCGGCCTTCACGCCGGTCCAGCTCGCCCGTCTCAGGGCCGTGCTGCCGCAGAGCACCCAGCTTGCTTTCCCCTTCACCGCGCTCGAAATCGTGCGGATGGGGGCTGTCGCACAGGGCTCCCGCGCGTCGGAAGAGCAGGCCCGCCGCGCGCTCGCCAGGGCCGGGCTGCGCGGTTTCGAGCAGCGGTCCTACAACATGCTCTCCGGCGGCGAACAGCAGCGGGTGCAGTTTGCCCGGGCGCTGGCGCAGGTGCCGAACCCGATGGAAAATGGCGAGGCACGGGCGCTCTTCCTCGACGAGCCCACCGCAAGTCTCGATATCGGCCACCAGATCGCCGTGCTGGAAACGGCGCGCGATTTTGCAAGCGGCGGCGGGCTGGTGCTCGCAATCCTGCACGATCTCAACCTTGCGGCGGAATTCGCCGATCAACTTATCGTCATGCATGGCGGCCGGGTGACGGCGAGCGGCCCCTCGCTGGAAACGATCAGCGACGAGACGATTGCAAGGGTCTATGGCATTGGCGGTGTCGTCGGCCGGCTGCCGGCGCGGCATATTCCTTACGTGTTGCCGCAGTCGCGCCACCGTTAAGGACCTGTCCTTCGCCTCAGCTTTCCGGGCGGGTGGCGATGAAGAGCGCCGAGCCGAGCATGACGGCGGCGACGATGGCCGCGCGCAGCGGCGGCGGCTCGCTCAGAAACCAGAAAGCGGCGTAACTGACGGACATGGCAGAAAGTGCTGCGACCTTGGCGTTGCGGGCGATTGCGCCGCGTTCGCGCCATCGCCGCAGCGAAGGGCCGAATCTAGGGTGGGCCAGCAGCCATGCCTCGAGTTTTGGCGAGGAGCGGGAAAAACACCAGAGCGCCAGAAGCAGGAACGGCGTGGTGGGCAAAACGGGAAGAAACGCGCCGACAATGCCGGTCGCGACCATAAGCCAGCCAAGACAGAGGTATAAAAGGCGCATGCCTAGCCGGTATCATGAGTTCACCACTCAGGATAGAGCGGCAGAGCCAAAACCCTGCGGTCTCGTTGCCGCAGGTCCCAACCGCACCGAAAAAACTAAGGGGTTTTTGCCATCACATTTGCCGTGATCGGGCCGTTACGTCCTGTCGCAGAGTGCCTTTAGGGTTGAAAGCGAAGCACGCAGTCTTTATCCCCTTGGGCCGCGATGCCCGGAGCATAACCGGGCCGTCAAAGCTTAAGAAGAAGAAGGAAAACACCATGGCCAAGCTGATCCACTCGATGGTCCGGGTGCTAGACGAAAAGCGTTCGGTGGAATTTTACAGGCAGGCTTTCGGGCTTGAGGTTGCGGAACGCGCCGAGTTCGAAAACTTCACGCTGATCTATCTCAGCAATGCCGAGGGCGATTTCGAGCTGGAACTGACCGTCAACCGGGGTCGCGAAGTGCCCTATGCGCTGGGCGACGGCTATGGGCACCTCGCGGTCAGCGTGGCCGATGTGGATGGCGAGCACCAGCGCTTCACCGAGATCGGCCTTTCCCCCGGAAAAATCATCGAAGCCGATTATAAGGGCCAGCCTTTCGCGAAATACTTTTTCATCTGCGATCCGGACGGTTACAAGATCGAAGTGCTGCAACGCGGCAACCGGTTCAAATAAGCTCTGATGGAGGCGGGCATGGCAGAGGCAGGCGTCAAACTCGAAGATAGCTGGAAACGCGTTCTTTCCGGCGAATTCGCCAGCCCCTATATGCTCAAGCTGAAAGAGTTCCTGCTTGCCGAAAAGACCGCCGGCAAGCGCATCTTCCCCAGGGGTGCGGAATATTTCCGGGCGCTGGACCTCACGCCTCTCGATGAGGTTAAGGTCGTCATTTTAGGCCAGGACCCCTATCACGGGCTCGGCCAGGCGCATGGGCTTTGCTTTTCCGTCCAGCCCGGCGTGCGCATTCCGCCCTCGCTCGTCAATATCTACAAGGAATTGCAGAGCGATCTCGGCATTCGCCCGGTGGGTCACGGCTTTCTGGAAAGCTGGGCGAAACAGGGCGTGCTTCTGCTCAACAGCGTGCTGACGGTGGAAGAATCCCGCGCAGCCTCCCATCAGGGGCAGGGCTGGGAAAGGTTCACCGACGCCGTCATCCGCGCCGTCAACGACGAATGCGACCATGTCGTCTTCCTGCTCTGGGGTTCCTATGCCCAGAAGAAGGCGGCCTTCGTGGATCAGCGCAAGCATCTCGTGCTGCGCTCGCCGCATCCGTCCCCGCTTTCGGCCCATAACGGCTTTTTCGGCAATGGCCATTTTTCCAAGGCAAACGCCTTTCTCGTCTCCCATGGCCGCGATCCGATCGACTGGCAATTGCCGGAAACGGTGGGAAGCAACAAAAACCTTCTCTAGACACTCATAAAATACCTTTACGCTTTGCGGTTGTCGGGATTAAAGATAACCGGACTACGAAGTGAAGGATTATGCCCGTGTCTCTCCTGTCTGCCGAAACCTCCGTCTCGCTGCCCGATCCGCTGTCGATCGTCGATGCTTTCGAGGATCATTTTTCCGAGCATATGGAGATGGAACGCGAAGGCGCGACAGTGCGGTTCAAGACGGAATACGGCCATGGCAGCTTCAGCGCCGAGGGCGGGCGTTTCGCCGCAAGGGTGAGCTGCATTTCCGAACATATATTGATGTCGGTAAAGGCCATGGTGGCCGAGCATATCGTCGAATTCTCCGGCGAGACGGGGCTGGATTTCCGCTGGAGCGGCCATGGCGCGCAGCAGCGTGAGCTGCCCAATCTCTTCGTCGGCAAGGTTGCCCGCGCCTATAATCTGACGCCGCATATGCGCCGGCTGGTGGTTTCCGTCGAAAGCGGCATCGAAAGGCTGCTCTCCGGCGGCATGCATGTGCGGCTGCTGCTGGTGCCGGATCAGGCCCGCGCGCCGGTCTGGCCTTATCTTGCGCCCACCGGCGCCATCGTCTGGCCGGCGGGCGACGATCTTCTCACGCGGCGTGTCTACACCATCCGTTCCGGCGATATCGCGCGCGGTGAAGTCGATATCGATTTCGTCATGCATGAGGGCGACCACATGCCGGGTGCGACCTTCGGCGCGACGGCGAAGCCCGGCGATGTTCTCGGCATCATCGGCCCGAGCGGCGTCTGCCCGGAAGCCGAGCGTTATGTCTTTGCCGGTGACGAGACGGCGCTGCCGGTGATGCTGCGCATGGCAGCCGAAATGCCGGCCGGGAAAAAGCTCAGCGTCTATGCCGAGATCGACGATGAAGCCGAGCGGCAGGAGATCGTCTGCGCGGCAAATGTCGAGTGGACATGGCTTTATCGCCGCGGCAAGCCCGCCGGCACATCCGGCCTCATCGAGAAGGCGTTGCGTGACCACGCCTGGAGCGCGGATCATGACGGTCTGCATGTCTTTGTCGCCTGCGAAAAATCCGAGGCGAGGGCGGCAAAATCCTTCCTCACCGACGAGATTGCTTTCCCGAAAGCATCGCTGCGCGCCGTCGGCTACTGGACTTTGGGCGTCGCCGACGATCATTGAGCTGCCTAGCGGGCCCGTTGAACAGTCGGTTTTATCGTTCATCATCCGGGAACAATCCGTTCCCGTTGTCCACTCTATGCCTGAGAGCGCTGTTACCCCATCTTTACGCCATGAACAGGGCAGGCCCCAACCGTGAGGCCTGCCAGGCAAAAGGGGTTTATCATGCTCAACCAGATCAAGGGCCTGCACCACGTCACGTCCATGGCGGCGAGCGCGCGCCAGAACAACAGTTTTTTCACCGATACGCTCGGCCTGCGCCGGGTGAAGAAGACGGTCAATTTCGACGCGCCTGACGTCTATCATCTTTATTATGGCGATGAAGTCGGCACGCCCGGCTCCGTCATGACCTATTTTCCGTTCCCGCATATCGCCCGCGGCCGTCCCGGCACGGGTGAAGTGGGCACGACGCTGTTTTCCATTCCGGAAGGATCGCTCGGCTACTGGCAGGACCGTCTTTCCAAGGCCGGCGTGGATGGGTTGAAGGCCGATGAAGCCTTCGGCAACAAGCGCCTGCATTTCGCGGGTCCCGATGGCGACGGTTTCGCGCTGGTCGAGGTCAGGGATGACAACCGTGCGCAATGGATCGGCAATGGCGTCGGCGCGGATCAGGCGATCCATGGTTTTCAGGGTGCGTCGCTGCGTCTTCGCGATGAAGGTGCGACGGCCGAGCTTTTGAAATTCATGGGCTATCAGGAGGTGGATCGTCAGGACGGCGTTCTGCGCCTCGGCATTCCCGGCGGCAACGGCGCCGACTTCATCGACATCGAAACCATGCCGAATATTTCTGGCGCGCGGCTGGGCGCGGGGTCCGTGCACCACATCGCCTTTGCGGTCGAAAACCGCGAAAAGCAGCTGGAGGTGCGCAAGGCGCTGCTGGATACCGGCTATCAGGTGACACCGGTGATCGACCGCGATTATTTCTGGGCGATCTATTTCCGCACGCCGGGCGGCGTGCTGTTCGAAGTGGCCACCAACGAACCCGGTTTCGACCGCGACGAGGACACCGCCCATCTCGGCGAGGCGCTGAAGCTGCCCAGCCAGCACGCGCATCTGCGCTCCGTGCTGGAAGAGCATCTGGAGCCGCTGGGGGACGAAAAGGGGGCTTAACCTCTCGATAGCGCTTGGCAGGAAATTGCCGCGTCCTTCTTCTCCCCGTTTGGGGAGAAGGTGGCCCGAAGGGTCGGATGAGGGGGCAACGTTGCCGAATTTCACGACCCTTGCCCCCTCATCCCGCTGCCGCGACCTTCTCCCCGGCGGGGAGAAGAAGCAGGCGGCACCCGCTCGCTCCACATGGCTGAAGAAGCCGTGCGGAAGCCGTTAAACCTCTCCTTCCAGAAAGGATTATCCGATGAACAAGGACACCTATTTCCACAAATCCCGCGCCGGTGCCGCCGGTGCGCCGCTTTTCCTGGTGCTGCATGGCACGGGTGGCGATGAGAACCAGTTCTTCGACTTTGGCTCCCGTATTTTGCCGCAGGCCACCGTCCTCTCACCCGTCGGCGATGTTTCCGAACATGGCGCGGCGCGTTTCTTCCGGCGCACGGGCGAGGGCGTTTACGACATGGTCGATCTTGCCCGGGCAACCGCGAAGCTGGCAGATTTCGTCAAGGCAAACCGCGAGCATTACCAGTCCGGACCAATCATCGGTCTCGGCTTTTCAAATGGCGCGAATATTCTCGCCAATGTGCTGGTCGAACAACCCGAGCTTTTCGATGCCGCAGTGCTGATGCATCCGCTTATCCCGTTCGAGCCGAAGATTTCCCCGGCAAAACCCACACGCCGGGTGTTGATCACGGCGGGAGAGCGGGATCCAATCTGCCCGGTGCCGCTGACGCAGGCGCTGGAAAAGAACCTTCAGGCGCAGGGTGGAACCGTGGAGACGGTATGGCATCCGGGCGGGCATGAAATTCGCTCCAGCGAGATCGATGCCGTGCGGGAATTTCTCTCGGTTTACGGGGAGTGATGCTGTCTTCCGTCATGCCGGGCTTGACCCGGCATCCAGCCACGGCGCGTCTGTGCCGTGGAAAGAGTCTTTCGCGATCAAGGACTTGATCGCACTGGACCCCGGATCTAGTCCGGGGTGACGGAGTGTGGGTGATGTGCCGTCAAGTAATTCTTCGCCGCAGGCAGGTTAAATCGACCTGCACCCGCCTCAGCGATATCCGCATTGCTGCAACTGCGCCTCGTAACGCAGCGCCATGTTGGCGGAGCGGCGGGCGGCCTTCTGGACCGCGGAATTGTTGCGCCAGCTGCCCTTGGCATAACCAGCATGGCCGGAATAATAGGCGAGGTAGAGATTATAGGGGTCGTTCAGCGAAATGCCGTTTTCGCGCCGGCTCTTGGCATGATACCAGCCGACGAAGTGGATGGCGTCGGTGAAATCGGTGCGGCTTGCCGACCAGCGGCCGGTTTCACGCTGGTAAACGCTCCATGTGCCGTCCAGCGCCTGTGCATAACCATAAGCGCTCGACTGGCGTGTCCAGGGAATGAAACCGAGAAGCTTGGTGCGCGGCGGGCGCGCATAGGGGCGGAAGGCGGATTCGGTATAGATCGTTGCCATCATGACAGGCACGGGCACGCCGAATTCGCGCTCGGCCGCTTTCGCATCGCGCCGCCAGTTGTTGAAGATGCCGTTCCGCTGTTCGAAAATCGCACAGGCATTGGTCACCTGCGACGGTGCGGTGGCGCAGCCGGCCAGAACGAGCATCAGAAAAACAACGGCAAATACGCCACGCATAACGGAACCCTTTCGTTCCGCTATTCTTAAATTGCTAACCATTAACGTCGGGTTTTAAGACAAGGTTAATTCAAATGCCGCCGATCAAGGCCCTGTTAACCCGCTGAAAATTCCTGTGGCCGGGATGGGGCGAAACCGCCTCCCGAGCGCCTTTTTTAAGAAGCGTTCATCCCCGCGCGTCCACGGTCCCGCCGACCCGGCTATACTTGGCCCATCCCGGTCATCAGGCGTGCGCGCGGCGCAAGGTGGACGGGGCAGGCGGCCGAAACCGGGGAATTTCCCGATGTCACGGTTGAGGCGGCCGGCATGTGCCCATCCTCCAAACAGGAACCGGTTTGGCGGGCGGGTCATATGTTTCAAGCCGGGGCCGCATCGTCTGCAAACCCTGCAATACCCTTTGATACCCCCGCAGCGATGCGGCCCCTATATCGCTTGCCAACGTTGCCGCGGAATTCGCGGTGACGGTATCGGCGCATATTCGAAAGAAAGCGTCCGCTGTACAAAAATGAAAACCGATAAAATTGTAGCAATCGGCTTAAAGCGGCTGAAAACAGTGCTGTGTCATTGTGGGATCACAGACGGGGAGCGGCCCTTCAAGAGGCGCTCCACAAACAGAAATCGAGACCGGCACAAGCCGGCGGATCGCAAAACGGGGTATGAAATGCTGAAGAAGATTATTGCTGCCGCCATCTGCGGAATTGCCGTTGCTTCCATGTCCAATCATGCCGACGCGGCTGGCGCTGCCGGTTTTGCCCGCGGTTTTGCCGCCGTCGAGAAGTCTGCGGTGACGCAGATCGGTGTTTCCGCGCCGGGCGGTTTTGATGGCTGCGTTCTTTCCGCCGGCCAATGCGTCTCCACCATCGCCGCGCCGCTGACCGGTGAGCGTCGCGAGGAACTGCTGCGCGTCAACCGCGATGTGAACGCCACCATGGGCGCGCTCGACGATTATTTTTCCGGCTTCGCAACCGATGTCCCGGCGACCCCTTCCGTCAGCCTTGGCGATTGCGGTGACTGCGCCGCCATCAAGCGCATGGCCCTTGCTGGCGCGGGCTGGTCCTCCAGCGCGCTGCGCCTTGCCTTTTCGCTGAACAATGACGGATCGCTCGAAAAAGTGCTGATCGTCACCACCGATAAGGGCGATATCGTCCTCGGCAATGCCGTCTTTTCTCCGGCCGAGCGCGAAACCGCGCTTTAAGCCCATCTTTTCATGCCTGCCAGACTGCGCCGGTTTTCCTGACCCTGTTGGTTCAGGAAGCCGGCGATTTTTTTCGTTCCGCGACGGCAATGCCCGCCAGCGCCATGATGAGAGCGACGATCTGATAGGTATGCAGCGTCTCGCTGAGCACGATAACCGATAGCAGGGTGCCGAAGACGGGCACGAGGTTGATGAAGAGGCCGGCGCGGTTGGCGCCGATCTGCTCCACGCCCTTGATGTAGAGGATCTGCGCGATGAGCGACGCAAAAATGGCGGCATAGACCACCAGCACCCAGCCCTTCTGATCCGGCCAGACGACGCTGTCGCGCGACATTTCCCAGAAGACCAGCGGCACCGAGGTGATGAGGGCGAAGAAAGCGGGGATGGCCATCAGCGTGCGCCAGTCGACCGCCGGTTTCCAGCGCAGGATGACGGTGTAGATGGCATAGACCAGCACGGCGAGCAGCATGACGGCGTCGCCGACATTCATTTCCAGCTGCAGCAGCGAGATCGGGTCGCCGTGCGAGGCGAGCAGCGCCACGCCTGATATGGTGAGACAGAAGCCGACGATCTGGCCGAACAGCACGCGGGTGCGGAACAGGATGAAGTTCAGGACGAAGATGACCATGGGAATGCCGGCCTGAATGACGGCGGCATTGATGGCAGAGGTGTGCTGCAGGGCCGTGTAGAGAAACACGTTGAAGGCGGTGTAACCGACGCTGCCGAGCACTAAGAAATAGGGCAGGCGTTTTTTCACCACCGGCCAGTCCTTGATCAGCTGCGGCACGGAAATGGCGAAGATGATGGCGACGGCGAAGACCCAGCGCAGGGAGGTGAAGGCCATGGGGCTGATGTGGCCGACGGCGAGCTTGCCGGCAACGGTGTTGCCGCCCCAGCAGAGCGTGGCGATGATGAGGGCGATATAGGCTTTGGAGGACACGCTGATGTTTCGCTTCTTCACGGGGCGGGAAAACGGCTAAGGGGTGAATGGCGGTCTTGCGCCCGCGCCTGGCCCCCATGGGGCGAGATAATGCGGGAAATCCGCGCCTTGTCACGGAAAAAGCAAAATTCTCCATAAGAAACAGGGTCGCTTTCCGTAAAACAACACAGTATACATTCGCGGGTTTGGGTTTCCCATCGGGTTATCGGGCGCGCAAGCGCCATGAGCAGGAAAGCAAGAAATGACGAATGTTGTGGTGGTCGGCTCGCAATGGGGCGACGAAGGCAAAGGCAAGATTGTCGACTGGCTGTCCGAGCGGGCAGATGTCGTCGTGCGGTATCAGGGCGGCCATAATGCCGGCCATACGCTTGTCATCGATGGCATCAGCTACAAGCTTTCGCTTCTGCCGTCCGGCGTCGTGCGTCCCGGCAAGCTCGCGGTCATCGGCAATGGCGTCGTGGTCGATCCGCATGCGCTGATCGCCGAAATCGGCCGTCTGGAAGCGCAGGGCGTCAAGGTTACGCCGGAAAACCTGCGTATCGCCGACAATGCCACGCTTATTCTTTCGCTGCACCGCGAGCTGGACGGCATGCGCGAAGACGCCGCCTCCAACAGCGGTACCAAGATCGGCACCACCCGTCGCGGCATCGGCCCGGCTTACGAAGACAAGGTTGGCCGCCGCGCCATCCGCGTCATGGATCTGGCCGACATGGAGGCGCTTTCCGCCAAGGTTGACCGTATCCTCACGCATCATAATGCCCTTCGCCGCGGTTTCGGCGCGGCCGAAGTCTCGCATGAGACGATCATGGAAGAGCTGGGCTCGGTTGCCGAGCGCATCCTGCCGTTCAGCGAAACCGTCTGGCTGCTGCTCGACAAGAAGCGCCGCGCCGGTGCGCGCATCCTGTTTGAGGGCGCTCAGGGCTCGCTGCTCGATATCGACCACGGCACCTATCCCTATGTGACCTCTTCCAACACGGTTGCCGGCCAGGCGGCTGCCGGTTCGGGTATGGGTCCGGGTTCGCTGGGTTACATTCTCGGCATCACCAAGGCTTACACCACCCGCGTTGGCGAAGGTCCGTTCCCGACCGAGCTGAATGACGAGATCGGCCAGTTCCTGGGCGAAAAGGGTCATGAATTCGGCACCGTCACCGGCCGCAAGCGCCGCTGCGGCTGGTTTGACGCCGCACTGGTGCGCCAGTCGGTCGCCACCAACGGTATTACCGGCATCGCACTCACCAAGCTTGACGTGCTTGACGGTCTCGACGAGCTGAAAATCTGCGTCGGCTACAAGCTTGACGGGCAGGAAATCGACCATCTTCCGGCCAGCCAGGGCGCGCAGGCGCGCGTCGAGCCGATCTACATCACGCTGGAAGGCTGGAAGGAATCTACCGTCGGTGCCCGAAAATGGGCGGATTTGCCTGCTCAGGCAATCAAATATGTCCGTCAGGTCGAGGAATTGATCGGGGCGCCTGTCGCACTTCTGTCGACAAGTCCGGAGCGTGACGACACCATACTTGTGACTGATCCGTTTGAGGATTAATGTCCTCGGCGATCTAGATTCATAAACCATATCGGGCCGGTACGTCGCCGGTCACGACGAGAAAGTGCTTATGGCGGATTTTGTAGCAGTCATTCGCAAGGCCGTGGATGGCTTGGCGAACAATACTCCCGAAAACCGGGCGAAGGTTTACGACAAGGCGCGCAGTGCGGTTGTGCGCCAACTCGAGAATATGAAGCCACGTCCGCCGGAAGAATTGTTGCGCCGGCAGATCGCCAAGCTGGACGCCGCCATAGCCGAGGTGGACAGCGAATATGCCGAGGCGCTTCCGGCGCTGGAGGATGATGACGCTGTCTCTCCCGCTGCGGAAGAGACGGCGGCATCCTATTACCAGCAGGATGCTGCCGACGAAGACGAGGCCCGCGGCGCCGAGCCGGCGGAGGATGCCGACCGGGAAGAGGCGCGGCACGAGCCGGTCTACGAAGAGCCGGCATCCGTTGAACCCGCGCAATCGGAGCCGGCTTACGAAGACGCGGCCGAAGAGGAAGAGCCCCGGCACGCTGACGCCGCTGCCGATGAGGAGCCGCATCGCGGCGACCGCGCGCCGGAAGAGCTTTATGATGCGCCGGAAACGGTTCATGCCGCTCCCGCCCCGGCACACGCCTCCGACGAAGCCGTCGGCACCTATTTCACACGGACGGACGAAGAGCCGGCTCACCAGCCGGAGCCTGAAACGGCGCTCGGCGCCGCCGATGATTCCGTTCCCTCCCATTGGGCGCAGCCGGTGGATGAGGATGACTGGCGCAAGCTCGATGAAGCGCAGGACGACGATGTGCGTCCGGCCGCCGAGGAATATGAAGAGGTTCGCAACGAGACCGACGAACGTCCGCTCGTTGCCGGTTATGCCGCGCAGCATTACCAGGAACCGGAAGTAAGCTTCGAGCCCGCCCCTTACGAAAAGGATGAGCGGCGCGAGGCGGACGACCATTTCGGCCCCGCCGCCGTGGAGCATGCTCCGGCGTTTGGCGGTCGGCACGATTTTGACGACCATCGCCAGCCGGAAGAGCAGGCTCCGAAAAAGGCGGCCGTGGTCGAGGATTTCTCGTCCTATTTCCAGGATGCGGATATTGCCATTCCCGCCAAGGACGCGCCGGCGCTGCCGCGCGCGGATAACGATCTCTTCGGCGATCAGGCAGCGGCAAAGGATAACAAGGAACGCACGCCCTGGGACGATCTGGACGAGCTGATCGGTTATGACGGCGCGTCGTCGTCCACCCGTCAGGCTTCGGGCGAAACGAATGGCGTGGGCGCTGCCGCCGCGACGCCCGCCTATATGGTCAAGAAGAAGCCGCGCCGCAATTATGCGTCGCTGGTTCTGGCCCTTGTCGGCGTGGCGCTGCTTGCCGGCGGCGGTTATGCCGTGTGGATGAACCGCGATGCGCTGAACGATATGGTCGGCGGGCTGGTCAGCTCCGCACAGAACGGCGGCACCAGCCAGACGGCTTCGAACGGCACGGGTGAGGCGCAGACCTCGACACCGCCGGCGACCCAGCAGCCGCCCGCCACGGGGCAGCAGCCGACAACCCCGACGAACCATCAGACCCCGACCCATGGCGATGACGGCTCCGTCACCGGCACCAAGTTCACCCAGCGGCTTCTGGCCGACGGCACCGAGCGTGACGAAGGACCTGCCGCCGGTGCGAACGGCCAGCCGGTCACCGCCGAAGGCCAGTCGGTTTATGAGCAGAATGTCGCGCCGCCGCCCGCTGGCGAGGCTCCGGCCAATAATGCCGGTGCGCCCGCCGGAACGCCTGCCGGCACGCCGCCGGCGCAGCAGCCCGCCGCCGCCGCTGCCGGCGACCGCATGTTCCTTTATGAGGAAGTGCTGGGCCAGACGGTGCCGACCGCCATTCAGGGCAGTGTTTCCTGGTCGCTGCAGCAGGAAAATGACGGTGACGGTAAACCTTCTCCGACCGTGCAGGGCCAGATCACCGTTCCCGGCCGTGGCCTCAGCGCGCTGATCACCTTCAAGCGCAATACCGACCCGTCGCTGCCGGCCAGCCATCTGATCGAGATCGTCTTCTCGGTTTCGCCCGGCTTCGAAGGTGGCGCTATCGACAGCGTCCAGCGCATCGCGATGAAGAGCACCGAGCAGGATCGCGGCAACGCGCTGATCGCGGTTCCGGCCAAGATCACCGACGATTTCCACATGATCGCGCTCAACGACTTCCCGGATGCGATGAAGACCAATCTGGAGCTTCTGAAGAGCCGCAACTGGATCGACATCCCGGTTTCCTACCGCAACGGCCGGCGTGCGCTGCTGACCCTGCAAAAGGGCAATGACGGCATCGCCGCCTTTGACAAGGCGCTTAGCGAATGGGCGGCGGCGGCACCTGCTGCCGGCGGTCAATAAGGATTGAAAGGGCGGCTCGGGTCGCCCTTTTCGTTATATGGCTACGGCGGTGTCTTTGCGTTTGTCGGGTGATGGGTGGGTTAGTTGGTGCTGGTGGGTGTGGCTCACCCCCTCTGCCCGGCGGGGCAGAGGGGGGGTGAGCGGCATCCCCCGAAGCATGGATATTTTTCCTGCCGGTTTTCCTCCAGCGCAATCGCCGGTCTCGGATGGCAGGCCATTTCCAGTCGTCAGTCTTTTACCGACAAAAAATCCCCGGCCGAGGGCCGAGGATGATCCATGGCACGGACGCAAAACTGCTCCGCACTTTTGCTGGATATGCTTTACGCATCCACCACGCGCAAGGCGCGCGCAGCTTCCAGCGCTTCCTTCTGCACCGCTTCCTGCACCTTCTCGAAGGCGCGAACCTCGATCTGGCGCACGCGTTCGCGGCTGATGTCGAACTCGGAGGAGAGTTCCTCCAGCGTCACCGGGTCTTCGGCCAGCCGGCGGGCCTCGAAGATGCGGCGTTCGCGGTCGTTCAGCACGCCCATGGCTTTCGCCAGCATGCGGCGGCGGGTTTCCAGCTCGTCCTGTTCGATCAGCACGTCTTCCTGGCTGTCATGGTCGTCCACCAGCCAGTCCTGCCATTGGCCGGACTCGCCTTCGGACGCCTTGATCGGCGCATTCAGCGAGGCGTCGCCATGCAGGCGGCGGTTCATCGAGATGACTTCTTCTTCCGACACCTGAAGCTTCGTCGCGATTTCCTTGACGTGCTCCGGCTTCAGATCGCCATCGTCGATTGCCTGGATGCGGCCCTTCAGACGGCGCAGGTTGAAGAACAGGCGCTTCTGGTTGGCGGTCGTGCCCATCTTCACCAGCGACCAGGAGCGCAGGATATATTCCTGGATCGAGGCCTTGATCCACCACATGGCATAGGTGGCGAGACGGAAACCGCGCTCCGGATCGAACTTCTTTACCGCCTGCATCAGGCCGACATTGCCTTCGGAGACGACTTCGCCGATGGGCAGGCCGTAACCGCGGTAACCCATGGCGATCTTGGCCACGAGACGCAGGTGGCTGGTGACGAGTTTATGCGCGGCGTCGCGGTCGCCATGCTCGGCGTAACGCTTGCCAAGCATGTATTCTTCCTGCGGCTCCAGCATCGGAAATTTACGGATTTCGTCGAGATATCTATTGAGACCGGCTTCGCCGGCTGTAATTGTAGGCAAACTATTGCGGGCCATAAAGCACCCCCTTATCTATGGTCTGGAACGGCACCCTCTTTGATCGGCGACTGACCCGCCGGAGGCACACCGTAAGCTGCGGGTCGTTACCGACCCCGCACGAACCCATGTGACAGATATGTACGCGCCCGCCGCGTTTCAAGCGAACGCTGCGTTCACACATGCGTTATGTTCCAGTGACACCTTCTTTGACCTGTTTAACTTTCGAACGGTAGATTCGTTCCGAAAAACCGCCAAGGCCGGAGCGCACCATCAGCTCATACATCACCCGCCGGCGCATGGGATTGTGCAGGCGCATAACCTTCGAGCCAAGGAACTGCGTCTCCACATGGGCAAGCGCCTGCAGATCGGGATCGGCGGCAATCGCGTCCGCATAGGTCGCGTGAAATTCCCGGCGGCAGACATAGGTTTTGTATTTCGTCATGCCGAAGCAGACGAGGCTGTGGCCGTGGGTGCGCAGGAAATCGGCGACGCCGACCGTCACCTCCGGCCAGGCGGGGTTGAAGGTGTCGTCGAAGACGATGACGCCATGCGGCGCGATCACCTCCATCGCCAGTTTCGCATCGGCCAGCACGTGGTGCAGGTTGTGGCCGCCATCGATGCTGAAGAAGCGCGCGGGGCCGATGCGGGAGGTGATATCGGCGGGCGCCAGCTGCGTGCTGTCGCCCCTGATGATCAGCTCTTCATCCATGGCGAAACCCAGCCGACGGCCGTTTTCCATCAGGCGTTCATATTGGTCGAGGCTGCCATCTTCGGGCGGATCGAGATCGAAGAGATCGACGCCCAGCACCTTTTCCTGCCTCCCGGCGAATTTGCGCAGCAGGAAATAGGAGCGGCCGTAATAAACGCCGATTTCCGCCATGCCGCCATGGAGGCCGCTTTTTGTCTGGGCCTGCAACAGCGCCTTGAAGACGAGCGCATCGGGCGGGTCGATATAGCCTTCGACGCTGCGCAACTCCTGAAAGATAAACCGGCGGTCTTCGATATTCATGCGATAGATCCCGTCATCATGCCGGTTCCGTTCGGGGGCGGATCGAACGGATGGCGTCCCTGCGGTTTTATTTGACAGGCTTGAAATCGGCACGATTTAACGGCGGCGATTTCAGGCTTTGCGGGGCCGAGGAGGTGTGACGATTGAAGCGAAATTGGGGCGGTCTATAAAAAGGACCGACTGCGGAATATCGCTATCCGCTAATCTTTTTTTATTATCCGGGGCTTCCGGCGAAATACATGGCGCAGTTTTTTTGACCGCGCCATGCAGGTTTTCAGCCACGCAATGCGGCGGTCAGCGCTTCCATGTCATCCGGCAGGTCGGTTTCGAATTCCATCACCTCGCCGGTGCGCGGATGTTCGAAAGCGAGCAGATAGGCATGCAGGGCCTGGCGCGGAAAGCCGCGGACGGTGCTCTTTGCCGGTTCTTCGAGAAGGTTCGCCTTGGTGCGGAAGGCCGCGCCATATTCGGGATCGCCGATCAGCGGATGGCCGATATGGGCCATGTGAACGCGGATCTGGTGGGTGCGGCCGGTTTCCAGCCGGCATTCCACCATGGAGGCGAGGCAGGTGGCGTCCGGCCGCTCATGGTAACGTTCCATCACCTCGTAATGGGTGATTGCCTCGCGGGCATCGTCCGAATCCTCGTGCTTGACGGCGCGTTTGGTGCGGTCGGCGCTGCGGCCGAGTGCGGCGTCGATGGTGCCGCGCAGGGTGCGCGGGCGGCCCCAGACAACGGCCTTGTAGGCGCGTTCCAGCGGGCCGGTGCGGCCATGGTCGGCAAATTGCGCGGCGAGATGGCGGTGGGCATTGTCGTTCTTCGCCACGACCATGACGCCGGAGGTTTCCTTGTCCAGCCGGTGCACGATGCCCGGCCGCCTGACGCCGCCAATGCCGGAGAGGCTGTCGCCGCAATGGTGGATGAGGGCGTTGACCAGCGTGCCGGTCCAGTTGCCGGCGCCCGGATGCACAACGAGACCGGCGGGCTTGATGAGCACGATCAGGTCTTCATCCTCATATTCCACGTCGAGCGGAATGTCCTCGCCCTTGGGTTCCGGGTCTTCCGGCTCGGGCATGACGATTTCGATGCGGTCCTTCGGATGCACCTTCTTTTTCGGCTCCGTCACCGGCTGGCCGTTGATGGAGACCGCGCCCTGCTCGATCAGTGCTTTCAGCCGGCTGCGGGAGAAGTCGCCACCCACTTCGCCCGCCAGCCATGAATCGAGGCGGCCTTCGGCGTTTTCCCCGGCAATCAGGACTTTCCTTGCGTCTCCGCCTTGTTTAAAGGGGTCGTTCATTCTTATTTTTCCGATCCATCAGCATTTCAGGGAACCCGATGACGCAGATCGAGCAAGACGAACAGGAAGACAAGCCGCTTGATCCGGCCATGGAAAAAGTTCGCCGCAAGATGATCCGTTTGCAGATCGTGTCGGGCTCCGTGATGTTTATCAGCCTTATGGCCGTCTTCGGTGCGGTTGTCTACAAGGCGATGGGGCCGTCGAAGGCGGTTCAGACGCAGGGCGAAGCGCCGAACCTGGCCGTTCCCACCGGCAACGGGCCGCTGGCCGTCACCGCCAGCCTGCCGCAGGGCTTCACGATCGACAACGTCAGCTATTCCGGCGGCGACATGCTGTTTTACGGCCGGCTCGCCAACGGTACCCGCAAGGCGCTGGTCTTCAACGTCGCGGCCGGCCGGTTCCTCGCCGATGTGACGGTCGATGGCCAGTGAGGCCGATAAGCTGCTGGACGGGCGGGCGCTGATCCCGGTCGAAGATCCGGCAGATCCGCGCATCGCCGCCTTTCGCGATATTCGCGAGCGCGACCTGACCGGGCGGCAGGGCCGCTTCATTGCCGAAGGCACGGTGGTGCTGCGCATGCTGGCCGCCGCCCATAAAGCGGGCGGCGCCTTTGCGGCCGAGAGCATCCTCATCCTCAGAAACCGGCTTTCGGGCGTCGCGGATATCCTTGCTGATTTCCCGCCGGATGTGCCGGTTTATGTAGCGGAAGCGCCGGTGCTGGATGGCATCGTCGGGTTCCACCTGCATCGCGGCATTCTGGCGCTTGGGCGACGGGTTCAGGATCGCGGACTGGAAGAGATGACGGCGGCACTTCCCGCCTCGTCGCTGGTGCTGGTCGGTTGCGGCATTTCCAATCACGATAATCTGGGTGCGATGTTCCGCAATGCGGCGGCGTTTTATGCCGATGCGGTGTTGCTGGACGAGACCTCATGCGATCCGCTTTATCGCAAGGCGCTACGCGTTTCCGTAGGCTCGGTGCTTTCGGTTCCCTGGCATCGCGGCGGCGGGGCGGTGGAGATGCTGGAGCGGCTTTCCGAGGCCGGTTTTGCTATCTGGAGCCTTTCGCCTGGTGGCGAGACCGAGATTCGCGATATTCCCCGGTCCGAGCGCATGGCGCTGGTGATCGGCACGGAAGGCGAGGGGCTGCCGCAATCGGTGCTCTCGCGGTTCCATACGGCGCGGATTGCGCAGTCGCCGCAGCTGGATAGCCTGAATGCGGGGACGGCTTCGGGGCTGGCGCTTTATCAGATGGCGGGGGTTATGGGGCGGGTTTAGGGGCTCGGTGGGTGCGGCTCACCCCCCTCTGCCCTGCCGGGCATCTCCCCCTCAAGGGGGGAGATCGATCTGCGGGGAGGTCGCGCCCATCTCAACATTGGCGAATGAAGTGATGGTAGCGCTTCTTGCCGATCTCCCCCCTTGAGGGGGAGATGCCCGGCAGGGCAGAGGGGGGTAAGCCACACACTCAACGCGGGGCACAACCACACCCACCGAAGGCCTAATGTTTCCGCTTCTCCATCACCACCTTCGCCCGCTTCGCAAGGCTCTCCCGCCCCGATGAGCCGGAGGCCTTGGCAAGCAGCCCAGGAATCGGCGATTTCTCGCCCTCCTGCGCCGCCGTGAGCGCGATCATCTCGGCGGCGATCCTTGCGATTTCGCGGCGGATGGGTTCGTCATTGCCGGTGCCGCGCACGTTCAGCAGGCGTTCGGTGAGCGCTGTGCCTTGATTGCGGATATCCTCGATTTCCTGCTCCAGACCTTGCGACGCCGCTGGCTCCGTCACGACCGGGGGGGCCGGCTCCTCTGCGGCCATCGCCGGTGCCGCCTCTTCTTCGGCGGGTGCGGTTTCAAGCGCGGCGGCTGGGGCAGGGGCCGTCGGTTGCGACGGGCTAACCGTTTTCTCGACCGGCACGGCGGGGTTCGGCAGGCGAATGATCATGTCGTTGGCGCGGCCGCCGGTTGCGGCAAGCTGTTCCTTGAGGCGGGCGACTTCCTGGTTGCGCAGCGTCAGCATCGTGTCGAGATCGGCATTTTTCGCCATGAGGGTCGCGACCTGTTCCTCGAGCCGGGTGACCTTGCGGCTTTCGCGCGCAACCGCCGTCATCGCTTCCTTGTTGCGGGCCGCCACATCCTGCAATTCGCGGGTCGCGGTCTCGCCTTCCTTGCGGAAACGCGTGGCGCTCTGCTTGGCCTGTTCGGCTTCCAGATCGCGGGTGGCGGCAAGGATTTTCGAATCATCCAGCTCGCGCGTCAGATTGGTGAGGCGGGCGGTGAGATCGGACATCTGGCCGGCGCGCTCGTTGGCGGCCTGCTCCTGCTGTGCGAGGTTCGCCTGTACGACGCCGGCGTGTTCTTCGGCGGCATCGAGGGCCGCGCGCAATTCGCCGATTTCCAGCGTCAGCTCTTCGATTTTCAGGGAGAAGCTGCGGTTCTGTTCGCCCAGCCGATAGGCATCGCTGGAGGCGGCCTCGTTGGCGAGACGCAGCGAGGTGTTCTTTTCCCGTTCCGTATCCAGTTCCTGGCGGACCTTGGCGTTTTCGGCCGCATAGAGCGCACGCGCCATGTCCTTCTGGGCGCGCACTTCCTGCGGGCTGATGGGCATTGTCGCGCGTATGCGGTTTTCCGTATAGGCGACGATGCGGCGGTGGATCGCGGGTGCGATCAGCAGGGCCAGCAGGGTTGCGGTGAGAAAACCCAATCCGAAGAGAATGGCATATTCGATCACGCGGGACAGTCTCCGAAACTCAGATACGCGCGCATTCGGAAAGAGGGGCGCGAAAGCACGTTACGCTATTATTGCAACCGTGGGGAGGGGTGTCGCACCGTCAAAACCGGCCCGTTATTTCCTCCCGCCCCGGCTTTAGCGAATCAGAAGGGGTTCCAGGTCGGCTGCTGGGTGAGCTTCAGGTAACCGACATTGATGCCGAGGCGCGCGCCGATGCCGGTGCGGATGGGGGCAAGCGTCACGTCGCTGCTCTTCAGATAGGTCATGCCGACGCCGGCGACGATGAAGGCGGAGCCGCTCACACCACCGTAACGGCGGTAAAGCGCATCGACGGAAGGCAGGTTGTAGACCAGCATCATGGCGCGGGTGCCCTGGCCGCCATAATCGAGGCCGAGGGAGGGGCCCTGCCAGAAGACGGGGTGCTGGCCGGCATTCTTGGTGTAAAGCGTGCCTTCGCCATAGGTGAGACCCGCGACGAAGGCGCCGGAGCCTTCCTGGCCCAGAATGTAACCGTTCGGAAGACCGTATTGCTGGAAGGCGCGCTCCACCACCTTGGCAAGGCCGCCGGTGGTTTCACCGAAGAATCCGTGGCCTGCATCCACGACTTCCTGGAAAGAATATTGATCGCTGTTCTGGGCCGCGGCCGGTGCGACCCATATCAGGAGGCTCGCAAGGAGCGCGACGATCTTTCCCAGTCCGAGGCGTGCAATGGTGCGGGTTTTCGTAAGGCGCATCGTCATGTCCGTCCGTCTGTTTCGTTAGCGCATCGGTTCGAAAATCCGAATCGGTTTTCGAAAAGGCCGATACGCAGAGTCAAAGTTCTACAGCATGTTTCGCGCATCCTTGCGGATACACGGGGCTCCAGTGTGGCCTGTTAAGGCATTTGGCATTTTGAAACCATCCTATTAACAATCGGTTTACCAAATATGGTGTCATTATGGCTTAACAATTTCCACACCGTCCGCGCCTCCCTTGCGCAGGAGAGAATTTTATGACGAGCAAACTCAATATCACGCTGTCCGGTCCCGATCTGGCGGCTCTTCTGTGCAGCCGTGTGTGCCATGATGTGATTTCTCCTGTCGGCGCCATCAATAACGGCCTCGAACTTTTGGACGAGGGCGGCACGGATGACGATGCGCTCGATCTCATCCGCACGTCAGCCCTTAACGCATCCGTGCGGCTGAAGTTCGCCCGCCTTGCTTTCGGCGCTTCCGGCTCCGCCGGCGCGTCCATCGACACCGGCGAGGCCGAAAAGGCCGCCCAGGATTTCGCCGCCGCTGAAAAGAAGGCGGAGGTGAGCTGGAACGGCCCGCGCGCCATCGTTGCGAAGAATCGTGTCAAACTTCTGCTCAACCTTTTCCTCGTGGCTTATGGCGCAATTCCGCGCGGCGGCAATGTGGATGTGCTGCTGGAAAGCCCCGACGGCGACGCCAGGTTCGAAATCACCGTCAAGGGCCGGATGATGCGCGTGCCGGCCAAGTTCGTGGAAATTTACGAAGGCAGGCTGGAAGAGGCGGTCGACGCCCATTCCGTTCAGCCCTATTACACGCTGCTTCTGGCCGAGGAGGCCAATATGGCGGTGGAATACAAGGTGCATGACGACCGCATCGTGTTTACCGCCAAGACGGTTGCCGCGTGACCGTTCAATCGCCGATCTGAATTTGTGAAGGGCCGGGACCGCGTCTGCCGACGCGCCGGCCTTTTTCGTTTGGGGAGCATGTTCATGACCCGTCTGACAACCGCTCGCCTTGTCCTGCGGCCGCATGCCATCGCGGATGAAGCGCTTTATCGCGCCTTCTGGGGCGCGGATGTTCCGCAGATCGAAGGGGTCGTATCGATTGCGCCGCTGGACCCGGAACTCGCCTTCGCCCGGCTTTTGCGTTTTCTGGGCCATTGGTCCGCTTTTGGCTTCGGCCCCTTTGTGGTGGAAGAGCTTGCCACGGGGCGCATCGTGGGCGAGGTGGGTTTTGCCCATATGCGCCGTGGCAACGGTGAGGATTTCGACGGCGTGCCCGAGGCGATGTGGAAAATCGACGGGGCGCTGGTGGGCAAGGGTGTCGCGACCGAGGCGGTGGAGGCGGCGCTGCGATGGTTCGACGGTCGCGGGATTTCGCAGCGGACCGTCTGCATGATCAATCCGCTCAACAGCCCGTCGCTGGCCATAGCCGCCCGATTCGGCTTCCGGCCATTTCGCGATACGGCGTTCCGCGACAGTCCCGTTCGGCTTTTCGAGCGGATCGCGGATATCTAGAGCATTTCCAGTAAAAGTGCGAAGCGGTTTTACGTCCGGAAAATGCGTGAAAACAAAGAGGCAGAGCATTTCTGAGTAAAGTGCGACGCGGCTTTCTCCAGCGCCCGGTGTTGCTGTCTCGAATCGCGTTTCAGGACGACCTGAAACCTGTTTGAGGTCTCGGCGGGCGGCGGATTGAACCAGGAGTTGGTCCATATCAACTCCGGAGCATCCCATGCGCTATCTTCTTCTGGCGGTCATCGTCATTTTTTCCACTGTCCAGTCCGCAGCGGCGGAAAGCGGCATCGGCTTTAAACAGATCGAATTGCCGGATGAGGCCGGTTCGAGAACGCTAGCCGTCTCATTGTGGTACCCGGCCGCGCCGTCGGGCAAAAGCGAGATCGTCGGCGAAAATGCCGCCTTTTACGGCCTTGAGGTTCAACCGGGCGCTTCCCTTCTTGACGGTTCACGTCCTCTCATATTGCTGTCGCACGGTTTCGGCGGAAGCTGGCGCAATCTGAACTGGATTGCCGGTGAGCTTGTGCGGGAAGGTTATGTCGTGGCCGCCCCGGATCACGGCGGCGAATCGTTCACCGAAGAAAATGCGACCGAGATCGTTCCATTGTGGGAACGGCCGCGCGACATCAGCAGAACGCTGACCGCATTGCTCGGCGATGACCGATTCGCCGGCAGCATCGACGCGAAGCGCATCGCCGTAATCGGCCATTCCCTCGGCGGCTGGACCGCAATGGAGCTGGTTGGCGCGCGATACAGCGCCGATCTTGCCCTGAAGGATTGCCGCGGGGAGAAGCGCCCGCCGCAATGCAAGGCTCCGCGGCTGCTCGCCAAAGTCGGGGTTGCCAGTGACGGCAGGGCCGATCCGCGGCTTTCGATGGATTTGAAGGATACCCGCATCCGCGCCGCCATTGCGCTCGATCTCGGGCCGGCCGCCGGTTTCCTGCCGGAGACGCTGAAAGCCGTCGGCGTGCCGGTTCTGGTTCTGGCCGCGGGTGTGGAAACACCGGAGATCGCCGCCATCAAGGCCGATTCCGACTATATCGCCCGGCATCTGCCAAAGGCAACGACCGTTTATCGGGAAATACCGGATGCCAGCCATTTCAGCTTCATGCAGATTTGCAGGCCGAACGGCGAAAAGATCGTGGAGGAGCTTTCACCGGGCGAAGGTTTCGTCTGCCGGGATGGCGGCGGCAGGGACCGCGCGGCCATCCATGCGCAGATCGCGGAGGCAATCCTCGGCTTTCTGAAAGCGGAAATGCGCTAGGTCGGATTTTCCGGACGCCTCGTGGCCGGGATGGTCCTGAGGCGTCCGTTTTTCAAACGGCGTTTGCCGGATTGTGCCGATAAACGAGGTCTTCGGGATCGGAACGGGGTGCTGCCGGGTCGAGCCTGCCGCCGATTCGTTCGGCGACGGCCGCGGATTTGCGGTTCTGCGGCGAGACGTAGCTGACAAGCGTGGGCAGGTTCAGGGTCTTGAAGGCCCAGTCGCGCAGCGCC
Source organism: Agrobacterium sp. P15N1-A (assembly GCF_044626815.1). Lineage (NCBI taxonomy): Bacteria > Pseudomonadati > Pseudomonadota > Alphaproteobacteria > Hyphomicrobiales > Rhizobiaceae > Agrobacterium > Agrobacterium sp. P15N1-A. Next base: position 697,773 of record NZ_JBIUPF010000002.1, on the reverse strand, counting down.
GAGGCGGCTTCCGCCGCATAGCCGCGCCCTTCATGGCCCTCGTAAAGCAGCCAGCCCAGTTCCTTTTCCGGAAACAGCGGACCGTGGTTGATGCCGACCTGGCCGACACATTGCCCCGTTGCATCAAGCTCGATCATCAGTGCGCCATGGCCGAAAAAGTACCAGTTGGCCTGATCGTGGCAGAACACGCCCCATGTCGAGGGCAGGTCGTAGGGACCGCCGACACCGATGGAGCGCAATGACGTCATGAAATCCCGATAGGCTGGAAAGTCCGTGATCGCCAGCGGGCGCAGCGTCAGGCGTTCGGTCCTGAGGGTAGGGATGGGGTGGTTCATCTGCCGTCGTCCTCTGGCGATGCGTGGCTAGGTCTTTCTCCCCCTCATTCCTGTGCTTGTCACAGGAATCCAGTCGACGCGCGTCTGCGCGGCGGAAGAATCCTTTCAGCCCAAGGACTTGGGCTGGCTGGATTCCTGTGACAAGCACAGGAATGAGGGAGAGAAAATCACAACAAAAACCCGCCGTTGCCAGCGGGTCTTTTAAAAACTGTCCTGTTCCGGAATGGATCAGGCGGTTTCGAGGAATTCCGTCGCGCCATCCGGCTCGCGCAGAACATAGCCGCGGCCCCAGACGGTTTCGATGTAGTTTGCGCCGCCGGCGGCGTTTGCGAGCTTCTTGCGCAGCTTGCAGATGAAGACGTCGATGATCTTCAGTTCCGGCTCGTCCATGCCGCCATAGAGGTGGTTGAGGAACATTTCCTTGGTCAGCGTCGTGCCCTTGCGCAGCGAAAGCAGCTCGAGCATCTGATATTCCTTGCCGGTCAGGTGAACGCGCTGGCCGCCCACTTCAACCGTCTTGGCATCGAGATTGACGATCAGCTCGCCGGTGGCGATGACCGACTGTGCATGGCCCTTGGAACGGCGGACGATGGCGTGAATGCGGGCAACAAGCTCGTCCTTGTGGAACGGCTTCGTCATGTAATCGTCTGCGCCGAAGCCCAGGCCGCGAACCTTGTCCTCGATGCCGGCCATGCCGGACAGGATGAGGATCGGCGTCTTGACCTTGGAGAGGCGAAGCGTTCTCAGAACCTCGTAACCCGACATGTCGGGCAGGTTGAGGTCGAGAAGAATAATGTCGTAATCATAGAGCTTGCCGAGGTCCACGCCTTCCTCACCGAGGTCGGTCGTGTAGACGTTAAAGCTCTCCGACTTGAGCATCAGTTCAATGCTCTGCGCTGTCGCGCTGTCGTCTTCAATAAGTAGAACCCGCATAATTATCCCCTTTGCCGCCCGCGAACCGGTAAATCATTGCCTCGCGCGATGCGGATCCAGACGTTGCCTGATTTGCAGGCTGCCACCAAATGGTTAACAAATTCTAATTGCCTTTGGCAAGGTGTATCGAATTTATTAAGCAAAGTAGGCATTTCGCTGTTTTTGCACGTGAATCCACCATCGCCAAAATTGAAGCTTAACGTGAGGAAATCCCGTTAAGTGATTCAATCGACTCTTACATCGTCGGGTCCATTTTTTTGGACCTGGCATTTACCGACCCTTAAATGATCGTCGTTATCATTAACGATGCCCGTAAACGAAAGGTTAACGACGGCGGTTTTTTATTAACGTCGGGTAACTTTTGGGAATCATTCCGGGACAGGGGTCAACCCTTACGGAAAAACGGGCGGGTTAAACGGGCCGATCAGGGTGGCATAGTGCCTTTTTGATCCGGGTCTCGCTATCCATGGAGTATTGCGTATGAAGTCGCGTGACAGCCTGGTTCGCCTGAAGGAATTTCAGGTCAATGAAAAACGCCGGCAGCTTAACCAGCTGCAGCAGATGATGTCCGAGTTCGAGCGGATGGCAAAGGAACTGGTGCATCAGATATCTCTGGAAGAGAGCAAGTCGGGCATTACCGATCCGACGCATTTCGCCTATCCGACCTTCGCCAAGGCCGCGCGCCAGCGGGCGGATAATCTTCAGGTCTCGATCCGTGAGCTGAAGGCCCAGCAGGAAGCTGCCGAAGCTTCGCTGGAAGAGGTGCAGGCCGAATATGAAAAGGCCGCTGCCCTCGAAAACCGCGACGGAGCCATCCGCGCCCGCGCCTGACCTATGGGCGCAGGAATTTACGAAGATCGTCCTCATTGACGGCTGCCGGTGGATCAGGAGGCGGCTTTCAATGACGGGACGCCATGCATTTTTTCGAAAGGCCGCTCCTTAAGGGCGGCCTTTTGTTTTGCCGCGTTGCCGGTGTTTTCCGCCGGGACGGTCGGGCCTGATTTCGATTGTCCGGAGGTGGGGAAAGGCGTATTTTACCGGGGTTCCGACCGTGAGCCGGAGGCTTTTACGCGCACGCGCCCCGGGCGGGTGCGGGCGGCACTTGCAGGGAGGAAAAAATGGCCCGCCAATATATCGATTGCCGCGAATTCCCCAGTGAAAGCAGATGCACCGTCGCCATCTCCGCCGATTCTCCGGAGGAACTTATGGAAGCGGCCGTGCAACACGCCGTGGCCGTGCATGGGGCAAAGGATACGCTCGAATTCCGTGAAGAAGTCCGCCGGAGCATGCATGCCGGGACGCCGCCGTTGAAGGTGGCGTGATTTCTGGCGCACCCGAATATCTCCGCCGTCGTGCCGGACTTGATCCGGCATCCAGCCGGCGCGCGTCTGCGCGACGAGAAGAGTCTTTTCAGCTCAATGACTTGAGCTTGCTGGACCCCGGCTCAAGGCCGGGGTGACGGCGCGTGGATGCTCCGTTTTGGCCAAAACATCCGTCGATACGTAGATAACTGACATAACGCTCGTTATGTCTGCCATTTACCCCTGAATAACATCCGCCCATTCGGCATGGCGCAATGTCTGGGCCTTGAAGAACGGGCAGAGCGGAATGATTTTCCAGCCGCCCTTGCGGGCTTCATCGATCGCATGGGCGGCAAGCGCCTGGCCGACGCCTTTACCGCGCAGCGCATCGGGCACGCCGGTATGGTCGATGATGATGAGGGAAGGGGAGGTGCGCGAATAGGTCATCTCCGCCTTGTGGCCGTCGATGGTCGCCGAATATTCGCCGTGCGATCCGGTTTCGGTTGTCTTGATGTCCATGATGAGCGCCTTCCGCATTGCTGTTCGTTGTCGCCACTGTAACGGCTTCAGCCTGAATTGAAACAGCGGGATTGCGAACGCAGCGGACACAAACCGGCGACAATCGCCGGCTCTGTGGGGCAGTTTTCAGGGGAATCCGAAATCAGACCGAAAGCCCCGTCGATAATCCGGCGGGGCGTTCTGGAAACTCGGTCTGGGCGCGTTTTCGCGCCGGCGCACTGTTTTAGTGGCGATATTGCTGAATGCGCGTGGTGCGCAGGCCGGCAAGGCCATGATCGGCAATCGAGGACTGCCAGGACAGGAATTCTTCAACGGTGAGCGTATAACGCTCGCAGGCTTCCTCGAGGCTCAACAGTCCACCGCGTACCGCTGCAACCACCTCCGCCTTTCTGCGAATGACCCAGCGACGGGTATTGGCAGGCGGAAGATCCGCGATCGTCAGAGGGCTGCCATCGGGGCCGATGACATATTTAACTCGTGGGCGTATCATTTCGGTCATTGGACACTCTATACAAACTCAAGACCATATGACGGGAACTCTATCCCGGTACCTTTAAAAATTGCCTAAGCAGCTCTAGACAATTTATTAAGAATTTGAACGGTTTCGCCTGATTTGTTCGAGTCGCCTTATTTTGCCGGGAAAAAATTTTTCCAAAAATCGCAATTTTTCTCTCTCATCGGTTGTTTCCATCAGAGCGCCGCAAGCGAAAGGCACGTTTTCCCGCTGCCCTGGGTAAATTCCGCCGTTCCCTCATGCTGCAGCCGCAGGCGGTCGCCGGCGTCGAGGTAAAGGATGGAGGTTGCCGACTGCGATGTGCCTGACGTCGATGCATTGCCGGCGATGCCGAAGCTGGCCGCCGCACCGTTGATGAAAAGCGTCACCCGGTGGCCGGAGGAAGAGACGACGGCGAGCGTCATGGCCGCCAGATAAGGGCCCTTTGCCGGAACCACGAGTTCACGCCCGCCGCCGCTCACCGCATCGCCGAGCGCAAATCCGCCCTCGGCGATGGAGAGCACGGAAAAACCTGCCGCCGCGCCATTGGCGGGTTTCGTCGTGCCCGCCGGCAGGCCGGCAACCGCGAGCGGGCGGTTCGGCATCGAGACCCGGCCGTCGCCGCTGCAGAGAAGTGCAGTGTGCCATGAGGCGCCATCCTTGCTGGTCTTGATCGAAAACCCGTCATTGCCGGCAAGGCCCATTTCCGCCCGGCCGCTCCAGCCGGACTGGAACAGCAGCGAGGCGGTATCGCCCTTGCCCGCCTTGTTGATCGTCATGCGGTGGCTGCCGCCTTCTTCGGCATGGGTGAAGAGGCTGGCGGGCGAGGTGAGCGCCAGCCGGTTGGTGGCGTCGGCCTCCGTGCCGATGCCCAGCCGTTCCAGCCGGCCGGCAGCCGGCAGCGGCATGTCGCGCCAGTTGCCGTCGCGCAGGATGCGATATCTGCTCTCGGCCGTAAACCACGCCGTCCAGCCCGGCTGCGGCGCGATCGAGAGCCAGGCGCCATCCTGCCGGAAAACGAGCCTGCCGCCCTTGCCCGCCCAGTCGCCCGCGGCATCGGCGGAGAGGAGGAAACAATCTCCTTCCGCTGCGTTATCGGGCGGCGCGGTGACGATGGCCTTGATGACCAGTTGCACGATCGCATCCAGCCTTTGCAGGGCTTCGTTATGGGTGACGTGTTTCTGGGCCTGCGAGGGGAGGATATAGGGAAGCCGAAGTCTCGCCGTCTGTTCCGTCATGATGTGCCTTCCGCGCCGTGGGGTTTCGTTGCGGGGGCATTGTGGGGTGGTGGCGTGGGGTGGGGATGAGCGGGGAAGAAATTTGTCCGCGCTGATCGGTATGAGGATGTTTTTGGGGCTTCGGCGTATGCGGCTTACCCCCCTCTGCCCTGCCGGGCATCTCCCCCTCAAGGGGGGAGATCGGCAGGAGGCGCTACCGCCACTTCATTCGCAAACGTTGAGATGGGGAAGACCTATCCGCAAGTCGATCTCCCCCCTTGGGGGAGATGCCCGGCAGGGCAGAGGGGGGTAAGCCGCACCCACCGAAGCTCACCAATGCCGCGCGTCACCAATGCCGCAGCAAACGCCGAGCACCTGTTACCCCGCGTGTTCCACCGCCATCGCCCCCTCGGCAATGAAATCCGGATTGGCCAGCGCATCCTCGCCGTCACCCCTCACCGCATATGCAAGCGGCCTGCCCTCGCAATCGAGCGTCCTGCCGCCCGCAGCGCGCAGCACGGCGTCGCCGGCGGCCGTGTCCCACATCATGGTGCGGCTGAAGCGGGGGTAGATATCGGCGGCGCCCTCCGCCAGCATGCAGAATTTCAGCGAAGAGCCGACGGAGATGCAGTCCTTCAGGCCGTGTTCGGCCACGAAGGCTTCCGTTTTCGCCGTGCAATGCGAGCGGCTGATCAGTGCCACGGGGGAAGCGCCGCGCTGGCGCGCGCGGATGGGGTGGCTCGACAGGATGGCGCCTTCGCCGGAAATAGCGAGCTTTTCGGCGGCGTTGTCCTCGCCCGTCCATGCCTGCCCGCGGCAGGGGGCGTAAACCACGCCGGCCACCGGAACGCCGTTGCGGATGAGCGCGATGTTGACGGTGAAATCGTCCTTGCCGGAAATGAATTCCTTGGTGCCATCCAGCGGATCGACGAGGAAGAATTCCGCACCGGTTTTAGGCAGGATGCCGCTCGATACCGCCTCTTCGGCAACCACGGGGATATCGGGAAAATGGGCGGCGAGCGCCGCAAGAATGATCGTCTCGGCGCGCTGATCGGCCTCGGTCACCGGCGAGCAGTCGTCCTTATACGACACATGCGGGCCGGCACGGTGGACCGCCATGATGGCCTGCCCGGCGTCCAGCGCCGCTTTCGTCAAAATGTCGATCATCTCTTTGCCAATTGATCCCGTCTGCGGGATATCGCCGTTCCGATCTTCGCTACTCCTTTGCCCGCGGCCCGTCAAATAAAGGCGTCGGACAATGCTGAAATAAGCATCCGGCCGTCATTTTTTCAGCACTTCCTGCCAAAATCATGGCTCTTTTGACCGGGAAAGCGGCAGTCCATGTGGAAATTCCAAATTTTGTGCAGAATCGCCCGTTTTTGACTTCACATTTTTAACGAACACGATATGCATTTTGGGGGTGGGGGCCTGCCTGCAAGGGCGCTCCTATAATTAACATAACGAGGCGTGGCCCATTCGAGGTCGTGCCCGGGGGAAAGACATGGAGTATTTTATCCAGCAGCTCATCAACGGGCTGACTCTTGGATCGATCTACGGCCTCATCGCTATCGGCTATACGATGGTTTACGGCATCATCGGCATGATCAACTTCGCCCATGGCGATATTTTCATGCTCGGCGGCTTTGCCGCGCTGATCGTTTTCCTGATCGTGACATCCTTTGTCGCCGGCATTCCGGTGGCGCTTCTTCTGCTTCTGATGATGGTCGTCGCCATGCTGATGACCGGCCTGTGGAACTGGGTGATCGAACGCGTCGCCTATCGCCCGCTCAGAGGCTCCTTCCGTCTTGCACCGCTGATCACGGCCATCGGCATGTCGATCGCGCTGTCCAACTTCATCCAGGTGACGCAGGGTCCGCGCAACAAGCCGATCCCGTCGATGGTGACGGAAAGCTATCATTTTGGCGCCATTACCGTGTCGCTGAAGCAGCTCATCATCATGGTCGTCACCTCGGTGCTGCTCTTCGCCTTCTGGTATATCGTCAACAAGACCCCGCTCGGCCGGGCGCAGCGCGCCACCGAACAGGACCGCAAGATGGCGGCGCTGCTTGGCGTCGATGTCGACAAGACGATCTCCATCACCTTCATCATGGGTGCGGCGCTCGCCGCTGTCGCGGGCACCATGTATCTGATGTATTACGGCGTTGCCTCCTTCAGCGATGGCTTCATTCCCGGCGTCAAGGCGTTTACGGCGGCCGTTCTCGGCGGCATCGGCTCGCTTCCGGGCGCTGTTCTCGGCGGTCTCCTGATCGGCCTCATCGAATCGCTGTGGTCGGCCTATTTCTCCATCGCCTACAAGGATGTCGCGGCATTCGGCATCCTGGCTTTCGTGCTGATCTTCAAGCCGACCGGTATTCTCGGTCGTCCGGAAGTCGAGAAGGTGTGATCCCATGACCAATATCGCTTCCGACAACGCTGCTTCCAGCCCGAGCCTGATGGCGACGGCTGTGAAGGAGGGCCTGATTGCGGGCCTCATCTCGTTCGGCATGTTCATTCTTTATGTCGGCATCGTCACCTATCAGGATATCAACAACCAGCTGATCTGGGGCACCCGCTGGGGGCTTCTGGCGGTTTTCGTCGGCATTGCTGCTGTCGGCCGCTTTCTCGTTGTCGGCTTCATCAAGCCGTCGCTGGATCGTCGCAAGCTGGCCAAGGCCAAGAGCGGCGTGCTGGAGATTTCCGAGGAAAAGGGCTTTTTCCACAAGCACTTCCTGAAGCTGGCGCTGGTCCTGCTGCTGCTTTATCCCGTTATCGCCGTGCAATTGTTCGGCTTTCAGGGTTCGCTGAAATTCGTCGACAATTTCGGCATCCAGATTCTGATCTATGTGATGCTGGCCTGGGGCCTCAACATCGTCGTCGGGCTGGCCGGCCTGCTCGATCTCGGTTACGTGGCCTTCTACGCGGTCGGCGCCTATTCCTATGCGCTGCTCTCCAGCCATTTCGGCCTGTCTTTCTGGGTGCTCCTGCCGGTCGCCGGCATTCTCGCGGGCTTCTGGGGCATCATTCTCGGTTTCCCGGTGCTTCGTCTTCGCGGCGACTATCTGGCGATCGTGACGCTCGCCTTCGGTGAAATCATCCGCCTCGTGCTTTTGAACTGGACGGATGTGACCAAGGGCACCTTCGGCATTTCCGGCATCGCCAAGGCCTCGGTCTTCGGAATCTGGTCCTTCGATGTCGGCGCGTCGAACAATTTCGCCAAGGCCTTTGGCCTGTCGATGTCGTCGGCCTATTACAAGATCTTCCTGTTCTACGTGATCCTGCTGCTTTGCATGCTGACGGCCTATGTCACCATCCGCCTGCGCCGCATGCCGATCGGCCGCGCCTGGGAAGCGCTGCGCGAGGACGAGATCGCCTGCCGTTCGCTCGGCATCGATACCGTCATCACCAAGCTCACCGCCTTTGCGACGGGCGCGATGTTCGGCGGTTTTGCCGGTTCTTTCTTTGCCGCGCGTCAGGGTTTCGTTTCGCCGGAAAGCTTCGTCTTCCTCGAATCCGCCGTTATTCTCGCCATCGTCGTTCTCGGCGGCATGGGCTCGCTGACGGGTATCGCCATTGCGGCGCTGGTCATGGTCGGCGGCACCGAGCTTCTGCGCGAAATGGAGTTCCTGAAGCATGTCTTCGGGCCCGACTTCACGCCTGAACTTTACCGTATGCTGCTCTTCGGCCTTGCCATGGTCATCGTCATGCTGTTCAAGCCGCGCGGCTTCGTCGGCTCGCGTGAACCCACGGCCTTCCTTAAGGAACGCAAGGCCGTCTCCGGCAGCTTTACCAAGGAAGGTCACGGTTGATGGCTTCCGGAACGGCAACAATGACATCCAATACAACTGGCAATACGACTGGCGATACGATCCTCAAGGTCGAACATCTCTCGATGCGCTTCGGCGGCCTGATGGCCATCAACGACTTCTCCTTCGAGGCGAAGCGCGGCGAAATCACGGCGTTGATCGGCCCCAACGGCGCGGGCAAGACCACGGTCTTCAACTGCATCACCGGCTTCTACAAGCCGACCATGGGCATGATCACCATGCGCCAGCAAAGCGGCGAGGCGCATCTTCTCGAGCGCCTGCCGGATTTCGAAATCACCAAGAAGGCCAAGGTGGCGCGCACCTTCCAGAACATCCGCCTGTTTTCGGGCCTCACCGTTCTGGAAAACCTGCTGGTGGCGCAGCACAATGCGCTGATGAAGGCTTCGGGTTACACGATCCTCGGTCTTCTCGGCCTGCCTTCTTACCGGCGGGCGGTGGATGCCTCCATCGAAAAGGCCAAATACTGGCTGGAAAAGGCCGATCTGATCGACCGCGCCGACGACCCGGCCGGCGACCTTCCCTATGGCGCGCAGCGCCGTCTGGAAATCGCCCGCGCCATGTGCACGGGGCCGGAGCTTCTGTGCCTCGACGAGCCGGCCGCCGGCCTCAACCCGAAGGAATCGCTGGCGCTCAACGCGCTCCTGCGCGGCATTCGCGACGAAGGCACGTCGCTGCTTCTCATCGAGCACGACATGTCCGTGGTGATGCAGATTTCCGACCATGTGGTGGTTCTGGAATATGGCCAGAAGATTTCCGACGGCACGCCGGACCATGTGAAGAACGACCCGAAGGTCATCGCCGCCTATCTGGGTGTCGAGGATGATGAAGTGGAAGACGTGATTGCGGAAGAACTCGACGGAGGAGCGGCCTGATGTCCGGTGAACCGCTTCTGAAAGTCCAGGGTGTCGAAACCTATTACGGCAATATCCGTGCTCTGGCCGGTGTCGATGTCGAGGTTAAAAAGGGTGAGATCGTCAGTCTGATCGGCGCCAACGGCGCCGGCAAGTCGACGCTGATGATGACCATCTGCGGCAGCCCGCAGGCGCGCGCCGGCCAGGTGATCTTCGACGGCGAGGACATTACCCATCTGCCGACCCATCTGATCGCCCGCAAGCGCATTGCCCAGTCGCCCGAAGGCCGTCGGATTTTCCCGCGCATGACGGTGCTGGAAAACCTGCAGATGGGCGCCAATCTCGATAACCTGAAATATTTCAAGGAAGACGTCGAGAAGATCTTCGTGATGTTCCCGCGCCTGAAGGAGCGCCAGAGCCAGCGCGGCGGCACGCTTTCCGGCGGCGAGCAGCAGATGCTCTCCATCGGCCGCGCGCTGATGGCACGGCCGAAGCTCCTGCTGCTGGACGAGCCGTCGCTCGGTCTTGCACCCTTGATCGTCAAGGGCATTTTCGAGGCGATCAAGAAACTCAACCAGGAAGAGGGGCTGACCGTCTTCCTCGTGGAGCAGAACGCCTTTGCCGCGCTCAAGCTTTCCGACCGGGCTTATGTGATGGTCAACGGCAAGGTGACGATGAGCGGTTCGGGCAGGGAACTGCTCGCCGATCCGCAGGTGCGCGCCGCCTATCTCGAAGGCGGACGGCACTGAAAGATTTTACTTGCGCCGGAAATTTTGCGGCGCAAGACTGCAAACAGCGGCCTGTCGTCCTTTCGGCAAAACCTTAAGGAACCATGGCGGGGTGCAAACAATAAAATGCCCGGCGGGAAAACGACGGGACGACAGACAAGGCAGGGTCAGGGCGTTTCAGCCCGGCACTGATGGGGAAAGAGATGCAGGGCCTTTTTTTCGAAACGGATAACGGCGTGCGGTATGTTCTGCGCGCGCTGGTTGTTCTTCTGGGTTTCTGGACGGCATGGCGCACGGGCAAGTCCGTGGCCGATGGCTGGGGCGGTTATACGCGGGTGGTGATCTATACGCTCGCTCTGGGTGTGGTGATGCGGTTTCTGCATCACGCGCTGTTCAACGGGCCGTTCATCAACGGCTTCTATTACGTGTTTGACGTCGTTCTTCTTCTGGTTTTTTCCAGCGTCGGTTTCCGCACGCGCCGGACAAGCCAGATGGTCAATAACTACTATTGGCTTTACGACCGGACATCGGCGTTTTCCTACAAGAAGAAAGATTGACAGGCGGATTTTTCCGGCTGAACAATGCTCGTCAGAGTGGAACAGTTTCCTGTTCAGTGAAGGTGGGTACTGAACAGGTCCTTGCAATCAACCCATCCAAAGGAACTGGGAGTAAAGTAATGAAGAAGTCTCTTCTTTCCGCTGTTGCGCTGACCGCCATGGTCGCGTTTGGCGGTTCGGCCTGGGCCGATGTCGTGATCGCTGTCGGCGCACCGCTGACCGGCCCGAACGCTGCTTTCGGCGCTCAGATCCAGAAGGGTGCCGAACAGGCCGCGAAAGACATCAATGCCGCCGGCGGTATCAATGGCGAGCAGATCAAGATCGTGCTGGGCGACGACGTATCCGACCCCAAGCAGGGTATTTCGGTTGCCAACAAATTCGTCGCTGACGGCGTGAAATTCGTTGTCGGTCACTTCAACTCCGGCGTTTCCATTCCGGCTTCTGAAGTTTACGCTGAAAACGGCATTCTCGAAATCACACCCGCCGCAACCAACCCGGTCTTTACCGAGCGCGGCCTGTGGAACACGTTCCGTACCTGCGGCCGTGACGACCAGCAGGGCGGCATTGCCGGCAAATACCTGGCCGATCATTTCAAGGACGCCAAGGTCGCCATCATTCACGACAAGACGCCTTACGGTCAGGGCCTTGCCGATGAAACCAAGAAGGCTGCCAATGCCGCTGGCGTGACGGAAGTCATGTATGAAGGCGTCAACGTCGGCGACAAGGACTTCTCCGCGCTGATCTCCAAGATGAAGGAAGCCGGCGTTTCCATCATCTACTGGGGCGGCCTGCACACCGAAGCCGGCCTCATCATCCGTCAGGCGGCTGACCAGGGCCTGAAGGCCAAGCTCGTTTCGGGCGACGGTATCGTCTCGAACGAACTTGCTTCCATCGCCGGCGACGCCGTCGAAGGCACGCTCAACACCTTCGGCCCCGATCCGACGCTGCGCCCGGAAAACAAGGAACTGGTAGAGAAGTTCAAGGCCGCCGGCTTCAACCCGGAAGCCTACACGCTCTACTCCTATGCCGCGATGCAGGCGATTGCGGGTGCGGCGAAGGCCGCCGGTTCCGTGGAGCCGGAAAAGGTTGCCGAGGCCCTGAAGTCCGGCACCTTCCCGACCGCGCTCGGCGACATCTCCTTCGACGAGAAGGGCGACCCGAAGCTTCCCGGCTATGTCATGTACGAATGGAAGAAGGGTCCGGACGGCAAGTTCACCTACATCCAGCAGGGCAGCTAAGCCCTTCTGCGACACCCTATCGAAGCCCGGCAGCGATGCCGGGCTTTTTGTTTGCGGTCTCGACGCGGGTTTGAGTTTGTCACCGTCTCGCAATTGCTCGAAAATCGCTGAAGCCCATTCTCTTGCCAGAGCGGTTCAGTCGATCCGGGTCAGAATAAAGTCCGCACGTTCCCCTATGCCGGATTTCGGAAGCACGGAAATATCGTAGCCAAGCTCGTCATAGTCGCGGAGCAAGCGCTCATATTCCTCGATCGCCGCATCGAAGCCATGCTTGCGCTCGCTGTCGCCCCTGTAGATTTCCGGCCAAGGCGGGGTGAGGAAGACCAGACGGTTATAGCGGTGTGCAGCCCGCAGCGTCTCGATGAAGGCATCGCCATTTATATGACGAAGCGCCGAGGCGGCGTCGATCAGGCCGCGGTCGAAGAAGACCGGGCCTTCCGGCGGGGCCTTTTGCCGGTCTTCGAGCGCCATGGCGATGGCGCGGCGGGCGAAGGCTTCGATGTCGATCCACGGCAGGGCCGTGCCGCCATTGCGGGTTTCTTCGATGACGATGCGGCGGCCGGGCTCTTCCACGGTGGCGAAACCGCGCCGGGCAAGTTCGGCAAGAAGCGTGGATTTTCCGCCGCCGGAGCAGCCGGAAAGGATGATAAAACGGTCCATGGATTTCTATCCTGTGACAGGGTTCAGGTGGGCTTGGGTGGTGATTTTTTTTGGGTGGGGGATGCCGCCTGTTTCTTCTCCCCGCCGGGGAGAAGGTGGCCCGAAGGGTCGGATGAGGGGGAAACGTTGCCGGATTTCGGAGGGCGAGCCCCCTCATCCCGCTGCCGCGGACTTCTTCCCGGCGGGGAGAAGAAACAAGCGGCGGACGCTCGCCCAATAAGCGGACGCCGTGAACTCAAGCGGAATATGTCGGACAACCTACCATAATAATGGCTGGCGTCACCCCTGATGCAATATATGTGCTGCTTTCACGGCCGCGGACGCCCGGTTTTCCACCCCGAGCTTCACATAGATCTGCTCCAGATGCTTGTTCACGGTTCTCGCGGAAAGGCCGAGAATGTCGCCGATATCGCGGTTAGACTTGCCCCTGGCGATCCACAGCAGCACTTCCGATTCCCGCGCGGTGAGGGAAAAATGCTCGCGCAGCAGGTGGTCGCCGGATTTCTCATTGGCGGCGGTGAGGCGGAAGAGGAATTCATCCGGCCCCATGGCGCCGAGGAAGGACAGTTGCAGGGCGGGCCGCCCGGCCTCGGTGATCGTCAGCGGCACGTCGCGGCCGGTTTCCGCCGCCGCCCGTTCTGCGAGCCAGCGGCCGATATGGCTGGTGACGATCTCCATGCCGTCGTCGCGGCCGGTGGCGGCGTTGACGAGCCGCGTCGCCTGTGGCGTCGACCAGTGGATCGCCCCAGTGGCGCGAACGGCAAGCAGGTGGCGGCCGGCGGCGTCGAGCGCCACGCGGGCGCTCTGCGCCGAGCGGGCATTGGAAAGATGCACGCGGATGCGGGCGCGCAGCTCGTCTATATTGATCGGCTTGGTCAGATAATCGACACCGCCGGATTCGAGCGCCCGCACCACATGTTCGGTCTCGGTCAGCCCGGTCATGAAGATGACGGGCACCTGCGCCACCGCCGCATTGGCCTTCAGGCGGCGGCAGGTCTCGAAACCGTCCATGGCCGGCATGACGGCGTCGAGCAGGATGATATCGGGCGTGATGCGTTCGGCAATGTTGAGCGCGGCCTGTCCCGAGGTGGCGATGAGGGCGGAAAAGCCTGACTGTTCCAGCGCATCGGTGAGGAACCCGAGCGCTTCCGGGCTGTCATCCACCAGCAATACGATGTCTCTCGGGGCCGCCGCCGCCTGACCGCTCATGCCTTGCCGTCTCCCGTGTCTCTATCCGCAAACCGTTTGAGAAAATGCGCGTAACCGGCCAGATCGAAGGCCTGCACATAGGTGCCGAGCTCCTGCGTGAAGGGCAGGTTTTCCGTGTTGCGGGCAAGATCGGCGAGTTTCGCCTCGATGCCGCGTATGTAGCCTATTTCGCCGAGCCGCTGCAAATCCTGAATGTGAATTGCGCCGGGATGGACGATCTGCGCCACCGGCGGCGGCGATGGCGGGGGCGGCATATCCGCCTCGTAAATCCATTTCAGGCCGAGATGCACGGCAAGCCTGTCGCAAAGCTGGCGGATATCGACAGGCTTGGCGATGGCGTCATTGTGGTTGTCTTCGCCTGCGCCCGCGACATTGCCGTCGCCGATATTGGCTGACAGCATGATGAGCGGGGCGGTCTGGCCGGCTTCACGCAGTTTCGTCACAAGCTGCCAGCCGGTCATGCCGGGCATGGAAATATCGATGAGGAAAAGATCGGGCTTCACGCCTTCGATGAGCGTCAGGCATTCCGGTCCGCTTTGCGCCGTCAGCACGACGAAATCCAACGGCGAGAGCACCTGCCGCATCAGCTCGCGATGATCCTCGTTGTCATCGACCACGACGATGGTGCGGCGCGGCCCGGAATAGGAGCGGATGGTCTTTTCCGCCGCCAGCGCCGTGCTTGGCCGGTGCACGGCTGACAGCATCAGGCGGACGCGGAAGGTGGAACCCTCGTCCTTTTCGCTCGAAACGGAAATCTCGCCGCCGAGTGTGTTGGTCAGGAGCCGTGTGATGGTGAGGCCAAGGCCGAGACCCGGCATCGGTCGCACGCTGTCTGCCTCGCCGCGCTGGAAGGGCTCGTAGATGCGGGCGAGGTCCTTCTGTGCGATGCCACGGCCGGTATCTGAAACGGTGAAACTCGCCACCTGGCTGCGATAACCGACGTCGAAGGTGACGGCGCCCTCATCGGTGAATTTGATGGCGTTGGAGATGAGGTTGACGAGGATCTGGCGCAGTCGCTTTTCATCGGTGCGGACATATTGCGGCAGGGCGCGGGAGCGGTCGTGGCGGAATTCCAGCCCCTTGGCCTGCGCCTGCGGGCGGAACATGTCGACGATCTGGTCGAGGAAATCCTGAATATTGATCTCGTTGGAATAGACCTGCAGCCGGCCCGCCTCGATCTTGGAAATATCGAGAAGCCCGTCGATCAGGCCCGACAGGTGATCGGCTGAGCGGCGAATGACCTTGATCGCTGATTGCCGGGGAGGGGGAATGGTGTCGTCGCGTTCGAGAATCTGGGCATAGCCTAGAACGGCATTGAGCGGCGTGCGCAATTCATGGCTGAGGCCGACGACATAACGGCTCTTGGCGCGGTTGGCGGCCTCAGCGGTTTCCTTGGCGTCCTGAAGGGCGGCATCGGTCTTCTTGTGGGCGGCGATCTCCTTCAGCAGCAGCGTGTTCTGGCGGGAAGATTCCTCTTCCGCCACCACACGGCTGTCATGAGCAAGCACAAGGAACCAGCAGACGATGCCGGCAATGACGGCGAAGACAAAAAACACGATGAGGATGGTGCGGTTCACCACATCGGCCGTTGCCGGCGAGGCGGTGCCGACCTGATGGGCGATCATCGCCAATATGCCGCCGATGGTGGTGACGGCAATGGCCGCCGCCATGCCGTAACGTCCGAGCCGGGTGGCGAGCTTTGCTACCAGTTGTGCGGGCAGGAAGGATTTCGCGACGGTCGCGACCTGATAATTCAGTTTGGCCTTCGGCTTGCACATGTCATGGCAGCGGCTGTCCAGTGAGCAGCAGAGCGAACAGATCGGCGCGGCATAGGCGGGACACCAGGCCATATCCTCCGGCTCGAACGGGTGTTCGCAGATGGAGCAGGTGATGCTGCTTTCTTCACGCCATTTCTGGCGCGGCTTGCGGGCGAGATAAAATTTTCCTTTCGTGCCCCATGCGATCAGCGGCGAGGCGATGAAGGCGACGATGAGCGTCAGATAGGGCGCGAGCGAGGCGGCAAGCGGGCCGAAGGCGCCGAAATGCGCCATGAGCGCAATGGTGGCCGAAAGCGCCATGGAGCCGACGCCAACGGGATTGATGTCGTAAAGATGGGCGCGCTTGAATTCGATGCCTGGCGGGGCAAGGCCAAGCGGCTTGTTGATGAAGAGATCGGCGGAAATGGTGCAGAGCCACGCCATGGCTATGATGGAGAAGATGCCGAGCGTTTCTTCCAGCAGCCGGTAGATGCCGAGTTCCATCAGAAGCAGCGCGATCGCGACATTGAAGACCAGCCAGACGACGCGGCCGGGGTGGCTGTGGGTAAGCCGCGAGAAGAAGTTCGACCAGGCGAGCGAACCCGCATAGGCATTCATGACATTGATCTTCAGCTGCGAGACGACCACGAAGGCGACCATCAAAAGCATGGCCGCTGTCTCGTTGGGGATCATGTAACCGAAGGCGGTGAGATACATCTGCGCCGGATCGGCGGCGCGGTCCACCGAGACGCCGGAGCTGAAGGTCAAGACCACGAGGAAGGAGCCGGCCAGCAGCTTCGGCACGCCGACGACCACCCAGCCGGCGCCGGCCAGAAAGACGGCGATGCGGTGGCGCAGGCGGCTTTGCCCCTCGGCCGGCAGAAAGCGCAGGAAATCCACCTGCTCGCCGATCTGCGACATCAGCGCCAGAATGACGGCCGAGGCCGCGCCGAATTCCACCAGATTGAAATCCGCGACCGTGCCCGGCGGGCCGGAGGCGTGGTGGATGCCGGCAAAGGCACGCCACAGATCGTATTTCTCCCAGTCCATCAAAGCGATGAAGACGAAGGGCAGGATGTTCAGGACGATCCAGAAGGGCTGGGTGATGATCTGAAAACGGCTGATGAGGCGCACGCCATGGGTGACGAGCGGAATGACCATGACGGCCGAGATGATGTAGCCGATCCACAGGGGAATGCCGAGCGCCAGTTCCAGCGCGCCGGACATGATCGACGCTTCGATGGCGAAGAGCATGAAGGTGAAGGCGGCATAGATCAGCGAGGTGATGGTGGAGCCGATATAACCGAAGCTCGCGCCGCGCGTCAGAAGATCGATATCGACGCCGTGGCGGATGGCGTAGCGGCTGATCGGCAGGCCGACGGCGAGCATGGCGATGGCGGCGGCGAGGATGGCGTAAAAGGCGTTGGTGGTGCCGTAGGAGAGCGTGATCGCCCCGCCGATGGCTTCCAGCGCCAGAAAGGAAATCGCGCCGATGGCGGTGTGGGAAATGCGGTTGGAGGAAAATTGCCGGGCGCTTTTGGCGGTGAAGCGCAGCGCATAATCTTCCAGCGTCTGGTTGGCGACCCAGCGGTTATATTCGCGCCTGACGGGGATGATGCGTTGCCGTGCGGCCATGCCTATCGCGTGCCTTTCCGCAAATGCCCTCTCACAGTCGCACCGACATGCCGCCATCCACCGTCAGCACATGGCCGTTGACGAAGGAGGCCACGTCGCTGGCCAGAAACAGGGCCGCACCGGCAATCTCGTCCGGTCTGCCCCAGCGCTCCAGCGGTACGCGCAGCTTGGCAAAGGCCACCATCTCAGGCTTTTCGGCAAGGGCGGCGTTGGTTTCGGTAGCGAACATGCCCGGCGCAATGGCGTTGCTGGTGATGCCACGCGCGCCATATTCGACGGCGATGGCCCGCATCAGGCCCGTCAGCCCCTGTTTGGCGACGGGATAGATCGCATCGCCCGGCCGCACGATGTGGCCAAGAATGGAGGTGATGGTGATGATGCGGCCATAGGTCTTTGCCGCCATGGCTTCCGCCGCATCCCGCGACAGGGAAATGGAGGAGGTGAGGTCGGTGCGGATCAATTCCAGCACGTCCTCATCGCTGAACTCGGACAGCGGGCGGCGGTCGCGCGCGCCGACATTGTTGACGAGAATATCGAGGTGGCCGAGTTCGCTCATGATGCGGTGGACGAGCGCCGCCCCGGCTTTGGTATCGGCAATATCAAAGGCGGCATAATCCGCCTTTCCACCCGCTTCGCGCAACGTGTCGACCGCCTGTTGCAACGTCTCGGCATTGCGGCCGGTCAGCCAGACATGGGCGCCAGCTTCGGCAAAGGCCTTGGCGATTTCAAAACCGAGACCGCGGCCGCTGCCGGTGATAATGGCGATGCGGTTTTCGAGAGAGAATTTGTCGAGAATGCCCATCGTTCACCTTTCTGCTCGAAAGCACATGGCCTGCTTTGAGGCACCGGGGCGAACCCTGTCCGGGTCAAGGAAGTGACGATGCCATCGCTCAAAACCACGCAGATGCCTGCGCCGGGATGACTATGCCGCATGTGGCGACGGGCGAAAGGTCACCTGTCCGCCTGGCCGTTCGGTGGACAGAAAAATGGCGTCGCCCTGTTCGGGCGACGCCATCAGTTCGATATCAGGCAGCAGCCGACTTTGCGAGCGGCACTTCTGCGATCGTCTTCAGAACGACGGAAGCGATCTGGTAAGGGCAGCCCTGCGAGTTCGGACGACGGTCTTCGAGGTAACCCTTGTAACCGTTGTTGACGAAGGAGTGCGGAACGCGGATCGACGCGCCACGGTCGGCAACGCCGTAGGAGAACTTGTTCCACGGAGCGGTTTCGTGCTTGCCGGTCAGGCGCAGGTGGTTGTCCGGACCGTAAACGTCGATGTGCTCTTTCCAGTTCTTGGCGAAAGCGGCCATGAGGGCTTCGAAATATTCCTTACCGCCAACTTCGCGCATGAACTTGGTGGAGAAGTTGCAGTGCATGCCCGAACCGTTCCAGTCGGTGTCGCCGAGCGGCTTGCAATGGAATTCGACGTCGATGCCGTACTGTTCGCACAGACGCAGCAGCAGGTAACGGGCGATCCAGATCTGGTCGGCGGCGCGCTTGGAGCCCTTGCCGAATACCTGGAATTCCCACTGGCCCTTGGCCACTTCGGCGTTGATGCCTTCGTGGTTGATGCCGGCTTCGAGGCAGAGGTCGAGGTGTTCTTCAACGATTTCGCGGGCAACCGAACCGACATTCTTGAAGCCGACGCCGGTGTAATAAGGACCCTGCGGGGCCGGGTAACCCTGTTCCGGGAAGCCGAGCGGGCGGCCGTCCTGGTAGAAGAAATATTCCTGTTCGAAGCCGAACCATGCGTCTTCGTCGTCGAGGATGGTTGCGCGGCTGTTCGAAGCATGCGGGGTGACGCCATCGGGCATCATGACTTCGCACATGACGAGCGCACCATTGGTGCGGGCCGGGTCGGGATAGATCGCAACGGGCTTCAGCACGCAATCCGACGAATGGCCTTCAGCCTGCTGGGTGGACGAGCCATCAAAACCCCAAAGCGGCAGTTGCTCGAGTGTGGGGAATTCGTCGAATTCCTTGATCTGGGTCTTGCCGCGCAGGTTGGGGACCGGCTTGTATCCGTCCAGCCAGATGTACTCGAGTTTGAACTTAGTCATTACGAACCTCTCATAGGTAACAATGCGAAGCCTTGAGGCCTCCCGTGGCTTTGGCCACCGAAGCACATTCGCGTTCAAGGGCTGACCCCTTAGATGCATGCCGCGTGCCAGATTGGCGATATCAGGCAATTTTTTCGAAAAATCTTTCAGGCCCCCTGTCGCGCAGGAGCCTGGATATCGCGCGGGCATGGTTCTGCTGCACTGCGGAAGGCAAATTCACCCCTCATGTTTCACCATTGAATCCTGATAGATAGCCGGCGTCTCCCGGCGGAATGCCCTGCTGCGGCGCAATGATTTCGGTTGCGCGCGAGGGATTGGCATTTGCCCCAAAAAGCGGCGCTTTCGGAATGGTTTTTCTTGTAGATGGGACGATTAATGCCTATATTTTTCGCAAGGTGATTTTTTTTTAATCAAACGGAGCGAATCCGGGCTTTACGGGTTTGCTCCTGATACCAAAGTGCTTCGATGCAAACAGAGTGAGATGACCGAAATGGCGACTGGCTTTCATCGTGAGACGGCAACGATCTATCAATTCCCGATTGGCGGGCGCGCGGGCGTGTCCAAATTCCGCAACAGCGGGCTGAGTGACCTCGAGCGCGAGGCGCGCGAGCCGCATGTGGATTTCGGCTCGTGGTACCACGACGAGGCGATCCGCGACGAAGAGCGGAACGACAAGCCGCATTCCTAATGTGAGACCGTGCCGCGCATTTCTTCTCGCCGGCGGGAAGAAGGTGGCCCGAAGGGTCGGATGAGGGGGCAACCCTTCCGTATATCTCGACGCTCGCCCCCTCATGCTGCTGCCGCGGACTTCTCCCCCGCGGGGAGAAGAAACAAGTTGAGACCTCCCGCTCCACACAGGCCGCTCTGGTCCGGTAGTCCCGCCCCCCTGCATCTTTCGCCACCCCGCCTACGTCAATTGACGTATACGGTTTCGCGTCTGCGAGATCGATAGTCCCTCCCAGCAGCGGCCGCAGATGCCGCTGAGCCTCCACGAGAGGCCAACAAGGAGAGGGGTTCTTCCGATGATATTCCGCAAGACGCTTAGTGCCGCGCTGCTTGGCGCGATCCTGTCCACCACCGCCTTCCATGGCGCTTTTGCCGCTGACGACACCATCAAGGTCGGCGTGCTGCATTCGCTGTCCGGCACCATGGCCATTTCAGAGACGACGCTGAAGGACGCCATGCTGATGCTCATCGACGAGCAGAACAAGAAGGGCGGCGTGCTCGGCAAGAAGCTCGAAGCCGTGGTGGTCGATCCGGCTTCCGACTGGCCGCTGTTTGCCGAAAAGGCCCGCCAGCTGATTTCGCAGGACAAGGTCGCCGCCGTTTTCGGCTGCTGGACGTCTTCCTCCCGCAAATCCGTTCTGCCGGTCTTCGAGGAACTGAACTCGATCCTCTTCTACCCGGTTCAGTACGAGGGTGAAGAATCCTCGCGCAACATCTTCTATACGGGTGCGGCGCCGAACCAGCAGGCCATTCCGGCCGTCGATTATCTCGCCAATACCGAAGGTGTGGAGCGCTGGGTTCTGGCCGGTACGGACTATGTCTATCCGCAGACCACAAATAAGATCCTGAAGGCCTACCTGATGTCGAAGGGCGTCAAGGAAGAGGACATCATGATCAACTACACGCCGTTCGGCCATTCCGACTGGCAGACGATCGTGTCCGACATCAAGAAGTTCGGCTCGGCCGGCAAGAAGACCGCCGTTGTCTCCACCATCAACGGCGACGCCAACGTGCCTTTCTACAAGGAACTGGCGAACCAGGGCATCAAGGCCGAGGATATCCCGGTCGTCGCCTTCTCGGTCGGTGAAGAAGAACTTGCCGGTCTCGATACCGCACCGCTGGTCGGCCACCTTGCCGCCTGGAACTACTTCCAGTCCGTCGATGCGCCGGTCAATGCCGAATTCATCAAGACCTGGCATGCCTTTACCAAGAACGACAAGCGCGTGACCAACGACCCGATGGAAGCCGCCTATATCGGCTTCAACGCCTGGGTAAAGGCCGTCGAATCCGCCGGCACGACGGATACGGACAAGGTTCTGGACAGCATCATCGGCGTTTCCGTGCCGAACCTTTCGGGCGGTTACTCAACCGTCATGCCGAACCACCACATCACCAAGCCGGTGCTGATCGGCGAAATTCAGGCGGATGGGCAGTTTGAGATCGTGCAGCAGACGCCGCAGGTGGTGGGGGATGAATGGTCGGATTATCTGCCGGACTCGAAGGATCTGATCTCGGACTGGCGGAAGCCGATGTCTTGCGGGAACTTTAATGTGGCCAGCGGCAAGTGCGGCGGTAAGGGTAGCTGATTAACGGGGTGGGTGCCGCCCCCTTGCTCGGGGGGCGGGCCTATTTGAAAACTCAGCAAGAATTACCCCCCTCTGCCCTGCCGGGCATCTCCCCCTCAAGGGGGGAGATCGGCAAGATGCTTTCTCGCCACTTCATTCTCGAACATCGAGGTGGGCGAGACCTCGCCACAGGTCGATCTCCCCCCTTGAGGGGGAGATGCCCGGCAGGGCAGAGGGGGGTAAAGCCGCATATTCAGGTCGCGCAAAATTCAAACGCCCCGTCGCAAACCGCCCAAGGAACCCCACATGACGATCCGATCTTTTCTCGGAGCCATCTTCCTCTGGCTCACCCTGGGGATCGCCGCCCAATCCTTCGCGCAAAGCGAGCCGAAGGCGCTGATCGATGCGCTCGGCACGGCGGATTTCAAGCAGGCCGAAGTGCTGATCGGGCAGATCGCCGCCACGGGCGATGCGCGTGTCGTGCCGGCGCTCGAGGCTTTTGCGGCGGGCGATCTTTACGTGCGCAAGGCCGACAATCTGGTTTTCATGACGAAACCGGCAGGTTCCAATTTTACGCTGATCGATCCGCTGACGGGCGAAAGTGCGGGTGAAGCGCCGAAGGCGGCTGTCAGCAAGATCAAGGTCAACAACAATCTGCGCCGCGTCATCCGCGCCGCACTCGGCGGGCTGACCCTGCTGAGCCCGGAAAAATCCGTGCGGCTTTCCGCGGCAGACGCCGTTCTGAAAGCGCCAAGCGCTGAAAATCTCGAATTGCTGGAAGCGGCCATCGCCAGGGAGGCCGATACTGAGGTGCGGACCCGGATGGAGGAGGCGCGGGCTGTCTCGCTGCTCTCCTCCGAACGGTCGCTCGAAGAGAAGAGGCAAGCAATCGCCACCATCAAGAGCCTTGGCGGGCGCGATGCCATCGGCATTCTGATGGCGGCCTCATCGTCGGTGGATCAGAGCCTGAAGCCGGATATCGACAGCGCCATATCGAGCATCGAAAGCTCCCTTGCCTTCTGGGACTATGCGCAGAATGTCTGGTACGGCCTGTCGCTCGGTTCCGTGCTGCTGCTCGCCGCCATCGGCTTGGCAATCACCTTCGGCGTCATGGGCATCATCAACATGGCGCATGGCGAGATGGTGATGATCGGCGCTTACTCCACCTTCATGGTGCAGGAGGTGATCCGCACGCATTTCCCCGGCCTGTTCGACTGGTCGCTCGCCATCGCTCTGCCCGCCGCCTTTCTGGTAACGGCCTTTGTCGGCCTCGTGATGGAGCGCGGCGTTATCCGCTTTCTTTATGGGCGGCCGCTGGAAACGCTGCTCGCCACCTGGGGCATCTCGCTCATCCTGCAGCAGGGCGTGCGCTCCATCTTCGGCCCCACCAATCGCGAAGTCGGCAGCCCGAGCTGGATGTCCGGCTCCTTCAGCGTCGGTTATCTCAATTTCACCTGGAACCGCGTGTGGATCGTCTGCTTCTCGCTTTCGGTATTCTTCGCCCTGCTGGTTCTCCTGAAGCGGTCCGCCTTTGGCCTGCAGATGCGCGCCGTCACGCAGAACCGCCGTATGGCCTCCTCCATGGGCATTCGCACCCCTTGGGTGGATGCCTTTACCTTCGCGCTCGGTTCTGGCGTTGCTGGCCTTGCCGGCGTGGCGCTGTCGCAGATCGACAATGTTTCTCCCAATCTCGGCCAGAGCTACATCATCGACAGTTTCATGGTGGTGGTGTTCGGCGGCGTCGGCAATCTCTGGGGAACCTTGGTCGGGGCGCTGTCGCTCGGCGTGCTCAACAAGTTCCTCGAGCCGACGGTGGGCGCCGTACTCGGCAAGATCCTCGTGCTCGTCCTCATCATCCTGTTCATCCAGAAGCGGCCGCGCGGCCTCTTCGCACTCAAGGGAAGGGCGATCGAAGCATGATTACCGGCTTCCTCCTGCGCGCGCTCGACCGCCGCATCTCCATCGCCATCGGCATCATCCTTACCATCGCCGTGCTGGTGCCGGCTTCCAACCTGCTGTTGCCAGCCGACAGCGCGTTCCGCATCCCGACCTACATCATGTCGATGCTGGGCAAATATCTGGCCTATGCGCTGCTAGCGCTCGCGCTCGATCTGGTCTGGGGATATTGCGGCATTCTCTCGCTCGGCCACGCCGCCTTCTTCGCGCTCGGCGGTTATGCCATGGGCATGTATCTGATGCGCCAGATCGGCACGCGCGGGGTTTATGGCCATCCGGTCCTGCCCGATTTTATGGTGTTCCTCAACTGGAAGGAACTGCCGTGGTTCTGGCAGGGCTTCGACATGTTCTGGTTTGCGGCGCTGATGGTGCTTGTCGTGCCGGGGCTGCTGGCCTTCGTGTTCGGCTGGTTCGCCTTCCGCTCGCGCGTGAACGGCGTTTATCTCTCGATCATCACCCAGGCGATGACCTATGCCCTGCTGCTCGCCTTCTTCCGCAACGATATGGGTTTCGGCGGCAATAATGGCCTCACCGATTTCAAGGATATTCTCGGCTTTTCCGTGCAGGCGGATGGCACACGCGCCGTGCTGTTTGCCGTAACCGCCGTGATGCTGGCGATCTCGCTGCTGATCGCATCCGGCATCGTCAATTCCAAATTCGGCAAGGTGCTGGTGGGCGTGCGTGATGCCGAAAGCCGGGTGCGCTTCCTCGGTTTCCGGGTGGAAAACATCAAGCTCTTCACATTCGTCGTTTCGGCCATGATGGCGGGCATTGCCGGTGCGCTGTTCGTGCCGCAGGTGGGCATCATCAATCCCGGCGAATTTTCGCCCGCCAACTCCATCGAAGTGGTGGTGTGGACGGCGGTGGGCGGGCGCGGCACGCTGATCGGGCCGATTATCGGGGCGCTGCTCGTCAACGGCGGAAAAAGCTATTTCACTGGCGCTTTCCCGGAATTCTGGCTGTTTGCGCTGGGCGGGCTCTTCATCGCGGTGACGCTGTTCTTCCCCAAGGGCATCGTCGGCACCCTGCAACACTATCTGGCCCGGCGGCGCGAAAAGCGGGTTGCGCTTGCGGCAGGCGACGCTCAGCCGGGCAATGACAGCGGCTCGACAGTGGCGCAACAGGCGGCGGAGTGAGGCGGACATGAACACGATTTCCGAAAACAGAACGAAAAGCCTGCTCTATCTCGACGGCGTCTCGGTGTCCTTCGATGGTTTTAAGGCGCTCAATTCCCTCTCCTTCGTGGTGGAACCGGGGGAGCTTCGCGCCATCATCGGCCCGAACGGTGCTGGCAAGACGACGATGATGGACATCATCACCGGCAAGACAAGGCCGGATACGGGCACGGTGCTGTTCGAAGACAGCATCGACCTCACCAAAAAGGACGAGGCGGATATCGCCCAGCTCGGCATCGGCCGGAAGTTCCAGAAGCCGACGGTGTTTGAGAGCCATACCGTCTGGGACAATCTGGAACTGGCGCTGAACCGCAAGCGCGGCGTTTTCGCGACGCTGTTTTACCGGCTGACGGAGGAAGACAAGGCCCGCATCGAGGAAATCCTCGCCACCGTGCGCCTTAACCACCGCCGCGGCGATCTCGCCGCCAACCTCTCGCACGGCCAGAAACAATGGCTGGAAATCGGCATGCTCCTGGCGCAGGAGCCGAAGCTGCTGCTGGTGGACGAGCCGGTGGCCGGCATGACGGATGCGGAAACAGCCGAAACCGCTGTGTTGCTGAAGGAAATCGCCAAGACCCGTTCGGTGGTGGTGGTGGAGCACGACATGGGTTTCATCCGCGAGCTGGGGGTGAAGGTGACGTGCCTTGCCGAAGGTTCCGTGCTGGCGGAGGGGTCGATTGATTTTGTGTCCAGCGATCCGAAGGTGATCGAGAATTATCTGGGGCGGTGATGGTGGTGTTTGCGCCCGTGATACCCCCCTCTGCCCTGCCGGGCATCTCCCCCTCAAGGGGGAGATCAGATGCCGCAACCGCCCGTTCCCTCGCCTACTGGTCATGGGGCAGAGTTTTCGCCGCTTGCCGATCTCCCCCCTTGAGGGGGAGATGCCCGGCAGGGCAGAGGGGGGTAACGCCTCCCACCAATGCGCCAATGGAGTTTCACCATGCTGACAGTCGACAACATCAACCTCTATTACGGCGCGGCGCAAGCGCTCCGCGGCGTTTCGCTGACGGCGGAGATGGGCAAGATCACCTGCGTCCTCGGCCGCAACGGGGTGGGCAAAAGCTCGCTGCTGCGGGCCGTTACCGGCCAGCACGCCATCAGTGGCGGGACGATCAGCTTTGAAGGGGCGGCGCTGGATGGGCTGGCGCCTTACCACCGGGCCAAGCGCGGTGTCGGCTACGTGCCGCAGGGGCGGGAGATTTTTCCGCTGCTCAGCGTGCAGGAGAATCTCGAAAGCGGCTATGCGCCGCTGCCGCGTAAGGAACGGTTCATTCCGGATGATATTTTCAGCCTGTTTCCGGTGCTGCAATCCATGCTGGGAAGGCGCGGCGGCGATCTCTCCGGCGGCCAGCAGCAGCAGCTCGCCATTGGCCGGGCGCTGGTGACGCGGCCGAAAATCCTCGTTCTCGACGAGCCGACCGAGGGCATCCAGCCGTCGATCATCAAGGATATCGGCCGGGCGATCAAATATCTGCGCGATTCCACCGGCATGGCCATCCTGCTGGTCGAGCAATATCTGGATTTCTGCCGCGAGCTAGCCGATTACGTCTACATCATGGACCGGGGTGAAATCGTGCATCAGGGCCTGGCCGAAACGCTGGATACGCCGGAAGCGCGGCGTCATCTGACAGTATAAATCGAGACTAAAAATGCTGCGCGCCGATCACGGCGTGCAAACGGCCGATTAATATTTTGAAAGCCTATGCGTCTCGACATGGCTTTCATGCGTAATTTTAGCATTTCATTGAATAATTGCCTGTGATATTGGCAGCGCAAATGCTGCATGCGAGACACAGGAAAAGTCTATTCGCACGCCGCGACAGTTGATCCCTTACATTCCACGCACGTCCGACGTATCGTCGGGAAAACCGTGCCCAATAAAGGCGTGTCAATGCATCAAGACTTTGCCATTGGCCGGGCCGCCCGGCTGTTCCGCTCCGCCCGCACCCTGTTTCTGGGTCTTGCGATGTGCGCGAGCGCCGGTGTCGCAGCGTCGGCTTCAACCTGCGGTCAGTTGCCCGGACCCGGCATGGAACCGGGCAGGCACGATTTTTCCATTCTCTCCAACGGTGAAAAACGCGACGGCGTCTATTTTGTTCCCTCGGCCTATGATGGAAAAAAGCCGCTGCCCGTGGTGTTCGATTTTCATGGCTCCAACAGCAATCCGCATGGCCAGATGAACCGCAGCGGCTGGGACAAGCTGGCCGAACGTGACGGTCTGGTGGTGGTGGCGCTGGCCGGCAGCCTGAATGGCGAATTGCCCGGCACCCATGCCTGGAATGTTCCCGGTGTCACCAAGCGTCCGGGCGGGCTGGACGAGGTCGGTTTCATTCGCGATGCCATTACCATGGTGAAGGGCAAGTTCTGCGTGGATGAGGAGCGTTTTTACGGTTCCGGTTATTCCGGTGGCGGGCGCATGCTGTCGCAATTCATCTGCAATGGCAGCGCGGATTTCACCGCTGCCGGTTTCGTCGCCTCGCTGCGCGCGGGTTATCCGCTGGAGACCGAGGGCAAATGGGGACCGGATGCGGCAAGCTGCACGCCGGCGCGGCCGATGTCGATCATCGCCTTTGCCGGGTTGAAGGATCCCGCCAACCCCTATCAGGGCGGCGGCAAATCCTATTGGCAATATGGCGGCGAGACGGCGCTGAAGCGCTGGGCCGAGATGGACGGCTGCAAGGGCGCCGCCAAAAGCAAGGTGGGCGAAAGTTTCACCGTCAATTCCTATGATGTCTGCAAGGCTGGCGCACGCATTCAGTCCTATGTCATCAACGACTGGGACCATGCCTGGCCGCGCGCCACGATGAAGGCGGAAGTGCTGGCCGCAAGCGCCGTCGTCACCCGCAAGCCGGGCCGCGAACAGACGCCGAAGGCGGAACCGGCCGTGGAGCGCAAGATGCCCACAGGCGAAGTAACGCGCACGGTTGATGCGGCGGAAAGAATGTGGGATTTCTTCCGCAATACGGAAGGGCAGCTGGTCGTGGATGCCGTCGTCAAGAAGGATTGCGGCGCAAAGGCCTCTTCCGCTTCCGCAACCGCTTCGGAGACCGCGTGCAGCCAGAACAGCAAGCCATCAGCCCTTCCGGTCGCCAAGACGCTCAACCTGTCCGGCAGCAGCGCGCCCGTGGCAGAGGATGCATTGTAACCAAAGCGGTTGAAGGGCGCAGCCGGCTGGAGGAATTGTTCCAGGAAGGCTGCGCCAAAATCCGTCTGCCGGAAACCTTTTCGAACGAAGCTGAAGCCATTCTCATCAATTCCTCCGGCGGCCTGACCGGCGGAGACGAACTCGAATGGCAGGCGGTTGCCGGCGCCGGCACCTCGCTTGTCGTGACGACGCAGGCCTGCGAGAAGGTCTACAAGGCATCCTCCGGCACCGCCACCGTTACCGCCCGCGTTTCCGCCGGGCCGGGCGCCAGATTGCACTGGCTGCCGCAGGAAACCATTCTCTTCGACCGGGCGTCGCTGACCCGCCGGCTGGAAGCCGATCTCGACCAGTCTTCCGAATTCATCGCTGTCGAAGCCGTGCTGCTCGGCCGCCAGGCCATGGGCGAGGCGATGACGCATGGTCTTTTTCGCGACCTCTGGCGCATTCGCCACGGGGGTAAGCTGGTGCATGCCGAAGAGCTTCTGCTGGAAGGCGAGGTAGCGGCGCTGACCGCGAAACCGGCGGTTCTGGCCGGTCAGGTCGCCTTTGCGACGCTGCTTTATATCGGGCCTATGGCCGAGGCGTTTCTGCCTAAAATCCGGGCTATTGCCGGGGAAAGCGGCGGCGCCAGCGAATGGCAGGGCAAGCTTGTCGTTCGCGTCTCTGCCGAAGATGGTTTCTCCTTGAGAAAATTACTTTTTCCGATCATTTCGCTCTTGCGAAACGGCGCGCCAGTGCCGAAAGTCTGGAATCTGTAAACCCTTCGGATCGTCGGCAACCGGCGGCCTTCGGGGTCTGTCAACATGTCGGATCTGCTTGCCGCAACCATGCTTGCGGAACAGGTTCCAAGCTGCGGGACCACGATGAACCTTAGCCCAAGAGAAAAAGACAAGCTGCTGATTTCCATGGCCGCCATGGTGGCGCGCCGCCGGCTGGAACGCGGCGTGAAGCTGAATTATCCCGAAGCGATTGCGCTGATTACCGATTTCGTGGTCGAGGGCGCACGCGACGGCCGCGCCGTGGCGGAGCTGATGGAAGCCGGCGCGCATGTCATTTCCCGCGACCAGGTGATGGAAGGCATCGCCGAAATGATCCATGATGTGCAGGTGGAAGCGACGTTTCCCGATGGCACCAAGCTGGTGACCGTTCACGAACCGATCCGGTAAAGGGGGCGAATATGGCGCTGGAGCTTCGGCCCAATTGCGAATGCTGCGACCGCGATCTTGCCCCCGACAGCCGGGATGCGATGATCTGCTCGTTCGAATGCACCTTCTGCGTCGATTGCGTGACGGATGTGCTGCACGGCGCCTGCCCCAATTGCGGCGGTGAGCTGGTTCGCAGGCCCGTTCGCCCGGCGGCGAAACTCGTCAATAATCCCGCGTCGACACGGCGCGTCCTGAAGGCCGAAGGCTGCACGGCGGCCAACGCTGCCTGAGACAAAAGGGGAAATACCATGAAACCCGGCGAAATCATTGCCGCAGAGGGCAGCATCGAACTCAATGCCGGCCAACCGACCGTGACCATCGAAGTCGCCAATTCGGGCGACCGGCCGGTGCAGGTGGGCAGCCACTATCATTTCTATGAGACCAATGCGGGTCTTCTCTTCGACCGCGACAAGGCGCGCGGCATGCGCCTCGATATTCCGGCCGGCACGGCGGTTCGTTTCGAACCCGGCCAGAAGCGGGAAGTGACGCTGGTGCCGCTTTCCGGCAAGCGAGAGGTTTACGGTTTTCGTCAACAGGTCATGGGGAGGTTATGAAATGGCGACGGCGCATTATCACGGAAGCTGCCAGTGCGGCGATGTGAGCTTCGAGGTCGATGCCGATCTCGACCATACCATCGTCTGCAATTGTTCGCGCTGCAAGCGCCTGGGTTCCACGCTGGCCTTCGCGCCGCGTGAGAAATTCACGCTGCTTTCCGGCGAGGACAAGCTGGCGGAATATCTCTTCAACAAACACAAGATCCATCATCTTTTCTGCTCCACCTGCGGCATCGAGAGCTTTGCTTATGCTGACGGGCCGGATGGAACGCCGATGGTGGCGGTCAATGCCAATTGTCTCGATGGTGTCGATCCCCGGGCGTTGAAGCCGCAGGCTTTCGATGGCGCGGCGGCCTGAGCGATGGAGATGAGCCGAAAAAACGTCCTTCTGGCGGCTGTGCTTCTTTGTGCGACCGCCGGCCTGTCCATGCCGGCCGCCGCGCAGGGCGAGCTGGATTGCAAGGCCCCGCAGACGCAGGCGGACATGACCATCTGCGCCGGCAAGGATTACGAAAAGGCCGACAAGAAACTCAACGCCGAATATCAGAAGCTGCGCAAGCTGCTCGCCGAGCGCGACAGGACGGCGGATGCAGACGGCAAGGGTGCGACCGACGCGCTGGTGACTGCCCAGCGCGCGTGGGTGGCGTTTCGCGATGCCAATTGCGCGCTTTCAGGCTTTCAGGCGCGCGGCGGCTCGATGGAACCGATGTTGATTTCCTCCTGCCTCGCCGAGATGAGCGGCAAGCGGGCGGAAGAGTTGCGTCAGCTGTCGGAAGGTTTCTGAACGCATGGGGCGGCGCATCACGATCGTCGGAAATGGGGAGTTGCCGCCGGGTGCTGCCCGCCTCATCGACCGTTCGGATATCGTCGTCCGTTTTAATGATTGCCGCTCGCTTGGTCTGGGCGGCACGCGCACCGATGTGGTGGCTGTGTGTAACACCGGGCGGCCGGGTCTCGAGATGACCGAGGGGACCGAATGGCGCGAGAGTGATGGTGTGCGGCAGGCTGCCGCCATCTGGTCGGTGCGTGATCCCGCAAAATTTACCGAAATGGAGCCTGGCATCCGCGCACGCTGGCCGGAGCTCACCGATTTCTGCGCCGACTACACCGAAAGTTTCGCCGCCATCGCCCGCGAGACCGGCAAGAGCCACATCGTCATTCCGCGCGGTGTGCATGAAAGGCTCGATGCCGCGCTCGAAGCCTATGCGCCCGCGCCCTATGTCTGCCCCAGCACCGGCCTTTTTGCCATCGCCCATGTTCTTGAGAGTGTGAGCGGTGATGGCGACGAGGTGGCGATTGCCGGTTTCGGCCATCAGGGCTGGAGCGGCCATCCATTTACTGCCGAACAACAGCTGGTCGAAGCCCTTGCGGGCGAGGGCCGGCTGACACGAATTTCTCCCACATCGATTTTCTCCGCGTCCGAAGGAGCCTGAGCCCATGCCCTACAAGATTTCCCGCGCCGCCTATGCCGGCATGTTCGGCCCGACCGTTGGCGACAAGGTGCGTCTTGCCGATACCGAACTCTTCATCGAGATCGAGAAGGACCACACGATCTATGGCGAGGAAGTGAAATTCGGCGGCGGCAAGGTCATTCGCGACGGCATGGGCCAGAGCCAGGCGACGCGGGCCGAAGGCGCGGTCGATACCGTCATCACCAATGTGGTGATCGTCGACCATAGCGGCATCTACAAGGCGGATGTGGGCCTGAAGAACGGGCGCATTCACGCCATCGGCAAGGCTGGTAATCCCGACACGCAGCCGGGCGTGACGATCATCGTCGGCCCATCGACGGAGGCGATTGCCGGCGAAGGCAGGATACTGACGGCCGGCGGCATGGATGCGCATATCCATTACATCTGCCCGCAGCAGATCGAGGAAGCGCTGATGAGCGGTGTGACCTGCATGCTGGGCGGCGGCTCCGGCCCGGCGCATGGCACGCTTGCCACCACATGCACCGGCGCATGGCACATCGAGCGGATGATCGAAAGCTTCGATGCCTTCCCGATGAATCTGGCGCTGGCGGGCAAGGGCAATGCCTCGCTGCCGGCACCGCTGGAGGAGATGATCCTTGCCGGCGCGTCGTCGCTGAAGCTGCATGAGGACTGGGGCACGACGCCGGCCGCCATCGACAATTGCCTGACGGTGGCCGATCAATACGATGTGCAGGTGATGATCCACACCGACACGCTGAACGAAAGCGGTTTCGTGGAAGATACGGTCGCCGCCATCAAGGGCCGCACCATCCATGCCTTCCATACCGAAGGGGCGGGCGGCGGGCATGCGCCCGATATCATCAAGGTCTGCGGCAATCCCAACGTCATTCCGTCTTCCACCAACCCGACGCGGCCCTACACCGTCAACACGCTCGCCGAACATCTGGACATGCTGATGGTGTGCCACCACCTGTCGCCGTCCATCCCTGAAGATATTGCCTTCGCCGAAAGCCGTATCCGCAAGGAAACCATCGCGGCGGAGGATATTCTCCATGATATCGGCGCGTTTTCGATCATCTCTTCCGACAGCCAGGCCATGGGCCGTGTCGGCGAAGTGGCGATCCGCACCTGGCAGACGGCCGACAAGATGAAGCGCCAGCGCGGCCGCCTGAAGGAAGAGACGGGCGAAAACGACAATTTCCGTGTCCGCCGCTATATCGCCAAGTATACGATCAACCCGGCCATCGCCCAGGGTGTCAGCCACGAGATCGGCTCCATCGAAGTCGGCAAGCGCGCCGATCTGGTGTTGTGGAACCCGGCATTTTTTGGCGTGAAGCCGGAGATGGTGCTGCTCGGCGGCTCGATTGCCGCCGCCCCGATGGGCGATCCGAACGCCTCCATTCCCACGCCGCAGCCGATGCATTACCGGCCGATGTTCGCCGCCTATGGCAAGCTGCGCACCAATTCCTCGGTCACTTTTGTGTCGCAGGCGTCGCTGGATGCGGGCCTTGCCCAGCGCCTCGGCGTCGCCAAGAAGCTGCTGCCGGTGAAGAATGTCCGCGGCGGCATCTCCAAGGCGTCGATGATCCACAATTCGCTCACCCCGCATATCGAGGTCGATCCGGAAACCTACGAAGTGCGGGCGGATGGCGAGCTTTTGACCTGCGAGCCGGCAACGGTGCTGCCGATGGCGCAGCGTTATTTCCTGTTCTGACGGCATTTCGTGTTGCGACTTCTCACAAGGCGGATCGGCGGCGGCATGCTGCTGATCCTCCTGTTCCTTCTGCTCGGTACTGTCGTGCCGCGCCCGTTTTTCGCCGGGGATGTGAGCGATGGCGCGGCGGGCCGCGAAATCCTGCTGTTATCCAACCCGATCCACACCGATATCGCCCTGCCGGTTGACGACGATCTGCGGCGGGACTTTTCCGAATTGCAGGAAGGCGGCATTGCCGTCAACCATCCGGCGGCGGCCTATCTGGTGTTCGGTTGGGGCGGCCGGTCGTTTTATACCGAGACACCCACCTGGGCCGATCTGAAACCCATGCCGGTCCTGCGCTCGCTGACGCTCGACCGGTCGGTGATGCATGTGGATGTGACGGGGGATTTTCCCGCCGATCTTGCCGGGGTAAAGCGCCTTCGCATTTCCGAAGCGGGTTATCGACGCCTCGTGGCGGCCATTCGCGCAAGCTTCCTGCGGGACGATGACGGGGGCGGGCCCGGGGGCAAGGTGCGGCTGATACCCGGCGTTTCTTATGGTCTGACGGATGCGTTTTTCGAGGCGAATGGCCGGTTCAACGCCCTTGTCGGCTGCAACACATGGTCGGCCGCGATGCTTCGGGAAGCCGGCATTCGCACCGGCTGGTGGACACCATTGCCGCCATTGCTGCGCTGGTCGGTGGCGCTGCATAATTGATCCTCGCAAGCCGCGGTTTTCCTCCGGCAAAGCCTATTTTTATGCTGCACCGCAGCGCGTCTTGCGCTATGGAAACGGCAAAAGAATTCCGCGCGGATCGATCCCAAGCGATCCTCGCAAAACGCCAGAACAGGAGACAAGACATGCTCGGCAAAAAAGTGCCCGCCGTAACCTTCCGCACGCGCGTTCGCGATGAGGCCGTCGGTGGCCCCAATCCGTTCCGTTGGCAGGACATGACCTCCGACGATTATTTCAAGGGCAAGAAGGTCGTTCTGTTTTCGCTGCCCGGCGCCTTCACGCCGACCTGCTCGACCTACCAGCTTCCCGATTTCGAAAAGCTGGCGGGCGAGTTCCGCGCGCTCGGCGTCGATGACATCTATTGCCTGTCGGTCAATGACGCCTTTGTCATGAATGCCTGGGCAAAGGGCCAGAACCTCGAAAACGTCAAGGTCATTCCGGATGGTTCGGGTGAGTTCACCCGCAAGATGGGCATGCTGGTCGCCAAGGACAATCTCGGTTTCGGCATGCGCTCCTGGCGTTACGCCGCCGTCGTCAACGATGGCGTCGTCGAGCAGTGGTTCGAGGAAGAGGGCTATTCGGACAATTGCGAATCCGACCCCTATGGCGTTTCCGCGCCGCAGAACATTCTGGAAAACCTGAAGGCACGCGCTGCGGCCTGATTTCGGTTTTACGATTTTGTGAAAGCCCGGCCGCAATGCCGGGCTTTTTTGTTTTCTGGGACGTGATTGTTTTTCGCGGTGCCGCTTCATCCGCGCACCGTCACCCCGGACCAGATCCGGGGTCCAGCGCGATCAAGTCCTTGATCGCGAAAGACTCCTCTCACGGCGCGGACGCGCCGTGGCTGGATGCCGGATCATCCTCGGGCCTGTTCCGGGGACCGGCATGACGGAGGAGTAGTTGCCGGACGCCTCAAGTCTTTCTACCGGCAATGCCGGCCTTTTTCACGCCTTGCATTGTATCCACCTTGAAATCACCCCGCCTATCCGGCAAAAATCAGACCCCCAAGACTGTTTCTGAAACGGATCATCCCATGCTGCGCGTCACCTCCTATCATCCGGCCGGAACCCCTGCCGACGAAGCTTCCGGTTATGTCACCCTGGCGCATGACCAGCGGCATCTGCGCCGCAAGCTGCTGCATCTGCAAAATGACGAGATGGTGATGCTGGATCTGAAGGAAGCCGTGCTGTTTGCCCATGGCGATCTTCTGGTGGTGGAGAACGGTGATCTGATCGAGGTCCGTGCGGCGGATGAAAAGCTGTTCGAAATCAAGGCGAAGGATCGTCTTCACCTGATCGAGCTTGCCTGGCATCTGGGCAACCGGCATCTTTCCGCGCAGATCGAGGAAGAGCGTATTCTCATCCTGCGCGACCATGTCATTCGCGCCATGCTGGAAGGTCTGGGCGCCACCGTGCGTGAGGTGGAAGAGCCATTCCAGCCGGCGCGCGGCGCTTACCACGCCCATGGCGGCCATTCCCATGGTCATGACCACGGGCATCACCATCACGATCACGGCTGAGCCGTGAGTGAAGATCGCGGCGTCGCCGCGTTGCTGCGGTTGATGGCCTGGATGTCGCCGGCCTTTCCCGTCGGTGGTTTTTCTTATTCCGGCGGGCTTGAAAAGGCGGTGGAGGATCGGCGTGTCGGCGATGCGGCGGCCCTGCGCGACTGGCTCGAAACGCTGCTGCGCCACGGCAGCCTTTGGAACGATGCGGTGTTTCTGGCGCATGCCTGGCGCAGCGCCGGGGATGCGGCCGTGTTGAGCGAAACGGCCGATCTGGCGCGGGCGCTGGCCGGTTCGGCGGAGCGATACCGCGAGACGGTGCTTCTGGGCGATGCCTTCGTTGCCGCCGCCGGCGCCTGGCCGCATGCGGTTCTGGACCTGCTGCCGAAAGACGTTCCCTATCCCGTCGCCGTCGGGGCGGTCGCCGCCGGTCATGCGGTGCCGCTCAGGGAAACGATTGCCGCCTTTTTGCATGCCGGCGCCTCGCAGATCGTTTCAGCGGGCATCCGCCTCGGGGTCGCGGGACAGAGGGATGGCGTTGCCATTCTGGCCGCAAGCGAGGCGATCATCGCGGAGATGGCGGCGTGGGCGATGCAATCCACGCTCGACGATCTCGGCAGCGCGACGATCATCGCCGATACGGCAGCCATGCGCCATGAAACGCAGGGCACCCGGCTTTTCCGGTCATGAAAGGGCGGCACGATCCTTGCATATCTTGAAGCGCCCCGTTGAGGGACTATGGTGAACAAGACCGAAGCATATCGAAGGGAACAGAGTGATGAAATCGGGTAATGGGCCGCTGCGCGTCGGCATTGGCGGGCCGGTCGGTTCTGGCAAGACGGCGCTGACGGAGAAGCTCTGCAAGGCGATGAGCGCGGATTATTCGGTCGCGGTCGTCACCAACGATATCTACACCAAGGAAGACGCCGAGGCGCTGGTGCGCATGCAGGCACTGCCGTCCGAGCGTATCGTCGGGGTCGAGACGGGCGGTTGCCCGCATACGGCCATTCGTGAGGATGCGACGATCAATCTGCAGGCGATTGCCGGGCTCAATGCGCGGTTTCCTGATCTCGATGTGATCTTCATCGAATCCGGCGGCGATAATCTCGCCGCGACCTTTTCGCCTGATCTTGCCGATATCACCATCTATGTCATCTCCGTCTGTCAGGGTGAGGAAATTCCGCGCAAGGGCGGGCCGGGCATCACCCGCTCGGACCTGCTGGTCATCAACAAGAAGGACCTTGCGCCCTATGTCGGTGCTGACCTCGCCGTCATGGACAGCGATGCGACCCGCATGCGCAACGCCATGCCCTTCGTCTTCACCGATATGAAACGCGGCGACGGCGTGGATCGCATCGTCGGTTTCCTGAAAGAGCAGGGCGGTCTCTGAAATATGGCTATTTCCCGCCGTTTCGGCGCTTACGAGATTTCCCGTTTTGTCGACGGTGTCTACAAGGCGCCGGTCGGCCATCTCATCCACCGTCAGGGCGCCGAAGCGCTGGCTGCGGCCCTTGCCGGCCATCGGGGCGAAACGGTGGACATGGACGTCAACTGCTTCGCGCTGTCCGGCCCTGACGGCATCTGGCTGATCGATGCCGGTTGCGGCACGGCCTGGGGTGCAGCCTATGGCCATGCCCGCGCGGCGATGATCGCCGCCGGGATTCAGCCGGCCGATGTGACGCGTGTCATCCTCACCCATATTCATGGCGACCATGCGCTTGGCCTCATCGATGGCGAGCGGCCTTATTTCCCCAATGCCGACATATGGGTGCCCGAGGCCGATCTCGGCTTTTTCAGCAGCGCGGAGGCGCGCAAGAGCCTGCCGCCCGCCCGGCAGGGCGGTTTCGACCTTGCCGCGCGGCTGCTCGACATTTGTGGCCCGATGCTGCGGCCGATCCCCATGGGCGCGGTCGCCGAGGGTATCGAGGCAGTCGCCATGCCCGGCCATACGCCGGGGCACACCGGTTATCTGATCGGCAACGGCGACGAGCGGCTGTTATTATGGGGCGACGTGCTGCATGTCAGCGAGTTGCAGGTGAGGGATCCCGGCGTCGGTTTCGTCTACGATATCGATTCCGCGCTTGCTTACGAAACACGCCTCAAGGCGCTGGCCGAGGCCGCCGATCATGGCTGGCTGGTTTCCGGCGGTCATCTGGGCGGATTTTTCCGTGTCGAGCGGCAGGGCGACAGCTTCCGTTTCGTGCCGCAACCGGACTGATTTTCCGATTTCGGACATGCAGAAGGGCGGAATGCCCGATGGCATCCCGCCCTTTATCCTCTCCCGGTATTTTCAGATCTGCTTCAGCGCGGCGACGTCATTGACCTGCACGATGCGTCCGCGCACGGTGACGCCAGCCTTTTTCAGTGCCGAAAAGGCGCGCGACAGCGCTTCCGGCGCGAGGCCGAGCTTGCCGGCTAGCAGGCTTTTCTGGAACGGCAGCCGCAGCGAAAAGGATGTCGCGTCGCGCGGGCCCTGATTGATGAGGTAATGGGCGACACGCTGCGGCGCGGTCTGCAGCCGGTCGTTGGCGATGCAATCCATGGTGGCCAGCAGGCTGTTGGAAAGGCAGCGCATGACGGCCTTGGCGATGGCCGGCTCCTGATCGATCAGACTGCGGATTCTCGCAAGTTCGAACCGCGCCACGGTGCAGCTTTCCGCCGCCTGCGCGCTATAGCGATAGGTATCGCTGCCGAAAATCAGGCATTCGTTGAAGGTATCGCCGGGGCCGCTGACGCGCACATCCGCTTCGCGCCCATGCCGGTCCAGCCGGTAAAGCCTGATATAACCCGACAGCACGCAGTAGAAATGCTGCGCCGCTTCGCCTTCCTTGAAGAGCACATGGCGGGCGTTCACATTGGTGATGGTCGCCGCCTCCATCAGCTTCAATGCCGCCGCATCATCCGCTATCCCGATCAAGGGTGCACGCAGCAGAATGTTCCTGTCCCTGTTGCTCAGCTTCACGGTCTTGTTCACGTCCATCCGGCTCCCGCTCATACCTTTTGCCGGGCTGTCCGAAGCGATACGAAACCGGGGATGTTCGTGTTCCCGCACGCCTATCTGAAAAGAGCTCATCGCATTATCCTTCGACCGGCAATTCCCGATGCGAGGGAGATTAGCAGTTCACCTGGAAAGCGAATTGATTTCGATCAAACAGGCATAAGCCGCTTTTACGGCGGAGGGATGCGGCTGTTTGGAAGTGTTGCCCAAGCATCTATGGAATCATTCACTTGGGCTCGATGGAATTCTCGGGTCACGCCCCACTGCTGTCCGGTTTAAACCTTGGTCGAGGCCTGAAGCGGGTTGGGGAAGGTAAGTATCCCCTCGACGTCATCCTCGGGCTTGTCCCGAGGATCTAATCACGTCGAATAAAATCAATCGGTTGCAGATCCTCGGGACAAGCCCGAGGATGACGGAAGAGATAGCGCCATAAAGAGAAACGCCGGGCACGAGGCCCGGCGCTACAACTTTCACTCCGCAGCAAGCGGCGGCAGCCGCAATATGTTGCTGCCCTTGTCTGCGGCCTTGTCGCCGGTGCCCTTTTCCATGCTGGCGACGCGCGCCTCCAGCGAGGAGAGCGCCAGGCTGTTTTCGCGGGCGATCTCCGAGAGTTTCTCGTTGGAGAGGGCCTCTTCCTCCTCTTCCTTCTTGCCGACGAAACGGCCGAAGAGGTGGGCGAGCAGGCGCGACAGGTCGTCCATGATGAGGAAGAAGGCCGGCACCACGATGAGCGACAGCACCGTCGAGACGATGATACCGCCGATCACCGCAATCGCCATCGGCGCGCGGAAGGAACCGCCTTCGCCGACGCCGAGTGCGGAGGGCAACATGCCCGCCGACATGGCGATGGAGGTCATGATGATCGGGCGGGCGCGCTTGCGGCCGGCCTCGACCATGGCATGCACCCGTTCCATGCCGTGGCGGCGCATTTCGATGGCGAAATCCACCAGCAGGATGGCGTTCTTCGTCACGATGCCCATCAGCATCAGGATGCCGATGAGAACGGGCATGGACAGCGCGTTCTGCGTGATGATGAGCGCGACCGCCACGCCGCCGATGGCAAGCGGCAGCGAGAACAGGATGGTGAAGGGCTGGATGACATCCTTGAACAGCAGGATGAGCACCACCAGCACCAGCATCAGGCCGAGCAGCATGGCGTTGACGAAGCCCTGCTGCATTTCGCCCTGCACCTTGGCGTCGCCGCTTTCGGCAAGGCGCACGCTCGCCGGCAGGTCGGTTTCCGACACGATGCGCTTGAACTCGGCCGTCGATGTATCGAGCGCCGTGCCGAAGGGAACGTCGGAGCCGATGGAGACGACGCGGTTGCGGTCGTTGCGCTTGATCGAGCTTGGACCCTCCGAATAGTCGATATCGGCAACGCTATAGAGCGGCACCAGCGAACCGGAGGCGGTCTTGATTTTCAGCGCGCGGATGGTGGCGAGATCGCGGCGGGTATCGAGCGACGCCTGCACACGGATCGGAATCTGCCGGTCATCCAGCGAAATCTTCGTCAGCTGCGCATCGATATCGCCGATGGTGGCGACACGCACGGTCTGCGAAATCTGCTGCGGCGTGATGCCGAGGCGGGCGATCTCATCCTTGCGCGGGCGGATCTGCAGTTCGGGGCGGGGCAATGCACCTTCCGAGCTGACATTGGCGAGGATGGGCGAGGCGCGCAGGCGGCTTTCGAGAATACCGACGGCGTCGTTCAAATCCTTCTCATTGGTGGAAAGGAAGTTGAAGGAGAGCTCGCGTTCCGCACGGTCGTTCAGCTTGATGATGCGGACATCCGGGATGCCGCGCACCTGCGCGAAAATATCCCGCTCCACATCCCATTGCGGACGTGTGCGACCCTTTTCCTCCACCTTCGGCAGATATTGGCCGATGAGCGGAATGGAGCCCAGCCCCTTGTTGACCACCAGCTTGAGCAGCGAATGGTCGATGTGCTGCAGGATGACGTTGACGGTGGCGCGGCGGAGCTCCAGATCGCCCTTGGGCGAAGCGCCGCCGAGGATGAAGACGCTTTCCACGCCGTTGATGTCACGCAGGGCATGATAAATCTGCGTCGTCGTGCGGTCGGTTTCGTCGAGCGTCGCATTGGGCGGTAGTTCCACCGAAAGCGTCACGCGCGAGGCGTCGTCCGGCGGCAGGAAGCTGCCCGGAACGCCGGCAAGCAGAATGACGGAAGCGACGAGGAAGCCGATGGCGCCGAGCAGCGTCAGATAACGCGCCCACCATTTGCGGGTGGTGGCGGTCACCATGCGCGTATAGGCCTTCATCAACCGGCTGTCATTGTCGTGGTGATCGTCCATCGCATCTTCGGCGCGCATCAGATAGGCCGCCATCAACGGTGTGATGAGACGGGCCACGGCCAGCGAGAAGAACACCGAGAAAGCGACGGTGAGGCCGAACTGGATGAAGTACTGGCCGGGAATGCCGGGCATGAACGACACCGGCACGAAGACCGCGATGATGGTGAAGCTGGTGGCGATGACGGCAAGACCGATTTCATCCGCCGCTTCGAGTGCCGCCCGATAGGGCGTCTTGCCCATCTTGATATGGCGGGCGATGTTCTCGATTTCCACGATGGCGTCGTCCACGAGAATACCCGTGGCGAGCGTGAGCGCCAGGAAGCTGACGAGGTTGAGCGAGAAGCCCATGATGTCCATGATCCAGAAGGTCGGGATCGCGGAAAGCGGCAGCGCCACGGCGGCAATCAGGGTTGCGCGCCAGTTGCGCAGGAAGAGCAGGACGACGATGACGGCGAGGATCGCGCCTTCGATCAGCGTGTCGAGCGCGGCCTTGTAGTTGCCATAGGTGAAATAGACGGCGTCATCGACCATTTCGATCGACACGTCCGGATGATTCTTGCGCACCTCATCGAGGCTTGCCGCCACGGTTTCGGCGACCGAGACTTCGCTCGCGCCCTTGGAGCGGAACACCGCGAAGGTGACGGCGGGATTGCCGTTGAAGCGCGAGAAGGACTTCTGTTCCTGGTAGGTGTCGGTGACCGTGCCGAGCTCGGAGAGCTTGACGAAACGGCCGTTGGAAAGCGCAATCGTGGTGTTGGCGAGCTGGCTCACATCGCGCGTGTCGCCGAGCGTGCGGATGGTCTGCTCGTTGCCGCCCACCTGGCCGCGGCCGGAGCCGAGATCGATATTGGTGCCGCGCAGCTGGCTGTTCACCTCGGTTGCGGTGATGCCATAGGCGTCGAGCTTTTCGGGGCTCAGAGACACGCGCACTTCGCGGTCGGCGCCGCCGTAGCGGTCGACCTTGCCGATGCCGGACTGGCCCTGGAGCGAACGCTTGATCGTGTCATCCACGAACCAGGACAGTTCTTCCAGTGTCATGTTGGGCGAAGAGACGGCAAACGTCTGGATCGCCTGTCCCTCGACGTCGATCTTGCTGACGACGGGCACTTCGATATCGGCGGGCAGATCGCTGCGGATCTTGTCGATGGCGTCCTTGGTGTCCTGAACGGCCTCTTCCGTCGGCTTTTCTATGCGGAAGACAACCGTTGTCGTCGACTGGCCGTCGACCACGGTGGACTGGATTTCGTCGACGCCGCTGATGGCGGCGACGGCGTCCTCGATCTCCTTCGTCACCTGCATTTCCAGCTCGGAGGGCGAAGCGCCGCTCTGGGTGACCGTGACGGCCACGACGGGAACGTCGATGTTCGGAAAACGGGTGATGGGCAGGGTGTTGAACGCCTGCATGCCGAGGATCATCAAAAGCGCGAAGCCGAGCAGCGGCGCAATCGGGTTACGGATTGACCATGCGGAAAAGTTCATCTCATTCCCTCAGTCAGTTGGACGCAGCCGTCTGGGCTTCCACCGGTCTTATCCGGTCACCATCACGCACGAATGCTCCAGCTTTCTCGACAACCTTGTCTCCAGCGGCAAGACCGCTGACAATCTCGATAAAACCGCCGTCTTCGATGCCGGTCTCGATCTTCACCTGCTTGACGACATCGCCTTCCACCTTGCGGGTGGTCGAGCCTTCACGCCCGGAGGTGACGGCCGACAGCGGCAAAGCGAGCGCATTCGTCTCCTCGACGATGATCGCCGCGCTGGCATACATGCCGGAACGCGCCGGGCTGTCGGTCGGCAGAACCACATGCACGGAGCCGAGGCGCGTCGTCGGGTCGACGGTGGGTGAAACGAGGCGCACCTTGCCTTCTATTTTCTCAGCTCCGCCGGCAACCGTCAAATAGGCTTTCTGGCCTGCCTTGACCTTCTGGATATCCGTCTCGGAGAGATCGGCGACGAGTTCTATCGCGCCGTCCTTGATGACGGTGAACAGCGGATTGCCCGCACCGCTGGCGATTGCGCCGACCTTGGCGTTCTTGGCGGAGACGATGCCGGCGACCGGGGTTTTCACGCCGGTGCGCGTCAGCTTCAGATCGATGTCGTCAATCTGTGCGTCAACGACCTTGATGTCGGCTTCGCCGGCGGAAACCGCCTGTTTGGCCGCATCGAGGCGGGCCTGCGCCACCTGAGCGGCCGCTTCGGTCTTTTCCGTCTCGGAGACGGAGCCGGAGCCGCTCTGGCCGAGCTTGGCGGCGCGGTCGCGCTGGCGAAGGGCGTCATTGAGATTGGCCTGCGCTTCCAGCACCTGCGCCTTCGACTGGGTGACGGAGGCCTCGGCCTTGGCCTTGTTGGCCTCAAGCTGGCTTTTTTGCAGCACGAGGCTGTCGGAAGACAGCACGGCCAGAACCGCATTCGCTTCCACCCGGTCGCCGATATCGGCGTTCAGCGTGTCGATGGACAGGCCGTCGACCAGCGGCTGGACGTAAATTTCGTCCACGGGACGGATCGTGCCGGTGGCGATGATGCGGTCCACGAGATCGCGTTTTGCCGCATGGGCGACGATGATGGAAGGCAGGTTCTGCTGTTTGACCGGCGCCTGCGCCTCTCCCTCGGCTGCTGCGGAGAGGGGAAGCGCCGTTGCGGAAAGAAGAAGGAATACAAAGCGGTTAAACGTGACTTTATGCTGCATGTGTCTTGGCTCGCGCAATATCCGATCGCATGTCCTGCAGCCCCAAGGCTCGTTTTAAAAGGTCATGCGATAGCGGATGTGAAACAAGGGATCACAATACTTCCTTTTCGATCCTCCCGATTCAAACGCCCCTCAACGCGAATCTTAAGCACCTTTGCCCAGTGCTTATTTTACAAGATCAAATTTGGCAGTCTTGTGGGCGGGACTGTAATTCTTGTTGTCGTACAAATCAATCCGCATAGCCGCGATGGTTGATATACATTTTTGTATAGGTCGGGATATTGTAATTCGTCAAATGGGTTACCACTGCAAAAAAACGCGCGGACGGTGCCGCGCGTTCCCTGCATCCGGGTTAAATTCGACTATTTCAGCGCCGCATCGGTGATTTCGGTGGTGTAGGCGCCTGTCGGTTCCTTGGTGATGACCGGGTCGGAACCGCCGCCCAGCAGCGTCTTGACGGTACGGTCATAGTCTGCCTTGTCGAGCGCGCCCTTCGAGCCGGCGGTGAGTTTTGCCACTTCGCCCATCATGCGCTTCTGGTGTTTTTCGGTCTGGGCGCCGGAGGCG
The DNA here is from genome assembly GCF_044626815.1 of Agrobacterium sp. P15N1-A. NCBI lineage: Bacteria > Pseudomonadati > Pseudomonadota > Alphaproteobacteria > Hyphomicrobiales > Rhizobiaceae > Agrobacterium > Agrobacterium sp. P15N1-A. The sequence goes on along the minus strand of NZ_JBIUPF010000002.1, from coordinate 654,199 downwards.
TCGTTTTCGAGAACGATATCGGCGGCGTCGTCAGGGTTTTCTTCCGCCCATTTCCAGCCCTTCATGGAAGCGCGGACGAATTTGACCATGTCTTCCTTGAACTTGGCGTCTTTCAGCTTGTCTTCCAGAACGTAAAGCCCGTCTTCCAGCGTCGCCACGCCTTCCGCCTCGTATTTGAAGGTGACGAGTTCCTCCGGCTTGATGCCGGCATCGATGACCTGCCAATATTCATTATAGGTCATGGTGGAAATGCAGGCGGCCTGCTTTTGCAGCAGCGGATCGACATTGAAGCCCTGTTTCAGAACGGTCACGCCGTCCGCCCCGCCGGTGGTCGGGATTTTCAGGTGCGCCATCCACGACAGGAACGGATATTCATTGCCGAAGAACCAGACGCCCAGCGTCTTGCCCTTGAAATCTTCCGGCTTGGTGATGCCGGTTTCTTTCAGGCAGGTCAGCATCATGCCTGACGATTTGAACGGCTGGGCGATATTGACCAGCGGCACGCCCTTTTCGCGGGTGGCGAGTGCGGATGGCATCCAGTCGACGATGACATCCGCACCGCCGCCGGCCAGAACCTGGGCGGGCGCAATGTCCGGGCCGCCGGGCTTGATGTCGACATCGAGGCCTTCGGCTTCATAAAAGCCCTTGTCCTTGGCGACGTAATATCCGGCGAACTGCGCCTGGGTGACCCATTTCAGCTGCAGGGTGATCTTGTCGGCGGCCTGCGCTCCGAATGCGGTCAGGAGTGACGCGCCGGCAAGAAGCATGGATGCAAGTTTCATTTTCATCGCTGTTCCCTTTTTCGTTATTACGTTCGTCCCCCACGGACGGACGGATGCCAGAAGGTGACGGCCCGCTCCGCGAGCGCCACGAGACCATAAAAACCGGAGCCGGCGAGCGCGGCGACCGCGATTTCGGCCCAGACCATATCGACATTGCTGCGGCCCATTTCTGCCGAAATGCGGAAACCCATGCCGACGATGGGCGTGCCGAAAAACTCCGCGACGATGGCGCCGATCAGCGCCAGCGTGGAATTGATCTTCAGCGCGTTGAAGATGAAGGGCCAGGCGGCGGGCAGGCGCAGTTTCACCAATGTCTGCCACCAGCCGGCGGCATAGGTGCGCATCAGGTCGCGCTCCATGTGGCTGGAAGCGGCAAGCCCCTGCACCGTGTTCACCAGCATGGGGAAGAAGGTCATGATGACGACGACGGCGACTTTCGACTGCCAGTCGAAGCCGAACCACATGACCATGATGGGTGCTACGCCGACGACCGGCAGAGCCGAGACGAAATTGCCGATGGGCAGCAGCCCGCGCTGCAGGAAAGGCGAGCGGTCGATGAGGATGGCGACGGCAAAGCCGAGGCCGCAGCCGAGCACATAACCCGTCAGCACCGATTTGATGAAGGTCTGGCGGAAATCCGCCCAGAGGATCGGCAGGGAGCCGGCGAGCCGTGCGAGGATGGCGCTCGGAGCCGGCAGCAGGATGGGCGGCACGGAAAAACCGCGCACCACGCCTTCCCAGAGTGCGAGGATGGCAAGCCCGAAGAGGAGCGGCACGGCGATGCGGCCGATGCGTTTTGCCGCAGGCGTGGAGAAGCGGCGGCGCACCAGCCATTCGTTGAAGGCCCAGGCGGCAAGCCAGAACAGGATCGCGCCGAAAAACCAGCCGGGATGGGTCATGGCCGGGCTCCCATTCTCTTGAGGACGGCGGCATGGGCGATGCCGATGATGGATACCAGCAGCGCAGCCACACCGGCGGCCATGAACAGCGCCGCCCATATCTGCACCGTCTGGCCGTAATAGGAACCGGAAAGCAGGCGCGCGCCGAGCCCGGCAACGGCGCCTGTCGGCAATTCACCGACGATGGCGCCGACCAGCGCAATGGCGACGGCGATCTTCAGCGAGGTGAAGAGATAGGGCAGCGCCGAGGGCCAGCGCAGCTTCCAGAAAATCTGGCCGGGCGAGGCATTATAGGTGTGCATCAGGTCGAGCTGGATCGTCTCCGGGCTTCTGAGGCCCTTCACCATGCCGACGACGATGGGGAAGAAGGAAAGATAGGTGGAGATCAGCGCCTTCGGCAGCAGCCCGGAAATGCCGATGGAATTCAACACGACGATGATCATCGGCGCGACGGCGAGGATCGGGATCGTCTGGCTGGCGATGATCCACGGCATGACGGAGCGGTCCATGGCGCGGTTATGCACGATGGCGACGGCAAGCAGGATGCCGAGCGCGGCACCGATGGCGAAACCCAGCAGCGTCGCCGAGAGCGTGACGCCGGCGTGATAGATGAGGCTGCGCTTGGAGGTGACGGCCTTGTTGACCGTGGTGTCCCACAGTTCGGCGGCAATCTGGTGCGGGGCGGGGAGAACCGGGCGCTCCTGCGCGAAGGTTTGCGGCAGGAGTTCGAAGAAGCCCTGCGTTTGACCGGCGCGGGTTGCCTGATCGCGGGCGAAGGGCATGTTGAGGTAGATGACGGCGAGGTGCCAGAGGATGAGGATGGCGAGGAGGACGGTGAGGATGGGGAGGATGCGGTGGCGGAGGAGGGTCATGGGTTTTCGCTCCGCCGCTCACTGTGAGGCTGTGGCTTACCCCCCTCTGCCCTGCCGGGCATCTCCCCCTCAAGGGGGGAGATCGACTCGTGGTGAGGTCTCGGCCGTCTCAACGTTTGCGAATGAAGCGGTGGTCGCGCCTCTTGCTGATCTCCCCCCTTGAGGGGGAGATGCCCGGCAGGGCAGAGGGGGGTAAAGCTTGCGATGACCTCACCCCTCATAGCTATGCCCCGCCTTCAGCCCCTCACGCACGCGATGCGCAATCGCCAGAAATTCCGGCGTCTCGCGAATCTCGAGCGGCCTTTCCCGCGGCAGGGTGGATGTGATCACATCCGTCACCCGGCCCGGCCGTGGCGACATCACGACGATCTTGGTCGAGAGATAGACCGCTTCGGGAATGGAATGGGTGACGAAGCAGATGGTCTTGCCGGTCGTATCCCACAGTTTCAGAAGCTGTTCGTTAAGGTGATCGCGCACGATCTCATCCAGCGCGCCGAAGGGCTCGTCCATCAACAGCAGGTCGGCATCGAAGGCGAGAGCGCGGGCGATGGAGGCGCGCTGCTGCATGCCGCCGGAAAGCTGCCAGGGATATTTCTTGCCGAAACCGTTGAGGTTGACGAGATCGAGCGTGCGCTCGATGCGCTCGCGCTGCTCGGCCTTGGTATAGCCCATGATTTCGAGCGGCAGGGCGATGTTCTTTTCGATGCTGCGCCATGGATAAAGGGCGGCGGCCTGGAAGACATAACCGTAGGAGCGGTCCCGGCGGGCGGTTTCCGGCGTCGTGCCGTTGACGGTGATGTCGCCGGACGTGTGTTTTTCCAGATCGGCGATAACCCGCAGAAAGGTGGTCTTGCCACAGCCGGAAGGGCCGATGAAGGAGACGAAATCGCCCTTGCCGACCTCAAGGTCGACATTGGAGAGTGCGTGCACCGGGCCATCGCCCGTTTCAAAGGTGAGGCCGAGATTTCTGGCGGAAACGACGGAATAGGTGGAAGAGGCCTGGTTCATCGGGGCTTGGTTTCGCTTTCCGTCAGGGCCGCGCGCGCCAGCGGCAGCATTTGGGTTTCCGTGAGCTTGGCGATCGTTACGCCGGCGTGGCGGTCGAGATCGAGCCAGCGCACTTCCTCTATTTCCGCCTGCGGGGCGACCTCTGTCTGAAGTCTGGCGATGAATGTATGGGCGACGACGTCGGCCCCCGTCTCATTGGCGGCCTCCTCGCGAAAGACGCCTTCATAACGGGCGGCATTTTCGGGCAGCGTCAGGCCGATTTCCTCGGCAAGTTCGCGGTGAAGCGCCTGTTCCGGCGTTTCGCCGGGATCGATCTTGCCGCCCGGCTGCATGAATTGCGTGGTGCCGCGCTTGCGCACGACAAGCATCTGCCGCCGCTCATTGAGGAGAACGGCTGCGGCGATGACGATTTCGCGTTTCGGCCCGGCGCTCACGGTCATACACCCGATGCCGGAATGCCGCTGCGCTCCACCTTGCGCGGCGCGACGAGTTCCTTCCAGGTGGAAAGCGCCCGGCTGACGGCCGGATAAGCATCGCGGGCGATGAACTGGCCGTGGCCCGGCTGCGTTTCGATGGTGGCCTCCTCGATGCTGACGAGACCGCGCGACAGGGTGTAGCGCGGCAGGCCTTTGATCTTCTGCCCTTCGAACACGTTGTAATCGATGGCCGATTGCTGGCTCGCCGCGCTGATGGTCTTTTCCAGCGCCGGATCCCAGACGACGATATCGGCATCGCTGCCGACGAGGATCGCGCCCTTTCTGGGATAGATGTTGAGGATTTTGGCGATGTTGGTGGAGGTGACGGCGACGAATTCGTTCATCGTCAGGCGGCCGGTCGCCACGCCATGGGTCCAGAGCAGCGGCATGCGATCTTCCAGCCCGCCGGTGCCGTTCGGTATCCTGCGGAAATCGCCAAGGCCGAAGCGTTTCTGCTCGGTGGTGAAGGCGCAATGGTCGGTCGCCACGCATTGCAGCGAGCCGGATGCGAGGCCCGCCCAGAGGCTGTCCTGATGCTGCCGGTTGCGGAAGGGCGGCGACATCACCCGGCGGGCGGCGTGATCCCAGTCGGCATTGGCATATTCGCTTTCGTCGAGGATCAGGTGCTGGATCAGCGGTTCGCCATAGACCCGCATGCCGTTTTGCCGGGCGCGGCGGATCGCTTCATGCGCCTGCTCGCAGGAGGTGTGGACGACATAAAGCGGCGCGCCGGCCATATCGGCGATGATGATGGCGCGGTTGGTGGCCTCGCCTTCCACCGCGGGCGGGCGGGAGTAAGCATGCGCCTCCGGCCCGACATTGCCTTCCGCCATCAGTTTTTCCTGCATCTGCGCGACGATATCGCCGTTTTCCGCATGCACGAAGGGGATGGCGCCCAGTTCGGCGCAGCGCGAGAAGGAGGCGAACATCTCGTCGTCATTCACCATCAAAGCGCCCTTATAGGCCATGAAGTGCTTGAAGGAGTTGATGCCCTTTTCCCGAACCACCGTCTTCATCTCATCGAAGACCTGCTCGCCCCACCAGGTGACGGCCATGTGGAAGGAATAATCGCAATTGGCGCGCGTCGCCTTGTTGTCCCATCTGTGCAGGGCATCGAGAAGCGACTGGCCAGGCTCCGGCAGGCAGAAATCCACCACCATGGTGGTGCCGCCGGCAAGCGCCGCGCGCGTGCCGCTCTCGAAATCATCGGCGGAATAGGTGCCCATGAAGGGCATTTCCAGATGCACATGCGGATCGATGCCGCCGGGCATGACGTAACATCCGGTGGCATCGAGTACCGTGCCGCCGGTCAGATCGGGCCCGATCTCGGTGATCCTGCCGCCTTCGATCTTCACATCGGCCTTGTAGGTGAGGTCGGCGGTGACGATGGTGCCGTTCTTGATGATGGTGGCGGTCATTCCACGATCTCCGCAGTCTCCAGCACCGCATGCAGCAGCACGTCGCAGCCGGCGGCGGCCCATTCCGGCGAAATTTCCTCGGCCTCATTGTGGGAAAGCCCATCCACGCAGGGGCAGAAGATCATGGTGGAAGGGGCGACCCTTGCAGTCCAGCAGGCGTCGTGGCCGGCGCCGGAGATGATGTCGATGTGGCTGTAGCCGAGTTTTTCGGCGGCAGAGCGCACGCGGCCGACCAGAACGGGGTCGAAGGTAACCGGATCGAAATGGCCGATGGCTTCGATCGAGCAGCCGACGCCGAGTTCTTCGGCGATCTGCGGCACCTCGCGTTCGAAGATGGCGCGCATGCTGTCGAGTTTCGCCTGTGAGGGGGTTCTAAGGTCGATGGTGAAGACCACCCTGCCGGGCAGCACATTGCGGGAATTGGGCGTGAAGATCATCTGGCCGACGCCGGCAACTGCACCCGGCTGATGGGCCATGGCCACTTCCTGCACCTTTTCGAGAATGCGGGCGGCGGCAAGGCCGGCATTGACGCGCATGGCCATCGGGGTGGAGCCGGTATGGGCTTCCTTGCCGGTGAGTGTCACTTCCAGCCACCACAGGCCCTGGCAATGGGTGACGACGCCGATCTGTTTGCCTTCCGCCTCAAGGATCGGCCCCTGTTCGATGTGATATTCGAAATAGGCGTGCATTTTGCGCGCGCCGACCTCTTCCTCGCCCAGCCAGCCGATGCGCTTCAGCTCTTCGCCATAGGTCTTGCCATCGGTATCGGTGCGGCCATAGGCATAATCGAGATCGTGAATGCCGGCGAAGACGCCGGAGGCCAGCATGGCCGGGGCAAAGCGTGCGCCTTCCTCGTTTGACCAGTTTGTGACGGTGATCGGGTGTTTGGTCTTGATGTTCAAGTCATTCAGGCTGCGCACCACCTCCAGCCCGGCCAGCACGCCGAGCACGCCATCGAACTTGCCGCCGGTCGGCTGGGTGTCGAGGTGGCTGCCGATATAAACGGGAAGCGCATCCGGGTCCTCGCCGGGGCGGGTGGCGAACATGGTGCCCATGCGGTCGACGCCCATCGTCAGGCCCGCCGCCTCGCACCAGCGCTGGAAGAGACGGCGGCCTTCCGCATCCTCATCCGTCAGCGTGCGGCGATTATTGCCGCCGGCAATGCCGGGGCCGATCTTCGCCATATCCATCAGACTGTCCCACAGACGGTCGCCATTGACCGTCAAGTTCTTACCCGCCGCCATGAAGTGTCGTCCTCACCTGTTTTGTTTTTATCGAAGCAAAGCTTGTGCCGTTCCCTTTTTTGCCGGTTAAGATAACAGCCATTGCCTTGTGATGGCGATGGGGGATAAATTGACCGGCTGGTAAACATTGCAAATTCGCGGTGGCGTCAGCAAGGGATTTTCGTGACGAATCGCAGTAATTTTGCCTAAACTGTACGCGTAGATTATTTTTTAAGCATACTGTAACGGCAATTGCATGGAAAAGAAACAGAGAGCTGAGAATGGCCATACCGCGCGCAGCGAAAACACAGAAGCGGACCCGCATTCAGGAAGAAAAGCAGGAAGCGATTCTTGAAGCCGCGCTCAGTGTTTTTTCCACAAACGGGTTTCGCGGCTCCACCATCGATCAGATCGCCGAGGCGGCCGGCATGTCGAAACCGAACGTGCTTTATTATTTCCGCACCAAGGAGGCGATGCATCGCGCGCTGATCGAGCGGGTGCTGGACACATGGCTTGACCCGCTGCGCGCTTTCGATGCCGAGGGCAATCCTGAAAGCGAGATTCGCTCCTATATTCGTCGCAAGCTGGAAATGTCTCGCGATTTCCCGCGTGAAAGCCGCCTGTTCGCCAATGAGATCCTGCAGGGCGCGCCGCATATCGAAGATGAGCTGAAGGGGCCGCTGAAACAACTGGTGGATGAAAAGGCCGAGGTCATCCGCGCCTGGGTGAAGGCCGGGCGGATGGCCAAATGCGATCCCTATCATCTTATTTTTTCCATCTGGTCGACCACCCAGCATTATGCGGATTTCGATGTGCAGGTGCGGGCGGTGCTGGGCGAGAAGAATGGCGGCGAGGGCCGTTTTGAGGATGCGGCCCGGCATCTGGAGCAGCTTTTCATGGGCGGATTGCGGATAAACGGCTGAACGGAACCATTCTCTCGAATATGTGATCGATTCTTTATGTCAAAACATGAGGAAAATTATCACCTTTATACTTTACTCCAAAACTCATCTTTATTATGGTGCCGGCATCCCGAACGTCCGGGGCATTGAAAAATCAACCGGCAGGTGAGGGAATGGCACGTAAGGAAAAGAAGAAGGCCGAACGCGGCGGCAAGCAGGGCAAGGGCGCTCCCCAGACCGAGCGGGATGTGGCCGAACAGCAGCTTTCCGGTCCGAAAAGCTTTCTTTATGTCGGCGGCCGTGACTGTCAGGTTGCGCATCTTCGTCAGATCGCCAGCAATTTCGGCGCGGAGCTCATTCATCACGATGGCGGCCTGCGTGAAGCCGTCTCCCGCATCGATACCGTGCTTCCCTCCGTCGACTGCGTTTTTTGCCCGATCGACTGTATCAGCCACGATGCGTGTCTGCGGGTGAAGTCCGGTTGCAAGAAATTCGGCAAGACGTTCATTCCGCTGCGCAACGGCAGCAAATCCAGTCTGGAGCGGGCGCTGCAGACCATGAATGAACGGACCTCCAGCGATGAACGACGAGCGCAGTAATTTCCACGATGAAGAGCCCGCGGTAGCAGAAGCCTGCCGCGTGGAACTGCACAAGATGGCCGAGCAGGCTGCCGATCCGGCCCTGACGGATATTTATGAAATCATCGGTGAACGCGAAAGACGCAACCGCCTTGCCAGAAGCGGCGGCAATGTGGTGACCTTTCCCCATCTGCGCACCCGCCAGCCGGGTGAAACACCGTCCTTCGAGATTGGCGCGGCGGCCGAAGAGGGCCGCAATATCCTCTCGTTTCGCTGGAAGCGGCGTTAGGGCTAAAGCCTAACCCTTCGGCTTCAGAAACGCTCCCGCGCACAGTACCAGCCATCCGGCGATCATGCCGAGGCCGCCCGTGGGTGCGGCGTAGGGAAACAGGCTGTGGCCGGAAAAATGCCGGGTGACGAGATCGCCGACAAAGATCGCCGTGCCGAGGCCGAGGATCAGGCCTGCCGGAATTGCGGTTCTGATGCGATCCGCGCCGATATGGAGCGCCACCAGCACCGGCGCATGCGCCAGCGCCATGGCCGAGGCATTGCCGAGCATATAGGTTTCGCCGGTGTGGGTGGCGGCGGCAGCTAGCATGACGCCCGCAGCACCCAGAAGGCCACCCAGCAACAGAATGAAGGCCCGCAATCTGTCGCGGGGCAGGCTTGCGATGGTCGCGCTCTGCGTGGTCATTGGCTGTCCGCCTCCTGGTTCTGCATGTGAAAGGCCAGTCGCTCGACCGGCGTCCAGATGATCTCGCGAAGCTTCGGATTTTCGATGGTCTCGTCCATGGCGCGGCGGAAGCAGAGCAGCCATTCATCCCGCTCGGCGGGGCCGATGGGGGCGACGAAATGACGCCGCCGCAACATCGGATGGCCGTGTTTCTCGACATAAACGGGCGGTCCGCCAAGATATCCCGTCAGATAATCGTAAAACTTCGCCTCGCTGCCGGAAAGATCGGCGGGATGGATGGCGCGGCAGCGCGCCGCTTCCGGCAGGGTATCCATCAATTCGTAGAAGCGCCGGGTCAGCGCCCTGACGGTCGCATCGCCACCTATCGCTTCATAAAGGCTAATGGTCTCGCCGCTCATAATCCGCCTCTCGTGGCCCTCCGGTCCTTATCGCTCCATGGAGCCGGAAGAGCAACAGGGCACGGGCGGGGTGCGACATTTGCGACAGTCTCGGGACGATGCCGGGCCTGAGCCCGGCATCGCGCAAAACGTCACCCAAAATTACGGATGAGATCGAGCCCCTTGTTCAGAAGCGTTTCGGCCTCATCCTGATTGGCGGCTTCGACGTAGCAGCGCATTTCGGGAGCATTGCCGGAAGGGCGGAAATGGATGGTGCTGCCATCGGTGAGCGCCACGCGCAGGCCGTCGATGTCGCTCAGCGCCTTCACGGTGCCGACCGGTGCGAGGAAGGCCTCGAGATTGCTGCGCGAGGCGCGCAGATGCGTCATCAGGGCGGCGCTCTTTTCCTGCGCGAAATTTTCCAGGCGGTCGGCGGCGGCGACCGGCAGGTTATAGGTGGCGGCGATCTGCGACAGCGGCTTTTTCTGTTCTGCCGAGAGAAGCAGCACGGCGAGAACCGGCAGGAAGCTGTCACGCGTCGGCAGCGGCGAAAGCGCCCGGCCGTTAAGTGTGAAGGCAGACGCCGTCAGCAGCCCGCCATTGGCCTCGAAGCCCATGACACCGTTCTTGCCGGCGGCGAGCGCCTCAGCCATGCCCGCGATCACGAAGGGAGAGCCGACTTTGGTGCGGACGACATCGAACGAACCGCTCGCCTCGATGCCGGAATTGGAGGTGACGGGGGTGACGACCACGCCGGCGCCGAGGAAATTGGCGGTGATCAGGCCGATGAGGTCGCCGCGCAGCGGCACGCCGTTTTCATCGGTCAGCAGGGGACGGTCGCCGTCGCCATCGGCGGAAACGATGGCGTCGAGACCGTGCTCCGGCGACCATTTCTTGAGAAGGGCCAGCGTTTCCGGCGAGACCGCTTCGGTATCGACAGGGATGAAGGTTTTGGAGCGGCCGAGCGGAACGACATTCGCACCATAATGGGCGAGCACGTCGACAAAGAGATCGCGCGCTACCGTGCTGTGCTGGTAAACGCCGATCTTGAGGCCGGATAGCGCCTTTTCCGGCAGCAGCGCAATGTTGCGCTCGTAGAAAAGTTCGGCTGCGGTGGCGGAATGGTCCTCCGCCGTGCCCGCCTCGTCGCTGATGCCTTCCGCTTCGATTTCGGCGGCAAGAGCGGCAATCGCCGTCTCGTCCTGCTTGTCGATTTCGCCGTCCGGGCGGTAGAACTTGATGCCGTTGCGGTCGGCCGGGATATGCGAACCGGTGATCATCAGCGCGCCGGCCTTCAGCGACAGGCCGTAAAGCGCCAGCGCCGGTGTCGGCACGGTGCCGCAATCGAACGGGGTCAGGCCGGCTTTTTTGAGCGCGGCGATACAGGTGGCGGAAACATCCGGGCTCGAATCGCGGAAATCGCGGCCGACGAGAATGGGATCGCCCGCCTTTGCCTGGCCCGATGTGAGAAGGTGCCTTGCAAATGCCGTGGCATAGACGGCCGAGGCTTTTCCTTTCAGATCGACGGAGAGGCCACGAAGGCCGCTCGTTCCAAATTTCAGGCTCATTCCAAACTCCGTTTCGATAAAGTCTTTGAGGGTCAAATGGATAATGCAAAAATATAACGGTTGAAAGAACCGTATCGATCCATTCGAGTCAATCATCCCTTTCAACGTGGCCGCGAATAGGCGATGATGGTGGGACTGATGCGGGTAACCTAAAATTCACCCGTCATATTTAAACTTGTCCGTCGATAGCGGCTCTGGCGACGATGGGAACCCTCTGTTGCCGGCCTTTTTGTGGTTCGTTCGAGTTGGATTGGCTGATGTACAGGCTTCAAAAGGCGGGACATAAGCAGGCACGTCCGCTCGATGAAAAAACGGCGCCTGCCGCGAGAACCCATGGTTCCCTGCTGGACGATCTGGTGGATGAGGACGAGGTTTTCGAGCGCACGGTGCTGAAGGAGCATCTGGAGCCGAAACCGGCGAAGACTGTCGCCGAGCCGGCTGCGGCCGAGACTCCGGTGAAGGCGGCTTCGCCGAGCGGCAGTCTGGCGGCTGCGCTGCCGGGCCTGAAACATCTCGACAGGATCGGTGTGGATGACGTCATCCTCTGGCTTCGCAAAGGCATCGTCTGGATCGTGCTGGCAATCGTTCTCTGCGTCGCCGGCGCGCTGACCTACGCCTATATGACGCCGCCGCGCTACAAGGCCTATACGGATATCGTCGTCAATCCCTCCAACCTGAATGTCGTCAATGACGGAGTGTTTTCGCCCAACCAGCAGCGCGACACGCAAATTCTCGAGGTGGAAAGCAAGCTGCGCACCATCACCTCGCGCAACGTGCTGGCGCGGGTGGTGGACGAGCTGAAGCTCGATCAGGACCCTGAATTCATCAGCCCGCCGCCGCTCGCGCGGCTGAAGGCGATGTTCTCATCGAAACCGGAAGATGACGACAACCGGGTCGGCGCTCTTCGTTCGCTCGGCGATCGGGTGGCGGCGGAACGCGATCCGCGCTCCTTTGTCGTGACGCTTTCGGTCTGGACCAATGATGCGGAAAAATCCGTGACGGTGTCGAAGGCCATCGTGAAGGCTTTCGAAAGCGAACTGTTCCAGACAAACTCCGACAGCAGTCAGCGTGTCGTTGACGATCTCAGGAAGCGGCTCGAGGAAATGCGCGAGAATGTGACCGCCGCCGAAAAGCGCGTGGCCGATTTCCGCCGCGAGAACGGCCTGCAGGAAAATAACGGCCAGCTCGTCAGCAATCTGGCTTCCGGTGAGCTGAACGCTCAGGTGCTTGCGACCCAGCAGCGCCTCATTCAGGAAGAATCGCGCCTCAAGCAGATGGAGGCGGCGATTGCACAGAACCGCACCCAGAGCGACGCCATATTCGACAGCCAGACGATGAATACGATCCGCGCGCAATACAGCACGCTGCAACAGCAGATCGGTGCGATGACGCTGACCTATGGCGCGCGCCATCCGCGTCTTGCGACCGCGGGTGCGGAGCGGGCGATGCTGGAACAGGGAATGGCGGATGAGGCGCGGCGTATCCTTCAAGCGGCAAAGATCAATGTCGCGGAGGCGCGCTCCTCACTCGATGCCCTGCGGCTGAAAGCGGTGGCGGAACGCGCCAATGTCTTTACCGACAATGAGGCGCAGGTGCGGCTGCGCGATCTCGATCGTGACGCCCGCTCGGCGGCGGCGATCTATGAGACTTATCTCACTCGCTCGCGCCAGCTGGCCGAACAGCAGTCGATCGATTCCACCAATGTACGGGTGATTTCGCAGCCGGTTGCGCCCAATTCCAGAAGCTGGCCGCCGGGCAAGCTGACCTTCCTGATTGCCGGCGGCATGGGCGGCCTGTTCCTTGGTCTGGCAATTGCCGTGGCGCTTGGCCTCTGGGGTTATCTTCGCCGGGACGATCACGCGGATGTCGCGGCGCGGTAAGACAAGGCGGCTGCGTGCCGCCTTATTCTTCCGAAATCAGACCGTCATAAACTTCGAGCAGGGCGGCGGCGATGGCAGCGCCCAGCGCATTGCCGGCATCGCGAATGCCCGCCTCGTCGCCGTCGCGAACCGAAATGGCAAGATCGGACGCCTCGTTGGCGACGATTTCTTTCGCCCGTTCTATCGCCCAGAGGCCGAAATCGCCGCGATTGTCGATCGAGATTGTTTCCATGGCCGGAGCCCTTCCGTGGTTTGGTTTCCGCGTCCCTTAACCCATCGGCTGGAAAACCGGAATAGGCGGAAAATGTGGCGCACAACCTTCAGGCGTGTAAAATGCCTGCCGCATACGGGGATTTATAAAAATATTAATGATAGTTCTTCGTAGTGTTTGAAACCTTATACCCTAAGCATAAGCGTGAATATAACAATGAAACGATGCCTATCTTGGACACCGGACAGATTATGACAGGGAGAGAGATGCCGGATGCGGAGGAGACTGGTCAGGTCTGGCCGGTTGTTCCGCTTGCGGCGTTGCCCATTACCGACGCAACCATCGACGAAACGGCGCGGGATTTCATCCTGCGCGCGACGACGGCGCGTGCGGCCGGCGCAAGACCGTTTTATTCGACATCGGCAAACGGTCAGGTCATCGCGCTCTGCCATCACGACCGGGAATTCGACGCCATGCTGCGGCAGGCGGACCAGATTCATGCCGATGGCATGTCGCTGGTGATCTTTTCCCGCAAATTCTGCCCGAAGGCGTTGAGAGAACGGGTTGCGACGACGGATCTCGTTCATGCGGTTGCGAAGCGCGCCGAAGAGACGGGCAGCCGGTTCTATTTCCTCGGCGGCTCCGAAGAGGTGAACCGTGCGGCGGTCGAAGAAATGCAGAGGCTTTATCCGCGCCTTATATTTGCGGGGCGGCGCAACGGTTATTTCAGCCGGGCCGAGGAAGAGGCGATCCTCGCCGATATCGCGGCATCTGGGACGGATATTCTCTGGGTTGGTTTCGGCATACCGCTGGAGCAACGTTTCGTCTCGCGCAATCTGGACAGGCTTTCCGGCATCGCCGTGATCAAGACCTGCGGCGGCCTTTTCGATTTTCTCGCCGGCAAGAACAGCCGGGCGCCGCAATGGATGCAGGATATGGGGCTGGAATGGCTTTACCGGGCCATGCTCGAGCCGAAGCGGCTTGGAAAACGTTACCTGCTGACCAATCCTATCGCCATATATTCGCTGCTGAAGTATCGCTTCGGGGCTTCGGGACAAGGCCGCTAGATCATCGCGACAAGCTGCTGCGGCGCGAAGAATAAAACTCCCGTGCGCCTCCCGCCCGACAATATAAGATTCTCCTAACTTATTGAATGGATGCGCTGCGTCGCTGAAATCCGTTGCAACTGCGAACATCTGCGCTACACTGCATCAATATTACAAATTTATTCGAATCATAGATTTATTGAGGCCACCGATGGTGATTACGTCCATTTCTCTTTTTATATATGGAATTGGCACCGTTACCTCTCTCGCCATGACCTATATCGAAGGCGCCCGCCGCGACAAGGACTGGGATTTTTATCGCGTCACCGGCATTGTCCTTTGTTTCTTCTGGCCGGTGCTCGTGCCGCTCCTCGTCCTTGCGACGGCCTTGTCGTCGTTCGGTTTCCAGAAACGGTTCACGAATACGATCTCGCTCGGCAGGCAAAAAACCCTCAGCTGAGCCGAATCTATCCTGCTTCAGGTCTTCTTCGCCGGCGCCTTGTAGGGCGTGAGCGTAATGCCGAGGCTCGCCATCACGCGGCCGATGGACATCAGCGGCGGATGCGTGGCTGGCAGCAGGGTTCCGGTTTTCACGAAGGCGGAAACGGCGCGGACAAGAGACAGGCACAGGCTGACGGCGTTTTTGGCGGCAAGCAGCAGCCCGCCTTTCAGGCCGGGGCGTCGGGCACGGTCGATGCTGTAATTGATGATGCCGGTTCGGAGCGAGCGCTCCATGATCCAGCGCGGCGCCATGCGGTTTTCCGGCACATATTCGATGATGAGGGCTTGCGCATTCCAGGCGAATTTGAAACCGGCCTTGCGGCAGCGGGTGAAGAAATCCATGTCGCCGCCGCCGAGGAAATTGAAGCGCACGTCGAATTCCGGTTTCGCCAGCGTCTCGAAAACCCGCCGTGAGATCAGGCAATTGCCCGATCCGTGGATTTGCTCGACGGGGCCGGTCGGCGCTTCGATGGAGCCGAACAGCGGATGCGAGAGAACCGCCTTCGAAGCCGGTGCGTCGAATTCCCGGTTGACCGGTCCGCCGACGATATCGACGCCGAAGGATTTCGCCGCCGAAACCATTTCGGCAAGCCAGACGGGGGAGGCGGCCTCGTCGTCATCGATCATCAGAAACCACTCAGCCGAAGCATAGCTTTGCCGGGCGGTGCGGAAGGCCGTGTTGATGGCGTAACAATTGCCCTGCGTGGGTTCGACCAATGCCTCTCCGGCCATGCCGCTTTCGGCGAAAAAGGCGCGCGCGACCGCAAGACCCGCCTGGCCCGCGCCGTCATTATCGACCACGACGATGGCGAAGGGAAAATCGACCTTCTGGGCTGCGAGTGACCGAAGCGTCTTTTTCAGGCCTTCCGGCCGGCGGAAACTCGGAATGCACACCACCGCTTCCGGCATGATCTCGGACATGGAAACTCCTAAATTCCGGCAAGCGCTGCGGCGGAAAAAACGACGGCCCTGAGGCTCTGGCGCGGGCGATTGAGGAAAGTATCGGCCAGCGCCGAAAAGGCCTCGCGGTAGCGGCGGGCGCGGAAGGCCTGCGCCACGGTATAGGCATTCATATGGTTTTCGGATCGACGGCGAAGCCGTCGCAGCTCCGGCGGCGAAACGGCAGCGACGATGGCCGGGTCGGAAAACACGGCCTCGATTGCCGGTTCGCAATCCCGGAAGGTCAAAAGCCGGTTCATCATCACGCTCGTCCTGTGCACCCGGTAATCCAGCACGTGGCAGCCGGGCAGATGGACGAAACGGCCGGCGGCGGCCAGCCTGCACCAGCCATACCAGTCTTCGGCATAACGCAAAGTCTCGTCGAAACCGCCGAATTCCTGAAAGATGCGGGTTCTGACCAGCATGATGCCGCCATTGACGATGAAGTTGCCGCCAAGCAGCGGCTGGAGAATGAAACCATCGGGTTTTTCCCGGCGGCGAATGAGGTTGCGCCGGCCGATCTTGACGCCATTTTCATCGATGCGCTCGTAATCGCCATAGACGGCGACGACATCCGGCCCGGAGATGCCGGCGCAAAGGGCCGCGATGGCGCCCGGTTTCAGGCGATCGTCGGCATCGAGAAACATCGTCCATTCGCCGCGCGCCTGCGACAGGCCGAAATTGCGCACGGCGGAAACACCCTGCCTTCCCTGCGGCCGGGCAAGCAATTTGACGCGAGGGTCGGAAAAACCTTCCACCTTTTGTGCGGTGGTGTCGGTGGAGCCGTCATCGACCACCAGCACTTCGCCGATCGTCTCGCCCTGCAGCAACACGCTTTCGATCGCTTCGACGATGTAACGCTCGCCATTGCGAACGGGAATGACAATCGAAACGGAAACCAAGACTTCAAACTCCATGCGGCGTGGGCCAAGAATTCGCACAGCGAAGTTACTACCGCATTAAGCGGGTCTGGCCAATTATGACGTGGTATAACGTCGGTTAACCTTGCAAATCTTTAATATCCTTTTCCTATGATCGGAATGTTATGTTTTGGGAATAAAGGTTGCGGAGGCGGGTGCATGCGGATCGGGCGGCGGAATTTCATGGGTGGTGCGGCAAGCGCTGGCCTGCTGCATGCCGTGGCCGGCCCGGCCTTTGCCGCCGCGCAGAGGAAAGCGGCGAGCAAAACCGCCCCTTACGGCGCGGCCGTTTACCTGCCGGATCTCACCGCCGATAGCCGCATTGGCGAGGCGGTGGTGAAATATTGCTCGCGCATCACCCCCGTTACCGAAATGAAATGGGAGGTCCTGCGGCCTTCGGCGGAGGTGTTCGATTTCGCCGCCGCCGATGCAATCGCCAATTTCGCCCGTCAGCACAAGCTTTCCATGCACGGCCATCCGCTGATCTGGTATGCCTCCAACGCGCCCTGGCTTGCGAGCATCGGCGGCGGCGTGAAGGTCGAGAAGCTGATGGAGACCCATATCGTCACGGTGATGGAGCGTTATAAGGACGTGATCCACAGCTGGGACGTGGTCAATGAGCCGATCCCCGACGTGCCGGGCAATGTGCGCGCGCGGCGCGATGCCTGGTATTACGGCGCCGGGCCGGATGCCATCAAGAAAGCTTTCGAGATCGCCCATGCGGTCGATCCGAAGGCGCAGCTCGTGCTCAACGAATATGATGTGGAATTCGCCGCCGAGAAATCGCCGGCCAAGCGCGCGGCCTTTCGCGATCTCATTCTCGAACTGCTGGAGAAGGGCGCGCCGATCAACGCCGTCGGCCTGCAGGGGCATTTGCGCGGCGGCTGGCCGATCGCCAAGGACGAGCTTGCCGCCTTCACGGCGGAAATGCGCAGTTACGGTCTTGCCGTTCTGGTAACGGAGCTGGATGTGATGGACCAGACGCTGCCCGCGCCAGAGGCCGAACGCGATATGCTGATCAACGGCCAGGTCCGCGAGTTTCTGGAGGCGGCTTCCGCGGGCGGCGCGCTTTCCTCCATCACCACATGGGGCATCTCGGATCAATATAGCTGGATCCGCTGGGCCTATCCGCGCCGGGACGGCACTGCCAACCGGCCGCTGCCGCTGGACTGGAGTTTCAACGAAAAACCCATGATGGCCATCATCAATGAATTCCGGAACCGTGGTGCATGACTATGAATGCTGAAATGCCGCTTCCTCCCGTGCAAAAGGCGCTGCAAATCAACCTGCACCCCTTCGACGCCCCGCATGCGGCCCTGACCCTGCCGCATCAGCTCAGGGTCTGGGGCGGACAGGTGGACCGCATTCTGCTCACGGTCGATACGGGCCAGGTGGGGGCCGGCCGCTACAAGGGCAATGGTTTCGATGCGGCGCGCCAGCGTCTCTTCGACATGCTGGAGGAAATGCAGACCAATTATCCGCATCTGCATGTGGATATCGTCGATTACAGCGATGCGGCGCGCAGCGCCGTGACGGAAACCTTCTTTCCCCGCTCGCCGATCCCCTATCCCGCCAAGGCTTTCGATGGCGGGCCTTTCCATGTCTATTTCTACGGGCTGAAACGCGCCAATGCCCGTTATGTGCTGCATATGGACAGCGATATGATGTTCGGCGGCGGCAGCCAGAGCTGGTTCGGCGAGGCCATCGCGCTGCAGAAGGCCAATCCGGATGCGCTGTGCATCACGCCCTTTTCCGGGCCGCCGACGGTGCGCGGCGATCTGGATATTTCCCGCCATGTCGGCATGCCCGGCGTGAAGAACATACCTGCGCCGCGCAAGCTGCCGTCGCGCATTCCCACCTGGCGTTTCGCCACCGTGTCCACCCGGCTTTTCATGATCGACATGGAACGTTTTGCGAAACGCATCGGCTCGCTGGAACTGCTCAGGCCCGATGTCAAACGGCGCATCCGCTCCTATGCCTATAACCAGCAGCCGGTGTCGATGCCTGCGGAAGAGGTGCTGAGCACGAACATGATGCGCACGGGTGTTTATCGCCTCGATTTTCTCGGCACGGGCAAGGGCATGTATTCACTGCATCCGCCCTATCGCTCGCCGGAATTTTATGCGGCGCTCGCCTCCATCGTCGAGCGCATCGAAAAGGGCGATATTCCGGAAGGCCAGCTCGGCGATTTCGACATCAACGGATCGATGGTGGACTGGACCAGCGCGCTGGCGGCCAAGACGCGCTCCAAACGTTATGCGAAAGCGCTGCGCCATCTCATCTCGGCCAATGTCGGGCGGTTCAGCAAGGCTTGAGGGTTTCGATCCGTCTTCCGTCTCGAGGCGGGGCGGGAGGCTCAATAGTCGGTGATGAGCTTGCTCCAGCTCTCCGAGCAAAGTCCGCCAATATAGATATCGCCGGCCAGCGCCCTTTCCCGCAGTGCGTCATCGCGCGTCGCCATGCAGAAATAACCGTCATGGCGGAAGCTCATGTGGTTCTGGCGGTAAAGCGCGTTGATGAGAAAGGGCTGCGCCATGCCGGTGACATGGGCATAGTTCTCGTCATCGAAATGGCGGAACAGGGTGTTGAGCACATCGTTTTCGCAACCGGCATCGCAGACGAGATTGAGCACATAGGCCGTTTTCCCCCGCTGGCCGAAAAACAGCGCGGCACCCATGGCATGGCCTTCGGCATTCTCGATCACCACGCCTTTCAGCTCACCGAGGCTTTCATTGGCCCTGCTCATCTCTATCAGCCAGTGGAATTCCTCGTGAGACCATTCCGGGCGAATGGAAAAACGCTCGATCATCGCGAGCGCCCTGCGGCGGAAGGTTTCGTAATCCACGGTTTTCACCGTAGCGCCGGCAGCCTCCTGCGGTCTCAGACCCTTTTTCCACCGTCGCAGGATTCCATCCACAAATCCGAGCGCGGCGAGCGCCAGCGTGGTCTTTGCCAGTTTCGAACGGCGCGGCATGCGCAGCGCGATGGTGCAGAAAGGCTTGAGCGCCTTGTGCCATTGCAGGCTTTCAATCGGCAGCATGTTGCCGCCGGTCGCCACCCAGTGATCGGCGCTGACGGGTGAAGCCGTATCCGAGAACAACATGTCGTGTTTGGAGGCCCGCATGCCGCGGGACAGGCGCGCCGCGCCAAGCGCGCCGCGTTTGCCGTCCGATGCGAAGGCGCAGAGCAGCCTTGCGGTGATGGTTTTTCCATTCGCAACGAAGCGCATGGGTACGGCGAGGATGACGCTGGTGACCCCGTTTTCCCCGGCATCGTAGACAACGCTGCCGTTTTCCGGACTGAAGGCGGGACTGCCGAAAAACAGTTTTTCGATATAGGAGCCGAAATCGAAGTTCCGCTCCTGCCCGGTTTTCCTGAAAGCGCTGTTGAGCACGGCTTCGACAGCCGGAACGTCTTCCCTGCGCATGGGGCGGATGCCGGACACACCGATTTGAACCGGGCGTTGTGTCAAGTGACCGCTGTCGCCATCGTCCATATGGGTGTGTATCGGAACGTCCACCGTCGGCCCCCACCTTTTTACGCATTGACGAAATCAACCATAGGCAGCGTATATTTGAATGTCTTAATATAGATATAAAACCCGAAATCCGGTGGGATGTGAAATGTTCAATAAGATATAAAATTGTTTTATATCAACACATTAATTTAATGTCGCTGCATTATTTGAGGTTAACAAAATATACTTAAGTAAGCAACCGATGGATGAAATATGGAGCATTTTTTGTGGATGTTTTTTTGGGGTTTTGAAGTATAGCCTCTAGAAGCGGCGGCTTTGTCCCCTGTCGCCCGGCTCCGATTTCCGGAGGAAAAGCGCACAATCGCGGTGCTATTTTCCCGTGCATGAAGGATAACTAAAAAATAGGATTTGCGGGGGATATTCGTATTATCGAATATGCGAAGCACGAGTCTCGATGCGGGTGGCTTCAGGAAAGAGGGAGAGAAAAACCCCTTATGGATGCAGCGCATGGCGAACAGGGGCGTGGCTATTGGCGGGACGCGTTGTTTTACGTGACGTTCCTGTTTTTCACGGTCGGCTTTTCGCCCTATATCTCGCTCTCATCGACCTATCAGGGCTCCGCCATGGCGGCCGGGTCCAACCTGCTCAACCAGTTGACCGCGATCATCCTGTTTTTCAGTTTCCTGGCCTTCATGGCGAAGGAAAGGTCGTTTTCCATCCTCTTCATGCCGCGCCTGCTGATGGCGGCGATTTTCGGCTGGTTTGTCCTGACCTCGCTTGCGGGCGAAGCGCCGCTGTTTTCGCTGAGGCGGCTGGTCATGTGCGCCATTATCTGCGTGCTTGCCGGCGGCTTCCTGCAACTGCCGCGCACCGAGCGGCATTTCACGACGCTGCTTGCCACATGCGCCCTGATCATATTGTTCCTGTGCTATTTCGGAATCACCGTGCTGCCATCGCGCTCGATCCATCAGGCAAGCGACGCGCTGGAGCCGCTGCTGGCGGGGGACTGGCGCGGGGTTTTCCGCCATAAGAACGAAGCCGCCTCGGTCATGGCGGTGTTGATCATCGTCGGCATTTATCTCTGCAAGCGCTGGTCTTTCATCGGCGGGCTGTCGGTGCTGTTGCTGTCGCTGGTCTTTCTGGTCAAGTCGGGCGGCAAGACCGCGCTCGGGCTGATGCCGATCATCATTGCGACAGGCTGGTTCATACTGCGCTGGCCGCGCTGGCGTTACCCGGTCGTGACCCTGTTTCTGGCGGTTTTCGCGCTGGTGACCGTCGGCACCACGGTCGATCCCGTCTTTTCGCAGATGCTGACGAAGCTCGGGCTCGACGCCAGCTTTACCGGCAGACGGGATATCTGGACCGTCGCCATCGATTACATCCGTCAAAGCCCGCTCCTGGGATACGGCTATCAGGCCTTCTGGCGCAGCGACGCCCTGATGTCGAGTTTCACCGAGAACAATACCTGGGCGACGACCGCGCCGGATTCGCACAATGGTTATTTCGACCTTCTGCTGGCCGGCGGCGTGCCGGGGCTGATGCTGGTAATGGTGTGGATCTATCTCCTGCCGCTGCACTATCTCGGCAAAATGAACGAAGCCACGCGCAACAGTCCGCTGACGCGGCTCTATGTCGGCGTGTGGCTTTATGTGCTGCTCTACGGCTTTCTGGAAACGCTGTTTTTCCTCAGCACCGGGTTCGTCTGGTTCTTCCTCATCGTGGCCGTGATGGGCCTGCATCTTCAGGCCAATGCCAGCCTCGTGGAGGACGAGGTGGAGGGGGAACCGGAGAGAGCCGTCGGTGGAGCGGGCGTCGCCCCGACGTCCCTGCAAGGGCAGGCCTCCCCTGTCATTCGCTCCAGATGATATTTTGAAATGATTTTTCGTTGCAAATATGTAAAAGAGCCGATTGTTGCGCGCGTCTGCGGCTATTTTCGCTAAACATGCGCGGCTCAATTCTTTGTTATTGTGCACGTCGCACTGCGAAACCCCGGCTATTGGCGTGGCGGCACTGAAAAAACGGATCGGCTAGGTCAATCGATGGCAGATACAGGCGCCTGCGCGCTCGAGGCGGATGACATCCACAAGAGCTTCGGCACGCATGAAGTTTTGAAGGGCGTTTCCTTGCAGGCCCACAAGGGCGATGTCATCTCGATCATCGGGTCCTCCGGTTCCGGCAAAAGCACCTTTCTGCGCTGCATGAATTTTCTCGAAACGCCGGATCGCGGCCGCGTCATCGTCAATGGCGAGGAAATCGCCACGAAAACCGGCCGCGACGGCAAGGCCGTGCCGAAAAGCTGGCGGCAGGTGGAGAAACTGCGCACCGGGCTTGGCATGGTGTTCCAGAATTTCAATCTCTGGGCCCATCGCACGGTTATCGAAAACGTCATCGAGGCGCCCGTTCATGTTCTCGGCGTCAGGCGGCAGGAGGCGGTTGAAAAGGCCGAAGTCCTGCTGAACAAGGTCGGGCTTTATGACAAGAAAAACGCCTATCCGGCATTCCTGTCCGGCGGGCAGCAGCAGCGCGCCGCCATTGCGCGTGCGCTCTGCATGGAGCCGGCGGTGATGCTGTTCGACGAGCCCACTTCGGCGCTCGATCCGGAACTGGTGGGCGAGGTGCTGAAGGTCATTCGCGATCTGGCCGAGGAAGGCCGCACCATGCTGCTCGTCACCCATGAAATGCGCTTTGCGCGCGATGTTTCCTCTCAGGTCGTGTTTCTGCATCAGGGCCGGGTGGAGGAGACGGGGCCGCCGGCGCAGGTGTTCGGAAACCCCTTGAGCGCCCGGTGCCGGGAATTTACCGGCGCGCTTGCCAATTGACCCTTTTGCCTGACAATCCGTTTTAACAGGAGAGACTTGAATGAAATTCTTCGCCACGCTGCTTGCCGGAACGGCATTTGCGTTTTCCGCCTTCACGGCCAGCGCCGACGTGCGCTTCGGCATCATGAACGAGGCCTATCCGCCCTTCTTCGCCAAGGATGCCAGCGGCAAGTGGCAGGGTTGGGAAATCGATCTCATGGACGCCGTCTGCGCGGAAATGAAGGAAAAATGCTCGATCGTGGAGCTCTCCTGGGATGGTCTCATCCCGGCGCTGCAGACGAAAAAATTCGACGTCATCTGGTCGTCCATGTCGAACACGGAAGAACGTCAGAAGATCATCGATTTCACCGATAAATATTACAACACGCCGAGCAAGCTGATCGGCGCCAAGGGTGAAAAGGCGGGTGCGACAGCCGAGGACGTCAAGGGCAAGACCATCGGCATTCAGGTGGCCACCATCCAGTCGGAATATTACAAGAAATATTTCGCCGGTGTCGCCGATGAGAAGACCTACCAGACGCTGGACGAGGCATTTCAGGATCTCGCGGCCGGCCGCATCGACTACGTCTTCGGCGATTCCATCGTTCTCGACGCTTTCGTGAAGAGCGATGCCGGCAAGGATTGCTGCGCCGACATGGGCGATGTCGCCGACGACAAGGAAATCCTCGGTCTCGGCGTTTCGGGCGGCCTGCGCAAGGAAGACACCGAACTCAAGGCCAAGCTGAATGCGGCAATCGCCGCCGTCCGCGCCAGCGGCAAATATGACGAGATCACCAGGAAGTACTTCAGCTTCAATATTTACGGGCAGTAATTCGGTCTGATCGGTCACGCATATGGCAAGCCTTGAAACCACGTTGCAACTTCTGTCTCCCTATCCTCCGGGATGGGGCGGCACCCTGTTGAAGGGTGCGGCGTCGACGCTTGCCATTTCCGCCGGCGCCTATCTGATCGGCCTTGCCATCGGCATGGCCGGGGCGCTCGGCAAGCTTTCGGGCAACAGGCCTCTTGGCCTGCTGCTTAATCTCTATACCACCGCGATCCGCGCCGTTCCCGAGCTGATCCTCATCGTCGGGCTTTATTATGCCGGGACTGACGGCCTCAACCGGCTGCTGCTGCTCGCCGGCATGCCGCCGCTGGAGGTGAACGGTTTCGTTGCCGCCGTTGCGGTTCTGGGTTTCGTGCAGGGGGCCTATATGACCGAGGTGCTGCGCGGGGCGATCCTTGCTATTCCGAGCGGGCAGATCGAGGCGGCGCGCGCCTTCGGTATGTCGCCGGCCTTACGGTTCCGCCGGGTGGTTTTGCCGGCGCTTTTGCCGAACGCCTTGCCGGGGCTCGGCAATCTCTGGCTTGCGGTGACCAAGGACAGCGCCCTGGTGGCGGTCGTCGGTTATCAGGAACTGGCGCTCGCGACGCGTCTCGCCGGGGCCAGCACCAAGCAATATTTCCTGTTCTTCCTTGCCGCCGCCCTGCTTTACCTCGCCATCACGCTCGTTTCCAACCTCGTTTTTTCGCTGCTCGAACGCCGCGTGCGGCGCGGCCAGCCGGCCCTGGCCTGAGGAGGGAACGGCATGGATTTTTCATGGGTCGCGAAATATTGGCCGCTGCTTCTTTCGGGTGCATGGCAGACGGTGGCGCTGCTCGTCATCTCCGTCAGCATCGGGTTTCTTCTGGCCATCGGGCTTGCGTTTGCGCAGGTGAGCGGCGGGCGGGTGACGAAAATCCTGGCGCGGTCCTATTGCACCTTCTTCCGGGGCACGCCGCTGCTCATCCAGCTCTGGCTGCTTTATTACGGCGTCGGCTCGCTTCTGCCGATGATCCCCGGCCTGCGCCAGAGTTTTATGTGGCCGGTGCTGCGCGAAGGGTTCTTCTTTGCGGCCGTCAGCTTCACGCTGAATTATGCGGCCTACGAGGCGGAAGTTCTGCGCGGCGCGCTGCTGGCGGTGCCGAAAGGCGAGCTGGAGGCGGGCAGGGCGTTCGGCATGGGCCGTTTCACCCTCATTCGCCGCATCTGGCTGCCGCGCGCCATCCGCATCGCGCTGCCGACCATCGCCGGCGAGGTGGTGATGCAGCTCAAAGCCACGCCGCTTGCTTTCACCGTGACGGTGATGGACCTCTACGCCGTCGCCTACAAGGTGCGGCAGGATACGCTTCTGGTCTATGAGCCGCTGATCGTCGTCACCGTCTTTTATCTCATTCTCACCGCCATCATCGCCCGCTGTTTCGGCCTTGTCGAACAGCAGGTGCCGGTCAGGCGATAAACATTCAGGGAGTATGACCATGAGCACAATCCGTATCCTCGACGGCGGCATGAGCCGCGAATTGCAGCGGCTGGGCGCCGAGCTGAAACAGCCGGAATGGTCGGCGCTGGCGCTTATCGACGCGCCCGATATCGTGCGGCAGGTGCATGCGGAATTTATCGAAGCCGGCGCCGATGTCGTCACCACCAATTCTTATGCGCTGGTGCCCTTCCACATTGGCGAAGAGCGTTTCCAGAAGGATGGCGCATCGCTGATCGCCCTTTCGGGCAAGCTGGCGCGCGAAGCGGCGGATGCTTCCGGCCGCAAGGTGCTGGTGGCGGGTTCGCTGCCGCCGATCTTCGGTTCTTATGAGCCGCAGAATTTCGATGCCACGCGGGTGCAGGCCTATCTGCAGGTGCTGGTCGACAATCTTGCGCCTCATGTCGATGTCTGGCTCGGCGAGACGCTCAGCCTGATCGCCGAGGGCGAAGCGGTGCGCGAGGCCGTTGTCGCGACCGGCAAACCGTTCTGGATTTCCTTCACGCTCAACGACGATGCGGCTGCGGCCGGCGGCGAGCCTGCGCTTCGCTCCGGTGAAACGGTCAGGGCGGCTGCCGAATGGGCGGCGCAATCGGGTGCCGCCGCCCTTCTGTTCAATTGCAGCAAGCCGGAAGTCATGAAGGCCGCCGTCGAGACGGCCGCCGCCGTCTTCGCGGAAAAGGCTGTGTCGCTGGAAATCGGCGTCTACGCCAATGCCTTCGAGGGCGAGCAGGGCGATTCCGCCGCCAATGAGGGGCTGCATGGCACGCGCGCGGATCTGACCGGCGATGTCTATTCCCGTTTTGCCTGCTCCTGGGCGGATGCTGGCGCGACCATGATCGGCGGCTGCTGCGGCATCGGTGCGGCGCATATCCACAAGGTTGCGACAGCGCTGCGGCGCACGGCGGCCTGAAGCCCCCACGCCACTGCAAGAGACGGATGCGGCAGGTTTTGAACCTGCCGCTTTTTTTATGCGCCGCTATTGACCTCAACTATAGTTGAGGAATTATCAGGACATGGAACACACTTTTGAAGGACGTTCCATGAGCGACAATACACTTTCCATCCGCATCATCTTCGGCAGCGCCCGCAATCCGCGCTTCTGCGATGTCATCGGCAAATGGCTGCTGGAGCGGCTGGAGGCCCGGCCGGGACTGGAGCTTGCGGTCATCGACCCGCGCGAACTCGATCTGCCGCAGGACCACGCGCCCGAGCGCGCCGCGGTGCGGGAGCTTCGGCAAAGCCTCGATGGCGCCGATGCCTTCATCGTCGTCACACCGGAATATAACCGCAGTTACCCCGGCGCGCTGAAGGTGCTGATCGATTCCGCCTATGACGAATGGGGCGCCAAACCGGTGGCTTTCGTATCCTATGGCGGGATTTCCGGGGGGCTCCGCGCCGCCGAGCAGCTTCGTCCCGTCTTTGCGGAACTGCATGCGGTAACGATCCGCGATGTCGTCAGCTTCGCCAATCCCTGGGATCGTGTCGATGCCGCCGGCCAGTTCGACGCCGGGGCGCCGGCTGCGGGCGCGCTGGAGACGATGATGAACAAGCTCGGCTGGTGGGCGCGGGCGCTGAAACAGGCGCGGTCCGCAACGCCTTACAAGGGGGCGTGAGATGGCCGAAAAACCCTTCGCCTTGAAAGTGACGCTGCTGTTCGTCGCCACGCTCACCATCATGGCCGGAACCACGGTCGCGCCCTCGCTGCCGGCCATCGAGCAGACTTTCCTGTCGACGCCGCATGTGGATATCATGAGCCGCATGGTGCTGACGCTGCCTTCGGTCTTCGTGGCTTTCTGCGCGCCCATTGCCGGGGTGCTGGCGGATCGCTTCGGCCGCAAGCGGCTGCTGCTCGGCGCGATCCTGCTTTACAGCCTTTCCGGCATGTCCGGCCTTTTTGCCGATAGTCTTGCCGGCCTGCTCGTCGGGCGTGCCTTTCTCGGCCTGGCGATCGGCGCCATCATGACGATCGGCACGGCGCTGGTGGGCGATTATTTCGAAGGCCCGGCGCGGGAGCGTTATCTCGGCCTGCAACAGGCCTTTACCCAGATCGGCGGCGTGGTTTTTGTGGTGGCGGGCGGTTTGCTGGCGGATCTGCACTGGCGTGCGCCCTTCGCGGTCTATGCGGTCGCCCTGCTCATTCTGCCGGCGGCCCTGTTCTTTCTGACGGAGCCGGTGAGGAACGACAGCCGTATAAAAGCCGGCGGCGAACAGGACTTTGCGGTCAACTGGCTGCTGGTGGGTGTGCTGGCGCTGGCGGTATTTCTCGTCAATGCCCTGTTTTACACCATTCCCTCGCAATTGCCGTTCTTCCTGCGGGAGCTCGGAGTGTTTTCCGGCAGCATTGCGGGATACGCCATCGGCATTTTCAATCTGGCCGGGGCGCTGGCGGCGCTCAATTTCGGGCGATTGCGGGCAAGGGCCAGCGTGACCGCCATCATTGCCGCCGGGCTGGTGTCGATGGCGACGGGTTTTGCGCTGCTTGCCATGGCCGAGGGGCTGGTCGCCATGCTGTCATCGCTTGCGGTGGTGGGGTTTGGCCTTGGCGTGGTGATGCCGGGCATCATGTCCACCACCATCATGCTGGCGCCGCTCAGACTGCGCGGGCGTATCGCCGGCATCGTCACCGCTTCGATGTTTCTCGGGCATTTCATCTCGCCGCTGGCAAGCCAGCCATGGATTGCCCGCTTCGGTTTTGCCGCCGCCTATCGCGACATCGCCATGATATTCGCCGCCATGGCCGGACTTGCCGTCATGGCCGCCATCTTGCAGCGATGGGCGGCCACGCGAAGAGCGCGGCCCTTTGCGGGGGGCGGTTGACGACCCGTCTCCGGGGACAAAAAACACCCGTGCTTTGCCCGCCGTGGCGTGAAGGAATTGTAAAGTTTTTGATCATAATCATTTTATTGGAAAATAAACCGGGAGCGACGGCTGAAAATTCGCTCGCTTCCGTTTTTTCAGGGAATTCGGCCTGGCGTTCCCGCCTGCTGGCGGGCCGCCGCGCCAACCGTGGTGAGCGGCCTCCCCGTATTGGAAGGGACGGGCGGCTTTCTGCGGCGCATGCATGATGCAGATGCGGCCAGAGCCTATGATGCGGCTAGCGAAGTCTCGATGATCGGGGCGTTCGACGTGCAATGTCAGTCTTGCCGAACACCTCCGGCACGGGGAAGGAGCGGCTTTTTTCAATGACGTGAGGCTTTCCGTGTCTTTTCTTCAAAACGCCAGCATCCGCACCAAAATCCTGTCGCTCATTCTTCCGCTCTGCATCGTCGGCCTCGGCGCCGCCGCCTACATGTCCACCCGCTACAAGGAAGCGGACACGGCCTACTCGCTCTTTATCGCCAACGACAATGCCGCGCTGGTGGAGCTCGCGCGCGCCAACCGAAATCTGGTTGCCCTGGCCTATGGCGCCTATCAGGTCATGGCTTATGACGTGAACGGGCCGGAGATAAAGGCCGCCAAGCAGGCCTACAGTGACAGCAAGGGCGCGCTCCTGCAGCGCCTCAATAATGCGAAGACTGTTTTTCCCGAAGAGTCCGCTGCGATGGACGCCTTCATCGCGCAGTCGCAGGCCATAACCGCCATGACGGACAAGGCTGTCGAACTTGGCATGGCAAACCGTAATGAGGAATCCGCTGCCCAGCTGCTTAAGGCGGACGCCTCCATTCAGGCGACTTCGGTTGCCCTGACGGCGCTGCTGGACAAGCTCGCCAAGGGCGTCGTCGAGGGAAGCGACGAACTGACGGACCAGACCAATTCGACCATCCTCACTTCGCTGGTGGTTGTCGGCATCGCTTTTGCGGCCGGCATCATTCTGGCGCTGTTCGTGGCCTCCCGTGGCATCACCACGCCTATCGCCCGCCTGCGCGAGCGCATGGTGTCGCTTGCCGGCGGCGAGACGGCGACGGAAATCGACGGCATGGCGCGCCGCGACGAAGTGGGCCAGATGGCGAAGGCCGTGCAGGTCTTCCGCGAAAACGCCATCGAGCGCATTCGTCTCGAACAGGAAACCGAAGCCAATCGCAGCCTCTCGGAGAAAGACCGGATCGAGCGCGAACAGCAGAAGGCAAGGGAAGCGGCCGACGTCAAGTTCGCCGTCGACAATCTCGCCGCCGGTCTCTCGAAGCTTTCGGAAGGCGATGTTTCCTATCGCATCGGCCAGCCGTTCACCGCGACGCTCGACGCCGTTCGCAACAATTTCAACATGTCCGCCGAAAAGCTGCAGGCGGCCCTGACCAAGGTGGCGCAGAACGCCAGCGGCATCGGCGCGGGTGCGGACGAGATCAAATCTGCCGCCGACGATCTGGCCAAGCGCACCGAGCAGCAGGCCGCGGCTGTCGAAGAAACCGCCGCCGCTCTGGAAGAAATCACCACGACGGTCAGGGATTCCACCAAGCGCGCACAGGAGGCGGGCCTGATCGTCAGCCGTGCCAGGGCGGGCGCCGAACAATCCGGCGACGTGGTGCGCCGCGCCGTGGTCGCCATGGAGCAGATTGCGAAATCCGCCAATGAGATCAGCAACATCATCGGCGTTATCGACGAGATCGCTTTCCAGACCAACCTTCTGGCGCTCAATGCCGGTGTGGAAGCGGCGCGTGCGGGTGAGGCCGGCAAGGGTTTTGCCGTCGTCGCACAGGAAGTGCGCGAGCTTGCCCAGCGCTCCGCCCATGCCGCCAAGGAGATCAAGGCGCTGATCAACACCTCGAACGATCAGGTGCAGCAGGGCGTTCAGCTGGTGGGCGACACCGGCAAGGCGCTGGCGACCATCGTTTCGGAAGTGCAGGAGATCAACCGGCACGTCGTCTCCATCGTGGAAGCCGCGCAGGAACAGTCTTCCGGCCTGCAGCAGATCAATACGGCGGTCAACCAGATGGATCAGGACACGCAGAAAAATGCGGCCATGGTGGAAGAAACCAATGCCGCAAGCCATAGCCTTGCCAAGGAAGTGGCGTCGCTCAACCAGCTGCTCTCCCAGTTCCGGCTCGCCGACGGCGCCCATCAGCCGAAAAGCCAGCCCGCGCCGGTTCGTAGCGCCGGTGGCAGCGACAAATATGTCGCCTCTCCCGTCCGTGCACTGGGCCGCAAGATCGCCTCGGCGTTTTCGGGCAATGCCGCCGTCGATACAAAGGGCGACTGGCAGGAGTTCTGAGCCGCGATTGGCTGCCGACATGCGTTTCGGCGGGGAGACATCCCCGCCGGCGTTCAACGACGATGTGGTGCAAGCGAAAGCCGTTCCGGCAAAATCGATGTCGACCGTGCGAAACGCAACGCCTTCGCGACGGCTATACAATCCGCATCGGCCACCATCGCCATGGGGTTCACCGGCACCGGTTCACGCGCGAAAATATCCATCTGATGAAATCTGAACTTTTCGCTGCCCGACCGGCAGGGCACTTAGGGTCCGCTGGGGCCCTTTTCCTTCTTCGCCTGATCGTGATGCCACTTGATGGCGAAGTACATGCCCGTACCCAGCACGATAATCTTGAA
Organism: Agrobacterium sp. P15N1-A; assembly: GCF_044626815.1. Lineage (NCBI taxonomy): Bacteria > Pseudomonadati > Pseudomonadota > Alphaproteobacteria > Hyphomicrobiales > Rhizobiaceae > Agrobacterium > Agrobacterium sp. P15N1-A. Next base: position 623,845 of record NZ_JBIUPF010000002.1, on the reverse strand, counting down.
CGGAAGAAAGACTATAGGGAAGAAATCTACCCAATCCCAATCCATCATTGGAGTATTTCCAGTCTATTATCTGACGCATTCTGCCGGGGTAGCGCTATCGCAAAACTGCTGCTTCAACAACGTCATTTGACGCTCTCAGGCAGGGTCTTTTTGACGCAGCCTGCGCCGATTCGCTTCATCCGGAGCTCTTGAAGCTCATTCTCGACATGCTTCCCGTGATTGTTTCAGGGATAGCGTGAAACGCTGAAAGCTTTGAGAAATATGGCGCACCCGGCAGGATTCGAACCTGCGACCTTTGGAATCGGAATCCAACACTCTATCCAGCTGAGCTACGGGTGCAGCGGTCACGCTTGAATCGCGTGCAGCGGTTGGTTCATACCCCAGCTTTGTTTTCGCATCAATGTCTAAAAATCAGAGATTTGCGAAAGGTTGCCGGTTTTTGGGCGGAGCCCGGCGTGGTGCCTGCTTTGGGGTGGTCATGGGCCCTTGTGCGGTGGCAGGGCGATGCGTCGTTTGACGTATTGTCTTTTTGCCGGAATAGGTTTTCCCTTATAAGTAGTATGTTATTGCCGGGCCGGACCGCTGTTTTGCCGCTTTCACGAAGAGGCCCTCGGATGAGGGCAACGCCTTTCAAATACGGCGCGGGAGGCGATTTTATCCCCTCAAAATTGGCGGGTAAATAGTCATACTTTTTTTGTTCGTCGGGTGGCGATCCGGAGTCCGGGTTTGCTTTGCCGGCGATTAACTGTCAAATTATTATACAATATTAGTATCATCTACATTTATTTGGGATACAGTTTCGTGACGTTGTCGGTTATGATTTCGACAGGGTAAAGGAACGAATCAGGCGGGGGATCGGATGGCTTTGCGATTGGCACACAGCAACGGGCCGCGGACGGAAAAGGCCGAAAGCGGCAGCGCGGAAGCGGCGCATATCACGGCTATCGACTATGGGTTGCTGACGACTGCGATCAGCTATCATTTGCGACACTCGCAACTTGCCGTGGCAAACGGTTTTGCCGATGTGCTGGCGGAGCAGGGATTGCGGCCGGCCGATTTTTCCGTTCTCGTCATCGTCGGCGGCAATCCAGGTCTCAAGCAGAGCGATGTGGCGGAAGCGCTCGGCATACAGCGCGCCAATTTCGTCGCCATCGTCGACAGCATGGAAGAGAAGGGACTGCTCGTCCGCCGCAAATCGGAAGAGGACCGGCGCGTTCATTTCCTCGACATGACGGAGGAGGGCAGCAGCCTTCTCGACCGGCTTTCCAATACCTGGCGGGATCGTGAGGAAAAGCTGATCGACAGGATCGGCGGCAAGAAGGCCCGGGATCAGCTTCTGGCGCTGCTCGGACGCCTGCGGGACTGAGCTTCGACGAGAGCGGGGCTATCCGGGCGCGGGCCGCCGCAGGGTGCTGCCTGTGACGCAGATGTTCCGTCTTCCCATTGCCTGTGGCATCGGCGACGGTCTTCCTGCGCTGGTCTTTCACGCCAGCCTGATCGGCAGCGGGGCTGAATTGCGTTGCAATTTTCCTGTGAAACCGCCAAGACGCATAAGCATCTTCACGCCTTTGGGTGTGGAACCGCAATCATGCGATCGACTGGAAAGGCCCGGGACGGGAACGCCATGCTGAATATCGATACGAGTCATCCGCTTTATCGTCCCCTGTGGGTCCGGTTGCTCATCGTCGGCTTTTGCGCCGCGTGGGCCGTCATCGAATTCGTCAATCGCGAGTTTTTCTGGGGAACCATCGTTGCCGGCATCGGGGCTTATGCGGCCTATGAATTGCTGCTGAAGTTCAAACCCGCAGGCGATGCTCCCAAAAGCGGAAATGGTGCGGATGAACCTGTCGCCGAAAGTGCGCCCACCGACAAGAACGATGCGGGCTGAAGCGCCTCCTGTCTTTCGTTTCATGTATTTTGCGAGATAAGGCCGTCCGGCACTTTTACCGAAAATGCTCCCGCGCCCGCAGCATCCGGATCGCCTGGTCGATCAGGAGATTGGCCGCTGTCATGCGCAGCGTCGCATTGTGCCGGAACTGCGGTTTTACCCGGTCGGGATGATTGAGGCGGGCAAAGGCGCGACGCTTTTCCGCAAGCGTTGCGGCCGTGTCGGTGTCGTGGATCGCCAGTTCCGCCGAAACATCCGCAAGCGACGTCTTTTCGAGATGAGCCGGCATCGGTTCCGGTTCGGGCTCCGGTTCCGGTTCGGGTAGTGGCGCGGGGTCGGCCAGGAAGGCGAGATAGGCATCGAGGTTGCCGTTCGCGGGCGGCGGCGTTTCAATATGTGTATCGATGACGAAGCCCGAGCTGAAACCGGCAATGCGGTGACCGGCGGGCGGTGGCGGCTCGGCGCCTTCCTCTTCCGTTTCTTTTTCGTGTTTCAGCCTGTCGACGACCGACTGGAAAACGGATTGTCCGAAGAGCATGCGGCTTTTCCCTCGCCGGTCTGACTATCCGGCCTTTATGAATCATGAAGGTGGTGTCTGGCTTGCCGCCGTCACGGGCCGGTCAGCTTGCGGCTTTCATCCAGAACCAGATCGTAGAGCAGGCGGGCGCTGGGTGGCAGGACGCGGCCCTTGGTGGTGATGATGCTGTAGGGCTTTACGACGAGCTCGAAATCCGTCGGCAATATCCGGGTTCGGCCGATATCCGCCTGCTGCCCCGCAACGAATTCGGCCATGTCCTGCGCGATTGGGGCGATGGCGTCCGTGTTGCAGACAAGCGCAAGGGTGAGCACCACGGATGGCGTGTTGATGACGTTGCGCGGCATGGCGACGCCGTGGGTGAGGAAGACATCCTCCATGGTTCTGCGCAAAAGCGCGCCGGGCGGCTGGAAAACCCAGTCGTAACCGGAGAGATCCTGCAGGGTCACGGGCTCGCCGCGAAGCAGCGGGTGGCCTTCGCGCACCACAAGACAGGCGCGCTCTATGCCGATTTCATGGATGGAAAAGAGGCCGGGATCGAAATCATCGGGAATGCGGCCGATGATGAAATCGTGCCGCGCCGCCAGCAGTTCGCGGGCCAGCACGTTGCTGCTTTCCACCTGCACGTTGATTTCGATGCCGGGATAGGTGTCCATGGCGCGCCTTATGGCGGGAACCACGAGGCTGATCGCAGGTGCTGTGACGGCGCCGATATAGACCGAGCCGCCGCTGCCGGATTTCATCTGGTTCAGCTCGCGGCTCGCCTCGCGCAGTTCCAGCAATATGGTGCGTGCCCGCCGCGCCAGCGCCTCGCCGAATTTCGTCAGCACCACGCCGCGCGAGGCCCGCTGACAAAGGGGTGATTTGACGATCGCCTCCATTTCCGAGAGCATGCGCGAGGCGGCCGGCTGCGTCATGTTCATGGCGGCGGCGGCCGCGCTGACCTGCCCGTGCTCCTCGATCATGACCAGCATGCGCAGGTGGCTCATCTTCAATCCGGCCCGCAGCAAAGGGTTGTCCTCAAAGACGAAAAGGGCATCCGTTGTTTGCGCCTGCTCATACACTTTTTGGTTGTTCATTCGTGATTTTATACCCCTCATCGGTTTTTGTATCGATTTAATATATCATAATTGATATATGGAAACTGATTTATTCTATTTGACAGTTATATGGATTCAGAACAATTTGCAGAATGCCGGGGAGGAGCGGCAGCTGTTCCATTTCGCAATTGCGAAATCGGGGTGAGCGCAATGCGGCTTCTTCCTCTGACGGCATGAATTTCATGGTGCACCGCAGCATGCGGGCTCCAGAGAAGGGCTCAAGGGAGAGAGTTAATGAAGTCCATTATTTCGCTGATGGCAGCTTGTGCCATCGGTGCTGCTTCTTTCGCAGTGCCGGCTTTCGCACAGGACAAGGGTTCCGTTGGTATCGCCATGCCGACCAAGTCGTCCGCACGCTGGATCGACGACGGCAACAACATCGTGAAGCAGCTTCAGGAAGCCGGTTACACGACCGACCTGCAATATGCCGATGACGATATTCCGAACCAGCTTTCCCAGATCGAAAACATGGTCACCAAGGGCGTCAAGGTCCTCGTGATCGCATCGATCGACGGCACGACGCTGTCGGACGTTCTGAAGCAGGCCGGCGAGCAGGGCATCAAGGTCATCGCTTATGACCGCCTGATCCGTAACAGCGGCGACGTCAGCTACTACGCCACCTTCGACAACTTCCAGGTTGGCGTTCTGCAGGCGACTTCGATCGTCGACAAGCTCGGCCTGAAGGATGGCAAGGGTCCGTTCAACATCGAGCTCTTCGGCGGCTCCCCGGACGACAACAACGCCTTCTTCTTCTATGACGGCGCGATGTCGGTTCTCCAGCCTTACATCGACAGCGGCAAGCTCGTCGTGAAGTCCGGCCAGACCGGCATGGACAAGGTCGGTACGCTGCGTTGGGACCCGGCAACGGCCCAGGCCCGCATGGACAACCTGCTGTCCGCTTATTACACCGACGCCAAGGTTGACGCCGTTCTGTCGCCTTACGACGGTCTCTCCATCGGCATCATCTCCTCGCTGAAGGGCGTTGGTTATGGCACGAAGGACCAGCCGCTGCCGGTCGTTTCCGGTCAGGACGCTGAAGTTCCTTCCGTCAAGTCGATCATTGCCGGCGAACAGTATTCCACCATCTTCAAGGACACCCGCGAACTCGCCAAGGTGACCGTGAACATGGTCAACGCCGTTCTGCAGGGCAAGGAGCCTGAGGTAAACGACACCAAGACCTATGAAAATGGCGTCAAGGTCGTTCCGTCCTACCTGCTGAAGCCGGTTGCAGTAACCAAGGAGAACTACAAGCAGGTTCTCGTCGATGGCGGTTACTACAAGGAAGACCAGCTGAAATAAGCTCGACACACATGCGGGGATGGCTTGGCGTCATCCCCGTTTTTCCATAAAAATAAAAACGCCGGAATTAATCGGGCGCTGGATTGCGATATGGCCAATACCATTCTCGAAATGCGGAACATCACCAAGACGTTTCCGGGCGTGAAAGCGCTTGAGAACGTCAACCTCAAGGTTAAAGAGGGTGAGATCCACGCACTCGTCGGTGAGAACGGCGCGGGGAAGTCGACCTTGATGAAGGTCCTTTCCGGTGTTTACCCCGCCGGCACCTATGAGGGCGAAATCCACTATGAAGGCGCAGTGCGGAATTTTCGCGCCATCAACGACAGTGAAGATATTGGTATCATCATCATTCACCAGGAGCTGGCGCTCGTGCCGCTCCTGTCGATTGCGGAAAACATCTTCCTTGGCAACGAGGTCGCTTCGGGCGGCGTCATCAACTGGCAGCAGACCTTCAACCGTACCCGCGAACTTTTAAAGAAGGTGGGTCTGAAGGAATCGCCGGAGACACTGATCACCGATATCGGTGTGGGCAAGCAGCAGCTCGTCGAAATCGCCAAGGCGCTGTCGAAGAGCGTGAAGTTGCTCATCCTCGATGAGCCGACGGCTTCGCTCAACGAAAGCGATTCCGAGGCGCTCTTGAACCTGTTGATGGAATTCCGCAAGCAGGGCATGACCTCGATCATCATCACCCACAAGCTCAACGAAGTGCGCAAGGTGGCCGACCAGATCACCGTTTTGCGCGACGGCATGACGGTGAAGACGCTCGACTGTCATCAGGAAGAAATCAGCGAGGATGTCATCATCCGCAACATGGTGGGGCGCGATCTCGAGGATCGTTATCCGCCGCGCGACGTGCCGATCGGCGAGACCATTCTCGAAGTGAAGAACTGGAACGCCTATCACCAGCAGCACCGCGACCGCCAGGTTCTGCACGATATCAACGTTACCGTGCGCAAGGGCGAAGTCGTCGGCATTGCCGGTCTGATGGGTGCCGGGCGCACCGAATTCGCCATGAGCGTGTTCGGCAAGTCCTATGGCCACAAGATCAGCGGCGAAGTGCTGATCGACGGCAAGCCGGTCGATGTCAGCACCGTGCGCAAGGCCATCGATGCGGGTCTCGCCTATGTCACGGAAGACCGCAAGCATCTCGGTCTCGTGCTCAACGACAACATTCTGCACAATACCACGCTTGCCAATCTGGCCGGCGTGTCGAGTGCCAGCATCATCGACGACATCAAGGAAATGAAGGTGGCGAGCGATTTTCGCACGCGCCTGCGCATCCGCTCGTCGGGGATTTTTCAGGAAACGGTCAATCTTTCGGGCGGCAACCAGCAGAAGGTCGTGCTCTCCAAGTGGCTGTTCTCCAATCCTGACGTGCTGATCCTCGATGAACCGACCCGCGGTATCGATGTCGGCGCGAAATACGAAATCTACACCATCATCAACCAGCTCGCTGCCGACGGCAAAGGCGTTCTGATGATCTCATCGGAAATGCCCGAACTGCTCGGCAATTGCGACCGCATCTACGTCATGAACGAAGGCCGCATCGTCGCTGAATTGCCGAAGGGAGAGGCGAGCCAGGAAAGCATCATGCGCGCTATCATGCGCTCAGGGGAGAAGAACTCATGAGTTCGGCAAACACCACAAACGAAGAAAGTAACGTCGTCTCGGTCGGGTCGTATATTCGCGCCAATATCCGCGAATACGGCATGCTGATCGCGCTCGTCGCCATCATGGTTTTCTTCCAGTTCTACACCGGCGGCATCCTGTTCCGTCCTGTGAACCTGACCAACCTCATCCTGCAGAACTCGTTCATCGTCATCATGGCGCTGGGCATGCTGCTCGTCATCGTGGCCGGGCATATCGACCTGTCGGTCGGCTCCATCGTCGCCTTTGTCGGCGCGATAGCGGCCATATTGACCGTGCAATGGGGCATGAACCCGTTCCTTGCGGCGCTGATTTGTCTCGTCATCGGCGGCATCATCGGTGCTGCACAGGGTTACTGGATCGCTTACCACCGCATCCCGTCCTTCATCGTGACGCTGGCGGGCATGCTGGTGTTCCGCGGCCTGACGCTGTTCGTGCTCGGCGGTAAGAACATCGGTCCGTTCCCGACCGATTTCCAGATCATCAGCACCGGCTTCCTGCCTGATATCGGCGGCATTGAAGGTCTCAACACCACCTCGATGATCCTGACGGTACTGATTACCGTCGTGCTGTTCTATCTCGCATGGCGCCGTCGCGTCGTGAACGTGAAGCACGGTATCGATGTCGAGCCTTTCGGTTTCTTCATCGCCCAGAACCTTTTGATTTCGGCTGCGATCCTGTTCCTCGGCTACCAGCTTTCCACCTATCGCGGCCTGCCCAACGTGCTGATCGTGATGCTTGTTCTCGTTGCGCTCTACAGCTTCGTGACCCGCCGCACCACCATCGGCCGTCGCATCTATGCGATGGGCGGCAATGAAAAGGCGACCAAGCTTTCCGGTATCAATACCGAACGCCTGAGCTTCCTCACCTTCGTCAACATGGGTGTGCTGGCCGGCCTTGCCGGCATGATCATCGCGACACGCCTCAACTCGGCGACGCCGAAGGCGGGTGTGGGCTTCGAGCTCGACGTCATCGCGGCCTGCTTCATCGGCGGCGCTTCGGCATCCGGCGGCGTTGGCAAGATCACCGGTGCGGTCATCGGCGCCTTCATCATGGGCGTCATGAACAACGGCATGTCGATCGTCGGCCTCGGCATCGACTTCCAGCAGATGGTCAAGGGCCTCGTGCTGCTCGCCGCCGTGTTCTTCGACGTCTACAACAAGAACAAGGGCTGATTGCCCAACCCACATAGCAAGTCAAAAAAGTGGCCGGTTTCCGGCCACTTTCATAAGGTGCAGGCGTTATGCGCCGCTTAGAAGAGACAAGGCGCGTTGCGCCGGAGGAAGGAAATCCCGTGCTTATTTCACAGATCAAGGATGCCAGTGGCAAGATCACCGTAGCGGTTCGCGAAGAGGGCGGGCAGGCGCAGGCCGTCAAGGGCGCGGCGTCGGTTTATGCGCTCGCCATGGAAGCCGCCAATGGCGGCAAGAGCCTTGCCGATGTCATTTCCGCGCATGGTCTCGGCGATGCCGTCGATCTCGAAAAGGCCTATGCCGAAGGCCGTTTCCTGCCGCCGATCACCCATCCCGATCCGGCGCATCTGCATCTGACCGGCACTGGCCTTACCCATCTGGGTTCGGCCGCGACCCGCGACAGCATGCACAAGAAGACCACGGAAGCGGCGGAAGAAAGCCTGACGGACTCCATGAAGATGTTCCGCATGGGTCTCGAAAACGGCAAGCCCAAGGCCGGTGAAAAGGGCGTTCAGCCCGAATGGTTCTACAAGGGCAACGGCCATGTGGCGGCAGCACCGGGGGCGGCGCTCACCTCTCCGTCCTTCGCGCTCGATGGCGGCGAAGAGCCTGAGATGGCCGGCATCTACGTGATCTCCGACAAGGGTGAGGCGGTGCGGATCGGCTTTGCCGTCTCGAACGAGTTTTCCGATCACGTCACCGAGCGGATCAACTATCTCTATCTCGCCCATTCCAAGCTGCGCCCGGCAAGCTTCGGCCCGGAAATCCGCGTCGGCGCTCCGCCGTCCGATATTCGCGGCACCTCGCGCATCCGCCGCGGCGACAAGGTCATCTTCGAAAAGCCGTTCGTTTCGGGTGAGGACAACATGTCCCATACCTTCGCGAATCTCGAATATCACCACTTCAAATACGGCCTGTTCCGCGCGCCCGGCGACGTGCATGTGCACATGTTCGGCACTGCGACGCTCTCCTTCGCAGAAGGCATCAAGCCGGAAGCGGGCGACGTCTTCGAGATCGAAGCCGCCGGCTTCGGCCTGCCGCTGAAGAACCCGCTGGCCGTGGATGCGGAAGAAGAGATCACCGTTCGCCAGATCTGATCTGCGGACTGCGCGTAAAAAATAGTCGGGGGTGGGTCATCCCTCCCTCGACGTCATCCTCGGGCTTGTCCCGAGAATCTGCGACCGATTGATTTTACGCGACGTGGATAGATCCTCGGGACAAGCCCGAGGATGACGCCAGATGATAGCTCTTTCATCCCCTTGCCCCTCTGTGCGTCAGGCAACTTTCAGACGCTCGCCTTACTCAATCCCCCACAGTTTGCCTTCCCCAACCTCCACCGAATTACCCGCCGGATCGCGGATATAGACGGAATAGCTGTCATTCGGCCAGCGGTGATAATGTTCGACGGGAATTCCGAGCGCTTCGAAGCGCGCCTTCCAGCCGTCCACCTCCGACTTGTCCCTGGCGTAAAAGCAGAAATGGCCTTGCCCCACCGCGCCGTGACGGGGGATCGGATTGTCGGGGTCGGCCCGGCGGGATTGCTCGGGGTCGAAGATCAGCAGCATCTGCTGCCCGCATCGGAAGAAGATGAATTGCCCCGGCAGCCTGCGCACCACTTCCAGCCCGAAGACATCCCGGTAAAAGGCTTCGGCGGCGTCGAGATCGTCGGCGTAGAGCGCGGTTTCCATAATGGCGGCTGGCGGTCGCATGGTTCCTCCCGGCGTTTCAGGGGTTTCCGGCGGCGGATCGCGGCGGAAACCTATTTGCCTGTTGTATAGGTCAGCACCGTCAGGTCGTGTTTGCCGACGCCACGTTCCAGAACGGTCCAGCCGCAGTTGACATAATAGGCTTCGAGACTCGGCTGGCAGCAGAGATAGCTGGTCTCGTGGCCAAGTTCGGCCGCCCTTTGCGTCGCGGCCTGCATCAAGGCTCGCGCCACGCCCGAGCGCCTACGGTCTTCCTCCACCCAGAGGGCTGCGACCCAGGGCAGATATTGCGGCCGCTCCTCCAGGTCGCAATGGATGAGGAAGGCGGAGCCGACATAAGCGCCGTTGTCATAGGCTACAAAGCCGGTGGGCAACGTATGGGGGTTGGTCATGTCCTTCAGGTGCTCGGCGACGTCGCCCACCTGAAGGCCGCTATCCTGCCACCATGCCGTCCAGACCCGTTCGGCGATGACGGGGCCATGCGACTGGCAGTCGCGATAGTCGGAAATGCTGTACAAGGCCGTCTCCCGGCCGGCTTTCCTCCCGCAGGCTGAAGCCGGATCATGCTTTCAAATCGATGCGGGGATTAAACCGGGTGGGACGGGGTTTCGCAACCGCCAAGTTGTCGCGCTGGATCAGGGTTTCGTTGCCGTCACATGCAGCCATGCGGTCGGGAGCTGGTCGTAACCGCTGCCCTGCCTTGCCTCGATCTCCACCGCCGCCCAGTCAAACTGTCCGTAAGCGTCTTCCAGCCAGGGTTTCGAAGGGTAATTGTAATAGCGGCCGAACATGTCGCGGCCTTCCGCTTCTCCCGCCTTGAAGCTGGCATAAAAAATGCCGCCCTTCCTCAGCGCGATGTGTATGCGGCCGATAATGCCCGGCAGGGCAGGGCGGGGCACATGCAGCAGGCAAGCATTGGCCCAGACGCCGTCATATCGCGCGCTCTCATCGATATTCTCGAACAGCAAAGTCCGGACGGGAATGCCGAGCCGGGCTTGAGCCGCTTTGGCGATTTCAGGCGTTCCGTCGGTGGGGTGGACATCGTAACCGGCGGCCAGCATGAATTCGCTGTCCTGCCCGCCGCCGCAACCCAGTTCGAGAATGCTTGCACCCTCTTGCAGCCGCTTCAGGAATGTTTCCAGATGCGGGCGATCCGCCGCCTGTCCACGCGAGGTGTAGGCCGCGGCGTTACCCGTATAAAAGCCGATTGTGTCGTCGTCCCTGCCGGCCATCATCTCAACTCTGCGACTGGCTCTGGCCCTGCGATTGCTGCACGGTGACCGACACATTCAGCGTCTCGCCCGCCGGGCCGATCCGCATGCCCGATATCGGCGCGCAATCGCGGTAGCAGAGGCCCGATGCGATGCGCACATAGCGGCCGTCGGGGCAGATATTGTTGGCGGCGTCGAAGCCCACCCAGCCCAGCCCCTGAAGATGCACTTCGGCCCAGGCGTGGGTGGCCGTCTGTTCCTCCACTTCTTCCATCATCAGATAACCGGAAACGTAACGGGCCGGCAGGCCCATCAGCCGGGCGGCGGAAATCAGGATATGGGCGTGGTCCTGGCACACACCCTTGCCCGCTTCCAGCGCTGTTTCCGCCGTGGTTTCGATATCGGTCGCGCCGGGCACATACTCCACCTTGCGGTGAATATTTTCCATGAGGTCATGCAGGCGGGCCAGCTCGCTGTCGCCGGCGCTCACCTTCACCAGTTCGCGCACGAGCTTTCCCGGTTTGGTGCGCGGCGTCTCGCGCAGGAAAAGCCACAGCGGCGCATTGCCGATGTGGTAACCGAACACACCCGCCTTGTCCTCGGTGTTCACGGTGCCGCTCGCCACCACCTTCACCCGCTGCTGCGGGCCTTCCGTTTCCACCAGCGCAACGCGGTTGCCGAAATGGTCGTCATAGGTCACTTCGACGGTGGCGCCATCGACCGAGACATCCCAGTTCTCCACCGTCTGGCCGGGGCCGGTCTGCGGCGTCAGGCGCAGCCGCTGCAACGCATAGGGCATTGGCTCGTCATAGACATATTCCGTCGTATGGGTGATTTTCAGACGCATAAGCTGTCCCCGTCCACGCGCTTATTGATAAAAGCGGTAGCCTTCCGTGATTTCCTGTCCCAGTTGCCCGTTGCGATGGACGAATCTTTCCAGAAACTCGTGCAGACCTTCGTCCATCACCCGGGCGATGGTCGTCGCGCGCAGGCTGTCGCGAATGCTCTCGGCCGTTTCATGCGCCTTGTGCCTCTCGCTGTAATCCTCGGCGATGTAATTGAGGTTGCTGGCGATCTTCTCGTAACAATAGGCAAGCGAACGCGGCATGCGGCCATTGAGGATGAGGAAGTCGGCAATATTGGCCGGCTTGTATTCCGCATCGTAGACCCAGCCATAGGAGCGGTGCGCCGAGACCGAACGCAGGATGGATTCCCACTGCGCATTGTCGAGCGACGACCCCACATGCGCCACAGCCGGCAGCAGCACGTAATATTTGACGTCGAGAATGCGGGCGGTGTTGTCGGCCCGTTCGATGAAAGTGCCTATGCGGGAGAAATTATAGAGATCGTTGCGCAGCATCGAGCCGTGGAAAGCGCCGCGCACCAGGCCGGCGCGGTGTTTGATGCCATCGATGATTTGCGGCATGTCCGCCGCCTTTATCCTGCGGTCGAGACTGGTCTTCAGCTCAATCCAGAATTCGTTGGTCGCTTCCCACGTCTCGCGCGTCAGCGCGGTGCGCACCATGCGGGCATTGTTGCGGCCCGCCTCGATGCAGGAGAGGACGCTCGACGGGTTGGCCTTGTCGCGCAGGAGATAATTGATCGCATCCGCCGTCGTTACCTTGTCATGCGTTTCGAGAAACGCCTCGTGGACGCCCGCACTCTGCAACACGCCGTCCCAGTCTTCATCGCCGCTGCCCGAGCGCGTCAGTGAAACGCGCAGACCCGCATCGATCAGCCGGGCGATGTTTTCAGCGCGCTCGATGTACCGGAACATCCAGTAGAGCCCGTTTGCCGTTCTGCCCAGCATGGCTTAATCCTCCAGTACCCAGGTGTCCTTTGTGCCGCCGCCCTGGCTGGAATTGACCACTAGCGAGCCCTGCTTGAGCGCGACGCGGGTCAGGCCGCCGGGAATGATCTTCACCTTGTCCGACACCAGCACGTAAGGGCGCAGATCGACATGGCGCGGCGCAATGCCGTTTTTCACCATGATCGGCACGGTGGAAAGCGACAGCGTCGGCTGCGCGATATAGTTGGAGGGGCGGGCTTTGAGCTTTTCGGCAAAGAGCGCCCGTTCCTTTTTCGATGCGGTGGGACCGACCAGCATGCCGTAACCGCCCGAACCGTGAACTTCCTTGACGACGAGGTCGGCGAGGTTGTCCAGCACGTATTTCAGACTGTCCGGCTCCGAACAGCGCCAGGTCGGCACGTTTTCCAGAAGCGGCTTGCGGCCGGTATAGAACTCGACGATCTCGGGCATGTAGGAATAGATCGCCTTGTCGTCGGAAATGCCGGTGCCGGGGGCATTGGCGATGGTGATGTTGCCGGCGCGGTAGACATCCATGATGCCGGGCACGCCAAGCGCCGAATCCGGCCGGAAGGTCAACGGGTCGAGGAAGTCGTCATCGACGCGGCGGTAAAGCACGTCGATGGCCTCATAACCGCGGGTGGTGCGCATCTTGACCTTGCCGTCCATGACCCGCAGGTCGGAGCCTTCCACCAGCTCCACGCCCATCATGTCGGCGAGGAAGGAATGTTCGTAATAGGCGGAATTATAGATGCCGGGCGTCAGCACCGCGACGCGCGGCTTGCCGGAACAGCCGGGCGGGGCGAGCGAGGCGAGCGATTGCCGCAGCAGATAGGGATAATCCTCCACCCGCCGCACGCGGTTTTCATGGAAGAGTTCCGGGAACATCTGCATCATCGTTTCACGGTTTTCCAGCATGTAGCTGACACCGGAGGGCGTGCGGGCATTGTCTTCCAGAACGTAGAACTGGTCTTCGCCGGTGCGGACGATGTCCGTGCCGACAATATGGGTGTAGACGCCGCCGGGCGGGGTGAAACCGATCATTTCCGGCAGGAAGGCTTCGTTTTTCTCGATGATTTCGCGGGGAATGCGGCCGGCGCGGATGATTTCCTGCTTGTGGTAGATATCGTCGAGGAAAGCATTGAGGGCGAGGACGCGCTGTTCGATGCCCTGGGCCAGTTTGCGCCACTCGCGTCCGGAGATGATGCGCGGGATGATATCGAAGGGGATCAGTTTTTCTGAACTGTCGGCATGGCCGTAGACTGCGAAAGTAATACCGGTTTTTCGAAAGATGTTTTCCGCGTCTTTTGATTTCTGGATCAGGTGCGCCCTGTCCTGTCGGCTGTACCACTCGTTATAGTTTTCATATGGGCTTCGCGGCGTGTCGTCCGCATTTATCATTTCGTCAAATGCCAACTTCGATGTCCCCTTTTTTGCCATATGAATACAACGCCAAATGCAATGCAAGAACTATGCGGAGCTCCCTGCGAAGATTTTTCACCGCTCTAGAGTTTTAAAAAAGAAGCGTTTTTTCGGTTTCAGCCTATAAATGCGGCATTGGCAAATTGGTTGCGCGGGGATGAGGCGCGTATCGGGGTGACGGTGCTGTGTGCGCCGTGGGCGAATGCATAAATTTTAGTCGGTCGCTTTCGGTTGATGAATATCGGGCGTCGCATCAGAAAATCTGAAAGATGCGATCACGAAAACACCTTTGACCTTTCGCCGGGATGCGGATACCGCCTTGCTGAATAACCCGGTTCGATCCTTCGCCGGTTTGCGTGAAGCCGCAGAAATATCAATTCGCCGCCTTTCCCGCGCCGTGTCCGGTTACGGGGTTCGTGCGGCACAGGGGATGTTCCCATGTCGCTCGACCGTCTGGCTCCGGCCATCTTCGTCTTTCTCTGGTCGACCGGCTGGGTCACCGCCAAATATGCGGTCTATTATACCGGACCGCTGACCTTTCTCTGTCTGCGCTATCTGCTGGCGGGGGCGCTGCTGTGGGCGATCTGCCGCTTTTCCTCCATCCAGTGGCCTGAGCGGCGTGCCGATCTCTTCCGGGCGATCCTGTCCGGGGTCTTCCTGCACGGTCTTTATCTCGGCATGATCTGGTGGGCGATAGGGCAGGGCGTGCCGGCGGCGATCGGCGGTATCATCGCCGGTCTGCAGCCGCTGATGACGGCGGTGGCCGCCCGCTACATGATCGGCGAAAGGATCTCGCCCTTGCAGCGCGCCGGCCTGCTCATCGGCTTTGCCGGCATTGCCATTGCCGTGCTGCCGAAGGTCATGGCCACCGGTGCTGTCGGCCTGTCTGTGCCGCTCTACGCCGTGGCGGTGAATGTGCTGGGCATGACTTCGGTTACCTATGGCACGCTCTATCAGAAGAAATATGTCCATGGCGGAAACATCATGGCGGTGGCCACGCTGCAATATGTCGGTGCGCTGCTGGTCACCGTGCCCTTCGCGCTTCTGCTGGAGGATGGGCATGTGGACTGGAGCCTCGGCCTTGCCGCCACGCTCGCCTGGTCGGTGGGTGCGATCTCCATCGGCGCCGTGGCGTTGCTTCTTTATCTGATACGCCGCGGGCAGGTCTCGCGGGCCGCCTCGCTGATCTATCTGGTGCCGCCGCTTGCGGCCGTGGAAGCAGCACTGCTTTTCGGGGAAACGCTGACACCCGCCATGATTGCCGGCACCGTTCTGGCGGTGACGGGGGTTTATCTCGCCAATCGCAGACCTGCCGCAGCGATTGCCGCACGTTAGAGCGTTTTCGCTTTTCTTCGAGTAGCGAAAGCGCCCTAACTCTTTGTTTTGCTGCATTTCCGGATGGAAAACCGGGCTCCACTTTTCCTGGAAATGTCCTAATTACCACAACCGCATATTAGGGGTTTGTTAACCATAAAATTATACCTCTCGTTAATCACATGATTTGGCGGGGGTTACATGTCTATTTCACGTCGTGGTGTTCTGTTCGGATTGCCGCTGTTTCTGGCCGGCTGCGCGAATACCGGCATCGGCCAGCAGAGGCTGAATTATGCGGCAAAGCCGGAGGAGAAATTCCCGCTTCCCGCCATGCATCTCGACAAGGTCAAGCCGGAGCTTCGCCGGCAGGAAGTCACCTACGATACCAGGCACCCGGCCGGAACGGTTGTGGTGGATACGCCGGCGCGGCGGCTTTATTACGTTTTGGGCGATGGGCGCGCCATGCGTTACGGCGTCGGTGTCGGCCGGCAGGGTCTTGCGCTGAAGGGCGATGCCTATATTGGCCGCAAGGCGGAATGGCCGTCCTGGACACCGACCGCGAACATGATGCGCCGCGATCCGCGCAATCTGAAGTTTGCCGGCGGCATGGCGGGCGGCCCGAACAATCCGCTCGGCGCACGCGCGCTCTATCTCTATCGCGGCGGCAACGACACCATGTTCCGTCTGCACGGCACCAACCAGCCGCAATCCATCGGCCACGCCATGTCGAGCGGCTGCATCCGCATGCTGAACCACGACATCATCGATCTTTACAGCCGCGTGCCGGTCGGTTCGAAGGTCGTCGTCTTGCAGGCGTGAGGAAGAGGCGGATTTTTCCGCCTTTGCCACGTCAGAAAATGCCTGTATCCTTGAGTTGATTTTTTCGGCAGATGGTCAATTTTATGCTGGGAAATCAACCATGTGTAGAATGCCTCCCTTTCTGTATTTAAGGGAGTTCTGCTATATCGGAAACGTGATTTCCGGTGTTCGAGACGTGTATCCATAAAGGGTTAAATGCACTGTATCGAGCGCGGCACCACTTCAACGGGGACACATGAACATGGCAACTTTCGACTCTCTCTCCCGCTATCGCCCGCAGGCACTCGGGGCGCTGCGCATCATGACGGCGCTGCTTTTCGTGGCGCATGGAACGCAGAAACTGTTCGGTTTTCCGGCATCGCAGATGGAAGGCTCGCTGCCGACCCTGATGCTTGTAGCCGCACTGCTGGAATTCGTCGGCGGCATTCTCGTGCTGATCGGCCTGTTCACACGACCCGTCGCCTTCATCCTGTCCGGCCAGATGGCGGTCGCCTATTTCATGGCGCATGCGCCGAGCAATTTCTTCCCGGCCCTGAACGGTGGCGACGCCGCCATCCTGTTCTGCTTCATCTTCCTCTATCTGTTCGTTGCCGGTCCGGGCGCCTTCTCGGTGGATGAGCGCCGGGCCTGATTGCCCGACCCGTCATCGATCTCTTTTGCAGAAGCTCCGCATGGTCATGCCGTGCGGAGCTTTTTTTAGCGAGGGATTAAAACTTCGGCCGTGGCCGAAGCATAGATGCTTGTTTTCGGGTTAAGAACGGGCCATCCTGAACGCAGTTGGAAAATCGATCCGTGACCTCCCAGAACCCCATCGCCCGCGAATTGCTGTTTCTCGCCCTGTTGTCCACGCTGTGGGCCGCATCCTATACCTTCATCAAGATCGGGGTGGAGACGATACCGCCGATCACCTTCATCGCATCGAGAACCCTGATCGCCGGTCTGCTGCTCTTTGCGGTGATCCGGCTGCGCGGGCTGCGCCTGCCCACGGATCTGGCGACGTGGCGGCTGTTCTTCATTCAGGCCTGCATCAACAGCGTTCTGCCCTTCACGCTGATCGCCTGGGCGGAACAAAGCATCGATGCCGGTCTTGCCGTCATTCTCAATGCAACGACGCCGATCTTCACCTTTCTTCTAACGGCACTCGTTATCCGGCACGAGCCGGTCAGCGGGCGCAAGCTGTTTGGCACCATTGCCGGCATGACGGGCGTGTGCCTCATCATCGGCGTCGAAGCGCTGAGCGGCGCGGGCGAGGCGATATGGAGCCAGCTCGCCGTGCTGACGGCGGCTTTTTTCTATGCCTGCGCGGCTATTTTCAGTAAAAATTTCAAAGGGCTCGATCCGATCATGCCGGCCGCCGGCTCGCTTATCTGCGGCGCTGTTTTCCTGTTGCCCGTGAGCCTGATCGTCGACCGGCCCTGGACGCTGTCGCCTTCGGCGGCGTCACTGACGGCGCTCCTGTGCCTCAGCGTCTTTTCGACCGCGCTCGCCTTCATGATCTATTTCCGGCTGATGCAGACGCTGGGCTCCGTCGGCACCACGTCGCAGGCCTATCTCAGGGTGCCGGTCGGCGTCGCCATCGGCATGGCGTTTCTGGGGGAAATGCCGACGCCTGCCATGTGGGTGGGGCTTGTCTGCGTCATCGCCGGCGTGCTGGCCATGACCCTGCCGTCACGGCGTCGTCCGGTCGCGCAGGGTAGTTGAAGGGAAAGAAAAGCCCCGCTGGCCGGATGTGGCTGCAGGGCTTGATTGGCGAGTGCTCGCCACTTGTTTCTTCTCCCCGAGGGGGAGAAGTCCGCGGCAGCGGGATGAGGGGGCGCCCTCGCCGGATCATGGAGACCTTACCCCCTCATCCGACCCTTCGGGCCACCTTCTCCCCGGCGGGGAGAAGAAACGCCCGGCAATGCCGGGCGTCCTTAGTCCACTCAGAGCAACTTAGCGGTTACGGCCGCGATGGCCGTTGCCGGAAGCGCGTTTTTCCTGGCCGTTGCCGCCGGCAGGGGCGTGGCGGTTGGCGCCGCTGCCGCCGGGCTTGCGGGCCGGGCGGCGGTGCTTGCGCGGGCCGGCCGGGCGGCCTGCTTCGCCTTCAGCCTGCTTGACGCGCTTGAAGTCGGAGGTGACTTCCAGATCGTTGTCCGCGTCGCGCGGCGCATGGTGGCGCGAGGGGCGGGATTCGCCGTTGTGACGGCCGCCTTCGCGGGGACCACGCTGATGGCCGCCATTATTGTTGCGGCCGCCGCGGTTGTTGTTGGGGCGTGTCGGGCTGGCAAGACCGGCCGGACGTTCGCCGGAGGCGACCGGAATATCGATCTTCATCAGCTTTTCGATGTCGTGCAGCAGGCGGGTTTCGTCCGGTGCGCAAAACGCAATGGCGATGCCGTCGCGGCCGGCGCGGGCGGTACGGCCGATGCGGTGAACATAGGCGTCGGGCACTTCCGGCAGGTCGTAGTTGAAGACGTGGGTGACGGCCGGAATGTCGATGCCGCGGGCTGCGACGTCGGTTGCCACCAGCACCTTGATCTCGCCATCCTTGAAGCCCTTGAGAGCGCGCTCGCGCTGGCCCTGGCTCTTGTTGCCGTGGATGGAGGCGACCTTGAAGCCGATATGTTCGAGATGCTTGTAGAGCTTCTCCGCACCATGCTTGGTGCGCAGGAACACGATGGCGCGGCCATCCGGGTTTTCGTTGAGCGACTTCTTCAGAAGCTCGGTCTTGTCGTTCTTGCCGGCGACGAAGTGAACATATTGCTCCACCTTGTCGGCTGCCTTGCCGGGCGGGGTCACTTCCACCTTGAGCGGATCGGTCAGGTAGCTGTGGGCGAGATCGGCGATCGCCTTCGGCATGGTGGCCGAGAAAAGCAGCGTCTGGCGCTTGGCCGGCACCATCTTCGAAATCTTGCGCAGATCGTGGATGAAGCCGAGATCGAGCATCTGGTCCGCTTCATCGAGCACCAGATAGGTGACCTTGGAGAGCGAGATGGCGTTGCGGGCGATGAGGTCCAGCAGGCGGCCGGGGGTCGCCACCAGAATGTCCGTGCCCTTTTCGAGCTGAAGCTGCTGCTTGTTGATCGACGCGCCGCCAACCACCTGGTTGATACGCAGCGGCGTCTTCTTCACGAAGGAGCGCAGGTTTTCGCCGATCTGGTTCACCAGCTCGCGCGTGGGGGCGAGGATGAGGGTGCGGCAGGTGCGGTTTGCCGGGCGGTCCGCCTGCTTCATCAGCATTTCGATGATCGGCAGGCCGAAAGCGGCGGTCTTGCCGGTGCCGGTCTGTGCGAGGCCGATCAGGTCACGGCCTTCGAGCAGCAGCGGAATGGCCTTTGCCTGAATGGGAGTAGGGGTCGTATAGCCAAGCTGGGTAACGCTGGCCACGATCTTTTCGGAGAGGCCGAGTTCGCTAAAACTGGTCAATATAATGCCTTTCGGGGCGCCAAAAACCAATCGTCCGGAACAGGGCTGCTGTCCGGCGGTTTCGGCGTCAAGAACCCCGCGTGAATTGGGAACTTGTGGGTTGGAATAACTTTCTGCGCATCAGTGCGGCACATGCCGTCTTCTGTATTCTTTGCGCTTTTCCTTCATGCGGGCCAGATTCCTTTTTAAGGACGTCTTTCCGGTCATACGCTGCAGCTCACGCGGCTGCCGAAGGTGAAAGCTTGAGGGCCATGTGGGCGTTTTGTGCGTCAAAGTCAAGCGATAGTTTTGTAACGCCGCCGCTGGAGGGTGCATGGCAGCCATGCGTACCGGTAGCCGGCGATTACCGGGACGGCACGGGCGAACGCGAAGAATTATGGTTAAAAAAGGGTAACGGCCCCCTCGGATACATAGCAAAGATCGATTTTCTCACATAACGTTTTTTGCGATGGCGTCCGGAAATATTTGATTCGACAGGAATGGACTGCAAGGTGTGGAGTATCGATTGACCGAAGGCTGCGGGTTGCTCGAAAAGGCTTGCAGGGCCGTGGCCGCCCTGGACCTGCCCGCGTGCATCAAGGACAGCGAACTTCGCTATATCGCGGTCAATTCCGCCTATGCCCGGGTCATGGGGCGTCCGCCCGGGGCATTCAAGGGACACACCAGTCTTTCCCTTTCCGCCGATATACGCGATGCCGAGCGCGAGGACAGGGAGCGCCGTTCGCTGGTCTTCGCCACGGATGAGATGATTGCCTGCCATGGTGGGGGCGCGTCCGGGCCATACACGCTTCGCTGCGAACGTTTCACCGGTGACGACGGCAATCTGTTCCTGTTCGAAGCGTTCGAGGACATGCCGTCCGCCACCGTGGAGGTTTTTCCGCAAGCCGACAGCGCTTCGGACCTGCTGTTCGGCAGCGGCGTGATCGATCTCGTCGACGCGGGTATCGTGATTTATGACCGCGAAAACCGGCTGGTCTACTGCAATACCCGCTTCAGGGAATTCTACGGCGCGCTCGGCGTCGACCTGAAGGCCGGCGTCCCGCTCGAGACGTTGATGAGGGCGATTTATTTTTCGAGCGGCTATCGCGATGCGAAGGACGGTGATCCGGCGTTCGAAGGGTGGATGCAGGAGCAGCTACGGGATTTTTCACTGCCCTATCTCGAAAGGGTGGAGCAGTTTGCCGATGGCCGCTGGGTGCGCATGGTCAACAAGCGGCTGGAAAACGGCATGCTGGTGGGGCTGCGGGTGGATGTCACCGAGTTCAAGGCGCATGAGACGCTTCTGAGCACGCAGATCCGTGAGACCTGGCTTCTGCGCGCCGCGCTTGAGCAATTGCCGGTCGGCGTTTTCCTGAGGGATCAGGACAGGCGGCTGACCTTTGCCAATGCGGCCTATGAGAAATTTCTGGGCGGCAGCCTCGCCGATCATATCGGCAAGACCGAATGCGAGATGTTTCCGGAGGAAGGCCCGCAGTTCCAGCGGGAAAACGAGCATATTCTGCAAACGGGGGAAGCCATTGAAAAGACCGGAAGCGTTCCGCTTTCGGATGGCGGCGCCATTCCCGTCATCACAAGGCTCGGCCGGGTCGCGACGCCGGACGACGAATACTATCTGGTGGGCTCGGTCACCGATGCCAGCCTGCTGCAGGACCGGGAAAAGGCGCTGATCGCCGCGCAGGCCGAGGCTGAGGCGCTGCACCGCCAGCTCGAAGCGGTTCTTCATGCCCTGCCGGTGGGCGTGCTGCTGCTCAGCGCCGATCTCGTCATCGAATATGTCAATCCGTTCTTTTATGAGGTCTGGGGCGAGATCGGCGGCGAGAAGTCGCTTGTCGGCAAAACTTATCGCGAATTCATGGAGATGAATTTCGACAGCGGCCTTTATGACTATGGCGACAGGCCTTTCGATGAGGTCTATGGCGAGCGGGTGCAGCGGCTTCTGAAGGAGGAGGTCTTTGCGCCCCGCGAGGTGCGCAGCAAAAGCGGCAAGGTCACGGTCATTTCGAAAACCCGGCTCGAAGGCGGAAAAATCCTCAGCACCTATGCCGACGTCACCGATGTACGCATGCGCGACGTCGAGATCGGCAAGGCGAAGGCCGAACTGGAGCGGGTCGGCGAATATATGCAGGGCGCCACGCGCGCCATGGCGCAGGGGCTGGTGCTGGTCGAGCAAGGCACGATCATCATGTCCAACGAGGCGATGGCGCGTATGTTCGACGTGCCGCCGCATCTTCTGGAAAAGGGCTGCAACTGGTCGGGTTTCTTCGCCCATTGCGCCGGGCGCGGCGATTTCGGCACGGCCGGGGAGGCTGCGGAGACGCTGCGCGCCTGGAGGGAGAATATCGCCGCCAACCGGCCGTTTTCCTGGCTCATCCATGTCGCCGGCAAAAGCTGGCTCAATCTGGAGGCCACCAACAGTTCCGGCAATTACTGGCTCATCATCGTCACCGATGTGACCGAGATGAAGCTGCGTGAAGAGGAATTGCAGCGGCTGCTATCGCGTGCGGAAGCGGCGGATCGGGCCAAATCGGAATTTCTGGCCAATATGAGCCATGAAATCCGCACGCCGATGAACGGCGTTCTCGGCATGGCGGAGCTTCTGGCCAAGTCCAATCTGGATACGCGCCAGAAGACCTTTACCGATATCATCGTCAAATCCGGCAATGCGCTTCTGACGATCATCAACGACATTCTCGATTTCTCGAAGATCGAGGCCGGGCAGATGAGGCTGCGCAGCGTGCCTTTCGATCCGGCGGAGGCGGTCGAGGATGTGGTGTCGCTGCTGTCCTCGGCGGCGCTTGAAAAGGACATAGAGCTGATCGTCCGGATCGATGCTTCCGTCTTCGGCAAGGTCATCGGCGATGCCGGCCGCTTTCGGCAGATCGTCACCAATATCGTTGGAAACGCCGTCAAGTTCACCGAAATGGGGCATGTGCTGGTCGAGCTTTCGGCACGTTCGGCGGAAGCCTCCGAGGCCATCCTGTCACTGCGCGTCGAAGACAGTGGCATCGGCATTCCGGCCGACAAGCTCGAAACCATCTTCGACAAGTTCAGCCAGGTCGACGGCTCCGCCACGCGCCGGCACGAGGGAACGGGGCTGGGACTGGCAATCACGGTCGGTCTCGTCGGCCTGTTCGACGGTGCGATCAAGGTCGTCAGCGATGTCGGCAGGGGATCGACCTTCGAGGTCAATATTCCGTTTCAGGTGACCGAGAGACAGCGCGATCTCCCGCTTCTTTCCGTGGCGATCGACGATATTCGCGTGCTCGTCATCGACGATAACGACGTCAATCGCCGCATATTGACGGAGCAGTTGCGCAGTTGGGGCATAGACGGCCACGCGGTGGAAGACGGGCCTTCCGGCATCGCCGTGCTTGAGGAGGCGGCGTCTCTCGGGTTTTCCATCGACGCCATCGTTCTCGATTATCATATGCCTGTCATGAACGGGCTGGATGTGGTGGAACGGATCCGGGCGGATGCGCGCTTTGACGACATCGCCATTGTTTTCCTGACCTCCATGGATGTCGTCGGTGACGAGACGCTGTTCACCGATCTCAATGTACAGGCGCATCTAATGAAGCCGGCGCGGGCGCGGCTCCTGCGCTCCACCCTGTTCGACGTGGTGCGGGATGTGCGGCTGAAACGCGCCCGGCAAGCGCCGGTCCCGCGTGAAACAGGTCGCGGTGACGGCGCCGTCCGGCCGGAAAAAGGCTCGGCCGAAAGAAAGCAGCGCGATGCCGTATCGACGGCGGTGCCGGCGCGGCATCGGCCGAGCCTTGTCGATGTGCTGGTGGCCGAGGACAATGACGTCAATCAGATCGTCTTCACCCAGATATTGCAGCAGGCGGGTCTGCGCTTTCTGATCGTCGGTAATGGCAAGAAGGCCGTGCAGGCTTGGCAGGAGAATAATCCCGCCATCATCCTGATGGATGTCTCGATGCCGGTCATGAACGGACATCAGGCGACGCAGGCCATCCGCGCCGCGGAACGGACCGCCGCCGACGGCCGGCATGTGCCGATCATCGGCGTTACCGCCCATACGCAGGAGGCGGATCGGGAACTATGCCTGGAGGCGGGCATGGACGATTATCTGTCGAAGCCCATCAGCCCGGAAACGCTCGAAGACAAGATCGCGCAATGGCTGGGCGACAACATGCCGCGCCGCGACGTGCCGGGCGTGTGAGTTTTCGACTGGAACACGCTTCTGCTTGGCGTCAGTCGGAGGGTTTGGTCCCGCAGAGCATTTCCCGCTTTCCGGCAAAACCTTTCCGGCGCTCCAGCTCAAAACCGGCGGCGATGAGGTTGCGGCGAACGAAGCCGGCGGCGGCATAGGTGGCGAATGTGCCGCCGGGCGCCGTCTTTGCGAAAAGCGCCTGCATGATTTCCAGCGACCACATGTCCGGATTGCGCGCGGGTGCGAAGCCATCGAGGAACCAGGCGTCGAAACTTTCCTCGCTTGCGGAAATGCCGGCGAGCGCCTCGCCACAGACCACTGTCAGGCGCGTTTCGTCATCGAGCTGGATTTCGACCCGTCCTTTCGGCTCGGCGGGCCAGAGGGCGGTGAGTGCCTTGCGTTCGGCATCCACTTCCGGCCAGCGGGAAAGCGCCCGGTCGATTTCCTCCGCCTTCATCGGGTAGAGTTCGAAGGAGATGAAATGCAGCCTGGAGCGGCCGTTGCGCATCTCTTTCCGCATCTCTTTCCATTGGCGCCATGTCTCGCAGAGGTTAAGCCCGGTGCCGAAGCCCAGTTCGCCGATGCGAAATGTGCCCTCCCGTTCGAGCCAACGCTCTGGCAGGCCGTTTCCGGAGAGGAAGACATGGCCGCATTCCAGCCGGCCATCCGTCTGGCAATAAAAATGGTCGTCAAAGGCCAGTGAATAGGGCATATCCCCGTCACGCCAGTCGAGCGCGGTGGGGGTTTCCCCGGCCGGTGAACCGGCCGCTGCGCCGGTCTCTGTGATATTTTCGTTGGAATGTTTCATGGCTAAAGCCGATAATCCCGCTTTCGAACAGGGTCAATCTCCAAGATTGCCGGCTTCCGTGCCGCTTCTCGTCGTCGGTGGCGGCATCATGGGGCTGTGGGCCGCCGTCAAGGCGGAAAGGCTCGGCATCGATACATTGCTGGTGGAGGCGGATCGCCCCGGCGACGGCGCCAGCGGCGGGCTGCTGGGTGCGTTGATGCCGCATATGCCGGACCGCTGGTCGGACAAGAAACAGTTCCAGTTCGATGCCCTGGTTGCGCTGGAAAAAGAGATTGCCGGGCTGGAGGCGGAAACCGGGCTTTCCGCCGGCTACCGCCGCGCAGGTCGTATCATTCCGCTGCCGAAGCCGCATCTGCGCGCCATTGCCGAACGGCACGAACGGGATGCGCTGGAGAACTGGGTGTCGGGCGAGCGCCGGTTCCATTGGCATGTCGGTGACAGTCCTTCGGTCGCGGGCTGGGTGGATGATGCGGCGGGTGAAGCGGGTTTCGTGTTCGATACGCTGGCGGCGCGGGTCTCGCCGCGCGCGATGATCGCCCTTCTTTCGGCTTTTCTCGGCAAGGCGCGGCATGTGCGGCTGGCGGAAGGTTGCCGCGTTCTTTCGCTCGACGTGGATGCCGGGCGGGCGGTGCTGTCGTCGGGCGACGCGGTTTCTTTCGGCCATGTCATCGTCGCCAACGGCCATGGTTCCTTCCCCCTGGTCCGCGACGCCCTCGGCCTGGAGGCCGGCGTGACGCTGGGGCAGGCGGTGAAGGGGCAGGCGGCACTTCTCGACGCGGCAGCCGACCCGGCGATGCCGGTCGTGTTCCTGAACGGTCTTTATATCGTACCGCATGAGGATGGCACCGTCGCGATCGGCAGTACCAGCGAAGATTGTTTTTCCGATCCCTTCAGTACCGATGAAAAGCTCGAAAAACTGCTGGCGGATGCGTCTGCCGTTGTTCCCTCGATTGCCGGCGCGCCGGTGCTGGAACGCTGGGCCGGGCTGCGCCCGAAGGCGGTGGGGAGGGATCCGATGGTGGGCACGATCCCTGGCCATCCGAGGCTCGTTGCGCTGACCGGCGGCTTCAAGGTCAGCTTCGGGCTTGCGCATTTTCTTGCCGATGCGGCGTTGCAGAGCGTGTGCGGTCACACACCTGTCATCCCCTCGGGCTTTCACCTTCAACAACACGTGAGTATTGCCGTCGCGGACTTTAGAAAGCTCTGATCAGGCCGCTTACGTCGTTAATCTGTCACGCAAATCACTTATCTGCTGGCCTGCAACGAGGCCGGTTTGTCCGCTTTTGCGGCGAGGTGACAGCGCATGCGATACGCCATTCATTTCACGCCTTCCCCCAATGACCCCCTGACGCAGGCGGCCGCCGCGTGGTTGGGGCGCGATGCCTATTCCGGTCAGGCGGTGGAGCCGCCGGGCATGATCGATCTCGGCATGCAGGAGATTTCCTACCATACGGCGCTGCCGCGCCGTTACGGTTTCCACGGCACGATCAAGGCTCCCTTCCGTCTTGCGGAGGGCCATTCCGAGGCCGCGCTTCTGCGCGACCTGATGTATTTTTCCGGCAGGCAGGAGCCCTTCACGCTGCCGCAACTGGTGGTGGCAAGGCAGGAGAATGTCTTCAGCCTCGTTCCCGAGCGCCCCTGCGAAGTGCTGCATTTTTTTGCCGCCCGCGTGGTGCAGGAATTCGACCGTTACCGGGCGCCGCTCTCCGACGCGGAAATCGAGCGCGCGGATCCGGACCGGCTTTCGGCATCGCAGCTCACCAATCTGCATCGCTGGGGCAGCCCGCATGTGATGGACGAGTTCCGGTTCCAGATGTCGCTGACCGGCGGTGTGGAAGCGTCCAGCAGCCAGAGGATAGAGCGGGCCGTGCGCAAGGTTTTCGAGCCGCTGCTGACGCGGTCCCTGCAGTTTTCCAGCCTTGCGCTTTTCATCGAGGATGAACCGGGCGCGCCTTTCCGGGTACACTCGCTTCACCCCATGGGCCGCGTTTCTGCCCGAAAGATCGCCTGAAGAGCGCGTCGGAGTAATCGTATACAAAAAAGCATCGGAATGTCGGCAAGATTGATCTCGACATTCCGGATGCGGATGCTACCGTCCGGATATCGCATATCTGAAGCGTGTGTTCTCCCCGTTCCGGGTCATCGCGCTTCGGAGGTCTGTTTTATGTCTCCCGAAATCGGTTTCCGCCTTGGGAGAGATGGTCTGGGTGGCTGCATGATTTCCGAAAATTACTCCCGCAATCTGGTGGGCTATGGCCGCAATGTTCCCGATCCGAAATGGCCGGGCGGCGCGCGCATCGCCGTGCAATTCGTCATTAATTACGAGGAGGGCGGCGAGAGCTGCATTCTCGACAATGACAAGGCATCGGAATCGCTGCTGTCGGAAATCGTCGGCGCCCAGCCCTGGCCCGGCCAGCGCAACCTGAACATGGAATCGATCTATGAATATGGCTCGCGCGCCGGCTTCTGGCGGCTGTGGCGCATGTTCACCGGGCTCGGCGTCACCACCACCGTTTATGGCGTGACCGCCGCCATGGCCCGTAACCCGGAAGCCGTTGCGGCGATGAAGGAAGCGGGTTGGGAAATCGCCAGCCACGGTTATCGCTGGCTGGAATATAAGGATTTTTCCGAAGAAGAAGAGCGCAAGCATATAGTCGAAGCCGTGCGTCTGCATACGGAGGTGACCGGCGAGCGTCCCTATGGCATGTATCAGGGCAAGCCGTCGGACAATACGCTGCGCCTTGTCATGGAAGAGGGCGGTTTCCTCTATTCGTCGGACTCCTATGCCGACGATCTGCCCTATTGGGTGAAGGGAGCGAAGGACGAGCCTTTCCTGATCATTCCCTATACGCTCGAAACCAACGATATGCGTTTCGCCACGCCGCAGGGCTTCAATTCCGGCGATCAGTTCTTCACCTATCTGAAGGATGCTTTCGACGTGCTTTATCAGGAGGGCATCGAAGGCGCGCCGAAGATGATGAGCGTCGGCCTGCATTGCCGCCTTGTCGGCCGTCCCGGCCGCGCGGCAGCCCTTCGCCGTTTCATCGAATATGTGCTTGGCCATGAGAAAGTGTGGATCCCGCAGCGCATCGAGATCGCCCGTCACTGGCATGAACATCATAAGCCGGAGGTGCTTTGATGGTGACGCGTGAGGATTTTGTCACCCGTTTCGGCGGCGTCTTCGAACATTCGCCTTTCATCGCCGAACGGGCCTATGACGCCGGCGGAGCGGGCCTGGAACTGACGGCGAAGGCGGTTCACGCCGCGCTTAGCGCGCAGTTTCGCGCCGCTTCCGAGGCGGAAAGGCTCGGCGTTTTGCGGGCGCACCCCGATCTGGCCGGCAAGCTGGCGATTGCGGGTGAGTTGACGGCCGACAGCCGCAACGAACAGGCCGGTGCGGGGCTGGACCGGCTTACCCCCGAAGAGCACGCCCGTTTTACCGAATTGAACGGCGCCTATACCGAAAAATTCGGCTTTCCCTTCATCATCGCGGTCAAGGGGCTGAACAGGCACGATATTCTTTCCGCCTTCGAGACGCGCATCGGCAACGGCGCGGCCGAAGAATTTGAGACGGCGACGGCGCAGGTGGAAAAGATCGCCTGGCTGCGCCTTTCCTCGATGCTGCCGGAAGGCTGAATTGGCGAGTGGTGGCCGTTCTGCTAGAATCGCGCCGTCTGGAGATGAAGATCATGAGACCGTCCGAGGTGCTGGAAAAGAACAGGGAAGCGATCCGCGAAGCGACGAAACGCTTCAACGCGGCCAACCCGCGCGTATTCGGCTCCGTCGCCCGTGGCGAGGACCGGCCAGACAGCGATCTCGACATTCTGGTGGATGCCCTGCCGGGCACAACACTGTTTGATCTCGGCGGTTTGCTGGAGGAATTGAAGGCGCTGCTTGGTGTGGAGGTCGACGTCGTCACCTCAGGCGGCCTGCATTCGGATATACGGGCGCGCGTTCTGAAGGAAGCCAAAGCGGTATGAGTACGGATCGGCTTCTGCTCTATCTGAAGGAGATGGATGTTGCCGCCTCCAGAATACAGGATTTCATTCAGGATATGGATGAGGCCGCTTTTTCCTCCGACACGCGGACGCAGATGGCGGTCATGATGGGTCTTGCCCTGATTGGCGAGGCGGTCGCGAAGCTGGACAAGCACTACCCCGCATTTTTACAGCAGCACCCGGAAATCCCCTGGATCAAGATGAAGGGTATGCGCAATCTGATCGTGCATGATTATTTCCGGGCGGAGCTCTCGGTCGTCTGGAAAACGATAACGCAGAGTATTCCGGATTTGCAGGCGCGTCTGTCCCTCCTCCGAAACTGGCATGCCCAAGGTGAATGACATTTGACTGATTTTCTCGACATAAAACCTCTCACCAGAGAGGCTTTCGCATCCTTCGGTGATGTGATCGAAACGACACCCTCTTCCATGCGGCATATCAATGGCGGACAGACCGAGCGGCACCATGCGCTCGCAGCCCCCGAGGCGGCGGGTGAGGGCGCGCGTGTCATCCTCAATATTTTCCGCGGGCAGCCGCGCGCCTTTCCGCATCAAATCGAGATGATGGAACGGCATCCGCTCGGCAGCCAGAGTTTTTCGCCGCTTTCCGGCCGGCCTTTCCTCGTGGTCGTCGCCAATGACGATGGCGGCCGGCCCGGTCGGCCACAGGTGTTTCTGGCGCGGGGCGATCAGGGCGTGAATTACCGCCGCAATGTCTGGCATTATCCGCTGATGCCATTGCAGGCGGTTTCGGATTTTCTGGTTGCCGACCGCGATGGGCCGGGTAACAATCTGGAAGAGTATTTTTTCGATAAGCCCTATATGATCGCGGAGCCCAAGCCATGACCGGTTTGACCACCCATGTCCTCGATGCCGCCCAGGGCACGCCTGCCGAAGGGCTGACGATCGAGCTCTACCGGCTCTCCGGCGATCGGCGCGAGAAGCTGAAGACGGTGCAGACCAATAGCGACGGCCGTGTCGACGGCGGGCCTCTGCTTGCCGGCGACGGTTTCAAGGCCGGCGAATATGAGCTGGTTTTCCATGCCGGCGATTATCTGCGCGGCAAGGGTGTGGCGCTGCCGGAGCCCGCCTTTCTCGATATTATTCCGATCCGTTTCGGCATTGCCGATGAGAGCGGCCACTACCATGTGCCGCTTCTGCTTTCGCCCTATAGCTATTCCACCTATCGAGGAAGCTGATTGCCATGATCTTTGCCGCCATTGCCGATATTCACGGAAACTGCGCCGCGCTTGAAGCCGTGCTGGAGGATATCGCGAGGCTTGGCATCAAGGACATCGTCAATCTCGGCGATTGTTTCAGCGGCCCGCTGGAAGCGGGGTTTACCGGCGATGTGCTTGTTAGCAACTGGATTCCCAGCATTCGCGGCAATCATGACCGGGAACTGATCGAGCGTGCGCCGGAAGAGATGGGAAGCTGGGAAAGGCCGGCGCATGCGCAGCTGAGCGCCGCCCATCTGGACTGGCTGCAAACCCTGCCGTTCAGCATGGTGTTCAAGGATGTCGCCTATTGCTGCCATGGCTCGCCGCGTGACGATCTGGAATATTGGCTGGAAACGCTGTCGCCGGAAGGCGTTCTGAAATTGCGGCCGCTGGCCGAAATCGAAGCCATGGCGGAAGGCATCACCCAGCCGCTGATGCTGTGTGGCCATACCCATATTCCCCGTACCGTGCAGCTTTCCGACGGCCGGCTGATCGTCAATCCCGGCAGCGTCGGCTGCCCCGGCTGGAAGGACGACACGCCTTTCGACCATCACGTCGAGGCCGGTCATCCGCTTGCCACCTATGCCGTGCTGGAGGAGACCGGGCGCGGCTGGCAGGTCTATTTCCGCAATATCCGTTACGACAATATGGCCATGGCCGAGATGGCGAAGGTCAATGGGATTCCGCATCTGGCCGATGCGCTGGCGAGCGGTTGGCTCAAGCGCTGATCCTCACCCCTCGCTGGTCATCACCACGCAGGAATAAGATTGCGCCTTCAGTTCCTTGCAGGCGGAAACGGCCGAAGACTGGTCTTCGAAGCCGGTGAAGCGGGCGCGGTAGAGCGTTGCCGATCCGCTTTGCACGGCTTCGGTGTAGGGGGCTATCCCGGCATAATTTCCGGCGATGTTGGAGCGGGCATTGGCGAGCAGCGAGCGGGCGGCGGCTTCGCTGTCGGTGGCGGCGATCTGCACTTCCCAGCGGCTTCTCTGGCTGGCGGAGGCCGCCGCGGGAGCCGGCCGCGGGATGGCCGAAACCTGCATCATGTCGGCCATCTGGTTATTCGCCGTGGCGATCTGCATGGCGACCGGATCCTGGCGGCGCTCCGCGAACATCGGCAATGGTACGGAGGCGGGCGGTACTGAAGCGGCGGGCGCGGCTGCAGGCGTCACAGCAAAGGTGCGGCTGACATTGGCGCTGGCGACGAGCTGTTCGGTGTTGCGGCTTCTCGATGCCTGCGGCACGGCCTTGTCGAGAAGGGCGGCCATCTGCGCATCGCGGCTGCGCGCGGTCTTGCCGCCCAGCACGACGCCGACGACGCGGCGGCCATTGTGATTGACGGCGCTGACGAGGTTGAAACCGGAAGCATTGGTATAACCGGTCTTGATGCCGTCCATGCCCTGATAGCGATACATCAGATTGTTATGACCGCGAATGCGTTTTCCCCGGAAGCTGAAGGATTCCATGGCGAAGAGGTCATATTCCTTGGGAAAGTCGCGCTGCAACGCAAGGCCAAGCTTCGCCATGTCACGCGCCGTCGTCACCTGCGATTTGCTGGGCAGGCCGGAAGCGTTGCGGAACACCGTTTTCGACATGCCGAGCTGGCGAGCCTTGCGGGTCATCATCTCGGCGAACCTTGCCTCGGAGCCGCCGAGATGATCGCCCATGCCTTCCGCCATGTCGTTGGCGGATTTGACGATCATGCCGTAGACCGCCTCGCGCACGGTGAAGGTCTGCCCCTGGCGCACATAAAGCTTCGAGGGGATAACGGCTGCGCCGTTCCTGGACATCTTTATCTTCTGGTCCCAGCGAAGCCGGCCGGCATGCAGCGCCTCGAAGGTCATGTAAAGCGTCATCATCTTGGTGAGCGAGGCCGGGTGGTTCAGCACATCGGCATTGCGGGCGGCCAGAACCTTGCCGGTATTGGCATCCATGATGAAATGGGCGTAACCGGCCTGGGCGGGCGATGCCTGCAATGAGAGGATCGCGCAAAAGAAGGCGATTGCGAAGACCCATGCACCCGCCATTCCCCGTTTGATCGTTCCCGACATAATCCACCCCTTTTGTTCGGCCGCCGCGATGGGCGAAGTTTTACTGACACTTTCCGGCAACAAAACCGCTAAAACTTTAGAGATCGCTTTCATGCTTAATTAAGTATGAATTTCAAGCCGGCGGCAGCCCTCACAATTTCCTTGCAAAGAAACCAACCGTCCGGTATGTTTCGAAATATGAAAAATGCACATGAACGGAAAAAGCAGCCTGAGGTCGTTCGCCGCAGTCTTCTCGATTGCGCGGCGAAACTCGCTGCCGAGCAGGGTGTTGCAGCACTTTCCGTGCAGGCGGTGGCCGATGCGGCGGGAGTGACGAAGGGTGGGTTGTTTCATCATTTCGCCTCCAAGCAGGCTTTGCTGGAGGCGGTGATGGCGGACCTTCTTTCGGCGCTGGACGCGGAAATCGACGCGCTCATCTCACAGGATTGTGAAGCTTACGGATGCTTCACGAGGGCCTATGTGAACGCGGTTTTTTCCGATCGCGACCGGGAATCGGGCAGGCAATGGGCGGCATTGTCGGTGTCGATGGTCGGTGAACCGTCGCTCAGGCGCATGTGGACCAGCTGGTTCGAAGGGCGTCTCATCCGTCATAAGGAAACGGATGAGGGGGTGGTATTGGAACTCGTCAGGCTTGCGGCGGACGGCATCTGGTTTGCCGATCTTCTGGCCGATGACGGCAGGGCAGGTGGCGACAGGGCGGCTCTCAGAGCCCGGATGATCGCCCAGACGACAAAGGAAACGGAACGATGAACGCGGCACTTTTCACCTATGGGGCGCTTGTCGCGGCCATTATCTGTGAGGTCATCGCGACCTCATTCCTGCAGCAGTCGCAGCAATTCACTAGGTGGCTGCCGACGGTGCTGATGGCGGTATTTTACGGCGCGGCCTTTTATCTGCTGTCGTTCACGCTACGCGTGATCCCTGTCGGGGTTGCCTATGCGATCTGGAGCGGGCTCGGCATCGTGCTGATTTCCGGCATCGGTTATTTCGTGTTCCGTCAGACGCTGGATATTGCCGCCGTTATCGGTCTCGGTTTCATCATCACCGGCGTGGTGATCGTGAATGTGTTTTCGAAGACGGTGGGGCATTGAGAAATTTTTCTCGATTTCTGTTGCGTAAATTCACCCTTTGTTCTATCTGTATGTAAATCGAAAAACCGGCTGCGCATGAGTGCGGTCTCCTTTCTTGGAGGCACGTATGCGCAATGCTCTGTCAAAATTTCTTCTAAAACGCCGACGCCGTTGGAAGCTGTATTTCAAAGGATTGTCAAAGCGAGTCTTTAGCATTCTTGTTGATCGGATGCTGGAGAAAGTCATTGATTGGATTATTTTGCCGTCCGTCGTCGCTATCTCTAGTTTGTTTCCGAACTTTAGCGACGATTTAAGCCAGAACGCTGCGGTCCACATCTGTAATCAGCCGCTTGCCGCAAAGCGCCATGCTGACATCCATCTCCTTGCGGATGATCTCCAGTGCCGTGGTCACGCCCTGCTTGCCATCGGCACCGAGACCATAGAGGAAGGGCCGGCCGATATAGGTGCCTTTGGCGCCGAGCGCCACGGCTTTCAGCACGTCCTGACCGGAGCGAATGCCGCCATCCATGTGCACCTCAACCCTGTCGCCGACGGCATCGACGATCTTCGGCAGCATGGCGATGGAGGAGTGGGCGCCATCGAGCTGGCGGCCGCCATGGTTGGAGACGATGATGGCGTCGGCGCCGGTATCGAGCGAGGCGCGTGCATCCTCCTCGTCAAGGATGCCCTTGAGGATAAGCTTGCCGCCCCAGCGTTCCTTGATCCATTCGACATCCTTCCACGACAGGCGCGGATCGAACTGCTCCGCCGTCCAGGAGGAGAGCGATGACAGGTCGGAGACGTTTTTGGCGTGGCCGACGATATTGCCGAAGCTGCGGCGCTTGGTGCGGGCCATGTCCATGCACCATTTCGGCCGGGTCGCCATCTGCCAGATATGTTTCGGGGTGAATTTCGGCGGTGCGGAGAGGCCGTTGCGAAGGTCCTTGTGACGCTGGCCGAGAATTTGCAGGTCGAGCGTCAGCACCAGTGCGGAGCAGCCAGCGGCCTTTGCTCGGTCGATGAGATTATTGACGAAATCCCGGTCCTTCATCACGTAGAGCTGGAACCAGAAGGGTTTCGAAGTGACGGAGGCGACATCCTCGATGGAGCAGATGCTCATGGTGGAGAGCGTGAAGGGCACGCCGAATTCCTCCGCCGCTTTTGCGGCCAGCATTTCGCCATCGGCATGTTGCATGCCCGTCAGCCCGGTGGGGGAGAGCGCCACCGGCATCGAAACCTTCTCGCCGACCATTTCTGTGGCAAGCGACCGGTCGGTCATATCCACCAGCACGCGTTGGCGCAGCTTTATCTTGGAAAAATCATCCTCATTGGCGCGGTAGGTGCCTTCCGTCCACGCGCCGCTATCGGCGTAGTCGAAAAACATTTTTGGCACACGGCGCTGAGCCTGTTGCTTCAGGTCCGCTATGGTCAGAATTTTGCCCATGGATAAAGCCTTCACATTTGAATGATGGCTTCACATAACATGAATGGGACGGCTGCAACATCAAAATCGACAGGGCTCATCACCAGAAAGCCCGCAAAAACAGCTCGGCTCCCAGTATGAGCAGGCTGATGAGGAACCAGCGCCGGAATGTGGCGGGGCTGACGATATAACGGATCTTCTGGCCAAGCCACATTCCGGCAAGGGCCGGCAGAACGGCCAGCGCGGATAGCGACAGATGCTCGATGTGAAAGGCATTCTGGGAGGCTAGGCCGGCGGCGAGCGCAATGGTCGAAACGGTGAAGGAAAGGCCGAGCGCCTGCACGAGATCGTCCCGGTTGAAACCGAGCGACTGGATATAGGGCACGGCGGGCACGACGAAAATTCCGGTGCCGCCAGTCAGCAGGCCGGTTGTCAGCCCTATGGCCGGCGAGAGCCTGGATTCCAGCCGCGCCGGAACGGAGAGGGGTTTGGCGAAGAGGCTGTAGGCCGCGTAAGCCGCAAGGCATAATCCGAGTGCCGAGGTGGTCCAGACGCCGGTGCCTGCCGTCATCAGCCGGATGCCGATGAGAGTGCCGGCGGCGATGGCGATCATCATCGGCCACAGCCGCGCGACGATGGCCCTGAAATCCGGCCCGGCCAGCAATTGCCAGATATTGGTGACGAAGGACGGCAGGATGAGCAGGCCGGCGGCAACGACGGGCGGCATGAAAAGGCCCAGCACGCCCATGGCGACGGTCGGCAGCCCCATGCCGGTCACGCCCTTGACGATGCCGGCGACGATGAAGGTCGCGAAGACCATGAGCATGGTGGTTGTGTCCAAATCCGGCACGGTGCACTCCAGAGGTCATTCGCATTTCGGCCGGGATGGCGTCGGGCGATCACTAAGAATCGAGCGGGTGCAGCTCGTTTCTTCTCCCCGCCGGGGAGAAGGTCGCGGCAGCGGGATGAGGGGGCAAGGGCAACGATAGGCCGAGAGCTTGCCCCCTCATCCGACCCTTCGGGCCACCTTCTCCCCGGTGGGGAGAAGAAAGAGGCGGCACACGCTCGATCCAATATGTGACGGATGTAAACGAGTTAGCAGCTTTATGTTTCGGCCCCAGCCGAACTATGCCAGCACGCTTTTCATCGCCTTGCCGGCCACATAGGTTTCCACCACGGTGCGGTCGTCGCCCATGGTCAGCATCAGGAAGAGTTCCTCGGTCAGGCTGTTCACCACTTCCATCTTCAGCGCCATGGCGGGTGTCGAGGAAGCGTTGAGCACGGTGATGTCCGCGTCCGTGCCGGCCTCCAGCGTACCGATGCGGTCGACCATGGACAGCGCTTCGGCATTGCCGCGCGTCATCAGATACCAGCTTTCCAGCGGGTTCAGGCGCTCGCCCAGCAATTGCTGGATCTTGTAGGCCTCATCCATGGTGCGCAGCATGGAATAGCTCGATCCGCCGCCGATGTCGGTGGCAACCGCGATACGAACAGGCTTTTCGCGCCGTTGCAGCTTCTTCATCGGAAAGAGGCCGGAGCCGATGAAGAGGTTCGAGGTGGGGCAATGTACGGCCACCGCGCCGGTTTCCGACAGCACGTCCGCTTCGCGCTCCGAGAGGTGGATGGCGTGGCCGAGCAGGGTCTTGTTGCCCATCAGGCCGTATCGCACATAGATATCGGTATAGTCGGTCGCTTCGGGGTAAAGCTCGCAGGTGTATTTGATCTCGTCCAGATTTTCGGACAGATGCGTCTGGATGAAGAGATCGGGAAACTCCTGCGCCAGCGCCTGGGCGGCTTCCATCTGCTTCGGGGTGGAGGTTATGGCGAAGCGCGGCGTGATGGCGACGTGGTTGCGGCCCTTGCCGTGCCAGTCGGCAATCACCTGGCGCGTCTCGTCATAGGAGGTTTCCGGCGTGTCCAGCAGGCCCTGCGGGGCATTGCGGTCCATCATCACCTTGCCGCCCACCATCAGCATGTTGCGCTTCATGGCCTCCGTGAAAAAGGCGTCGGCGGAGGTCTTGTGCACGGAGCAATAGGCAGCGGCGGTCGTGGTCCCGTGGCGCAGCAGCTCGTCGTAGAAATGCGTGGCGATGCGCTGGGCATGGGCGGTTTCGACGAAGCGGCATTCTTCCGGGAAGGTGTAGGTGTTCAGCCATTCCAGCAGGTTGGCGGCATAGGAGCCGATGACCTGCATCTGCGGGAAATGCAGGTGCATGTCGATGAGGCCGGGCACGATGAGATGCGGCCGGTGATCCTTTTCCTCGACGTCTTCGGGGGCTGCCTTACGGATATCGGCATATTCGCCGATGGCGGCGATCCTGCCATTTTCGATCAGCAGGCCGCCATCTTCGATATAGAGATAGCTTTGCGTATCGTCGATTGCGAGCGGCGCGCGGCGGAAGCTCAGCAGGCGGCCACGCAGCAGAACCATGCTCATTCAGTCTTTCCTTCGGCTTTTCCTGCCCCGGAAACCGCACTTTCATACCATGCGGTCAGCAGCTTGCGCTCATCCGGGGTGATGGCGGTGATGTTGCCGGGAGGCATGGCATGGCTGCGGCCGGCTTGCAAATAGATTTCGCGCGCATGGGCGGCGATCTGTTCGTCGGTTTCGAGCTTCACCGATTTTGGTGTGAAGGGCACGCCTTCCCAGACAGGCTCGGCCGCATGGCACATGGAACAGCGGCCCTGAACCACATCGCGCGCCTTGGTAAAATGAGCGTCGCTGACGAATTGCTGCTGCATGGGGGAGAGGGTCGCGGCCTTCTGCTCCTCCTCGCCGGTCAGCACTTTCGGCACGGTGGAAAGCCACATGATGACGATGAAGATGAGGGCGGTCAGCAGCCAGGTCCAAGTCGGCTTGCCCTTGCGGGCATGGGTGGTGTTGAACCAGTGGCGGATGGTGACGCCCATCAGGAAGACAAGTGCCGCAATGATCCAGTTGAACTCGGTCGCGAAAGCCAGCGGATAATGGTTCGACAGCATGAAGAAGATGACGGGCAGCGTCAGGTAGTTGTTGTGCAGTGAACGCTGCTTGGCGATGCGGCCATATTTCGGGTCCGGCGTCCGTCCGGCAATCAGGTCTGCGACGACGATCTTCTGGTTCGGAATGATGATGAAAAACACATTCGCCGACATGATGGTGGCGGTAAACGCGCCGAGATGCAGGAAGGCGGCGCGGCCGGTGAAGACCTGCGTATAACCCCATGCCATCGCCACCAGCGCGACATAGAGCACGATCATCAGGCCCCAGGTATTATTGCCGAGCGGCGATTTGCAGAGGAAATCATAAAACAGCCAGCCGATGGCGAGCGATGCCAGCGACAGACAGATGGCCTGGAACTGGGTGAGCGCCAGCACGGAATGATCGATCAGGAAGAGATCCGCCCCGCCGTAATAAACGATGCAGAGCATGGCGAAACCGGAAAGCCAGGTGACGTAGCTTTCCCATTTGAACCATGTCAGGTGTTCGGGCATCTGGGCAGGCGCAACCAGATATTTCTGGATGTGATAAAAACCGCCGCCATGCACCTGCCACTCCTCGCCATAAGCCCCCGGCGGCAGATGCGCCCGTTTGACCAGCCCGAGATCGAGCGCGATGAAATAAAAGGACGAGCCGATCCAGGCGATGGCGGTGATGACGTGGAGCCAGCGGACGGCAAAGGCCATCCATTCCCACGCAATGGCGTATTCGTACATGCGGTTCCCCTGATCCTTGTGCAGCGCACCTTGCGAGAAATTTGACCTTTAGGAAAGGGAAAAGCAGAGAGCCGGAGGTGATTGTTCACAATCTGACGCCTTTTGTGTCCGCAATCGCTGTTGAGTTCATTCTGCGTAAGGATTGGCCCGGTAAAGTTGCAGCCGCTTATTCCTGTCGCATAGTTTGTGCTTAGCTGGCTAACGCGACTCAGCTATTATCCTTTGTGCAGTCTGCCGATGTGCTAAAATATAAGGCTGCGGAGTCCTGCGGGGCGCCTTGCCGGAAATCATTCCGGTTTCGCGCCGATGCGCAGGGTTTCCATGACATGTTTCGCTGGCGGTTCTTCCGAAAGCGGGCGCTGCGAACCCTGGGTGGGGGCAGATCAGGGGGCAGGTATCGCAGTTCCCGGTGCCGTTGTGTCCGGGTGGGTGTTGATGTGAAATTAGAATAAAGGGACGCAATGATCTTCCGGCAGCCGCCGTTGTTTCAACGGAGACCATGCCGATGCGCCTTGTTCTGACGGTCCTCTTCCTGTCTCTGGCGTTCAGCGCCACCGCGCTTGCCCATGAATCCCACAAGGGGTTCAAATATGAAAGCTATTGCTGCAATGGCGACGCCGAAACCGGCGACTGCCAGATGATCCCCACGCGCAGCGTCCGCGTGACCCCCGATGGTTACGAGGTCTCGCTCGCACCCGGCGATCACCGCATGGTCACGCGACGCCATGTCTTCAACTGGTCGCAGCGCGAGGCAAGACGATCCGAGGATGGCGAATATCATCTCTGCCTGTTTCCGGATGAGGACACGCCCCGCTGTTTTTATGCGCCGGACATGGGGTTTTGAGGCAGTTGCTGCGGCCGGCTTTCCTCGATCCGCTTCAATATCCAGTCGCGGAACAGCCTGATCTTGCGGATGTTCCGGCGGTTTTCGGGGTAGACCAGCCAATAGTTCTTTCCTTCGCTGCTGAGGTGCTCGAAGGGTTGATAAAGGCGGCCGAGCGCAATCTCATCGGCATAGAGTTCCGGGGTGAGCATGGCCACCCCCTGGCTGGCGATCGCGGCGGCGGCTTCGAAGGCCTGCACATTGAGGCGGCTGCGGGGATAACGGTCGAGGCCGGGATTTTCAACACCCACTTCCCGAAACCATTGGCTCCACCAGATGTCGCCGGGATCGATGATGCGCAGGCGCAGCAGGTCTTCCGGTTTGTGCAATCCGCCGATGCTTTCGGCAAGGCCCGGATGCAGCATCGGCGTGTAAACGCCGCGCAGCAATTGATGGTAGATCAGCCCTTTGCCGTTGTCTTTGCTCCAGCGAATGGCGACATCGCAGTCCGACTGGGAAAAATCGATCAATGCGCTTGATGTGTCGAGCCGCACGGCGATCGAGGGATGTTCGAGCTGGAAAGCACCCAGATGCCGCGAAAGCCAGCGTGAGGCGAAGGTGGCGGTGGAATGGATTGTCAGGGTCGCGTCGGACGTGTCGCGCACATTGTCCACGGCCTCCCGCAGATTATTGAAGGCTTCCGCGACTTTCGGCGCAAGTTTCTGCCCGGCCTCGGTCAGCGAGACCTGCCGCGCCTTTCTGATGAAGAGCGGCTCGCCAATATTCTCCTCCAGCAGCTTCACCTGATAGCTCACCGCCGTCTGGGTCATGCCCAGCTCTTCGCCGGCCTTGGTGAAGCTCAGATGCCTTGCGGCAGCTTCGAACACCCGCAGAGCGTTCAGGGGAAACTGGCGGGACATTTTCATGGATAAATTCTCTTTATGCCAATTGCCGAAGGTTTCATTGGTTTTTCTCCGGAAAACAGAGCATTTTTAGCTCAATTCATCAACTGAGCTTCTGACATTTTTGAATGGAGACGAACATGCGCACAGCACTCTTGCGCGCGTGGTCCCACCTGCATGCGGGTCTGCGGACAGCGGAACGGTTTACTCTTGAAAGCCTTCAACCCGACAATCTGGCGGATGAAAGCCTGCCGGAGGGGCTCAGGCGCGATCTTGGCCTTGAGGATGGCCGCGTCGATTTTCGCTGCGACGGATTTCGGCAGCGGAAAATGCTTGCAGCAACTCGGCTGCCACAAGGGCCGCTATGACGGCGGGGCGTTTGTCCCTGACGCTTGTGCCGCCGATGGGCAGGGTGAGCTTTGCAAGGCGGGAAGGGGGCTCTCCTTCCCGTTCCAGCCAATGGGCGAAGGTGGCGCGTTTGGTCTTCGAACCAATCATGCCGACATAGGCGAGATCGTCGCGGGCAAGCGCTTCCTTCGCGATGAGGAAATCGAGCGCGTGATCGTGGGTGACGATGATGGCCGCCCCGTTTGCCGGGATTTTCGGAACGAATGCTTCCGGCATGGGGGTCAGTATGGACGCCACCACTGAGGGAAGATCGTGCAGCTCGCTTTCGCGGGTTTCCACCACCGTCAGGGTCAGGGGCAGAAGCGACAGGGCATCCGCCAGTGCCTTGCCGACATGACCTGCGCCAAAAATGAAGACGGCGGGCTGCTGTTCGGTTTCGCCCTTCAGCCGCGCCTCAAGCCCGGCAGCGATCTCCGCCGTTATCCGCCGGAAGCGGATGAGGGTGCGACCGCCGCAGCACTGGCCTATTTCCGGCCCTAGCGGAATATCCATGCGGTCTTCGGCAGCACCTGTTCGCAGCATGGCGCGGGCGTGGTCTATCGCCATATATTCGAACTGCCCGCCGCCGATGGTTTCCCACAGGTCAGCCTGTGAGACCAGCATGAAGGTGCCGGCCTCACGCGGGGATGAGCCTTTGACGGACTCGATTTCGACGAGGATTGCGGGGGTAGGGCGGGCTAGGAAAGTGGACAGGGGGGTGTCAGGCATTGAGGCTGGCCCCCTCATCCGGCGCTTTGCGCCACCTTCTCCCCGGCGGGGAGAAGAAACCCGGAGCACTGGCCCTGCCCACCTTACATGCTTTCAGGAAGTGCGAGACAGCACGGCAAATTTCTTCTCCCCGCCGGGGAGAAGGTGGCCCGAAGGGACGGATGAGGGGGCGAGGCCGCATGGGTACGTCCTCCCTCACACCTTCTTCAACCGTTCCACCGCCATCAGCACCCGCTCCGGCGTTGCCGGTGCATCAAGCCGCGGGCAGACCTTGTAATCGGCGACGGAGGCGACGGCCATGGAGAGGGCTTCGAGAACCGAGATCGCCAGCATGAAGGGCGGTTCGCCCACGGCCTTGGAACGGCCGATGGTGGGCTCGGCATTTTCCGCCCATTCCGCCAGCTTGACGCTAAAGCTCTTCGGCCGGTCGGAGGCGAGCGGGATCTTGTAGGTGGAAGGCGCGTGGGTGCGCAGCCGCCCCTTGCCGTCCCACCACAATTCCTCCGTGGTCAGCCAGCCCATGCCCTGCACGAAAGCGCCCTCGATCTGGCCGATATCGATGGCCGGGTTCAGCGATTTGCCGACATCGTGGAGAATATCGGTGCGTTCCATCAGGTATTCGCCGGTCAGCGTATCGATCGACACTTCCGAGCAGGCCGCGCCGTAAGCGAAATAATAAAACGGCGTGCCCCGGCCGGCGGCGCGGTCCCAGTGGATTTTCGGCGTCTTGTAAAAACCGGCGGCGGAAAGCTGCACGCGGGCGAAATAGGCCTTTTTGATGAAGTCGTTGAAGGCGATTTCCTCAATGCCGATGCGCACCCGGTTCGGCAGGAAGACGACTTCCTCTTCCGGCACGTTCCAGTTCTCAGTGGCGAATTTGACCAGCCTTTCGCGGATCTGGCGTGCGGCGTCATAGGCCGCCATGCCGTTAAGGTCGGTGCCGGAGGAGGCGGCGGTGGCCGACGTATTCGGCACCTTGCCCGTCGTCGTGGCTGTAATCTTCACCCGGCCGATATCCACCTGGAAGGCATCGGCCACCACCTGCGCCACCTTGGTGTAGAGGCCCTGGCCCATTTCGGTGCCGCCATGGTTCAGGTGAATGGAGCCGTCATTATAGATATGCACCAGCGCGCCGGCCTGATTGAAGGCGGTCATGGTGAAGGAGATGCCGAATTTGACAGGGGTGAGCGCGATGCCCTTGCGGATGATCGGGCTGGTTTTGTTGAACTCAATGATCGCATCACGTCGTGCGCGGTAGTCACTGGAGGTTTCCAGCTCCTCGACGACACGGGCGATGATGTTGTCTTCGACTTCCTGATGATAGGGCGTCGTGGTGCGGCCGGAGCCGGTCTCGCCGTAGAAATTCAGTTTGCGGATATCGAGCGGGTCCTTGCCAACGGCATAGGCGATTTCCTCGATGAAACGCTCCGCTCCCAGCATGCCCTGCGGGCCGCCGAAGCCGCGAAAGGCGGTGTTGGAGACGGTGTGGGTTTTCAGCGGCCGCGAGGTGAGATGCACATGCGGGTAGAAATAGCTGGAATCGGCATGGAATAGCGCGCGATCCGTGACCGGGCCGGACAGATCGGAGGAAAAACCGCAGCGCGCGGCATAGGTGGCGTCGACGGCGTGGATGCGGCCTTCTTCATCGAAACCCAATTCGTAATCGACGCGGAAATCATGGCGCTTGCCGGTGGCGCTCATGTCCTCGTCGCGGTCCGGGCGGATTTTCACGGCCCGGTTCAGCTTCTTGGCAGCGATGGCGCAGAGGGCGGCGAACTGGTTGCCCTGCGTTTCCTTGCCGCCGAAACCGCCGCCCATGCGGCGCACCTGCACCGTGATTGCGTTGGACGGCACCTGCAGGATGTGGCTGACGATGTGCTGGATTTCGCTCGGATGCTGGGTGGAGCTCCACAGCGTCACCTCGTCATCCTCGCCCGGCACGGCCATGGCGATGTGGCTCTCGAGATAAAAATGCTCCTGCCCGCCGATCCGCATCGTGCCGGTGAGGCGGCGCGGTGCGACATCCATTTCCAGCTTGGCATCGCCACGCTTGAGTGTCATCGGATCGATGACCAGCGCGCCGCCATTTTCAATCGCCGTATCGATATCGGTGAAATGCGGCAGGTCCTTATAGGTGATCTTTGCCTTGCGGGCCGCCTTTCTAGCGATATCGCGGGT
Source organism: Agrobacterium sp. P15N1-A (assembly GCF_044626815.1). Taxonomy (NCBI): domain Bacteria; kingdom Pseudomonadati; phylum Pseudomonadota; class Alphaproteobacteria; order Hyphomicrobiales; family Rhizobiaceae; genus Agrobacterium; species Agrobacterium sp. P15N1-A. The sequence continues at coordinate 581,047 of NZ_JBIUPF010000002.1, read as the reverse complement.
TTCGGCAAAGACCGCGAAGATCGGCTGGCCGTGGAATTCCACCTTGGTTTCGGCCAGCAGCGGCTCGTCGTGACGGCCGCCGGAAGAAATGTCGTTTTCGCCGGGCACGTCCTTGGCAACCATGACCCAGAGCACGCCGGGTGTTTTTTCCACTTCCGAGAGGTCCATCGAAACGATTTCGGCATGTGCCCGGTCGGAAAGGCCGAGAGCGCCGTGGATCAATCCGGCGGGTTCGGGAATATCGTCGATATATTCGGCGCTGCCGGTCACATGCTTATGGGCTGAATCGTGCCGGAGCGAGGCGTGCATCGGGCCGTCGATTTCGGTCTTGGTCTTGTCGAAGCTTGTGGTGTCCATGGTTCAAGCCTCCTCCAGTGCAAAACGCACAAGTTCCTGCTTTTGCCCCGAAGTCTCGAGGAAAAACCGCGTCAGCAGGTTCTTGGCCGTCAGTTGCCGATATTCGGCAGTCGCCCGCCAGTCGGTCAGCGGGGTGAAATCTTCGTCCAGCACATCGCGCGCCGCATCGATGGTTTCCTGCGACCACGCCTTGCCGAGAAGCGCCGCCTCCAGATGCGCGGCGCGTTTCGGCGTGCCGGCCATGCCGCCGAAGGCGATGCGGATGTCTTCGACCGCGCCGTCGGCATCGAGCGTCAGGTTGAAGGCGCCGCAGAGCGCGGAAATATCCTCGTCGCGCCGTTTGGAAATCTTGTAGACGGCATAGCTGCTTTCCGGCTTCCGAAACGGAATGAAAAGCTTTTCGACGAATTCGCCGCTCAGCCGGTCCTGTTTGCCGTAATCGATGAAATAGCTTTCCAGCGGCAGGCTGCGGTTGCCGGAGGAGGAGCGCAAGGTCAGCGTCGCCCCCAGTGCGATCAGCGCCGGCGGCGTGTCGCCGATGGGGGAGCCGTTGGCGATATTGCCGCCGATGGTGCCCATATTGCGTACCTGCTCGCCGCCGAGGCGGTCGAACAGCCGGGCAAGCGGCGGAAAATGGTCTGCAATGGTCTTGAAGGCCTGGCTGTAGGTGACGCCAGCGCCGAGTGTCACGCCCTCTTCATCCACGGCGATGGTTTGCAGATCCCCGAGATTGTTGATGAAGATCACCGGGTTCAGCGCCCGCATCTGCTTCGTCACCCACAGGCCGACGTCGGTGGAGCCGGCAACGATGATCGCTTTCGGTTCAGCAGCGTAAATCTCGGTCAGCTCGGCCAGTGTCGCCGGAATGATGCTGCGATCCTCGCCGTGGGTAACGGTGATCGTTTCATTGGCGCGGATCGCCCAGAGCCTTGCCATGATATCGGTGCGGTCGCGTTGCAGCGGGTCGAACAGGGCGCTCGGGCGCGCAGCGGCGATTTTTTCGGCGGCGCGGACTATCGGCTCATAACCCGTGCATCGACAGAGATTGCCTTGCAGCGCCTTTTCGATGTCGGCGCGGCCGGGGTTTTCACTGGCAAGCCACAGGCCGTAAAGCGACATGATGAAGCCCGGCGTGCAGAAACCGCATTGCGAGCCGTGGAAATCCACCATCGCCTGCTGCACGGGGTGCAGCGTACCGTCGCGCGCGGCCAGATGCTCCACCGTCACGATATGGGTGCCGTGCAGCGAGCCTAAAAAGCGGATGCAGGCATTGACGCTTTCATAACGCAGCGAACCGTCCAGCAGCCGCCCGACCAGCACCGTGCAGGCGCCGCAGTCGCCTTCGGCGCAACCTTCCTTGGTCCCGGTCAACCGCTTGCTGATGCGGAGATAATCGAGAAGCGTGTCTGTCGGTCCGAAATCCTTCAGCGAGATGGTTTCGCTGTTGAGGATGAAGCTGATCGCGTCGTTCATGCAATGCCCTGCTTTTTTGACCGGCTGCCGAGCCGGTTTCTTGTCATTATCCCTGCGCATCATATGCACGCCGCCGCGCGCATATCGATTTCCGTTTTGGCAATTCATTGTTTCCAAAACGGAAAGAAAGTTCGGCAATTATTGCGCCGTCCAGCCGCCATCCACGGAAATATGGGTGCCGGTGATGTTGCTTGCGGCGTCGCTTGCCAGAAACAGTGCGGCGGCGGCCACATCGTCGACGGTGACGAACTGCTTGGTCGCCTGCAGTTCCAGCATCACGTCGTTTTTCACCGCTTCTTCGCTGATGCCGCGCACCTTCGCCATTTCCGGTATCTGCTTTTCAACAAGCGGTGTGAGCACATAACCTGGACAGATGGCGTTGACGGTAACCCCGGTCTGCGCAAGCTCGAGCGCCGCCGTCTTCGTCAGGCCCATGATGCCGTGCTTGGCCGCCACATAGGCCGATTTGAACGGCGAGGCGACGAGACCGTGGGCGGATGCGATGTTGATGATACGGCCTTTGCCGGCCTTCTTCATCAGCGGTATCGCAGCCCGCATGGTATGGAAGGAACTGGTCAGATTGATGGCGATGATCCAGTCCCATTTTTCCGTCGGAAACTCCTCGATAGGCGCGATATGCTGGATGCCGGCATTGTTGACGAGCACATCCACAGAGCCGAGTTTTTCGTGCGAGGATTGAATGAGATCGGCGATCTCGTCCGGTTTCGTCATATCCGCGGGGTGATAAAGCACCCGCCCGCCGCTTTCCGCTTCCAGCAAAAGGCGAAGTTTTTCGATCTCGTCCTCATCGCCGAAACCGTTCAGCACGATATTGGCACCCTCCCGCGCAAATCGCTGCGCAATCGCAAGGCCGATACCGCTTGTAGAGCCCGTCACGATAACTGTCCGATGCATGCTTTCCCCTTTTTGCATTACTTCGCACATGTTTAAGCAAGGTATGCCCAAAGGGGGCGGGCTGGCAATCGCCATTTCGGGCGCCATTTCGGGGGAGCCCGGTTGCGCGGTGAAACAGGCCGCGCCCATCCATTTTTTCGAAGCTAAGCATCCAGATTTTGCGCCAGATTCTGCATTTGCCTGCCGGTGCTTCCGTCCCTATCTCTGAGGCAAGCAAACAGAGGTATCATCTATGGAACTCGGTCTTTACACATTCGCGGATGTCAATCCCAACCCCGCCGATGGCCGTGGGCCAGAAGGCGCGCGCCGGCTGCGGGAGCTCATCGAAGAGATCGAGCTTGCCGATCAGGTCGGGCTCGATGTCTTTGGCCTCGGGGAGCATCACCGTCCGGATTATGTCGTCTCCTCGCCCTCCACCGTGCTGGCGGCGGCGGCGGTGAAGACGAAGAACATCCGCCTGACGAGCGCCGTTTCGGTGCTGAGTTCGGACGATCCGGTGCGGGTGTTCCAGCAGTTTTCGACCGTCGATCTCCTCTCGAACGGCCGCGCCGAAATCATGGCCGGGCGCGGGTCCTTCATCGAATCCTATCCGCTGTTCGGTTACGATCTCGAGGATTACGATGTGCTCTTCGCCGAAAAGCTCGATCTGCTTTTGGCGCTGCGGGAGCAGGAAATCGTCACCTGGTCCGGTACCAAGCATCCCGCCATTAACGGGCGCGGCGTTTATCCGCGTCCCTTGCAGGACCGTCTGCCGGTGTGGATCGCCGTTGGCGGCACGCCGCAATCGGTGGCGCGGGCTGGCGCCATGGGTCTGCCGGTGGCGCTTGCCATCATCGGCGGCGAATATCGCCGCTTTGCGCCTCTGTTCGATCTTTACCACGAGGCCGCGCGCCGCGCCGGGCAGGAAAAGACCAAGCTGCGCACCAGCATCAATGTGCACGGCTTCATTGCCGACACCACCGACAAGGCGGCGGACCAGTTTTATGGCCCGCAGGCGGAGGTGATGAACCGCATCGGCCGCGAACGCGGCTGGGGGCCGACGAACCGCGCGCATTTCGACGCCGCACGCGGGCCGGAGGGCAATCTCTTCCTCGGCGAGCCGGAGCTGGTGGCGGAAAAGATCATCAAGGCGCATGGCGTGTTCAGGAATGACCGCTTCCTGCTTCAGATGGCCATCGGCCTGATGCCGCACGATCAGATCATGCGCGGCATCGAGCTTTATGGTACGAAAGTCGCCCCGATCGTCAGAAAAGAATTGACGGGGAGCGCCGATCCGGTGAAAGCCACGGCCTGATGATTGCCAAGGCGGGCGTTTTGAGACCCGCCATACAGAACGACGGACAGAGACATGGTCATTTCCACCGAAGAAGAACTGGTTCTGCTGAAGGACATCGGCCGTTTGTGCGCCGTCGCGATGCAGACCATGGCGGACGCGCTGGAACCCGGCATCACCACGGCCGAGCTGGATGCCATCGGCCGCAAGGTGCTGGAGGACAACGGTGCGCAATCGGCGCCGGAATTCTGCTACAAGTTTCCCGGCGCGACCTGTATCAGCGTCAATGAGGAAGTGGCCCACGGCATTCCGGGGCCACGCATCATCAAGGCGGGCGATCTCGTCAATATCGATGTCTCGGCGGTGAAGAACGGCTTTTTCGGCGACACGGGATCTTCTTTCGCCGTGCCGCCGGTGAAGAAGGACATCGAGCGCCTCTGCCGCGATGGCAAGCGCGCCATGTGGACGGGCCTGCAGCAGGTGAAAACCGGCAGGCCTTTCGCCGATATCGGCAACGCCATCGGCGCTTTTGCCAAAAAGAACCGCTATACGCTCATCACCAATCTCGCCAGCCACGGTATCGGCCGCTCGCTGCACGAGGAGCCGAAGGAACTGGCGACCTGGCCGGACAAGGACGAGCGCCGCATCATGCAGGAAGGCATGGTGTTCACCGTCGAGCCGTTTCTCTCGACGGGCGCCTATTGGGCCGAAGACGGCGATGACGATCCCTGGACGCTCTATAGCGATCCGAGCGCGCCGACGGTGCAGTATGAGCACACCGTGGTTGCGACGAAGAACGGGCCGCTGGTGCTGACGCTTGCGGAGTGACAGCTACACCTGCCTCCGTCACCCTCGCTTTTAAGGTCGGAGCGAGCGCGTGCCGCTTGTTTCTTCTCCCCGAGGGGGAGAAGTCCGCGGCAGCGGGATGAGGGGGCAAGCTCTCCGAAGTCCGGCAACGTTCCCCCTCATCCGACCCTTCGGGCCACCTTCTCCCCCTCGGGGAGAAGAATACACGGCACCCTCGGAGCGCACCGACGCTCACCGCGTGACCGATAAAGGCGGCTTATGACGCCGATCAAAATAACTCGCTTGTCCCTTATCCGCCCCGTTGCGATAAGCCATGCATGAGCATCGACAAGCCACTTTCCGCCAGACATCTGACTGCACTCGGATTTTCCGGGGCCTTGATGATGGCCTCCGCCATGGGTTTCGGCCGCTTTTCCTTCACCCCCATTCTGCCGGGCATGATGGCGGATGTTCCGCTCTCGGCGGGGGATGCGGGGATCGTGGCGGCGGGTAACTTCGCCGGTTATCTGGCCGGGGCGGTTCTGGCGGCCTATTCGTGGGGTTCGGGGCGGGAACGGCTGGTGGCGCTTTGCGGCCTGTTTTCCACCGGGGCATTGTTACTTGCCATGGCCGCTTTCAACTCCGTTGCGGCCTTCACCGTCATCCGGTTTCTGGCCGGCGTCGCCAGCGCGTTGACCATGATATTCACCTCGCAGATCGTTATCGGCCATGCCGTCAAAGCGGGCAGGGACAGCGTTCAGGCGCTGCATTATGGCGGCGTCGGCGCCGGCATCGCGATCTCCTCGCTTGCGGTCTATCTGATCGGCGTCGTTTTTGACGGCGGCGGTTCCTCGTGGCGGCAGGAGTGGATCGCAGGTGCTGTCTTTTCCTTCATCACATTCATTCTCGTCTGGCGGGTGCTGCCCGCAGGCCCGCCGCGACATGCATCCTCGGTGGCGGAGCCGCCGCTCCACTGGACGCGGCCGCTCTTCCTGACGACGCTGGCCTATGGGCTTTTCGGCTTCGGTTATGTCATCACCGCCACCTTCATCGTGGCGATTGCCCGCATGGCCGCCGCCGGTGCTTTCGTGGAGTTTCTGGCCTGGTTCATCACCGGCTGCGCCGCCGCCATTTCGCTTTTCCTCTTGAAACCGGTCTTGAAATCGCAGGGGCTGAAACGCGCCTTCGTCATTGTTCTTGCCTTCGAAGCCGTCGGTGTTTTCGCTTCCGTCATGCTGCCGCCGGTGCCGGGTGTTCTCGTCGGAGGCCTGCTTCTCGGGCTGACCTTCATGGTCATCACCGCCTATGGCCTACAGCTCGGCCGGGAATTTGCCGGACCGAGCCCGCGTCGTGCCTTTGCGCTGATGACGGCCGCTTTCGGCACGGGCCAGATTGTCGGGCCGCTGGCCGCCGGCTGGATTGCCGAGGCGACGGGAAGTTTTACCGCGCCCAGCGTTCTTGCTTCCGCTGTGCTCGTCGTCAGCATTCTGCTGATGTTGCCGGTGCTCGCCACGGAGCGGCGGCGCTAGGTTGCGGGCCGTCTTTTCCTGTCTCTAATTCGGTGTTTCCGGCGGGCATCGCCCGCCATCTGCGCCTTACATCTTGTTAAGGTCAGCGCTTCTTCATTGCTGTGCACAAATTTCTGCCCTAGGTTCGGGCCAATAAGTGCTTCGCCAATAATGGCTGATTTCAAACGCGCGTGAGTTCGAAACGTGTTTCATTCCTTCTTTCCCAAACCGAAAATCTTCTTCACGTCGGCCGCGCTGTGGACAATCGTGTGCATCGTTGTCTGGTACAGTGTCGGCCCGCAGATCGGCGCGGCCATCGGCCTGCCGCCATTGGCGCCCGGACAGACCGCGCCCATCGGGCTCGCCTATTTCTTCTCGCCCGACAATCTTTGGTTCTATCTCTATTTCACGATCTTCGTCGCCATATTCGGCATTACATGGCAGCTGGTCGCGAAGGATCACCCATGGACCGCATGGTCGATCTGGGGATCGGCCTTCATCATTTTCATCGCCTATTTTGCGGTGCAGGTTTCCGTGGCGCTGAACAACTGGCGCGGCCCGTTCTTCGATCTTCTGCAGAATGCGCTCGCCAAGCAGGGCGACGTGACGGCCGCGCAGTTTTACGATTATCAGCTCAAGTTCCTTGAGATCGGCGCTGTCGGCGTGGTGATGAATGTGGTGACCGCCTTCTTCACCAACCATTATGTGTTCCGCTGGCGTACGGCCATGAACGACTACTACATGTCGAAATGGGACAAGCTGCGCCATATCGAGGGTGCATCCCAGCGTATCCAGGAAGATACGATGCGGTTCGCCAATATTCTCGAAGGGCTGGGCGTCACGCTCATCAATTCCGTGATGACGCTGGTGGTGTTCCTGCCGCTCCTGTTCCGCATGTCCGAACATGTGGGCGACCTGCCGGTGATTGGCGCCATTCCGCACGCGCTTTTCTGGCTGGCGATCGTCTGGTCGATCTTCGGCACCGCGCTGCTTGCGCTTGCCGGTATCAAGCTGCCGGGGCTTAACTTCCGCAACCAGCGTGTGGAGGCGGCCTATCGCAAGGAGCTGGTTTATGGCGAGGACCATGCCGACCGGGCCGATCCCGTAACGGTGCGGGAGCTGTTCGCTAATGTGCGCAGAAACTATTTCCGCATGTACTGGCACTATCTCTATTTCAACGTGGCACGTTATTCCTACGGCCAGCTCGATGCGATCTTCCTGAACTTCATCCTCATTCCGACATTCGTTGCCGGGCGGATCACCATGGGCATCTGGCAGCAGATCGCCACGGCCTTCGGTGAGGTCAGCAATTCCTTCCAGTATCTGGTGAATTACTGGTCGACGATCATCGAACTGCTTTCCATCCACAAACGTCTTGTGGCCTTCGAAGCCGCGATTGGAGACAAGCCGCTGCCGGATATTGATGAGCGCTATCTGCGACGCGAGGCCGAGGACGGCGAACTGGCGGCGAACCGCCCCTGAGCAAACAAAAAGGCGGCCAGACGGCCGCCTTTTTCATGAATCGAGAGGCTTCACCCCTCGGTCTTCTGCTTCTTCCGCGCCTCGATCATCGGCATCGCCTCGGCATAGCTCACACAGGCGACATCGGTCTTCTGGCAGACCTCGCGCAGCAGCCGTTCATAGGCGTTCCAATAGGCGCCGCCATTCATCTTCACGAAGTGAAAGCCCATCTGTAGCGGAATGCGCTCGCCATTATATTGCCTGTCGAATGCATTGCGGAAAGCCGTATAGGCGCGGTCCTCGAATTCCTTCGAACGATCCGGCGTCTCGACGCCGATGGAGTGGCGGATGAAGAGATTGTAGTCCATGGCGATGATCGGGCGGTTGCCCGGACCTTCGGGAATGAGCGGCAGGCCGAAATGCTCTATGCCGTCGCGCTCCACCGGCCATTCCGGTCCCTTGGTAATGCTGGTGGCGTCATAAACGAAACGGTGCTTTTTCTGCGCTTCGGTCAGCGCCGGCCCCTGCGAGAGATAGGGCGCGCGGAACCCATTGATCTTTTTCACCATCTCGCGCCAGCCTTCGGGCTCCTCGCCCTTCTTGCCGATCATCTGCCAGGCATTTTCCAGTGTGCTGGTGAAGGTGGTGAATTCGCCGTCCCATTGTTCGGCGGTCCATTGCCCGCCATCGAAATGGCCGCAGGTGTGGTTGCCGATTTCGTGACCCTCGCGATAGGCGGCCCAGATGTTTCTGAGCCTTGCCTCCACCTCTTCCGGCGACTGGCCGAAACCGACATTGGAGCGACCCGCCTTCTGGCCGGGTCCCTGATAGGTCTTGGCGCTGGTCTTCCTGTCCATCACCAGCGTGCAGGCCAGGAAATAGGTGAAATGCGCGCCGACTTGCTTGCCCGTCGCCCGGCTTCTTTCCCACAGCGTATTGTCGCCCGCACCGTCGAAGGAGACGATGACGAGCTGCTTCGGCTTCTCAGCCTCCTGCGCAAGAGCGGGAAGGGCGGCGAGAAGCGACAGGGAAAAGGCGGCAAATGGGCGAAACATCAGTTATCCGTCATATGAAACACCGTGGCCTTTTGCGGGTGGAATAAGGCGAAGCTTTGAATAGTCTGGCGTTTTCGTGACTTTCGGCCTAATTCCTGTTGCAGCTTGCGGTGATAGGGCCGCTTCGTTCCACCGGGGGACCGTGTTTCATGCTTTTTCTCGCACTCTGTCTTGCCTTGTTTTTGCTGACGCATCTTTTGAAGGTGGTCGCACCGCAATTTCGCGCGCGGATGATCGCGTCGATGGGCGAAGGCCCTTTCAAGGGCGTCTATTCGCTTGTCAGCCTCATCACGCTCGGCCTCGTCATCTATGCCTTTGGCGAAGCGCGGCAGGAAACCGGAATGGTGTGGTATCCGCCGGTCTGGACGAGCCATCTCGCGGTGACCCTGATGCTGCCGGCGATGATCTGTCTTATCGCCAGCCTCATCCCGGCTGGCCACATCGCAGTGAAGACGAAGCATCCCCTCATCCTCTCGGTCAAGATCTGGGCGCTCGCGCATCTTCTGGCCAATGGCGAGACGTCTTCCATCCTCCTTTTCGCATCGTTCCTCGCCTGGGGCGTGGTGATGCGGATTTCGCTGAAGCGCAGGGAACGGGCGGGCGAAAAAGTGGTCCGGGACTTCGTTTCAGGCCGCTACGATCTGGTGGCCATTGTCGGCGGCATCGTGCTCTGGGGTGCTTTCATCCTGAAACTGCACGAATGGTTGATCGGCGTTCAGCCCATCGTCCTGTAGGAAATCAACGTTTCCCCCTTACATATCAGGCAAAATAGGCTAGAAGGCCGACCATGACCCGGTCGGTCTTGCTTTTGCTGACCCGGGTAAGCGGCTTGGTATGTCCGCGAACGGATGGATCGGCGACGATCTCCGCGCGGGTAACGGAGAATTTGATGGCAAACGAAAATGATACCTTTATCCGCGAAGTGAACGAGCAGATCCGCTCCGAGCAGCTGTCGCGCTTCTGGGGCCGTTACGGTATCGTGGTCGTGGGTGCGGCCGTTCTCGTGGTTCTCGGCGCCGCTGGCGCCGGTATCTACGAATACTGGAACACCAGCCGCGCTTCCAATTCCGGCGACCAGTTCCTTGCGGCGCTGAAGCTCGCTTCGGACAACAAGACGGATGAGGCGTTGAAGGCCTTCGCCGATCTCGAAACCTCCGGTCATGGCAATTATCCGGTTCTGGCGAAGTTCCGCTCAGCCACGCTGCTGTCGCAGAAGGGCGATGCGGCCGGCGCCATCGCCGCCTTCACCGCCATCGGCAACGATACGTCCGCACCGCAGGTCTTCCGCGATACCGCCAAGGTGCGCGCCGCCTGGCTGCTGGTGGATAACGGCACCTATGACCAGGTCGTGGCGCTGGCGGAGCCGCTCAGCGCCGAGGGCCAGACCATGCGCGCTTCCGCCCGTGAAGCTCTGGGTCTCGCCGCCTACAAGGCCGGCGATTTCGCCAAGGCGAAACAATGGTTCGAGCAGATCGTCAGCGACACGCAGGCGCCGCGCAACGTGACGAACCGCGCGCAGATCATGCTCGACAATATCACGGCTTCCGGCAAGGCTGCCTAACGCCGCTGCGCCACGCAGGATCGCGCCGGCATTCTCCGCATTGCCAAAGCGATCCAACTCATTATTTTACGCATGTCCTTTGCCCAAAACAGGTAACGTTTTGGGCAGACGTGCTTTAAGGAACCAGGATCAATGAGCTTCACCGTCGCCATAGTCGGGCGCCCCAATGTCGGCAAGTCCACGCTTTTCAACCGTCTCGTCGGAAAGAAGCTGGCGCTGGTGGACGATACGCCGGGTGTGACCCGCGACCGCCGCCCCGGCGAGGCGAAGCTTGTCGACCTGCGTTTCACCATCATCGATACCGCCGGTCTGGAGCAATCCGGGCCGGAAACGCTTCAGGGCCGCATGTGGGCGCAGACCGAAGCGGCGATTGACGATGCCGATGTGACGCTGTTTGTCGTGGACGCCAAGGCGGGCCTGACGCCGGCCGACGAGACGCTGGCGGAGATGCTGCGCCGTCGCGGCAAGCCGGTGGTGCTGGTGGCCAACAAGTCCGAAGCGCGCGGCTCGGACGCCGGTTTCTACGACGCCTTCACGCTCGGTTTAGGTGATCCCTGCCCGATCTCGGCCGAACACGGTCAGGGCATGATCGACCTGCGCGACGCCATTGTCGAGGCAATCGGCGAAGACGTCGCTTTCCCGCCTGAGGTGGATGAGGCGGAAACGGATATCGTTCTGCCGCGCAGCGAGCCGGGCAGCGAGGACGAGGAAGACGAAGAGCCGGTTTACGATGAGACCAAGCCGCTGCGCGTCGCCATCATCGGCCGGCCGAATGCGGGCAAGTCGACGCTGATCAACCGCTTCCTCGGTGAAGACCGTCTGTTGACCGGCCCGGAAGCCGGCATTACCCGCGACAGTATTTCGGTCGAATGGGACTGGCGCGGCCGCACCATCAAGATGTTTGACACGGCCGGCATGCGCCGCAAGGCCAAGGTGACGGAGAAGCTGGAAAAGCTTTCGGTGGCGGATTCGCTGCGCTCCATCCGTTTTGCCGAAACCGTGGTGATCGTGTTCGACAGCACCATCCCATTCGAAAAGCAGGATTTGCAGCTGGTCGATCTCGTCATCCGCGAAGGCCGCGCCGCCGTGCTTGCCTTCAACAAATGGGATCTGGTGGAAGACCCGCAGGCCTATCTGGCCGATCTGCGCGAGAAGACCGAGCGGCTTCTGCCGCAGGCGCGCGGCATTCGTGCCGTGCCGATTTCCGGCCAGACGGGTTATGGCCTCGACCGGCTGATGCAGAACATCATCGATACCGACAAGGTCTGGAACCGCCGCATCTCCACCGCCCGCCTCAACCGCTGGCTGGATTCGCAGACCACGCAGCATCCGCCGCCGGCCGTTTCCGGCCGTCGCCTGAAGCTGAAATATATGACGCAGGTAAAGGCCCGCCCGCCGGCCTTCATGATTTCCTGCACGCGGCCGGAAGCTATCCCGGAAAGCTATACGCGTTATCTGGTGAACGGTCTGCGCAAGGATTTCGACATGCCGGGCGTGCCGATCCGTGTGCATTATCGTGGGTCTGACAATCCGTTCGAGAGCAAGGCGAAGAAGAGGCGGTAATCGGCCTTCGGTTTTAGGGCGCAACGATGCGGCATATTTCTTCTCCCCATCGGGGAGAAGGTGGCCCGAAGGGCCGGATGAGCGGGGCAACCTCTCCGTATACTGCTGGCCTCGCCCCCTCATCCCGCTGCCGCGGACTTCTCCCCCTCGGGGAGAAGAAACAAGGGGCGTCCGCTCGTCCCAATTTCACGGTTTTGAAGAGTAAAAGACCATGCTGATCAAGCAGACCGACTATCACCGGATTTACCGCGTCATCAACAGCCTGCTCATCAGCCAGAATGCCGATCCCGCCTCGGCCTCCATGTATTTCAGCACCTTCGGCGCCTTCATCCTGCAGCAGCATTACAAGGTGAAGGCGGTGCCGAAGGGCGGGCTTGCGGCCTATAATCTTGGTGGAACCGTGCTGCTGTTCGCCGATCACCGCGAAGACGGTTATGTGACGGGCGCGGGCGAGAACTTCCACTGCTGGGTGGAGGCGGATGGCTGGGCGATCGATTTCATGGCCCCGGCATTTTCGGAAGGCGCCGATGGGCTTTCCGTGCCGGCGAAAATGTTCCAGCGGCCGCTTGTCGCCATGGCGGCATCCATCAACGATCTCGGACAATCCGGCGATTTCTTTTACCGCTCCGAGCCTGAAGCCACGGCCAAGCGCTTTGCCGACTGGCACAAACAGGCGATGATCGGCGATATGGCGAGCGTTGCCGCCAACTGGTTCCGCAAGTCACCGAAACAGATGGCCGCATCGCTTTCGGTAACGGATCGCGACGGCAAGGCGCGGACCGTGCCGCTTTCCGGCCAGATGCTCACGGGAGCATGGTGAAGGCAGGTCACGCCGCGCAGTGTTGATCCAAGGTTTTGTCAGCAAAAGGTCTTTTGATTTATAAAGCCAATGTTGCTACGCAGGCTGGGCTTCAACAGCGACGGGATTGACGTGTTCCTATGGCCGATGACACCATTTCAATAAGCTTCACGCCCGATCCGAAACATGTGCCTGACTATGTCCACGGCTATCAACATCAGGCCTATGAAAATTACAGCATGATTTTCGACAAGGCCTGGGCTCGCCATTTTGCCTCGGCGAGAGTGAAGCTGTCGATATTTGCGGGAGTGGCTGCCGGTTTCATCTATTCCATAAGCCTGCCGTGGTTTCCGGGCGTCTGGCCGGTTGTCGGTTATTGGGTGTTTGCACCCGCACCGTTTGTGGCCCTCACCATCTGGTACATTATCTGGCAAGGCGCCAGACGGGAGATGAAATCCTACTACGAGGTCCTGGCACATTGGAATATTGCCAATGATCGGATGTATTCGCCTCACACAGAGGTCGAGATAGGACCCGAGGGCTACAAGCAGGTCACAAGACTGGACACCGTGCAGTTGAGCTGGGCGCGCTATCATCTCGCACTCACGCCGCCCGACAGTCTGGTGCTGGTTTTCCACGGGACGGTGGCCGTCATACCCAACAGCGCCCTGCCGATTGCTGCAAAGGACATCATCGAGAAGATCAATCACTGGTGCGCAGCCCAGCAGAAAGAGCTTCTTCCCTTATCCTGAAGCAGCATCTGAAAATGGCGGTGTCATCCGGAAACAGAGGACGGCCAGCGTGTTCTCGCGGCAGCCGCCTGACGTCAATCAGCAGCCCGACCCCGTTCTAAAGATAACGGCAGTCGCGTCCTGATTGCCTTGTGACATTCCCGCTTCGTTTCGTCCACCGTTCCCGAATAGAATCTCGGGGATCGCCTCATGCAAGTTGAGAACGGGATAGCAGCGGCAGGGATTTTCCGGCGGCGTGGATGACGTTGTCGAGGAATTGCCGCGAGGCTTTTTCCCAGCTGTAGCTTCTGGAAAGCGCCAGCGCCTCCTGTGGCGAACAATTCAGGGCCGCGAGACAGGCATCGCGAAGATTATCATCCAGCGCACCGGCGGCAGGGTTGCCGCCGAGGATGTCGATCGGTCCGGTGACGGGGAAGGCGGCCACGGGCACGCCGCTTGCCAGCGCTTCCAGAATGGTGTTGCCGAACGTATCGGTTTTGGAGGGGAAAACGAAGACATCGGCCTGCGCATAGGCATCGGCCAGCTCCTCACCGGTCTTGACGCCGGTGAACAAAACGTCCGGATATTTCTCCTGCAATTCATGGCGGGCGGGGCCATCGCCGATGACCACCTTCGAACCCGGCAGGTCCAGCTCCAGAAATTCCGGCAGGTTCTTCTCCACCGCCACACGTCCCACCGTCATGAAGATTGGGCGCGGCAGGTCGAAAGGCAGCTTTGCTTTCGGGCGGGGATGGAAAAGCTCCGCATCGATGCCGCGGCTCCAGCGCTTCAGGTTGCGCACGCCGCGCGCTTCCAGTTCGGTCTCAAGGCTCGGCGTTGCCACCATGCAGGTGTTGCCGCCATTGTGGAACCAGCGCACGAAGGCGTAAAGCCAGCTTTCCGGCACGGGGAAACGCGCCGCCACATATTCCGGAAAGCGGGTGTGATAGCTGGTGGAAAAACGCATGCGGTTCTTCACGCACCAGCGCCGCGCCATGAAACCCAGCGGCCCTTCCGTCGCAATATGCACGAAGGAGGGCTGGCTTTTTTCGATCTCCGCCGCCACACGGCGATAACCGGCAACCGAAAGGCGGATTTCCGGATAGGTGGGGCAGGGGATGCTGTAAAAACTCTGCGGCGTGACCATGCGCACATCGACGCCGAGCCGCGCGAGTTCGGTATTGGTGTTTTCTATAGAGCGAACCACGCCGTTGACCTGCGGGTGCCAGGCATCTGTGACAATCGTGATTCTCGTCATGAAACACTGATCCTGCTCATCTGCGCGCGGGCGAATCCCCATTGCCCGGCTTCTGCCCGTATATGCGGCGTGCGTGTTACAGGATCATGTCAGGGTGTGTGACGGCGGGGAAGCGTGGTTTGCGCGCAGAGATTTGCGGTTGTCCACGGCGCTCCCCCGGTGCGACGGAGCCTTATCCCACCAGCGGCAGCAGCTCGGGGCTGATCAGCGCGCCGTGGTGACCGATGACGGTTGCCGCCGCCCTTGCGGCGAAGGTGGCCGCTTCCTCCGGCGAACTGCCGGTCACATAACGGGCAAGGAAAGCGCCGTTGAAGCTGTCGCCGGCGCTTGTCGTGTCCACCACGTCCACAGCCTTCACTGCCGGTGCGTGACTGCGGCTGCCGCTGAAATCGAGCGTCGCGCCCTTGGCGCCGTCCTTCACGACGATGTTCTCGACGCCCAGCGAACGGTAGCGGTCGATGGTCGCTTCCACGGAGACATCGCCGAAATGGCTCGCCTCGTCATCGAAGCTCGGCATGACAAGCGTTGCGGCGCGTGCGCCGTTGGAGATGGTCTCGAGCATCGTATCCTTATTCGCCCACAGACGCGGGCGGATGTTGGGGTCGAAGACCACCAGCTTGCCCGCTGCCCTGGCGCGGCGCAGTTCGGCGAGGAACGTATCGACATCATGGGCGGAGGCGAGAATGGCGAGCGTGATGCCGGAGAAATAGACCACATCGGCGCTTTCCACCGTCCTGCGCAGGTGGTCCGCATCGGCGGCCAGCTGCCTTGCGGCGGCGGCGTTGCGCCAGTAGCTGAAGGTGCGCTCGCCGTCCTTCAGGTTGATGAGGTAAAGGCCGGGCGTGCCGCCCTTTATGCGGCGGATTTTCTCCGTGCCGATGCCGGCTTCCGCGATGAAGGTGAGCATGTCTTCAGAGAGAGGATCGTCGCCGAGTGCGGTGAAATAATCGACCGACCAGTCGCCCGGCAGGCAGGCCCGGGCATACCAGGCGGTATTGAACGTATCGCCGGCAAAACCCTTGCGCAGCAGCCCGTTGCCGGCCTGCGACAGTTCCACCATGCATTCGCCAATCGACAGAAACCGTCCGCCCACGCCGTCATCCTCCCGTTTTTTCCAGCCATGCGGCTTACGACGAGTGCGCGCCGCTGACAAGGGCGGTTGTGGCCGTTTGTGCATGTGCGAAGTTCCGGTTTACGCGGCGGCGACAGCTTTATATTCTCGTGCCACGGCGCTTTCGCTTTTCTTCGAATCGCGAAAGCGCCGTGTCTCTTTTTTACGCATGTCTCTTTCCCAAAACCGCGTCACACTTTTGGGAGACATGCGCCGGCCACCATCAGGAGATCGCCCATGCCGCTAACCCATGCCCCGGTCCACAAACCCCAAGCGCAATCGGACTGGTGGAAGGGAGCGGTGATCTATCAGGTCTATCCGCGCTCGTTTCAGGATACGACCGGCGACGGTTTCGGCGATCTTGCCGGGGTAACGAAACGCCTGCCCTATATCGCCTCGCTCGGTGTCGACGGCATCTGGCTCTCGCCCTTCTTCACCTCGCCCATGGCCGATATGGGGTATGACGTTTCCGATTACTGCAATGTCGATCCGATGTTCGGCACGCTTGCCGATTTCGACGCGCTGATGGCAGAGGCGCACCGTTTGGGGCTGAAGGTCATCATCGATCAGGTCATCTCGCACACGTCGGACCGGCATCCCTGGTTCGTGGACAGCCGGGCGAGCCGCACCAACAGCAAGGCCGACTGGTATGTCTGGGCCAATCCCAAGCCGGATGGCACGGCGCCCACCAACTGGCTTTCCGTTTTCGGCGGCCCGGCATGGGAATGGGACGGCGTGCGCAAGCAATATTACATGCACAGCTTCCTCGCCTCACAGCCGGATCTCAATTTCCACAATCGCGAGGTGCAGGATGCGCTCCTCGAAACCGTGCGTTTCTGGCTGGATCGCGGGGTGGACGGTTTCCGGCTCGATACCGTCAACCATTATTTCCATGACAAGCTTTTGCGCGACAACCCGCCGCTTTTCGACGAGGAAAGTTTCGGTCTCGATGCTTCCGACGTCAATCCCTATGGTATGCAGGACCATCTCTACGACAAGACGCGGCCGGAAAACGTGGCTTTCCTGAAGCGTTTTCGCGGGCTGCTCGATGAATATGACGGCCGCGCCACGGTGGGCGAGGTGGGAGACGGGGCGCGGTCGCTGAAGACGGTGGCGGCCTATACGTCCGGCAATGACAAGCTCAACATGTGCTACACTTTCGACCTGCTGGGGCCGGATTTCAGCGCGAAGCATCTGCGCGCCTCGGTCGAGACCTTCGGCAAGGTGGTGACGGATGGCTGGGTGTGCTGGGCCTTTTCCAACCACGATGTGGTGCGCCACCTCAGCCGTTTTTCCGAAAGCGCGGAGGAGCAGATGCGGGTGGCGAAGCTTGCCATCTGCGTTCTCGCCAGCCTGCGCGGTTCCATATGTCTCTATCAGGGCGAGGAACTGGGTCTGACCGAGGCGGAACTCGCCTTTGAGGATCTGCGCGATCCATACGGCATCCGCTTCTGGCCCGCCTTCAAGGGGCGGGACGGATGCCGCACGCCGATGGTGTGGGAGACCGGCAAGCCGAATGCCGGTTTTTCAAGCGCTGAAAAGCCTTGGCTGCCGGTGCACTATGTTCATGCCATGCAGGCTGCGGACGCGCAGGAGCGCAAGCCGGACTCGGTTCTGAACCATTACCGCGCGGTTTTGTCCTTCCGAAAAGGTCACGGCGCGCTGCGCGACGGTGATATGCATTTTATCAAGACCAATCTCGATGTGCTGGCCTTCACGCGCCAGAAGGGCGATGAAAAACTGCTCTTCGTTTTCAACCTCACCCGCGAACCGGTGGAATTCCCGATACCGAAGGCCATGCGGATCACCGATATACTGCCGATGCCGGGTTTCGCACCGCTATTCGATGCGGGTGTCGTGAAGCTCGATGAGCTGGATGTGTTTTGCGGGGTCGTTGCATGAACGGGCAATTTGTCATCGAGACGGCTGGCGGAGCATCGCTCGATGAGTGGTCGCTTCTGCGGCACCGTTTGTGGCCGGATGCTTCACCCGCCGAACACCGGGTGGAGTTGCAGGGCGTCTCCGACAATGAGATTGGATTTATTGCCTATGATCCGGCGGGCATGGCCATCGGTTTTGCTGAAGCCAGCCTGCGGCACGATTACGTCAACGGATGCGACACCTCGCCCGTGGCGTTTCTCGAAGGCATTTATGTGGAGGAGGCATTTCGCAAACAGGGCGTTGCGGCTGCTTTGATTGCCGAAGTAACCCGTTGGGCGACCAGCAAGGGTGTGAGCGAGCTTGCTTCCGATGCCGATATTTCCAATGTCGATTCACACCGCATGCATGCGGCGCTGGGATTTGAGGAAACGCAGCGGGTGGTTTATTTTCGCAAGTCTCTGCCTCTGGGTTCATAACCTCCCGGCATTGTTCAGTCAGCCGATGATGTCAGTCTTCGCGGGCGCCTTCCGGCGATCACATGCGTTGCCATGATCGCGTCTTGGGTGGTGAATAGTACTATTTAAGTATTGATGAAATTTATAACATTTTCAAATTGGATTAATTCATGATTGGAAATTAAATATATTCATTTTGATAATGGTTACGCAGTAATTTTTTCACATTTACTTCGCTGTTGGCGAGCCTTGGGCAAGCTTCCAGTATTAATCATTGAAACCTACAGATTTTTCGGTCTCCACCCATAAAGTGAAGCAGGGATTGTCATGTCCGTTTCAATCAAGAATTTCAATCAGCCCAATACCGCGAATTCCACCTCGCCGCGCGCCAAAGCTAAGGCCGCCCCTCCATCCATCCGAGAGGTCTTCCTTTCCGGACAATCGGCAGCCCGCGCATCCACACCGAAACCAGCCACCAAAACCTCGTCAGCCGACTATATCGCATCGCCCGACTTCATGCGGAATCTGAGGGCCAAGCTTTCCCTGGCGGGGGACGATCCGGCGCAATATCTGCGCGCCCGGTCGATGATGAGCGCTCTCGAGCGTGGGGCCTTGCAGGTTTCGAACCCCACCCAGGGCAAAACGATCAATGCGTGGGATCCGAACCAGAAAAACGCCAAGCCGACGACAGCCACCGACATTGCCAAGACCAACTGGGTGGATTTCCTCAACACGCAGCTGAAGCGCAGCGAAGACGGTGCGCTTTCCAGGGATGGAAGCGGCAGCTATGTCGACAATGCGACGGGAAAACACGCCTATTTTGGCAGGGTCGCGGGCAAATATTATTACGTCACCTGGCCTTCGGAGACGAAAGCATGAGGCCGCTCTCGCGGCCTCAAAATGCGGATTGAGCGTTTTCCGCTGCCTCCGGTCGGCAAGCCACGGTCAGATCAGCGCAAACCGGTCCACATCCACCATGCCCATATCGGAAATCTTCAGATGCGGGATGACGGGCAGGGGCAGGAAGGCGACCTGCAGGAAGGGTTCTTCCAGTGTCGTGCCGAGCGCATAGGCCGCTTTTCTAAGCGTGTGCAGCGTGTCTCGAACGGTCTCATAGGGTTCGAGGCTCATCAGCCCGGCGACGGGCAAAGCGATCTCGCCCGTCACCCTGCCGTCTTCCACCACCACGAAGCCGCCCTTGATTTCGCCGAGACGGTTGGCGGCCAGCGCCATGTCGTCTTCGCTCACGCCGACGACGCAGATATTGTGGCTGTCATGGCCGACGGTGGAGGCGATGGCGCCCTTTTTCAGGCCGAAGCCCTGAACGAAACCATTGGCATGGTTGCCGTTCTTGCCGTGGCGTTCGATCACGGCGACCTTGATGATGTCGTTCTCAAGATCGACGGTGGTCTGGTTGCCATCCGTCGGCAGCCTGTAACGGCGATGCTCGGTAATGATCTTGCCGGGAAGCACGCCCATGACAGGGCTTTCGCCCTCCGTGACCGGCACGCCGAAATGCGAGGCGAGCACGGGTCTTGCCTTGACGCTGTCGAGGCCGACGGGTGCGACCGGTTTGCGCGTGGCAAAAAGAGCGTCATCGACGATCCGCCCGCCGGAAAGCACCATGCTCGCCTTGCAGTTCTGCAGGCTGTCGACCACCACGAGATCGGCGCGCCAGCCTGGTGCGACAAGGCCGCGGTCGCGCAGGCCGAAGGCTTTTGCGGCGGAAATGGAGGCGGCGCGGTAGATGGCGAGCGGTTCCACGCCGCTGGCGATCGCTGTGCGGATCATATAGTCGAGATGGCCCTGTTCGGCGATGTCGAGCGGGTTGCGATCATCCGTGCAGAGGGCCAGATAGGGCGACAGGCGTTCGGTGATGATCGGCATCAGGGCGTGCAGGTCCTTCGAGACCGAGCCTTCGCGCACCAGAATATGCATGCCCTTGCGGATTTTCTCCAGCGCCTCGGCAGCACTCGTGCATTCATGTTCGGTGCGGATGCCGGCGGCGAGATAGCCGTTCAGCGCCGTGCCGGAGAGAAGCGGTGCATGCCCGTCGATATGCTGGCCCTGGAACGCCTCGAGCTTCGCCATGCACACCGGATCCTTGTGGATGACGCCCGGAAAATTCATGAATTCGGCAAGCCCGATGACCTTTGGATGATCGCGAAACGGCAGCAGCTTCTCGATGGGCAGATCGGCGCCGGCGGTTTCCAGATGGGTGGCGGGCACGCAGGAGGAGAGCTGCACGCGGATATCCATGATGGTTTCCATGGCGCTGTCGAGGAAGAACTGAAGCCCCTCCACGCCCAGAACATTGGCGATCTCGTGCGGGTCGCAAATGGCGGTGGTAACGCCATAGGGCAAAACGCAGCGGTCGAATTCGTGCGGTGTCACCAGCGACGATTCGATATGGAGATGCGTGTCGATGAAACCCGGAACGACGATCTTTCCGGAAATGTCGATTTCCTGTCGCCCCTTGTAGTTTTCGCAGGTGCCGACGATGGTGTCGCCACAGATGGCGATATCCGAAGCGACGAGTTCTCCGGTGACGAGGTCGAAGAAGCGTCCGCCCTTGAGAACCATGTCCGCCGGTTCACGGCCCGTACCCTGATCGATGCGCGTTTCAAGTCTGGAATTCATGCGGGTTTCTTCGGCTCCTGATTTACGTCGTATGCGAGAATTTTCACTATTTACATTCTGTGGTTGTTTCTTGGTCTATTCGGATTGATTCTTTGAGTTTTAAATATATCCAGAGTAAAAAATTTTCATATTTGTGTTATCTAATCTTCCGAGGTGCAAGTTTAGGCAGGGTTGGGAAGACTTGACTTCACCTTTATAGTTTAGCCGGTTGCGCGCCGACATTTTTACGAATTACGGTTTCAGGTTATCATTCCCGGGAAGGAAAATAAAAGCATCTGATGCTCAAACGAATTTCCACCCAGCAACTGACGATTGGCATGTTTATCGAAGCGGTCGAAGGAACGCTTTCGAACCAGGGATTTTTAAAGCGGCACCGCTTTCTTTTGCGGCACGAGGAATTAATGCGTCAATTGAAATCAAGCGGCGCCGAAAGCATCGTCATCAACACGGCCAGGGGATACGATACCGAAGGCAGCGCGCGTTCCGTGGCGGTTTCGTCGCAACCGGGCAATTGCCCGGAAACCGTCGCTGCGGTTACCCACGCCGTACGCTCGGCCGCCGATGCGATTGCCGAGACCTTTGCTTCCGCAGAAGCCGGCGGTGGTGTTTCGCTGAAGGGCATGGCTGCGGCGGCGGGCAAGATTTCCGATGCCGTACAGTCGAACCCGGCGATTTTCATCGGCGTCACCCGCCTGAAATCGAAAGATGAAACGACCTTCGTGCACTCGGTCTCCGTCAGCGGGCTGATGATCCTCTTCGGCAATTATCTCGGGCTCGACAGGGGAACGGTCAATCTGCTCGGCATCAGCGGGTTGCTGCATGATATCGGCAAGGTGGAAATCCCCTCATCGATCCTCAACAAGGCGGAAGGGTTGAGCGCCAGCGAGCGGGAAATCATCAATCTCCATCCCGCATTCGGCCGGGATATATTGTCGCGCAATGTGCAGATGCCGGAGATGGTGCTCGATGTCTGCTTCAATCATCATGAGCGGATGGATGGCGGCGGTTATCCGAGCGGCCGTGCGGGCAGCCAGATCAGCTTCTATGCGCGTATCGCGGCGATTTGCGACGTCTATGACGCCGTCACCTCGGTCAGGCCCTACAAGAAGCCGTGGACGGCGAATGACGCGCTGACCTGGATGCTGCGGCGGGAAGGGCATTTCGACATGCAGCTGCTGAAGAAATTCGCGCTGTGCATTTCCGCCTCGCTGCCGAGGGGTTAGTTGCCGAAGATGATCGCCATGTTCAGGCTGTCGATGTAACGCCCGTCGATCAGAACGGCATCACGGCCCCGGCCTTCATGCACAAAGCCGATCTTTTCATAAAGCGCGATTGCCCGGGCATTGTCCGCATGCACGCTCAGTTCCACACGGTGCAGCCCGCATTGACGGGCGGCATCGAGCGTCTGCCGCATCAGCTGTCCACCCAGCCCCTTGTCGCGATAGGCCGGCAGGATGCCCATGCCGAGCGTGCCGCGATGGGCATGGGTGGGCCTGCTCTCGCGGCGAATATCGCACCAGCCGACCACCTTGCCATCCGCAATCGCCACGAATTGCGGATGGTCGTTCTCGATCATGTCGAGAACGAAGGCGCGGACCGAATCGAGCGGCGGCGCCTCCAGGAAGCTCAGATATTTCCGCTCACGCGACACCGCATCGAGAGCACGGTGAAAACTTTCAACGTGCTCCGCCCGGATGGGTTCGATGCTGATGGCGTCGGCAGCAGCCATCATGCCGCCTTCGTCTTCGCCTTGCGGGTCAGATGCACCACGACGTTTTCGATCATGCGCATGCCGGCGTCCTGGCCGAGCGTCATGATTGATTCCGGGTGGAACTGAACGGCGGCCACCGGTTCCTTGGCATGTTCGATGCCCATGATCGTGCCGTCCTCGCTTTCCGCCGTGATGATGAAATCACGCGGAAGGGTGGAGGGGTCGGCGAAGATCGAGTGGTAACGGCCGACGGTCACTTCCTTGCCGAGACCGGAGAAGACGAGACCGGGCTCCAGCACGCGGATGCGTGAGGGCTTGCCATGCATCGGCACCGCAAGCTGGCGAAGTTCGCCGCCATAGGCTTCCGCCAGCGCCTGAAGGCCGAGGCAGACGCCGAAGATCGGCAATTCGCGGGCGCGGGCGGCCTTGATCGTCGCCTTGCAGTCGAAATCCGTCGGGCTGCCCGGTCCGGGAGACAGCACGACGAGATCGGGCTGGAAGCGATCGAACACCTCTGCCGCAACCGGCGTTCTGACGGTGGAGACGGTCGCGCCCGTCTGGCGGAAATAATTCGCCAGCGTGTGCACGAAGCTGTCTTCGTGGTCGACGAGCAGGATT
Source organism: Agrobacterium sp. P15N1-A (assembly GCF_044626815.1). Taxonomy (NCBI): domain Bacteria; kingdom Pseudomonadati; phylum Pseudomonadota; class Alphaproteobacteria; order Hyphomicrobiales; family Rhizobiaceae; genus Agrobacterium; species Agrobacterium sp. P15N1-A. The sequence goes on along the minus strand of NZ_JBIUPF010000002.1, from coordinate 557,891 downwards.
TTCACACCGGTGCCAACCTTGGCGGCGTCGCGCTTGGTGGAAGCGGCGTTGGTGGCTTTCGCATCGCGAATGGCGGCGATCATGGCGGATGCCTTCAGCTCGGTTTCGGCTTCTTCTTCCTGCGGATTGGAATCGTTAAGCAGCGTCGCACCCGCACGCACCTCGGCAATGCCGTCCTTGATGCGGATGGTGCGCAACGTGAGGCCCGTATTCATGTCGCCGTTGAAACCGACCATGCCGATTGCGCCGCCATACCAGGCGCGCGGGCTCTTTTCATGGCCCTCGATGAAGCGCATGGCCCAGAGTTTCGGCGCACCGGTGACGGTGACGGCCCAGGCGTGGCTGAGGAAGCCGTCAAAGGCGTCCATGTCATCGCGCAGGCGGCCTTCGATGTGGTCCACCGTGTGGATGAGGCGCGAATACATCTCGATCTGGCGGCGGCCGATGACCTTGACCGAGCCCGGCTCGCAGACGCGGCTCTTGTCGTTGCGGTCCACATCCGAACACATGGTCAGTTCGGATTCGTCCTTCTTCGAATTGAGCAGTTTCAGAATCTGCTCGCTATCGGCAATCGGGTCGTCACCACGCTTGATGGTGCCGGAAATCGGGCAGGTCTCGATGCGGCGGCCGGAGACGCGCACGAACATTTCCGGCGAAGCGCCGACGAGATATTCCTGATGGCCGAGATTGATGAAGAAGGAATAGGGCGAGGGATTGATCGCCTTCAGGCGGCGGGAAATCGCCGACGGATTGCTCTCGCAACGCTCCATGAATTTCTGGCCGGGAACGACCTCGAACAGGTCGCCGCGGCGGAAGCTTTCCTTGGCTTTCACCACCAGTTCGGAATATTCGCCGGGGCGGTGATCGCCCTTGGGCGGGATCGTATCAGTGGTCTTGAAGGGATCGGGCGTAATGTCGGAGGACTTGCCGTCCGTCGTCACGCCGCCCTTTTCGAAATCGTAGCGGTCGATCCAGGCCTTGGCGGAATAGTGGTCAACGACGAGGATTTCGTCGGGCAGGAACAGCACCATGTCGCGCTGGTCTTCCGGGCGCGCCAGCGACAGCTTGATGGCGTCGAACTGGAAGGCGAGATCGTAACCGAAGGCGCCGAACAGGCCGATGGCCGAATCCGCATTCGAATAAAAGAGGTCGACGATGGCGCGCAACGCCGTGAAGACGGTCGGGATTTTCGAGCGTTCTTCTTCGGTAAAGACGCGGTCCGGCTCGTTGACGGTCAGATCGAGACGGCGCGTGGTGGAAGCGCCAAGCGTGAGATCGGGCGTCGCCTTCAGCTTCTCGGTGATGAAGGAAAGCAGCACTTCGCCGCGACCATTATAGGCCTCGATCCACATTTTGCGGCCGAAACAGGAAATGCCGAGCGGCGGATCGACGATGGCCGTATCCCAGCGGGTGTAACGGCCCGGATATTCGTAGTTGGACGAAAAAACCGCGCCGCGATGGGAATCGAGCTTTTCGATATAATTATCGATGGCGCTGGCGTAATCGGCGGGCCGACGCTTTCGGCTGACCTTGATGCCGCCTTTCGTCTCGTAGGTTTCCGCTCCGTCATCCTGAATGATCGTTACCATTTCTCTCATACTTCCCGTTGTTCAGGCCCGATGACAGGCGGCATAATAACAAAAAAGCCGCCTGAAAATTCGGGCGGCTTGGACTTTGTCTGAAGACATGACTGGTCAAGGCCGCGAAAAGCTGCCCCACCACCAGTTAGCAATGTTCTTAGACACGATGTTCATGGGAAAATTGTTAGCGCGCACGATCCGCCTTGGCAAGCGGATTTCGGTGAGGGAATGAACCTTACGGGCCGTCGCGGCGTTGCACTCCTGCCGAAACGGTCAGGAGTGCCCCGAAAAATGCTTCATCGCCTGTGTCTTCTGGTAACAAGCCTCGCATTGATTTCCGCCTCTGAACCGCCGGCGCAGGTGCCGGTGCCGCAACCGAAACCGGGCGCTGGGCAATCCGCCACCCCCTCGGAAAAGCCATCCGACGAGCCGCCGCAAAACCCCACGGAAGCGCCCAAACCGGCCCCGAAACCGCAGGTTCTGGAAGAGCGGAAACCGGATGATGGTAAGACGCCGGCAGACAAGGGGGCCGATGACAGCAAGACAGGCGTCGAAGGCAAGGCGAGGGAGGGCAAAGAGGAGGGCGAACAACGGAAACCGGATGGTGACGCCGCAAAATCGGAGGAGAAGCCGCCCGAGCCAGTGAAACCGGAAGATCCTGCCGCGCTTCAGGCGTGCCTTGGCGCGTTGAAGGATATCGGCGCGGAGTTCAAGCAGCTTGAGCCGATCCGCGATGCGGAGCAGGGATGCGGCATCGAAGCGCCTGTCGAGCTTTCCATGGTTCTACCCGGCATCAAGCTGGAACCATCGGGCACCATGCGCTGCGAAACCGCGCTTGCGCTTTCCCGCTGGACAAAGGAGATGATGGTGCCGGCGGCGGCTCTGGCTATGCCGGAGAAAAAGGTGACGGCCATCGCCAATGCCTCGACCTATATCTGCCGCAACCGCAACAGCGCGGAAAACGGCAAGATTTCCGAACATGCCAAGGGTAACGCCGTGGATATTTCCACGATCGCCTTCGATAAGGCCGAACCGCTGGTGATGAAGCCGCGGGGCGAGGACGGAACGCCGGAAGGCGCTTTCCAGCGCACGATTACCGCCGCCGCCTGCCTGTTCTTCCGCACGGTTCTTTCCCCCGGCAGCGACGCCACCCATCAGGATCACCTGCATCTCGACGTGCTGGAGCGAAAAGGCCGCTATCTCTATTGCCGCTGACAAAAAAGGGGCGACCCGAAGGCCGCCCGACTGGAGATGATGTTTCTGCCCGGTTTTAGAATTTCTGGGTCAGAGAAATTTTGAAGGTGCGTCCGGCTTCCGTATAGAAGTCCACCGGCTGGTTGACGGTGCTGACGGAATTCGGGTTCACGTCGCGAACGCCGACGGCATTCCAGTATTTCCTGTCGAACAGATTGTAGATGCCGGCCTGGATGCGCAGGCCCTTGGTCTGTTCCGGTTCCCACCAGCCGGTCAGGTTGAAGACGCCGTAGCCGGGGGCGTCGAAGGTGTTGGCCACCCTGTCGTCACGCATGCCGGAGGAGAAGACACCGGTAAATTCCGTGCCCCAGACGTCCTGCTCGTAGCCGATGCCGACAACGGACTTGAAGGGCGCGACCGTGCGAATGAATTCGTTGGTGTCGGTGTCCTTGCCATAGGCGTAAGCGAGCGAAGCATGGGCGAAGAAGCCGTTTGCGAGGTCCTTGCGGACTTTGGCTTCGACACCGGAGATTTCGACGTTGTTACGGTTGCGATAGGTGAAGAGCGATCCGTTGCCCCTGCCGCCGAAGCCGGGGAAGAGCGTCGTCGAGGTCGTGTACTGCTCGATGAAGTTCTTGTACTTGTTGTGGAACAGCGTCAGGCTTCCCGTGAGGTCGCCGGAGGCGTAGTTCGCGCCGATTTCGAAACCGTTGCTGGTCTCGAGGTTGAGGGCGGAATTGCCGACCACCGCGTAACCGGAGCTGATGTTGGAGAAATTCAGGTACAGTTCGTTGATCGTCGGGGCGCGATAAGCCATCGACCATTGGGCGAAGAGCTGCAGTTCCGGTGTGACGTCATAGGTCGCGAGAAGCTTCGGCGAGAAGCGCGAGCCGCTGTTGCCGGTCGGCAGGCCGAAAGTTCTGTAGCCGCCATTGCTGGAAACCGAGCCGTCCGGGTCGTAGTCATAGGAATCGAAGCGCAGGCCGGGGGTCAGGCGGAAGCCGTTGCCGAAGGCGATCTCGTCATCGAGATAGAGGCCGAGGCTCTTGCCGCTCACATCAGGCATGTCGGACTGAGAAGAAGACGTCACGCCGGCCGTGTTGGCGTAGAGCTCCTGGCTGAAATCGGTCGTCATGGCATTGCCGCCGAAACGGACCGTGTGCTGCACGCCGCCAAGCTCGAAGCCGGATTCAAGGCCGCCGACGATGCCGAATGCGCTGTTGCGCATGCTGTCTTCGCGAATATAGAGCGAATTGTTGGTCAGGCGGTCACCGGCGCCGGATTCCTTGGAAAGACGCGTCCAGTAGAGCGAGAGATTGGCGGCGTCGATGAAGCCGTCGGTCGAGGGCGCTTCGTATTCGTAATCGAGCGATACGCGATCGCGCTCGGTATCCTCGTAGCCCCGGTAGTCGCCGATCCGGTAGGTCGAGCCCGAAACGCTGACGCCCTGCAGGGTCTTCATGTCGCTGCGGTTTCTCAGCGAATAACGCTCGGCCGTCAGCCCGATGCGGTGACCGCCTTCAAGGTCCTGACGGATCTTGAACATCAGGTTGCTTTCATAGGTGTCGGCGGGATTGGGCTTGGTGCGGCGCGTTCCGTAGACATCGGCCGTACCCTTGTTGTCCGTCTCGTTGCCGCGCTTGTAGGAGCCCTGGAACAGGACCGAGGTATTCTCGATCTTCTTGGCGACGGCGAGCGATCCGCCCACGCTTCTGTCTTCGCTGTCATAGGTGGTCTTGGCCACGCCGCCCCAGTCCCTGCCTTCGCCGATCAGGTCTTCCGGCTCGAGCGTGCGCAGCACCAGCGCGCCGCCGAGAGCACCGGAGCCGATACGGCTGGAATCTGCGCCACGCACCACATCGACCGTCGAGAGCGAGGAAAAATCGAAGCTCGAATTCGTATTGCTCAATGTGGTGGTGGCCTGACCCTGCCGGGCAAAGTTTTCGAAGAAGGGAACGGGAATATTGTCGATCAAGGTGACGACGCGTGCGCCGCCGAGGCCGCGAATGAACAGGCCGCCGGGCCGGCCGGGCTTGGCATCGACGTAATCGACGCCCGGCTCCGTGCTGTTGCCGAGGTCCTTGATGCTGCCGATGTCCTTCTTGCGGATATCTTCCGCCGTGATCTGGCTCGCCAGCGGCGTGTCGGCGACGGCATTGGCGCTTTTGACGCGCTTGCCCTTGACGACGATCCTTTCAAGCGTGGTGGCGCCGTCCGCCTGCGACGCGGCATCCTGTGCCCGCGCGGGGCCGGCAAGCGGCAGAAGAGAGATGGCAGTGCACAGAAGCAGCGCGGAATGCGTGCGCGAAATGGACATTAAGTACCCCCAGGTAGGCGCGCGAATGGGCCACGGCGTGCGAAAGCACGCCGCGCTTGCCGCCGCGGCTGAAACTGTTTTGATTGTTACGGGCGAGCCGATAAGCGAGGACTAAAAAACATGATGATAACTGTCAACATATTATATATGACTTTTTGCATCATGTTTTAAAGCATAACAGTATGTTGCAAAAATATGACGCTTGTCCGCTCTCGAACCTCACGGGTGAATGGGGTGTGAAAACGCCACGGTACGGTCAAAGTCCCGACATTGCCGCTTGCTAGGATATTCGCAGCCAGTTTACATGGCGAAACAAACCATGCCCCAACAATAAACAGATTATTAATCGGATACGGAAATGAAGTCTCTTGAACTGCTCGTTGAGCGGATCATCCTCTCCAGCCGCTGGCTGCTCGTCGTTTTTTATCTCGGGCTCGTCGCGGCACTGGCGGTTTATGCGTTTTCCTTCGCGCTCAAGTTTCTGAAAGTTGCGAAGAACGTTTTCACCTACGACGAAGCGGACATGATCCTCGCCATGCTGGGTCTGATCGATGCGGCGCTGGTCGCCAGCCTGATCGTCATGGTGATGATTTCCGGTTACGAGAACTTCGTCAGCCGCTTCGACGATGCCGATGCCGAGGTTTCCTTTCTGGGCAAGCTCGATTCCGGCAGCCTGAAAATCAAGGTCGCATCGTCGATCGTGGCGATCTCGTCGATCCACCTGCTGCAAATCTTCCTCAACGCCAGTCAATATTCGGACAGCAAGCTGATGTGGTTCACCATCATCCATCTGGCTTTTGTCGTCTCGGCGGTCATGCTCGGTTTTCTGGAAAAACTGATGGCCAAGCCGAAGGACAAATCCGAAAAGCCGGTGCTTTGATCAGGATGGTCCAGCCGATATGAAGGTCGCAACCCCGTTCTGGCCACGCCGCATGTTTCTCGCTCCGGTCGCTGCATCCCGGCGTGTCGAGGGTGTGTGAATGGTGAAGACGGAACGTCAGGCCAGACTTTGCGACGATCTGTCGGCTGCGGCCGACAAATCCCAATGGCTGGAGGCGCTGCGGGAAGTGATGCGCGCCTTCGGTTATGCCTATGTGACCCTTTTGCGGTTACCCGGCGGCCAGAATGCCTATGCCTTGCCAACGGTTGTCGAAAGCAGCCTGCCCGTCTGGGTCGTGAATGCGATGACCAGGGACGGCGCACTTGGGGACTGTCCCGTCATCAAGCGTGGCGCGTCATCGATGATGCCGCAATATTGGTCGCTGCAGGATCCGGATATTGCCTGCGGACCGCTGGTGGATGCGGCGGACTCGCTGAGCAGCATGGGCATTACGTCCGGTCTGATGGTGCCGGTGCACGGCATGTACGGCAACCGGCATCTGATGAATTTCGCGGGCGATCGCGATATTCTGCCGCAAGCCGCGCTCAACGAACTGAGCATGATCGTGCTGCATGCGCTGGAGGTTTATGACCGGCTTTGCCGCACCAACTCAAAAGGTCCGTCGCCGCTGACGAAGCGGGAACTAGACGTTGTGCGCTGGACGGCGCAGGGAAAGACCTCCGTGGAGATCGCCGAGCTTCTGTCCATCTCGGAACACACCGTCAATGCCTATATGAACAACGCCATCCGCAAGCTCGACTGCGTCAACCGCACCCAGCTGGTGGCCAAGACGATACGCCTTGGCCTGATAGACTGATCGACCCTGTCGTTCCCGGCAGGCCTCGCCTTACCGGTCGAGAACCGAGCGAAGCTCGACAAGATTCGAGCGAACCCGCAAAACGTAAAATCCCATGGTGGCGAGGTGCGAGGGCATGATCCAGCCGCTTTCCTCACCATTGGAAATGATCGCCGGCTGAATGCGCAGGGCTGCGCGGGTCTGCAACAGCGTGTCGTTCCACAGGTTGGTCAGGTTACGCTCGCGGATGACCTGCGCGAAGTCCGATCCGGCGGCGGAAAGCACGCCGTAATAGCCGTAGAGCTGGCCATAGGCGAACCAGAAGCGGTCGTCGGCGCGCGTATCGAACCAGCCGCCATTATAGTTTTCCGAACGCTCGCGCAGAATTGCAGACGTGGAGCCGATATCGCCGGCGATACGGTCGATGAACTGGATGAGGTTGTCGGCGCGGGTATCGAAGACGGCCTTGCAGGCGGCGAGCTCGCCGTTGAAGGCCTGGAAGCTGCGGATGGCGGCGCGGTAATAGCTGGGGGTCGGGGTCTTCGGGCCGAAGGGATCGAGACCGAAATACCAGGAATATTCGCTGAACTGCATGTTCCCGCGCGCTTCCTGGAGATTGTTGTTGATGCCGGAGGTTCCGCGCACGCGGCCGAGCGTATCCACCAGTTCCACCGAGGTGCGGCGCACGGCCTGGTTTACGCCACGCTGGAAAGACGCCTTGTTGTCCAGAAATGGCGTGCTGTCCCAGTCCATGCCGAAAAGGCCGAGACGATAGAGCAGCATGGAGGAAATCCATGCGTTCTGGTTGACGTTGAAATCGGTGAGATCGGCGGCCGCATCAACGATGGCCGAACGCTGGCAGACCGGTGCGGACGTGTTCGCGGCGGCACCCGTTGCGCCACCCGCCGGGGCGGCGGCGGGCAATTCCTGCCCGGCAGGCACGGTGCGCTCTTCAAGCTTGTAGCGGGCGACGTAATCCGGGTCGAAATTCGTCCAGACCTGGGTTTGCCAGATGAAATATCCGTAAAAGCCGGCAAGAAAAATGACGATGAGGGCGATCGGACCCTTGATGAGCCAGTTGCGGCCGCTGTACCAGCCATGGGCGGCCATGAAGGGCCACAAAAGCCAGGCGACGAGAAGACCGGCGGCCCTGCCGATGGCGCTGAAGGCTGCCTGAATCAAAGCGGTGATCCGGTCGATCATGTCGTCATAGTCTCCTCTGCCCGTGGGGCTGGACGCCGGAAGAAAAACACGCGGCCCGCCCGCGCCCTTCGGCGCTTCTTATAAACCGCGGTCATTTACTGTCTTCCAGATATGTCCCGGTCAACCGGGATACAACATGATTGCGAAACTTTTCTCAACCTGCGGTCCGCGCCGGCCATTATGGCTTTCCACACCGATTGTGGAGCAACAGCCGCCGCGGAACCGAAGGGATATGTCCTCAAAGGCCGAGCTTGGCGATCTCGTCATTCAGCCGGTCGCGCGCCTTTTTCGGCAGTTTGCCGTTCTTGACTGCGTCGAGATTGGCCGGCGCGGCATCGCCGACCACAACGAGCGCGATCATGCCCATGCCGAGATGCGGTGTGCATTTGACGACGTAGGCGCCTTCCTTCTCGACCGTCAACTTCACCGTCTCGTTCATCTTGCCCTTGAAGTCTGCGACACCCTCGGGGATCATGTCCTTCACGGCTGCCGCATCATGGCCTTTGTCGACCGGGACGAAGGTGATGACGTCGCCGACGGCGGCCTTGACGGTTGCGGGCTCGAAGACCATCGCCTGACCGTCGCTGCCCTTGTTGAGCATCTTCACTTCGATTTCGGCGGCAAGGGCGGGAAAGGCGAAAAGACCTGCGAGAATGGCGAGGCCGGCGAATTTGGCAGTTTTGTTCTGCATAGTTTTGCTCCTGAGAGAAAGCACATCCACGCGAATGTGTCGCCGTCGTCTTAGCCCAGGAGCGGGGGAGCCATCTTTGCGGAAAATCAAATGCGGCAACCGGACGCAGACGTTCACTCGCCCTTGAACGTCTCCACCCAGTGGCGGCGGCAGAAGGAAACATATTTCTCGTTGCCGCCAACATCGATCTGCGCGCCTTCCGTCACGACCTTTCCTTTATTGTCGAAGCGGGCCACCATCGTCGCCTTGCGGCCGCAATGGCAGATGGTGCGGATTTCGCGAAGCTCATCGGCAATGGCGAGCAGTTCTTTCGAGGCGGGGAAGAGCTTTCCCTGAAAATCCGTGCGCAGGCCATAGGTCATGACCGGGATGTTCAGCCTGTCGACAATGTCGGCAAGCTGCCAGACATGGTGTTTGGAGAGAAAGTTGGCTTCATCGACGAAAACGCAGGCGACGGGCGCTTCAGCGTGGAGGGCCGATACCTCGGCGGACAGGTCGGTATTGTCATCGAAGGTCAGGGCGTCGGAGGACAGGCCGATGCGCGAGGCAACACGCCCGACGCCGGCCCGGTCGTCAAAGGCGGCCGTGAAGATCAGTGTGCGCATGCCGCGCTCCTGATAATTGTAGGATGCCTGCAGCAGCATGGTCGATTTGCCGGCATTCATCGTCGAATAATTGAAATAGAGTTTTGCCATTATCCACTCCCGGAGCACCGTTGCATCATTCCGACGTGCGTTTGAATGCTCCAACCTCTTCAATCGGCACACCGTGCCTCACAAACCTGTCGCGGTTTTCCAGCCGATGCTGCATCCAGCGTCTTTTGACGGCGAAGACGCGGATTGAAAAGTATGGCCGTTGGAAAAACACAGATTTCTACGGTCTGCCCTTTTTCGACATTGCACCGCTGAATACCGACATTTTCACCATTTTGTCGCAAACGGTGCGCCAAAGCACGCAAATGCACGCGAGTTGATTGTGTCCGGCAGATATTGATAATGGCAAGGGAACGAAAAAACAGGGAGCAAGCCATATGTTTGCAAATAGAAGCCGCTGTCTGGCCCTGGCCGCAGCAATCTCCTCCATGACGTTCAGTGCGGCCGGCGCTGCGGAACCGGCAAGCTGTGGCACAGTGCGCTTTTCCGATGTGGGCTGGACCGACATCACCGCCACGACGGCGACCGCCACCGTGCTTCTGAAAAGCCTTGGCTATGAAACCGACGTCAAGCTTCTCTCCGTACCCGTTACCTACACATCCCTGAAAAACAAGGACATCGACGTCTTCCTCGGCAACTGGATGCCGACCATGGAAGGCGATATCGCGCCCTACCGCGAAGACAAATCCGTGGAAACGCTGCGGGAAAACCTGACCGGGGCGAAATACACGCTGGCGACCAACGCCAAGGGCGCCGAACTCGGCATCAAGGATTTCAAGGACATCGCCGCACACAGCGCCGATCTCGGCGGCAAGATCTATGGCATCGAGCCGGGCAATGACGGCAACCGCCTGATTCTCGACATGGTGGCCAAGGACAGTTTCGGTCTGAAGTCATTCGAGGTGGTCGAGTCGTCCGAACAGGGCATGCTCTCCCAGGTGGCGCGCGCTGAAAAATCCGGCGAGCCCATCGTCTTCCTCGGCTGGGAACCGCATCCCATGAATGCGAATTTCAAGCTGACCTATCTGACCGGCGGCGACGAGGTCTTCGGCCCCAATCTCGGCGGCGCGACGATCCATACCAATGTCCGCAAGGGTTACGTCGAGGAGTGCCCGAATGTCGGCGCCTTCCTCAAGAACCTGCAATTTTCCCTGCCCATGGAAAACGAGATCATGGGCAAGATCCTGAATGACGGCCTTGAGGGCGAGGCGGCTGCAACCGCCTGGCTGAAGGCCAATCCGGCGGCGATCGAGCCCTGGCTCGCCAACGTCAAGACCAAGGATGGCAGCGCTGACGCCCTGCCTGCCGCCAAGAAGGCTCTCGGCCTCTAAGCCGCAAGACGATGCATGACTGCATCCGGCCTGCGTGGCAGGCCGGATCAGCGGGAAATAACGATGCCCATGCATGACCTTGCCTGTGAATTTTCAGACATTGAAGGTCATGCGCCAGCACCGCGTCCGGCAGTTCCGCTGCCGGCCGTCATTTCTGCATTGGAGCAATCCCGGTGAAACGGGATGACGATGCTCTATTTCTTTGTTGTCTGCGCAATTCCGGACGCAAAACCGCTCTGCACTTTTGCCGGAATTGTTTTAGTTCACGAAAGGTCTTTTCTTACCGTGGAATGGCTCAGCGCTCCTGAAAACCGCCTGCCCGTCGGCCGATATGCCAAGGAGGCCATTGACTGGCTGACCGGCAATCTCGCTTTTTTCTTCGATTGGCTTTCCTTCATTTTCCAAAGCGTCATCAACGCCCTGCTTTACGTGCTGCAGGCGCCGCATCCGCTCATCATCGTGGCGATCCTGACGGCGCTTTCCGCCTGGACGCGCCGCTCCGTCGGCATGCCGGTCTTCACGGCGCTCGGCCTGCTGCTCATCATCAATCTGGGCTACTGGAAGGCGACGACGGAAACGCTGGCGCTCGTCATCGCCGCCAGCGCCGTGTGCATGATCATCGGCATACCGCTCGGCATATTGGCGGCGCGGCGCAAATGGATCTATGCCGGCATGCGCCCGGTGCTGGACCTGATGCAGACCATCCCCACCTTCGTTTATCTCATCCCGGCGCTGGTGCTGTTCGGTCTCGGCATGGTTCCGGGGCTCATCGCCACCGTCATCTTCGCCATTCCGGCTCCCGTGCGGCTCACGCGCCTCGGCATCGTTTCGACGCCGCCGGCGCTGGTGGAGGCGGCCGTCGCGTTTGGCGCCACGCCTTCGCAAGTATTACGCAAGGTGGAGCTTCCCTTCGCCGCGCCTCAGATCATGGCCGGCCTTACCCAGACGATCATGCTGTCGCTGTCGATGGTGGTCATTTCCGCCCTCGTCGGCGCCAATGGTCTCGGCGTACCCGTGGTGCGCGCCCTGAACACCGTCAATATAGCCATGGGCTTCGAAGCGGGACTGTGCATCGTCATACTGGCGATCGTTCTCGACCGGCTTTTCCGCCTTCCCGGCGCGGAGGATGATCTATGAGTGACGCCATCATCTTCGGAAATGTCGATATCGTCTTCGGCGACCGGCCCGATGCGGCGCTGCCGCTGATCGACAGGGGCAGCACGCGTGACGAGATCAATGCCGAAACCGGACTGGTTCTCGGCGTCGCCAATGCCTCGCTCTCGGTCAGCGAGGGCGAGATACTCGTGCTCATGGGGCTTTCCGGTTCGGGCAAGTCGACCCTGCTCAGGGCCGTCAACGGGCTTGCGCCCGTGGTGCGCGGCAATGTCGGCGTGAAGACCAAAACCGGCTATGTCGATCCCTATCGCTCGACGGCGAAAGCGCTGCGCGATCTGCGCATGCACACGGTCTCCATGGTCTTCCAGCAATTCGGCCTTCTGCCCTGGCGCAATGTGGCCGACAATGTCGGCTTCGGGCTTGAGCTTTCCGGCGTGCCGGAAGCCGAGCGCAAGCGCATGGTGGCCGAGCAGCTGGAACTGGTCAATCTCTCCGCCTGGGCCGACCGCAAGGTGGGAGAGCTTTCCGGCGGCATGCAGCAGCGTGTGGGGCTGGCGAGGGCCTTTGCCACCGGAGCGCCGATCCTGTTGATGGACGAGCCGTTCTCGGCGCTCGATCCTCTCATCAGAAGCCGCCTGCAGGACGAGCTTCTGGAGTTCCAGAGCCGGCTGAAGAAAACTATCCTCTTCGTCAGCCACGATCTGGACGAGGCCTTCCGCATCGGCAACCGGATCGCCATGATGGAGGGCGGACGCATCATCCAGTGCGGGACGCCGCAGCAGATCGTCAAGCAGCCGGCCACGCCCTATGTCGCGGATTTCGTGCAGAACATGAACCCGATCTCCATGCTGACCGCCGCCGATGTGATGAAGCGTGGGGTGGACGAACGCAACGGCCAGATGACGGTCGCCGCCACCGCCCGTCCGTCATCGCCGCTGATCGATATTCTCGATGCGCTGTCAAAACATTCGGGCGCGATCGGCGTCGTCGACAATGGTGCGATCGTCGGCACGATTTCCGCCGATGAAGTCGTGGCGGGGCTGACACGTCACCGCAAAAAATAGTGATTCGCCTGTCTGAAAAAGAAAGGGCCTTCCATGGAGGGCCCTTTTTCTGTTTCCAGAAGATCTTCGCGGCGCAAGTTATACCTTCCCACGGTAGCAAAGAATATTTTTGATATCACAAGTTATGCATGAAAATAATTACTAATAAAAATCATATTGCAAACTTAGAGAAAATTGCGCAAAGTTAATCTAGATTCTTTAGCTCGCTGCTAAATTTAAGGTGGTAATAGATTGTCACCCCAAAATCCGGCATCGGGTGTTAAGATTGAGGCGCTCAACTTTTGATCGTTTATTGCTTATAAATACTGCTGCTAATACATGTGTTTATCATGAAATTGACAAAAAACAGGCAAAAAGCTGATAATTTGGTCACAATATTTTAAGTAAATAACCGGTGAAGAATAGTCTTTGAAAGGGACACGATATAAGCAAGATTTAGGTATATACAACGTATCGACTGAATTATAAAAACACCTTTTGGAACACCTATAATAGCCACCATGACCGTCTTTTTCGACTGTCATCAGGAGACTTGAGCGTATGGATAACCAATCTCTGTCGGAACATAGCATCGCCGCTGCAGACTTGCTCTCAGCCATGGCGAATCCCAAGCGCCTGATGATCTTGTGCACGCTGGTGGATACGGAAGTGCCGGTCGGTGTTCTCGCTTCACAGGTTGGTCTCAGCCAGTCCGCTCTCTCGCAGCATCTTTCGAAATTGCGTGCCCAGCGGCTGGTGAAGACACGACGGGATGCGCAGACCATCTACTATTCCAGCAATTCCGAATCCGTGAAAAAGATCCTCGCCTCCCTCGAGGAAATTTACTGCCAGGCGCAGAAGAGCAGCAAGACCGCTGCGTGATCCCACGGCCCTGTTAAGGCCCGGCAGCACCACTCGATTGAAACCGGCGCACGACGCCGGTTTTTCTTTTCAGCCACCTTCGCTGCGTTGCATCCGGCATAGGGATCGGGGGCTGTGTATTGGCGCGGTTTTCAGGCCGGTGCGGCAACCTGTATCTGCTGCTTGAGACGGCTTGCCGCAGCTGCATATCCGCCGTCGGCGCCATCCACGAAATGCATGTGGTCTCTCGAAAGCGGAGACGGAACGATACAGGTCATCAATGCGGCATCCTGTTCGTGCAGGCCGTAATAACAGCTTCCCGAGAGGCGGCCCTGCTCCAGCCGCGCGCGGATTTTTTCGAGCCGTGCGGCGTCGATATCCACCGTCATCTTCAGGCCGTCATCGAATTTCCTGAAATCGGTGTTGCTCGCGACCGAACGCCGGTAGCGTATCGCATTGAACGGTCCGAACGAGAGCCCAGTCACGCTCAAAAGATTGACGAGCAGGGACTCGCCGAGAATGCGAAACGAGCGGCGCATCTTGCCCCAGACATCGTGATAGGCAGCGCCGGCGCGGGCTTCGAGGCCTAGCCCTTCGCGCACGAAACCGAGTTTCGGCCCATCCTCCGGCACGGGGTGGCCGTGTCTTGCGTCCTGTTCAGCCAGATCGACAAGATCGACGACCAGTTGGCGAAATGCCGGCATGTCCCGCGACGGCCCCGGCACGGCGATGATCGACACCACCTTGCCATGGGTGGCTGGAATGGGGTTCCAGCGGCATGAAAGACCGGTGAGATCGGGGCGCTCGCCCGTTTCGGCTGCGGGCAGGGCATATTGCCCCTCCTTCATCCGCGCTTCCGCCCAGCTGTTGCCGCCGCCCGAAAACATGGCGTAGGAAACATCCTCGCTCGCCTGAAAGCGCGCGACACGAATATCGAAGCCATTTTCACGAATATCCTCGACGGGAACCAGCGCCACGCGCATGGCAAGATCGAGATCGTCCTTCACCCAGCGCTGCACATTCGAAAGCGCGGTGCGTGCGACAGAGAGCCCGTGGGGCGGCACCGCGACAGCGGCGCCATCGCCGCCGAAAACGAAGGGCAGATCGTGACGCCCGAGACTGTTCGATACGCCCGATATGACCGCCGCACCCGCCATGTTGACGGCCTTGTAGCGGCCGGTGCCGATTGCCGAGGTAGAATCAATGATATCGGCGATGGCCAGCCCCCACCCCGGCGGCAGGGCGCGATAAAGCGCCGGGTCGGCCACGTCCTCAAAATGCCGGAAGACGGGCAGGCCCGTCAGAAATTCTTCATCTGCTGCGATCATGGCGTATTATCCTCCAGCGGCGGCCAAACGCCAAGCGTTTACGGAAGGTCGATGCCGTCCGTTCAGACGGCGCAATCATGGCCGATCCGGCGATTGATTTACCGCTAATAGAGCTAATCCAGCAAAGTGACTTGCATAAATCATCAAACCTTCCGTATGAGTTGAGTGGAAGGCTCGGAATTCAAAAATGGAACGAGTTTTCGCCGGGAGGCGTCCGATAGTTTCATTCGGTCGGCGCCCATGGCGCTCACCGGGTCCCGCGACCCCCTTTAAGGAGACACCAGGATGAAACTGAAGACATTGACCAGCGTGACGCTTGCAGCGTCCTTCGCATTCGCACCCCTTGCTCATGCCGAAATCGTCATCGGCCTGATTGCGCCACTCACCGGTCCTGTCGCCGCCTATGGCGACCAGGTGAAGAACGGCGCCCAGACGGCAGTCAATGAAATCAACAAGAAGGGCGGCATTCTCGGCGAACAGGTCGTGCTGAAGCTTGCCGATGACGGCGGCGAGCCGAAGCAGGGCGTTTCCGCGGCCAACCAGCTGGTTGCCGAAGGCATCCACTTCGTCGTCGGTCCGGTGACGTCCGGCGTCGCCATTCCGGCATCGGATGTCTTTGCCGAAAACGGCGTGCTGATGGTGACGCCGACGGCGACCGCGCCGGGCCTGACCAACCGTGGCCTTTCCAACGTTTTCCGCACCTGCGGTCGTGACGACCAGCAGGCCGAGGTTGCGGCGAAATATGTTCTCGCCAATCTCAAGGACAAGAAGATCGCCATCATTCACGACAAGGGCGCTTACGGCAAAGGTCTGGCGGACGCCTTCAAGACCACGCTGAATGCCGGTGGCGTTACCGAAGTTCTCTACGATGCACTGACGCCCGGCGAAAAGGATCTCGGCGCGCTGACGGCCCGTCTGAAGTCCGACAATGCCGACATCGTCTATTTCGGCGGTTACCATCCGGAAGCGGGTCTTCTGGTGCGCCAGCTGAAGGATATCGGCTCCAAGGCTGCCGTCATCGGCGGTGACGGCCTGTCGAACAGCGAGTTCTGGAACATCGGTTCGCAGGCTGGCGAAGGCACGATCTTCACCAACGCTTCGGACGCGCTGAAGAACGACGATTCCAAGGCCGCTGCCGAAGCGCTGAAGGCCGCCAACATTCCGGCGGAAGCCTTCACGCTCAACGCTTACGCTGCCGTCGAAGTGCTGAAGGCCGGCATCGAGAAGGCCGGAAGCGCCAAGGATTCCGAAGCCGTCGCCACGGCCCTGAAAAGCGGTGACGCTTTCCCGACCGCAATCGGTAAGGTGACCTACGGCGAAAACGGCGACCTGACCTCGCAGGCCTTCTCGCTGTTCAAGTGGCAGGACGGCAAGATCGTCGCAGCCGAATAAGCTGATCCTACCGGCCGCACCTTGTGCGGCCGGTATCGTTTTACGGCCGGAAAAGGGGTTGGGGCAGCATGGAAGATGCCGGGAAACAGACTGTTGGAGACATCGGCTTCGGGCGGATATTCCCGATCGTCAGAATCTTCGACGAGGCCAAGGCGCGGGAGTTCTATGTCGATTTTCTCGGTTTCGAGGTCGACTGGGAACATCGCTTCGGCGATAATTTCCCGCTTTACATGCAGGTTTCACGGGCCGGGATGGGGCTTCACCTCAGCGGCCATCACGGAGATGCGACGCCGGGCTCCAACATCTTCGCCACCATGCATGGCGTTCACGCCTATCAACA
This sequence comes from Agrobacterium sp. P15N1-A, assembly GCF_044626815.1. NCBI lineage: Bacteria > Pseudomonadati > Pseudomonadota > Alphaproteobacteria > Hyphomicrobiales > Rhizobiaceae > Agrobacterium > Agrobacterium sp. P15N1-A. The sequence continues at coordinate 541,166 of NZ_JBIUPF010000002.1, read as the reverse complement.
GGAACTGGCGGCGAAAGACTATCGCTTCATGAAGCCGGGCGTTGAAGAACTGCCATGGGGCGATGTGATGGAAGTGACCGATCCGTTCGGCAACCGCATTCGTTTCTGCGAGCAGAAAAGCGAAGAGTGATGTTTTACGCGTGAGCGCAAGGCCCTTGACCTTGTTCTCCGTTTGAACGATAGAACGCGCAAACAGCGAACCGCGCGCACGGAGACCCCGTGCGCGCGGTTCGTGCGTTTTGGCAATTGGTCATGCAATTCGTTCGCATCCGCACGGGGGCAAAAATGAACAGTGAAGGCAACGCTTTGGTCCGGAAGCTCGCATTCTGGAGCATCCCGCTTTCGTTCGGCGTACTGGGTCTCAAACTCGTGGCCTGGTGGGTCACCGGTTCGGTCGCGCTTTTATCGGACGGTCTGGAATCGACCGTCAACGTGGTTGCGGCCTTCATTGCTTATTTCGTCATTCGTTACGCGCAGAAACCCGCCGATGACGACCACCAGTTCGGCCACCACAAGGCGGAATATATTTCCGCCGTCGTGGAGGGTGTGCTGATCGTCGTTGCCGCGCTCCTGATCGTGCAGGAGGCCTGGGGCGGTCTTTTCAACCCGAGGCTGCCGGAAGCGCCGGCCCTTGGTCTTGCCATCAATGCGGCGGCGGGCGTCATCAACGCCGTCTGGGCGACGATCCTGATCCGTGTCGGCAAAAGACACGCCTCACCGGCGCTGGCCGCCGACGGCCATCACATTATGTCCGACGTCGTGACCTCGGCAGGCGTTCTCGTCGGCCTCGTTCTGGCGCTTCTGACGGGTTATGCCATTCTCGACCCGCTGCTCGCCATTCTGGTCGCCATCAACATCCTGTTCCAGGGATCCAAGGTCATTCTGCATTCGCTTGGCGGGCTGATGGACCGGGCCGTGGAACCGGAAGAGGACGAGGCGATCAAGAAGGCCATCGCCGAACATTCCGGCGGTGTGATCGGCGTCCACGAGCTGAGGACACGCCGCGCCGGCTCGGCCGCCTTCATCGATTTTCACGTCGTTGTTCCAGCTGTCATGACAGTGCGTGAGGCGCATGATATTTGCGACCGCCTTGAAGATGCCATAAGGGACGTCATACCGGGCGCCAGCCTTGCCATTCACGTCGAGCCGGAAGGCGAAAAGGCGCATGGCGTCAAAGTGATTGTTTGAAAAACAGGAGTTTTCCATGTCCGTGACGGATGTTTCCGGCCTGTCGCAGCTGGGCACGAAGGTCGATACGCCAGAGAGCCCGGAAAAGGCCGTTCTCGAAAAAGTGCCGAACGGCAATGCCGGCACCGATTACGTGGTGCGCTTTACCGCGCCCGAATTCACCTCGCTTTGCCCGATGACCGGCCAGCCGGATTTCGCCCATATCGTCATCGACTATATTCCGGGGGATTTCCTGGTGGAATCCAAGTCGCTGAAGCTGTTTTTGCAGTCCTTCCGTAATCACGGTGCATTCCATGAGGATTGCTCGGTCTATATCGCCAGGCGGCTGGTGGAGCTGCTGCAGCCGAAATGGCTGCGCATCGGCGCTTACTGGTATCCGCGCGGCGGCATTCCGATCGACGTGTTCTGGCAGACCGGACCGGCCCCCGAAGGCGTGTGGCTGCCGGATCAGGGCGTTCCCACCTATCGCGGTCGCGGCTGATCCGGCTTCTTACGGGACTAAAGGTTCAGGCGAACGAACCGTCGTCGCCTGAATCGACATCCGCGTCGTCGGCGCTGTCGTCGTAGTCGGCCTGCTGGATATCGTCATCGTCGTTGTTCTGCGGGCTGGCGCTGTCGCCGTAATAATTATTGATGACGGTTTCCTCGACTGGCGCGTTGCCGCCAGCATTGCCGCCGCCGAAGGGCGAGCCAAGGCCGAGCGACGACATGTGGCTGCCGAAAATGCCGCTCAGCGAATTGGCGAGCAGCATGCCGCCGGCGACACCGGCGGCGGTGCCAAGCGCACCCTGAAGGAAGCCACCGCCTGCACGCCCGACCGCGGCGGACTGCTGGCTCCACGGGCCGCCGGGTTGCTGGCCGGCTGGCGATCCCCAGGGACCGGCCGTCTGGCCAGCGGTATCGTTGCGCCATGAGGCTTGCGGGGCAGCCTGGGCAGGGGCGGGCGTGGGTGCCGGCGGCTGCGGCTGGCCGGTGCCGAAGATGGAACTGAGAAATCCGCCCTGCGCGGCAGCTTGAGGGGCCGGGTTGGCGCTTTCCAGCGCATGGATACGGTCTTCGAGCTGCTTGATATGGGCTGCCGCCGCTTCCAGCCCTTTTTCCTGAACGATGACCGCCTGGGCGAGATAATAGGGGGCTGCGGGCTGATCGCGCACGGCGTCTGCGATCAATGTTTCCGCCTCGCGGTCACGCGGGGTGGCGGATGCGGTTCTGGTCCTGTCGAACAGGGCCTTGAGAAGCTGGCTTTCTTCCGGTGACATATGATGCCTCCTTACCGTGAAGCGAAAATCCACGATAAGGAGGTAGGCCACAATTCTGGCTTTTCAAAGCGGCCCGAATTTTAAATTTCGGTAATGATCCTCAGCCGCCGAAGGCGAGCGAGAGACCCGCAATCGCCGTCAAGGCGCCGACGGTGCGGCTGGCTGCGGAACCGAAACGGGCAATGCCGAGGCCGAGCGCGATGCCGGCCGCATGCAGGATGGCGGTGGCGATCATGAAGCCGATGCCGAATTGAAGCGCGCCGGCGCTGCCGAGTTCACCGCCATGGGCATGGCCATGGAAAAGCGCGAAAGCGCCAACAACGGCCGCCGCCGCTGCCGTGGGAAGCCTTGCCGCCATGGCAACGAGCAGGCCGAGACCGATGACGGAGGCGAGAATGGCCGGTTCGACGAAGGGAAGCCCGATGCCGTAAACCGCCATCAGGAAGCCGGCGGCCATCGTGCCGACGAAGGCGGAAGGCACGATCCACAACGCCTTGCGGTCGCCCTGCGCCACGGCGATCTGCGAGGCCCAGATGCCGACGGCCACCATCGCCAGAATGTGGTCCGCACCAAAGAAGGGGTGGGAGACACCGGCCATGAAGGAGCCGTGTTCTTCCGGGTTCAAATGGGCGAAAGCGGGCAGGGCGGTAACGCCCAGTGCGGCGGCAGTGAGGCTTAGTCTTTTCAGCATGGTTCCCTCTTGAAATTATGGCCGTCCGCAACGGAATCTTGGGGCTTTCCGCGGCAGGCGGCGCTGCAATGAGGCGTCAACGATATCGCGAAGGCCGACAGGCTGTCCATGCGTCATCTGCCGGGGGTGCTGTTTATTGTTGGCGGGCAAACCTTGCCTTTTTCTCTCATTGCCTTACGTAACAAGTCGCACTATGTCCGAAGGGCATGCACGAATTTTGCTGGAGAGAGCCGTTGATGAACGAAGACGAAGACGACAAGAGCAAGGAACTGCCGATCGGCAAGGAAACGGAAGCGAATCTTTTCAAGTCGCGTTCGATCTTCATCTATGGTGGCATCACGCAGGAACTGGCGCAGAAGGTCTGCACGCAGCTCGTGGCTCTTGCCGCCGCAAGCGACGACGACATTCGCGTTTACGTCAATTCGCCGGGCGGCCATGTCGAATCGGGTGATTCCATCCATGACATGATCAAGTTCATCAAGCCGAAGGTCTATATCATCGGCACGGGCTGGGTCGCTTCCGCCGGCGCGCTGATTTACGTTTCGGTGCCGAAGGAACGTCGCCTCTGCCTGCCGAACACCCGCTTCCTGCTGCACCAACCCTCCGGCGGTACGCGCGGCATGGCGTCCGACATCGAAATCCAGGCCCGCGAAATCATCAAGATGAACCAGCGCCTGATCAAGATCTTCTCCAAGGCCACCGGCCAGAGCGAAGAAAAGATCGCCAAGGATATCGACCGCGATTACTGGCTCGGTGCGGAAGAGGCCAAGGACTACGGCCTCGTCGGCAAGATCGTCGAAAGCCAGTCGGAACTCTGAGTTTTCGATTTTTCAGTCGAGAAAGCCCGTATCGGTGAAAACCGGTGCGGGCTTTTTCCTTTCAGGCCGGTGTTATTTCATCATGTCGCAGGCCTTCATCATGTCGGCCTTTTTCATCTTGTCCATTTCCATGCCGGCCTTGTCCATGCAATCCTTCTTGCTGGCCTTCTTGCCGGCCATGGACATGCCGTCCTTTTTCATCGTCTCCGTCTTCATGGTGTCGTTATGCATGGTATCCTTCTTCATCGTATCGGTTTTCATGCTGTCGGCATGGGCGATGCCCGCGAAGGAAAGAGCGGACAGAAGGGAAGCGGCGGCAATGGCGGTGAAAATGCGGGTCATGAAGGGTCTCCTCTGGACGTCGTTGAATGTCCGCCGGCATCGTGCCGGGGCTCACGATTGTCCATTCGACCGGGAAAGGCCGACCGTTACATCTTCACGCGCTTGTGACGACAAGTTCGGGCGAGATTTTTTTAAAGCCACTATGTAACAATATCCTGCCGATTGCGAATAACCCGATAGTGACGATGACTGGCAGCCCTTCGGAAGAAACACTGAAAATGCTGATGCTGCGTTCCCTCGATGGGGACGAAGGCGCCTACAGGCATTTGCTTCATGCCCTGAGACGGCTGCTGATCGCCTATTACGGCCGGCGCATGGCTGCTGCGGGCAGAGGCGATGTCGAAGATCTTGTGCAGGAAACCCTGTTGTCGCTTCACGCCAAGCGGGAGACCTATGACCGTGCGCGACCCTTCACGGCCTGGTTCTTTTCGATAGCGCGCTACAAGCTCATCGATCACTATCGGGGCCGGGGTACGCGCCTGCTGGCGGAAGTGGAACTCGATGAAACGCTGGAGGCGGAACCCTCCGTCGATGCGGTCACGGCCCGCATGGATGTGGAGCGGCTGCTCGACGAGTTGCCGGAACGGCAACGGGATCTCATTCGAAGGGTGAAGCTCGAAGGTCACTCAATTGCCGAAGCGGCGCAAAAATCCGGCCAGACCGAGCTTGCGGCGAGGGTCGGTATTCACAGAACGCTGAAAGTCCTGGCGGCAAAGTTGCGGGGGGACACGTGAGGAAGACGGAAGACATCATCGATCAACTGGCGGGCGATCTGAAACCCGTACCGGCTTTTGCGCTGGAGCGGAGGCTGGCGTTCGCCGCCTTGCCCGCGCTCGGCGTTTCGCTGCTGCTGATGGTCGTCATTCTGGGGCTTCGCAGCGATATGAATGACGCCATGACCGAACCGGGTTTCTGGGTCAAATCCGCCTATAATGCCCTGCTGGCCGTGGCTGCATTTTTCGCCGTCATGCGTCTTGCCCGGCCGGAAGGCGAGAGGGGCTGCCTGTTTGTGTGGCTTGCGCTGATCTTTGTCGCCATGGCGGTCATCGCGCTCGTCCAGCTTGGATTTGCCGTGCCAGGCACCTACAGGACCCTCATTCTCGGATCGTCGGCGCTGCATTGCCCGTTTTTGATCGTTGCTTTCGCACTGCCGCTGTTTATCGCGAATTTCGCAGCTCTCAAGCGTTCGGCTCCCGCTGATCCCACGCTTGCGGGTTTTGCCGCGGGCATCGCTGCGGGTGCGGCCGGGGCGTGGGTCTATTCGTGGTTCTGCACCGAAAACGGCATGGCTTTCGTGCTGATCTGGTATTCTCTGGGCATCCTGTTGACCGGCATCATCGGCGCTTTTGCCGGTTCCCGTCTGCTCCGCTGGTGAAGGCAAGTTTGCCGATGCCGGCCCGGACATGGTCCAGAGCCGGCATTCTGCTTCTTGCGGATTTCACTGACCCAGATTGGCGGGAATTGCGAATGCCGCAAACTGGGTGAACTGCTTGCCCGTGTTGAAATTGTCGTCGGAGGCGATGACGAAGAGCTGCTTGCCATCCACCACCGGGCCGAAGGCGAAGCTTTCGATATTGTCGATATCGAGGCCAAAATCGCCTTCGTTGATTTCGAACCAGGCCGATTTGGATACGGCGGCGACGGATGCGGGATCGATCTTGTCCTTGCCGAGAATATTGTCGGCGCGGGACATGTCGGCGATGAAGAAGCGGATGTGATTGCCGACACCGGAGGCGAAATTGCGCTCGACAGCGACGAAACGGCCATCCGGCAGGGCCGCGATGGCGGAAAGGCCGTTGTCGTTATATTTCGGCTCGGCGGCGGTCGGGGTCTTCGAGATTGGCTCGGTGACATAGACATGCTCGGCAACCGGCTTCAGCGTCGCCGTGTCGATGACGAGGATACGGGCCGGGCTGCCCGCCTGCGGCGTTGCCTTGGGGCCGTCCTGGGTGAGCGCATTTTCGGTGGCGGCGATCAGCCGGCCGGGCATCAGCGTCAGGCCTTCGAACCCGAGGTTGTTCTGAACGCCCCTGGTCTTGGCGTCATCGACGAGATAGGCGTTTGGCAGTTCCAGCCGCTTCACATCGCTGCCGTCGAGGTCCGAGACGTAAAGCGCCGGCTGGTTCTTCAGATCGCGTTCGGAGGACCAGTAGAGCTTGCCGCCCTTGCGGTCGAGCGCGATGCCTTCCGCATCGATGCCCTTCGGCGCAAAAGCAGCGCCGGTCTCGTCCTTCAATTCGCGCGTGGCGGCGATGTTGAGCGTGGCGGCGCCTTCTGTCACGGCCAGCTCCAGTTCGTAATAACGGGCCGGACCTTTTTCCACGCGGTCGTCGGAAATTGCGAGATAACGTCCGGTTTCGCTGTCAAAGGCGAGATCGGAAATGCCGCCGAAGGTGACGCCCTCGAGTGAGAGGCCCGATGGAACGACGATCTGGCCGAGAAAGGCCGGCGGCGGCGGGGTCTGGGCCGCGGCGGGCAGAGCCGCAAAACAGCAGGCGACGATGGTGACGATGCGGAGCATGGCGGGGTCCCTCTTGTGGCGGATGACCGGTTGCGATGCAGGGAGGATTAGCGCCGTGCCGCTAAACTTTGATGACGTTTTCCATGCTGCCGTACCTGAAGTCTGGCGGCTCATCTTGCCAAGCGGCGTCTTTTTTGATCCTGAATATAATCACGCTTCATCCAAAGCGTGTCGCCATCCCCGGATTCGCGCGTCACGCCTCAGTTTTGTTTCTGCCTGTCGCCAATGCGGACCGCTGCGGTTGTTTGCGACAGGCCGCAGGCCGCAGAGTGCTTCATGCTGAAAGATTTTTCCGTCCAGAGCCTGTTCATGGGCTGCCTCACCGCCTTTGTCGGTTTCGCCAGCTCCTTCGCCGTCGTGCTTCAGGGCCTGAAAGCTGTCGGTGCGACGGATTTCGAGGCGGCGTCGGGGCTGATGGCGCTTTCGGTGGCGATGGGGCTTTGCGCCATTATTCTCTCCGCCGCCACCCGGCTGCCCATCAGCATCGCATGGTCGACACCGGGTGCAGCACTGCTTGCAACCACCGGCGTCATTGAGGGCGGTTTTCCGGCGGCTGTCGGCGGGTTCATCATTTGCGCCATCCTGATCATCATCGCAGGCCTGTTCAGGCCGCTTGGAAAGGCGGTCGCCTCCATTCCCGCGCCGCTTGCCAATGCCATGCTCTCCGGCGTCATCATCGGCCTGTGTTTTGCGCCGATCAAGGCGATCGGCTTCAACCCGGCGCTCGGATTGCCAATCATCCTCGCCTGGATCGTGGTGGGAGCCTTTAAACGGCTGTTCGCCGTACCGGCGGCCCTTGCCGCCTTCGTGCTGGTGATGATTTTCGGCGTCGAAATTCCGGCGGGTGCACTTGATAGCGTGGCGCAATCGCTGACGCCGCCGATGGAGTGGGTGACGCCCGTCTTCAGTCTCCACGCGGTTGTTTCCATCGCGCTGCCGCTCTTCATCGTCACCATGGCCTCTCAGAATATTCCCGGTATCGCGGTGCTGAAGGTCAATCATTACAATCCGCAGCCCGGACCACTTTTCGCCTCGACCGGCTTTTTCTCGCTGCTTTCCGCCCCCTTTGGCGGCCATGCGGTCAATCTTGCGGCGATTACGGCGGCCATGTGCGCAGGCGAGGACGCCCATCCTGATCCAAAGCGGCGTTACTGGGCGGCGATCATCGGCGGTGTCGGCTATATTATTTTCGGTCTTTTGGCGGGCGTGGTCACCGCCTTCGTGGCGCTGGCGCCGCCCATTCTCATTCAGGCGGTGGCGGGGCTGGCACTGGTTGGCGCCTTTTCCGGCTCCGCAGTCGCAGCCTTCAGGGAGCCGGAAACCCGCGAGGCGGCGGCCATCACTTTCCTCATCACGGCTTCCGGCCTTTCCTTCGGCGGCGTTTCCGGGGCCTTCTGGGGCCTGATCGGCGGCGGGCTGATGATGGCGTTGCAGCGGGTGGTGAAGCGTGGTTAGATAGGGAGCTTATTGTTTTAAAGAAATATTATTTATGGATTTCGAATTCGATCCTGCCAAAAGTGAAAGTAACAAAGACAAACACGGAATAGATTTCGTTGAGGCAAGAGCGCTTTGGCTGGACGAGAAAAGACTCGTCGTTCCTCTCGAAACCACGTCGGAAGAGCGGTATATTATGGTCGCCCAGTTACGCGGAAAGTGCTGGAGCGCCATTTATACTTACAGAAATGACCGGTTGCGCATCATCTCCGTCAGGCGTTCCAGAGACAAGGAAAGGCAGCGTTATGAAGACGATCAGCGCTGAAGAATTTGACAGGAAATTCGACGATGGTGAAGATATCGACGACTATCTCGACTGGTCCAAGGCAAGCCGTCCTGGACTGGAAATGGTGCATGTCGATATCGATCTGCCTGAAAAGCTTTTGCGGAAAGTGGATGCGGAAGCGGTGCGCCTTGGCAGGACACGACAATCCCTGATGGCCGAATGGATTGCCGAAAGGCTGGAGAGCGGCAGGCAGGGAAAATAACCGGCGCACGGCACAACATCACTTGTCAGACCGCCAGTCGCTGTTTATACACGTCGCCATGAGCAACCGCATCGCAACCATTTCCGGCATGAGCGCGCAGATTTCTGCGAAGGCCTCGCCGTGCGGTGCACTCTCGCTTCTTAGCCTCGACCTTACACGCGGTTGCCGGGTCCAGTGAGGAGCGCCCGGCGGCCGAAAGCCCGCTGGTGCAAACGCTCCTCATCTCGAAATCTCATTTTATACTGGATTTAGGCCCTGAAGGGCCGCGCATCCGCCGATGGCGAAAGACGCCCGCGGACTGCGCAAGGAGGAAGCGAAATGGACGGCAAGATCACCAATATTTCCAAGGGCATGGCTGACGCGAGCGTGAAGTATCGCCCTTACCCGACCATCAACATCCCTGACCGCACCTGGCCGGGCAAGACCATCGACAAGGCGCCGATCTGGTGTTCGGTGGACCTGCGCGACGGCAACCAGTCACTGGTCAACCCCATGGGCCACGACCGCAAGGCCCGCATGTTCAAGCTGCTGCTCGAAATGGGTTTCAAGGAAATCGAGATCGGTTTCCCTTCCGCTTCGCAGACGGATTTCGATTTCGCCCGCTGGTGCGTGGAAGAAGGCAATGTGCCTGACGATGTCTCCCTGCAGGTGCTGGTACAGTGCCGCCCCGAGCTGATCACCCGCACCTTCGAGGCGCTGGAAGGCGCCAACAAGCCGATCATCCACTTCTACAATTCCACTTCGGAACTGCAGCGTCGCGTGGTGTTCGGCAAGGATGTGCACGGCATCAAGCAGATCGCCGTCGATGCGGCCAAGATGATCACCGACATGGCGGCCAAGGCCGGCGGCGGTTACCGTTTCGAATATTCGCCGGAGAGCTTTACCGGCACCGAGCTGGAAGTGGCGCTGGAAATCTGCAACGCCGTGGTCGAGGTTGTGAAGCCGACGGCCGACAACAAGCTGATCCTGAACCTGCCTTCGACGGTGGAAATGGCGACGCCAAACATCTATGCCGACCAGATCGAATGGATGTGCCGCAATATCGACAATCGCGAAAACGTCATCATCTCGCTGCACCCGCATAATGACCGCGGGACGGGCATTGCCGCGACCGAGCTGGGCCTGATGGCCGGCGCGGACCGCGTCGAAGGCACGCTGTTCGGCAATGGCGAACGCACCGGCAATGTCGACGTCGTGACGCTGGCGCTGAACATGTATACGCAGGGTGTGGACCCGCAACTGGATTGCCGCGATATCGAGCGCATTAAGGACGTCTACGAATATTCCAACGAGATGACGATCCCCGAGCGTCATCCTTATGTGGGCGAACTGGTTTACACTGCCTTCTCCGGCTCGCACCAGGATGCGATCAACAAGGGCATGAAGGCGATCAAGGTCGCCAACCATCCCGTCTGGGAAGTGCCCTATCTGCCGATCGACCCGAAGGATGTCGGCCGCTCCTATGAGGCGATCATCCGCATCAACTCGCAGTCGGGCAAGGGCGGCATCGCCTATATTCTCCAGCAGGATTACGGCATCAACCTGCCGCGCAACCTGCAGGTGGAGTTTCGCGAGGATATCCAGCGCATCACCGATGAAGAGGGTGTGGAACTGCCGGCCAGGCGCATTTATGAGCGCTTCATCGAGCGTTACGTGACGCAGCCGAATGCGCGCATCAAATTCGTCGATCACCACACCTATCCGGCTGGCGATTTCAAGGGCGTGCGCATCGTTGCCGCCGAGATCACCGACAATGGTGAGGTGAAGCGCATCGAGGGCAAGGGAACGGGTCCGATCGACGGGTTCATCAATGCGCTCTCGGTCTATCTCGGAATTGACCTGTCAGTGAATGATTATTCGGAGCATTCGCTGCAGCATGGCTCGAATGCTTCGGCTATTGCCTATGTCGAGATGGAGCATCCGGGCGGGAAGCTGTTCGGGGCGGGGGTCAACACGAATATTGTGGCGGCTTCGCTGGAGGCGATTGTTTCGGCGGCCAATCGGGTGCTGGAAGAGCGGGCAAGGTGAGTGGGCCTTGAGGGTAAGACAGGGCACCCCCCTCTGTCCTGCCGGACATCTCCCCCTCAAGGGGGGAGATCGATCTGCGGGAAAGTTTCGCCCATCTCGAATCTTGAGAATGAAGCGGCGGTAGAGCCTCTAGCCGATCTCCCCCCTTGAGGGGGAGATGCCCGGCAGGGCAGAGGGGGGTAACCCCACCCTCCAGCTCTCTATCCCCCCAGCCGAGAAAACCCCAACGGACGCCCGTTGTCATAAAACACCCGCACATCCTCCAGCGCCACGCCCGTCCCCGTCTCATCAAGGCTGTGCCGTTCGCAGGTAACGTTCCAGGTGCCGGGACCACCGGAAATGTGGAAGAGATTATAGGCCGCGCGCGGTTTTTCCCCACCCGGCCCCTGGCTGGCCGAGGCGATGCCGACGACCGGGATGTGGTCTTCCCCGTGATGCGTATTCAGCCAGTAGACCGTGTTGAGATGGGTATGACCATGCAGCACGAGTTCCGCGCCGCCGACACCGAGCGCCGCGGCGAAACGGCGGATGCCGATCATGCGCTTGTGGGTGGGGGAGGCGCCGCGGATCGGCGGGTGATGGATCATCACCACGCGGAATAGCCCCTGTTCACCGGCTTTTTTCAAAAGCTCCGCCGTGGCGCGGGCCTGCCGGTTGCCGAAATAGCCGGTTGCCGAAAAGGGTGGCGTCGCAATCGAGGTGGAGCAGCCGATCAGTGCGACCGGGCCGCGCACGCGCATATAGGGAAAGATTTTACGGTCGTCGTCCCATTCCGGCGGGTCGCCATCGCCGCGAACATAGGGATACCAGGCCTGCATGGCCTTGTCGTGCGCACCGGAAACATAGGCGTCGTGATTGCCGGGAACGACAGAGGTTCTTTCGGGATCGCCCACTTCCTCCAGCCAGTCGGCGGCGGCGCGGATTTCAATGCCTGTCGCAAGATTGACGAGATCGCCGGTAATAGCCAGATGATCCGGAGACTTTGTCTCCAGATCGTCGAGCAGCTTTTCCAGCGTATCGGTGAAGAGATGCTTGCGACGGTTGCGGTGCCAGTTGACAAAACCGGTGATACGCTTGGATGCAAGTTCGCGGAAAGTGAGTTTTGGCAGTGGCCCTAAATGGACGTCTGAAATATGCGCAAGTTTGAACATGGCGGCAGAGATAACCTATGATATGCCGCGCGTCCAATAAAAGCCGGCAGGCGGGGAGAAACCAGGGTGAATGACGAGACAACCGGGCGGCAGGCCCGCCCGTTCCATATGCGTGTCTTCATCCGTTTTCTGCATTTCGTTTTTCTGTTCACGCGCGGCGCAACCCTTGGTGTGCGTGCGGCCTGTTTCGATGAAAAGGGCAGGATTTTTCTGGTGCGGCACACTTATCTGCCGGGCTGGTATCTGCCGGGTGGTGGGGTGGAGCGCGGCGAAACCCTGCTCGTGGCGCTGCACAAGGAAATCCGCGAGGAGGGCAATCTCGAGGCTGCCTCCAGGCCGGAGCTTTTCCATGTCTATCTCAATCTGGAAGGCAGCAATCGCGATCATGTGGCGCTCTATCGGCTGGAGGTCACCCAGACCGAGCTGAAGAAACCGGATCATGAAATTGCCGAAAGCGGCTTTTTCGACCTGTCGGAGTTGCCCCAAGGGGTGACGGCCGCAACCCGCCGCCGCCTTGCCGAACTTGCCGGCGAAGCGGCGATCGCTGACCACTGGTAACGGCGGCGGCTCTCCGTCAGGAGAGCGCCTCGCGGCCATGGGCCATGGTCAGGTCCAGTTCCGGGCCGACGGGCACGATGCCGGTCGGGTTGATGGTGCGGTGGCTGCGGTAATAATGTTCCTTGATGTGGCGCATATCGACCGTCTCTGGCACGCCCGGCGTCTGGTAAAGATCGCGCAAATAACCCGTCAGGTGCGGATAGTCGTGGATGCGGCGGATATTGCATTTGAAATGGCCGACATAGACGGGGTCGAACCGCACCATCGTCGTGAACAGGCGCCAGTCCGCTTCCGTCTGTTGCGCGCCGAACAGGAAGCGCCGGTCCTTCAGGCGGTCTTCCAGCATGTCGAGCGTTTCGAACACCTTCACGGCATTCTGCTGATAGGCGTCCTGCGTGGTGGCGAAGCCGGCCTTGTAGACGCCGTTATTGACGGTGTCGTAGATGACGTCGTTCAGCGCATCGATCTCGGCGCGCAGCGCTTCGGGATAATAATCTGCCTGCGAGCCGGTGAGATCGTTGAAGGCGGAATTGAACATGCGGATGATTTCCGCCGATTCGTTGGAGACGATGGTGCCGCGCTTTTTATCCCAGAGCACCGGCACGGTGACGCGCCCGGAATATTTGGGGTCTGCTTTGGTATAGACCTGCCAGAGTGTGGAGGAGCCGAAGAGGTGATCCTCGGTCGCGCCCGGCGTGCGCTCTCCCTCAGGCTTGAATTCCCAGCCGTTTTCCAGCATCAGCGGATCGACGACGGAAACGGAAATCAGGTCTTCCAGCTTTTTCAGCTTCCGGAAAATCAGGGTGCGGTGCGCCCAGGGGCAGGCGAAGGAGACGTAGAGATGGTAACGGTCCTTCTCCGCCTCGAAGCCGCCTTCTCCAGAAGGGCCGGGTGCGCCATCCGCTGTAACCCAGTTGCGGAATTGCGAGGCGCTGCGCTTGAAGTGCCCCTTGGTTTCCTTGGTGTCATACCAGACGTCTTTCCATACGCCTTCCACCAGCATGCCCATGACGATCTCCTTGATTGTTCCTTTTGAGCGATCCTAACCGTTCTGCACTCTCCCGCGAACCCGCAAGGCGTTGAACAATGCGTTTCCGGTCCTGTGGGAACTGAATGGGATAGCGCAGAGATTTGTTCTGGACGGGTCGGAATTTTCCTGATAACTGCAATTTTCACAAATCTGAGGAAATTGCTGACTATGATCGAACCACGGATGCTCCGACGACGCTGACGCTCCTGAACGCCCTTACCGGCGCAGCCGTCACCTATTGTCGCATCCGCATTCTGGAAGTTTCGGTCTCTTCATGTCCAAGCACGATCTTGTCTACCTCACCGAGGACGCGTCGCACGACGCCATCATCGACATCATCAACGAAGAAGCATTCGGTCCTGGCCGGCATACCCGTGCCGCAGCGCGCATCCGTGAGCAGGGGCCGCATGACCGGTCGCTGTCCTTCGTCTGCGCCGATGATGGCGAAACCATTGCTTCTGTGCGCATGACGCCGGTTCTGGCGGGCGGGGTGAACGGCCATATGCTCGGGCCCCTTGCGGTGCGGCCCTCGCACAAGAACAAGGGCATCGGCCGGGAACTCGTCCGGATCGCCATTGCCGCCGCCCGGCGGAAGGGCTCCGAAGCCGTGATCCTCATCGGCGATCCGCCCTATTACATGCCGCTCGGTTTCGAGAAGGTCGCTTATGCGGCGCTCGATTTTCCGGGTCCGGTCGACCCGAACCGGGTGCTCGTCGTGCCGATTGGCGATGACGTGCACCAGCGGCTGAAGGGCAAGATCGGCTGGCGCAAATGCGAGGCCGTGATGCCGGTTGCTGCGGGGGAAGATGAGGGTTTTGAGGAGCCGCTCAGGGTTTACGGCTGAGGGAGTATCCGAAGGGGCTTCGTGCTTTTTAGCGCGACATAAAACCCCGTCATTCCGGCCATGAGCCGGAATCCACCAGCCCAAGTCTTCGGGCTGAAAGGACTCTTCTCACGGCGCAGACGCGCCGTGACTGGATGCCGGATCAAGTCCGGCATGACGGAAGGGGTGTTGCGCGCTGTGGCAAACATCGAGACTGCCGTGCACATCTTTTTGTGTGGTAAAATCTTCTTCCGATGGTCTGTCTCGAAACAACGCGTCTCCCTCCACAGAATTCAATTCCGTTTCCTCCGCCTATACGATAGCAAGTCAAAGTCGATTTCTGCAAAGGGGCGGGGCATGACGGCTATTACCATGAACGATGCGCTGGAGCGCGCGGGCGCAGGCGCCTATCAGCGGCGGCTGATGGGCATATTCGGCCTCGTCTGGGCGGCGGATGCCATGCAGGTTCTGGCCGTCGGCTTCACCGCCGCCTCAATTGCCGCCACCTTCGGGCTGACGGTGCCGCAGGCGCTGCAGACCGGCACGGCGTTCTTTTTCGGTATGCTGCTGGGTGCTGCCGGTTTCGGGCGGCTGGCGGATCGGTATGGACGTCGCCGTGTGCTGATCGTCACCGTGGCCTGCGATGCGCTGTTCGGCGTGCTTTCGGTGTTCGCGCCCGATTTTACCATCCTGCTCGTTCTGCGCTTTCTCACCGGTGCTGCCGTGGGCGGCACGCTGCCGGTGGATTATGCGATGATGGCCGAATTCCTGCCTGCCAAAAATCGCGGCCGCTGGCTGGTCTTTCTGGAGGGTTTCTGGGCTGTCGGCACGCTGATCGTGGCGCTGGCGGCCTGGGGCGCCAGCCTTGCCGGTGTCGCCGATGCCTGGCGTTATATATTCGCGGTGACGGCTTTTCCGGCGGTTCTCGGCCTTGGCCTGCGCTTTCTGGTGCCGGAATCGCCGCTTTACCTGCTGCGCAGCGGGCGATTGGAGGAAGCCAAGGCCGTCGTCAACCGCATGCTGGTGACGAATGGGCGCGCGCCGCTCGATGCCGGGACCGGGCTTTTCCAGCCTGACGTGGCCAAGGGGCAGGGGATATTTTCGCCGGCGCTCCGGCAGCGCAGCATCATGATCCTCGCCATCTGGTTCCTCGTTTCCGTTTCCTATTACGGTGTCTTTACGTGGATGCCGGCGAAGCTGGCCGGAGACGGGTTCGGCTTCGTGCGCGGTTATGGTTTTCTGGTGCTGGTGGCGCTGGCGCAGATCCCCGGTTATGCGCTTGCCGCCTATGGCGTCGAAAAATGGGGCCGCAAGCCGACGCTGATCGGTTTCTGCCTGCTCTCCGCGCTCGGTTGCCTGCTCTTCACGCTTGCTTCGGCGGGCGCGATGATCGCCGCCTCGCTTCTCATCATGAGTTTTGCGCTGCTGGGCACCTGGGGCGCGCTTTATGCCTACACGCCGGAGCTTTACCCGACGGAATCGCGGGCCACCGGCATGGGGGCCGCAGGCGCCATGGCAAGGCTTGGCGGCCTGCTGGCGCCGTCTCTGCTTGGTTATGCCATAGCGCAGGGTTTTGGCGTCGCGATCGGCATTTTCGCCGGTCTTCTGGTGCTAGCCGCCATTGCCGCGACGATGATCAATGCGGAAACGCGGCAGGTGGCGCTGAGCTGACGCGTCGTTTCCGCGCAATGACCTGACCCGTTGAGGATCAGGCCATGCTATTTACCACCTTACAGCGCCGTATAATTGACCGGCAGCCAATCGTAATTGGTGCTGTCGGTGCGCACATGGCCGATGCCGGGGAAGGCGATATGCGCGCCGGCCACCAGATATCTGCCTTCCACCGCCTGCCGGAATGCCAGATCGCGCGCGACCACGGCGGCCTTCTGGTCGACGTCGAATTCGATGGTCACATCCGGCTCATCGAACTGGAGGATATCTCCATGGGTGATATCGCCCCAGAAGACGATTTTCTGGCCATCGCTTTCGAGAACGACAGCGCTGTGGCCGGGCGTGTGGCCAGCGTAAAGGATAGAGCCGAGACCGGGAACCGGCGCGGCATTGTCACCGAATGTCTCGAATTTACCGGCGTCGATATAGGGCTGGATGCTTTCCTTGGCTTCGGCATAACCCTTCTTCAGCGCTTCAGGGGCTGCCTTGGCCTTTGCCTCATCAAGCCAGAACCCGGCTTCGCGCGCATTGACCCTCAGCGTCGCATTGGCAAAGACGCGTTTGCCATCTGCCGATAGCCCGCCGGAATGGTCCGTGTGGATATGGGTGAGGACAATGTCGTCTATCTCGTCGGTTTTATAACCGGAGGCCTCGATATTGGCGACGAGCCTGCCGAGGGATGGGCCGAGATAGGTGCCGGTGCCGGCGTCGATCAGCACCAGCCTGTCTCCGGTGTTGACGAGAAATGCGTTGACCGAGGTAGGTGTCTGTTCCGGCAGGAAAGCGTCCTGCAAGACCTTTGCCGCATGTTCCGGCGTGGTGTTGGTGTAAATCTTGGCGAGCGGCAGTGCGATGACGCCGTCTGAAAGCGCGGTGACCTCCACCTTGCCGACCATCAACCGGTAAAAGCCGGGCGCCTGCGTGGCGGCCAAGGGCGCCTTGGCGAATGCGACGGCGGGGGCAACGAAAGGGGCGGCGAAGATGGCGCTGGCGGCGCCTTTGAGAAGTGAGCGACGGGATGGCATTGGGGGCTCCTGGGTTGAGGGAACGTCTTGAAACTTTCCGCACTCCAGCTAAGTGTAGAGAGGTTAGCAATCAAATCGATGTGACTTATGCGAACTATCGATCATTTCAATCTCCGCTCCTTCGACCTCAATCTTCTCATCGCTTTCGATGCGATGATGGAGGAGATGAACGTTACGCGCGCCGCGCGTCGGCTGAAAATCCAGCAGCCGGCCATGAGCCATAATCTCTCCACCCTGCGCACCCTGTTTCAGGATGAGCTTTTCATCCGCGTGGGGCAGGAGATGAAGCCGACGGCACGGGCGCTCCATCTGGCCGGCCCGGTGCGGCAGGCGCTCAGGCAGGCGCAGGCGGCGGTGCTGACGGCGGATGTGTTCGATCCGGCCACCGAGCGCCGCACGTTCCGGCTCGGCATGTCGAGCGAGGTGGAGCTGTTGCTTTTGCCGGATTTGACGGCGCGACTGCGGGAGATTGCGCCCGGTATCCGCATCCTGGCCCGCAGCGGGCAGGAGCAGGAAATTACCGCGATGCTCGATACGGGCGTGATCGACATGGCTGTCGGATGCACCTATTCGAAGGAGCAACGCCACCATTGCGAGCCGCTTTATTCCTCCAGCGTGCTTTGCTGTTTCAACCCGGCCTTGCTCGATCTGCCCAATCCCGTCGGGCTGGACGCCTATATGGAGGCGAAACATGCGGTCATATCGCAGACGGACAGCCTGCATGGCTGCATCAAGGATGCACTGGAACTGAGCGGCTTGGAAATCGATGTCGTCGCGGCCGCGCCGGATTTCCTCTCGGTGCTGGCGACCGCGCGGTCCTCGGCGGTACTGGCGACCGTGTCCTCACGCATCGCGCTGCGTTATGCGCCAATGCTGGGGCTGGAAATAAGTCCCGTGCCGGTGACGCTTAGTTTCCCGCCGGTCGCCATGGTCTGGACATTGCAGACAGATGCGGATGCCGGAGCCCTGTGGCTTCGCCAGCAAATCCGCGAGGCCATGGGCCGAACGGTGGACGGTGGGGTATCGGGGATCGCCGCCTAAAGCATGTCTCCCAAAACTGTGCAGCGGTTTTGGCAGACATGCATAAAAACAAAGAGATAAAGCGCGTCGTATTTAATCTGCTTCCACAGTACACGACAGTTGAAATCATCGACGGCGCTGGGTGTCGTTATACCCCCCTCTGTCCTGCCGGACAGAGGGGGTAACGACGTGCGCGGTCGTCGACGATTTTCAACACCTGCTAGAAACGTTTCTCGAGCCATGTGATCGACTGGCCGGCGGAAAGGGGGCCGAGCGAGCCGATTTTGGTGAAACCGTAGCGCTCATAGGTTCTCAGGGCATCCGGGTTCATCGTGTCGATATAGGCCCCCATGCAGCCGCGCTTTCTGGCCTCCGCCTCCGCCATGGCAAGCAGCTTCGGGCCTGTGCCCTGACCGCGCATGGTTTCCGGCACGAAAAGAAGCTGCACGTAAAGCCAGCCGCGAGCGGTGTGCCCAACCAGACCGCCGGTGACGATATTGTCGTCGTCACGGATGGTGATGTTGAGTTCGCGTTTGTCGCTTTCGCCGAAACGGGCGAGATTATAGGCCACCAGCGGATCGCGAATGGCCTTTTCGGCCTCCGCATCCGGGACGTCGCTCAAAACGAAATTCATGTTCATCTTCCCGGGCCGCCGGGCGGCGGCCGTTTCCCGTTTTCCATTCCGAGACGTGAAACGCCTTGCGCTTTTCGCTGGAAACGCCCTTACCGGCCCTCACGCCACCACAGCGCGGAGAAGGCGAGCAGCAGGGCGGCAAGCCCGGCAAAACCGGCAAAGAGCGGCAGGGTGTTGACGCCTTTCAACACCGTCTCGTCGGTCAGACGTATCAGCATGCGATCCTCGTCGGCAACCCTGATGTCACCCCGCACCGGCAATATATCCGGCAGCGCGATGCGGCCGGAATTATCGGCGACACGGTGCACGCTGCCCCTGGTGGCGTCGGCCAGTGGCTTCAGCGTCTCAGTCGTCGAAATCATCGCCTTGAACTCCGGCGCATCTACCGCGCCGACATGGACGAGGGTGGTGAAATCGCCGTTCTTGATTTCGAACAGGCCGGTTTCGTCCATGCGGCGCTCGATCTTGTAAAGACCGGGCTCGGTGGTGGTGAAGGCCATGTTTTCGGTCTTGCCGGACGGGAAACGCACGCTTGCCTGACCGGGATCGTCGCCGATGGTCTGGCGGGTGATTTCCAATGTGCGGCCATTGGCCCGCGCCGTCAGCGCCTCTTCTTCAAGCTCGGGTTCCTTCATCAGCCAGTGGGCGATGCGGCGATAAAGCGCCACATGCGGGCCACCGCCTTCAAAACCACGCGCCCACAGCCAGCCCTGATCGGACAGAAGCATGGCGACACGGCCTTCGCCCTGACGGTTCAGCACCAGCAGCGGGTCCTGCCCGTCGCCCAGCATAACGGTCTGGCCCTGCGGCGGGTCAACGCTGATGGTGCGGAACCAGCGGCCCCATTGCGGCGGCTCGTTGGCCGATCCATCCAGCCCGCGGGTGACAGGGTGCTTCTTACCCGCTTCCGAAAGGCGAGGATAGAATGCCGCCTGATGCACCTGACCGGTCGGTTGGGCCGGCAGCACGGAGGCGAGCGGCGTCATGGCGATCGAATCCTGACCGGCATGTTCCGGGCCTGCGGCAATCAAGAGCGCGCCGCCCTTTTCGACATATTGGGCGATGTAATCGTAATAGAGGATCGGCAGCACGCCGCGATGCTGGTAGCGGTCGAAGATGATGAGGTCGAAATCCTCGATCTTTTCGACGAACAATTCGCGGGTCGGGAAGGCGATCAGCGAGAGTTCGTTGATCGGCGTGCCATCCTGTTTTTCCGGCGGGCGCAGAATGGTGAAATGCACCAGATCGACCGAGGCGTCGGATTTCAGGAGGTTACGCCAGGCCCGTTCGCCGGCATGGGGCTCGCCGGAGACGAGCAGCACGCGCAGGTTCTGGCGGATGCCTTCGATCAGGTGAACGGCGCGGTTGTTGGCCGCCGTCACTTCGCCGGGAAGCTCGGCGACGGAAAATTCCATGACATTGTTGCCGCCACGCGGAACCTTGAAGCTGAACGGCGTCGGCTGCCCGGGTGTGGCCTGAAGCGTGGCGATTTCTTCGCCGTTCATCTTCACTGTCACTTCCGCCGAGCCGCCGCCTGCGGGGCGGCCGTCATCGAAGACACGCAGCGTCAGCTGCTGTTCCTCGTTGACGATGCCGAAGCGCGGGGCGCGGACGATCTCGATGCGGCGGTCGAATTCATCAGCCTTGCCGGTGATCAGCCCATGCACGGGGGCGCGGAAGCCGAGCGCCTGTTCGGCATTGGGCAGGGCATTGGGGATATCGTGGATCTGGCCGTCGCTGAGGAAAATCGCGCCGCCGACGCGGGACGGCGAGACATCGGAAACCGCGGAGGAAAGCGCCGAGAAGAGCTGTGTCGAGGGCGAATCGCTCTCACCATTGTCGCGGACTTCGACAATGCGCGGTTCGATGCGTGGGAAACGGGACAGCCGGTCTTTCAGCGTCTCCAGCGCCGTATCGGTCATTTGCGGCCGGTCCTGCACGTCCTGGCTCTGCGAGCGGTCAACGATGACGGGCACGATGGTGGAAAGCGGCTCGCGTTCCTCCTGCGTCAGAAGCGGATTGGCGATGGCAGCTAGCAAGGCGGCGAGCGCCAGCCCGCGCAGCCATGCGCCGCGCACGCCGCGCCACAGACCGATGAAGGAAAGCGCAAGAGCGGCGACGGCCAGAACGGCGATCACGATCCACGGCAGAAAGGGGGAGAAGGTCAATGTCATGTCACTGCCCCAACCGTTCGAGAAGTGCGGGAACGTGAACCTGATCGGCCTTGTAGTTGCCAGTCAGCATATACATCATGATGTTGACGCCGGAGCGGAAGGCGTGTTCGCGCTGCATCTCATCCGGCGGCACGGTGGGCAGAACCGGCGCGCCCTGCGGATCGACGGCCCAGGCGCCGGCGAAATCATTGCCCGTTATCATGATCGGCGTCACGCCATCGCCGGAAGAGGAGAGGCCCGAGGTGGTCTTGGCGGCTCCCTGTCGCGATTCCACCCAGAGCGGCGAACCATTGTAACGGCCGGGGAAATTGGTGAGCAGATAGAAGGACCGTGTCAGAACATGGTCTTCCGGGACAGGCTCCAGCGGCGGAATATCGATATTGGCGAGGATCGCCTGCAGGCGTTCGCCATTGGGACTGGTCGCGCCGGTGTCGAGTGAAGAGAATTGGTCGCGCGTGTCGAACAGGACGGTGCCGCCGGCGCGCATATAGGCGTCGATGCGCGAGATGGCGGCGCTGGACGGCATGGGTGCCGTTGCAGAGACCGGCCAATAGATGATGGGATAAAAGGATAGTTCATCCTTGGAAATATCGAGGCCGACCGGCTGGCCGGGTTCCAGCGTCGTGCGCCACGTCAGGAACTCGCTGAGACCCTGGAGACCCTGTTCGGAAATGCGGTCGACATCATCCTCGCCTGTGCGGACATAAGCGAGATGGGTGGTGTCCAGCCGCTCGAAAATCTGCTCGTCGCCGGGTTTCGGATCGTCGGCGCGGGCGTCGGTTGGCGACATGGCGGCAAAGGCGCCAAGCGCCAGAAGCACGGTGGCGGCGGTGGCGCTGCGGGCTTTCGGCAGGCGTGCGAAGGCGCCGTTCATGAAGAGCACGATCAGGCTGTCGGCGATCAGCATCAGGAAGGCGGCGATGAAGAGCGCCGGGCGCAGCGATTTCGCGGTTTCGCCGATCAGGGCTTCGCTGGTGGTGCTGACACCGGCGGCGGACGTGTCGAGCGGGCGCAGCGTCGCACCTGCGGGCAGGAGATTGAGAGCCACGAAACCATCCTCTGTGCCATAGAGGCCGGGGGGATTGTCGAAACCGGTGCGGGGCGGCTGGCCGGCACGCATTTCCAGCGGCCGGGCAGTGCCGATCTCGGCTGAAAGCGCACCTTCAGCCGTCAGCAGCCGGAAGGGCGGAAGGGCGGCAGCCGGGGCGTTTGCGTTGGCGGAAGCACCGCCCGCTTTCGACAATTGCACGATACGGCGCAGCATATCGACGAAATGGCCCGAGATCGGCAGGTCAGACCAGCTCGCCTCAGCGCTGACATGGAAGAGCACGATGCGGCCTGCCTCGACATTACGGGTGGTGACGAGCGGCGTGCCATCGGCAAGGCTTGCCCATGTGCGTTCAGCCAGGTCCGGCGTCGGTTCGGCCAGAACCTGACGTTTGACGAGGACGCCATCGGCCTTCGGCATGCCGGCGAAGGCGCCGAAATTCGGGAAATCGGCAAGCGGTTGCGGCTCGGCCCAGGAGAGCGCGCCGCCAAGCGCGCGTTCGCCCTGTCTGAGTGTTACAGGCACCAGCGGATCGTCGGCCGGGGCTGCGGCAAGGCGCGGTCCGGCAAAACGGATCAGCGTGCCGCCACCGGCGAGCCAGCGTTGCATCGGCTCATAGGTTTCCTGCGGCAGGCGACCGATATCGGCCATGACGATGACCGACGGGTTGGATTGCAGGATTTCCGGGATCGCCTGCGCCAGATCGGCCTGTCGCTGTGGGATGAGATCGGCGAAAGGCTGAAGCGCACGGCTGATATAATAAAGCGGCTGCAGCAGCGGCTGGAAATCATTGCCGGTTTCGCCGGCGAGCAGGGCCACACGGCGGCGGCGGAAACCGTCGTCCAGCAGATGCACTGCGCCCGCCGTCGAAACGCCTTCGAGGGAGAGGCGGGCGAAATCGTTGCGCAGTTCGAAGGGGGCTTCCACCGTTGCGGTTGTTTCGGCCTCGCCGGGGGCGAAGCTGGCTGTGCCATTGGCGAGAATGCGGCCTTGGCTGTCCTGCGCATTGACGGTTATCCGGACGGCTTCGGCGGTATCGAGCCGCGACAGTGTGACGCTCATGGCATCGGCATTGTTGGTGGCGCTGGTAATGGCGGTGATCGCCTTGCCGTCGCCCTTGACGATGCGGAATTCGGCGGGGGAGAGGCTGGCAAGCGTTCTCATCGCGCTTTCATCCTGCGCGGTTTGAACACCATCGGCAATATAGGCGATCGTGCCGGGGGCCGTGCCGTTCAGCGCCTCGGTGATGGCTTCCGCCGTGCGGATACGATCTGGAACGAGCGGCTTCGGCTTTGCTGCGGCGAGCTTTTCCAATGCAACGGCTGTCGTTCCCGGTACGGCGTCATGTTCCGCATCGGCGGTGAAGCTGATGGAGACGGGGCGGTCGGCCCGCTCCGCATCGCCGATCAGGGCCTGAGCGGTGGCCACGCGTCTTTCCCAGTCGGGCGCGGAGGCCCAGCTATTATCGACCACCAGCACCAGCGGGCCGCTGCCGGCGATGCTGTTGTTGCGGGGGTTCACCACCGGATCGGCGAGCGCAAAAATCACGGCGGCGGCAAGCGCCATGCGCAAAAGGGTCAGCCACCACGGGCTTTTGGAGGGCGTCTCCTCGCGTTTCAGCACCGTCGCCAATATCTTCAGCGGCGGAAACACTTCCGCCTTGGGGCGCGGCGGGGTGAGCCGCAGCAGCCACCAGATGGCGGGCAGCGCCAGCAGGCCGAAGAGGATGTAGGGGCTGGTGAAGAGGAAAGGCAATGCGCTCATCGGTGCCCACCGCCTTGCCCACCGCCCTGTGCCGGCGCGCCGGAAAGATACATGTGAACGGCCACAAGCGCCTCGGAAGCCAGATGATCGGTGCGGTGGAAGACGAAGTTCCAGCCGAGACGGCGCAGCGACGAGGACAGCGCCTCGCGTCTTGCGAGATAGGCGCGGGTGTAATCCTCGCGAATGGTCTCGGCGCGGCCGGAAACCAGTTTTTCGCCGGTTTCCGGATCGGTAAACTCGGTGCGGCCGGAATAGGGGAAGGTTTCTTCGGCCGGATCGGCGATTTCCACCACATGGCCACGCAGGCCGCGCCGGGCGAGAGGCGAAATCCGCTCCATCACGTTTTTCGCATCATCAAGAAAATCGCCAATCAGAACAATGTCGCTCGCGCCGCGGATCATGCCCGTTTCCGGCATACCCGTTGTCAGCGGCGCGTGCATGATGGCGGCGGCCAGCCGTTCGGCGGCGTTTCTGGCCGAGACCGGCTCCATGATGCCGGGGCAACCAATGCGTTCACCCGAGCGCGCCAGTATCTCCGCCAGCGCCAGCATCAGCACCAGCGCCCGGCTTTCCTTGGAGACGGAACCGAGGGTGGATTTGAACATCATCGACGGCGACATGTCGGCCCAGAGCCAGATGGTGTGGGCTGCCTCCCATTCCCGGTCGCGCACATAGGTATGGTCGTCGCGGGCCGAGCGCCGCCAGTCGATGCGCGACAGGCTTTCGCCTTCGGCATAGGGGCGAAATTGCCAGAAATTTTCGCCGATGCCGCGTTTGCGGCGGCCGTGCCAGCCGGCGGTGACGGTGTTGGCGATTCGTTTTGCCTCGACCATGCAGTCCGGCACCAGTGCGGCACGCTGGCGCGCGCGCGCCAGAACTTCGCTACCCGGCGTCTTGTCTACGATCTGGCCGATGGATGCCACAGGCACTCCTTTCGCGAAAGGTTAGGCACGCGTCTTTTAATTCTTCGCCTGCTCCACGAGGGCCGCAATCACATCGCGCACCGACATGCCTTCGGCGCGGGCCGCAAAGGTCAGCGCCATGCGGTGTTCCAGCACCGGCTCGGCCAGCGCATGGACATCGTCCAGCGACGGGGCGAGGCGGCCTTCATAGAGCGCACGGGCGCGGGCCGTCAGCATCAGCGACTGGCCGGCGCGCGGACCCGGACCCCAGACAACGTGTTTGTCGGTCAATTTGTTGCCATGGCCGGGGCGGGCGGAACGGACGAGCGAAAGGATCGCGTCCACGACCTTGTCGCTGACCGGCATCTGGCGGATGAGGGCCTGGATTTCCATCAGGCGCTCGGCACCGATCACGCCGCGCGCTTCGCCCGAGGCGGTGCCCGTCGTGTCGAGCAGGATCTGGCGTTCGGCGGCAAGCTCGGGATAACCGACATCGACCTGCAGCAGGAAACGGTCGAGCTGGGCTTCGGGCAGCGGATAGGTGCCTTCCTGTTCCAGTGGGTTCTGGGTGGCGAGAACGTGAAACGGCTTCGGCAGCTCATAGGTCTGGCCGGCCATGGTGATGTGATATTCCTGCATGGCCTGCAAAAGGGCGGACTGCGTGCGCGGGCTGGCGCGGTTGATTTCGTCGGCCATCAGCAGCTGGCCGAAAATCGGACCCTTGATGAAACGGAAGGAACGGCGGCCGTTCTCGTCCTGATCCATGACTTCGGAGCCGAGAATATCAGAAGGCATCAGGTCCGGCGTGAACTGGATGCGGTTGGCATCGAGGCCAAGGACGGTGCCGAGCGTGGTGACGAGCTTGGTCTTGGCAAGGCCGGGAACGCCGACCAGCAGCGCATGGCCGCCGGAGAGGATGGCGAGAAGCGTGTTCTGCACCACTTTTTCCTGGCCGAAAATGACCTTGGAGACCTCCGTGCGGATGGCCGCTATGTCGGAAAGCGCCTTTTCGGCCGAGGCGACGATGGCCTTTTCATCGAGGGTTTCGCCGGTATTCATCACGCCCATGTCGCTCTCCTCATACCTTCGCCGCTGTCGCATTCGCATCCCGGTTTTGCTGGTTGCCAACCGGGGCGGATTTTGCGCTGCATCTAGCTTATTGCTCTCTTGGCCGCTGACAAGCGCCATTCGAATGACTATGTCGTGACTTAGTATTTCCTTATCGGCAAAGCGAGACTCGAATATGGCAGCGGAGACGATAAATTCGGCTGATGATGCGGCGGGGCTTGCGGCGATGATTTCCCGCGCCGCCGAACAGAGCGGTGATGGCAAGCGCGGGCCGGCCCCAGTGGAGCGCTGGAATCCGCCTTTTTGCGGCGATCTCGACATGGAAATCCGTGCTGACGGCACGTGGTTCTACCTCGGGACGCCCATCGGAAGGGCACCTCTGGTGCGGCTGTTTTCTACGGTTTTGCGCAAGGATGAGGATGGTAAAACCTATCTTGTAACTCCTGTGGAAAAAGTCGGCATCCGGGTGGTGGATGCACCCTTCGTCGCCGTGGAAATGACGGTGACTGCGGCTGGTGCGGATGGCGAATCCCTGCTGACCTTTCGCACCAATGTCGGCGACGTGGTGGAGGCGGGGCCGGAGCATCCGCTGCGCTTTGAAATTTTCGGTGAAAACCGCGAATTGAAACCCTATCTTCTGGTGCGCGGCCGGCTGGAGGCGCTCGTCTCGCGGGCCGTGATGTATGATCTCGCGGCACTCGGCGAGGTGATCGACGTGGATGGCGTCGACATGTTTGCGGTGCGCTCGGGCGGGGTGATCTTTCCGGTGATGCCCGCCAAGGAACTGGAACGGCTTTCACAATGACGATGATGACAACGGGCCTCAAGGCTTTTACCGCCACCGATTTCCGCCGCCGGGTGCTGCAGGAAGGCGAGGGCGTGGCCGAGCGGGAAAATGGCGACCACGTGCTCAATCCGGGCGTGGTGCTGTCTGGCAACGGCATCCGGCTGAAGGATGCCGCAGTGCTGATACCGGTTATCGACGATGGCAACGAGGCGCGGGTGATCTTCACCCAGCGCACCGCAACCCTGCGCCAGCATTCAGGCCAGATTTCCTTTCCCGGTGGCGGCATCGATGCCGAAGACCGCACGCCGGAAGAAGCAGCGCTGCGCGAGACGGAGGAAGAGATCGGCCTTTCC
The DNA here is from genome assembly GCF_044626815.1 of Agrobacterium sp. P15N1-A. Taxonomy (NCBI): domain Bacteria; kingdom Pseudomonadati; phylum Pseudomonadota; class Alphaproteobacteria; order Hyphomicrobiales; family Rhizobiaceae; genus Agrobacterium; species Agrobacterium sp. P15N1-A. The sequence continues at coordinate 514,329 of NZ_JBIUPF010000002.1, read as the reverse complement.
AGGTCCTTCGTGGAGACGGTTGGACGGCTGCCGGATTATATTTCCGGGACGGGTTTTCGCATCAAGCCGGTGTTGTCAGTCGTCCGCCCCGGCTTTGATTTAACGCTTAATCCCACTGAGGTGGACGAGGTTTTCGAGGTGCCGTTGTCCTTTTTGATGGACCCGGCCAATCACGGCCGCGGCAGCCGCATCTTTCAGGGGAAGGAGCGGTTTTTCTACGAAATGCCCTATGGCGAACGCTATATTTGGGGCATTACGGCGGGCATCGTGCGAACGATTTACGAGAGGTTTTATACATGAATAGCCTTGCCGGGCGGGACTGGTTTGAAAAACCGGCGCTGAAGCGCATCTTTACGCTTCTGAATGCCGATGGCGGCGAGGTGAGGATCGTTGGCGGCGCAGTGCGCAACGCGCTGATGGACCTGCCGGTGGTCGATGTCGACATGGCGACGACGCTGACCCCTGACGTGGTTGTTGCTCGGGCCAAGGCTGCGGGCATCAAGGCGGTGCCGACCGGCATCGAGCACGGCACGGTAACGCTGGTGATCGATGGCGAAGGTTTCGAGGTGACGACGTTGCGCCGCGATGTCGAAACCAATGGCCGCCACGCACAGGTAGCCTTCGGCACCGACTGGCAGACCGACGCCGAGCGGCGCGACCTCACCATCAATGCCCTCTATGCCGATGAAAGGGGCGAGATCATCGACCTTGTCGATGGTCTTCCTGATATCGAGACCGGCACGGTGCGCTTCATCGGCGATGCGGCGATGCGGATTTCGGAGGATTACCTGCGGATTCTCCGGTTTTTCCGGTTTTTCGCCCATTATGGCTCCGGTCGCCCGGATGCGGACGGCTTGCGGGCGAGCGCGCGGGCCAAAGATAAGCTGGGCACCCTTTCGGCCGAGCGGGTGTGGAGCGAATTGAAAAAGCTGCTTTCCGCCCGCGATCCTTCCCGCGCCCTTTTGTGGATGCGGCAATCGGGCGTGCTGGCGGAAATTCTGCCCGAAACGGAAAAATGGGGCATCGACGCCATCCATGGGCTGGTGGCGACGGAGCAGGCTCTCGGCTGGGCAGTGGACCCGATGCTGCGGCTTGCCGCCATCGTGCCGCCGGACAGGGACCGGCTGGCCGCCCTTGCCGCGCGCCTCCGGCTGTCGAAAGCCGAGGCGACTTATCTTGCCCATTGGGCTTCGGCTCCGGCGGCTGATCCCGAGCTGAAGGAGACGGCGCTCGACCGGCTGCTTTATCGTCAGGGCGTCGAAGGCGTGAAGACGCGGTTGAAACTGGCGCTTGCTTCGGCCCGTGCCGATCTTTCTGCTGGCGACACGGCCATGCAGAAAGTGGCGCGGCTTTCAACTTTGCTGGCGCGGGCGGAAAAATTCCACAAACCGGGCTTTCCGCTGAGCGGTGCGGATGTGATGGCCGCAGGTGTGGAGGCCGGCCCGAAGGTGGGTGAAGTGCTGAAAAGCCTTGAGGAAAAGTGGATCGACGTCAATTTCTCACTCGACCGGGCAGCTTTAACCGCCCGGCTGAAGGATATGCTGGAGAATTGAGGTCAGCGACGGCGGCGTTGCGGCTTAGGCCGCATTTGCCTCGTCGCGAATGCGGGATTTGATGTTTTCGATCATGTTCTCGCGGATGACGGTTTCGCCGTGCGCCGATCGCATATGCTCCACGGTGCGACGCACAACTTCGGCGTCGTCATCTGCGCGCGTGTGCCAGGCACAGCCGGGCACGAGCGTTCCACATTCAAACAGTCTCATGGTCTTGCCTCCCTGTTTTAGAGCGCCATGCGTCCGTTCGGACGCATAAAGGACGCTCTAACATCTTGAGTCTGCACATTCTTCCTGTCGAAAACCGGAATCGATTTTCGACAGGAAGAATGTGCGAGAGCGAGGGACAGCATTCAATTGCCTGCTGTCCCTCCGACAGGAAACGAATGTTCACCGCTTATGTTCCAGAGCGGCGTCTTTCGACCTTATTCAGGCCCCTATTCCGGCATCGCCCAGCACTGGAAAACAGAGGATGTGCCGGCTGCCGGAATTTTTGTACGAGGCATTTCGTCATTGGCTGCCCGCCGTGCCGTTTTTTGTCCGGCAAGGGTGCGCTTTACCTGTTCGACATAAAAGGAATGCGGCAGTTCGCGATCACCCGTGGCGCGCATTTCCGCTGCCAGGCGGTCGATCAATTCCGGGGTATCGATGGATTGCGGCGCTCCCTCGGGGGAAGCAGAGATAGGCATGCTGTTCGAAGTAATCATGACGATAGCTCCTCCAGTACGTCTGCGGGGAGGAGACTATCATTGCCTTGATTTTTCCATAAGTCCTAATTTGCGCTATTTGCGACAAATTGGCTGTTGAGCGTCAAATTCGCGTGAGGTTTTTTAGGGCCAGCGCACCACCGGCGGCAGCGAGGAGAGAATCGATTCGACGTTACCGCCGGTCTTGAGGCCGAAGATCGTGCCGCGATCGTAAAGCAGGTTGAATTCCACATAGCGGCCGCGGCGGATAAGCTGCTCGTCGCGATCTTCTTCCGTCCAGTTCTGGTTGAAATTGGCCCGGACGATTTTCGGATAGACCAGATTGAAGGCGCGGCCGACATCCTGCACGAAGGCAAAATTGGCGTCCCAGCCGCCATTTTGCTCCTGCGGGTGCAGCCAGTCGAAAAAGATACCGCCGATGCCGCGGGCTTCGTTACGGTGCTTCAGGAAGAAATACTCGTCGCACCACGTCTTGTAGCGCGGATAATCGGCAACCGGATGGCGGTTGCAGGTGATTTCGAAGGCACGATGGAAAAGCTGGCTGTCCGGGTCTTCCTGCGTCCGTCTGCGTCCCAGCACCGGCGTCAGATCCGCGCCGCCGCCGAACCAGTGGCTGGTGGTGACGACCATGCGGGTATTCATGTGCACCGCCGGCACATTGGGGTTGACGGGATGGGCGATGAGCGAAATGCCCGAAGCCCAGAAACGCGGGTCTTCTTCCGCACCCGGTATCTGCTTGCGGAATTCCGGCGAGAATTCGCCATAGACGGTGGAGGTGTGGACGCCGACCTTCTCGAAGACGCGGCCTTCCATCATCGACATCTTGCCGCCGCCGCCCTCGCCATTGTCGCGCAGCCAGTCTTTCTGGACGAAACGGCCGGGCTCCTGGTCCGAAAGAGGGCCGGTCAGGTCGTTTTCGAGAGTCTCGAAGGAGTTAACGATGGTGTCGCGCAGATGCTGGAACCAGGCTTGGGCAAGGGCCTTCTTGTCCTCGATGTCGTCGGGCAAGCCCTTCGGCAAGATTGGCCGTTCCATGCGTATTCTCCTTTGGTGAAGTCGATTCCCTGTCGCGTCTAGCAGGTGCAGGCCCCGCGCACAAATTCGACTCGCCAAGTTCACATGCGGGCACTATCTTTATCGATGTAGGTGCCAGAGGTGAATATCATGACGAAATTTACCGGACCGCCGCCCCTGGACGGGCTGAAGCGTAGGATCGCCAATCACCGCAAGGCGCGTGAAGGCTCGGGCGACGACAAGACACGCAATGGCATGTTCGTGCGGCAGACCTTCTGTCTCGGACGCGAGGAAGCCCGCGCCAAGGCGCGCGAATGGTTCGACAGCTTTCCGAAAGCGGCCTACTGGACGGAAGTGGAAAGCTGGCGGCAACTGGAAGGCGACCGCATCGAATTCACCATGCGACGGCTTCCTTCGGCCGATTGAAACTTAGAGCGTTTTCGCATTTCCGGACGGAAAACCGGGGCTGCTTTTCCTGGAAATGCTTTTAGGCGCGAGGCTCGGCATAACGCAGGCGGCTTTCGATCAGCACGCCGCTTTCATCCAGAATGGGATGCGCCACCGTGACGATATGGGCGTTGATGCGTTTGAGGTCGCGCAGCATGTCGAGATGCAGCGAACTGGTCTGCATGCTTTCCGCCAGCCCGTCGCGCAGCCGCTCCAGATGGCGGTTGGAGGACTGTTTTTCGAGGCGGCGTATATCCACCTTGCTTTCCATCAGCCTGCGGGCGAGCTCGAAATCGCCGGTTACCAGAATGCTCTGGGCGGCGCGCAGGTTCTCGATGGTCATGTCGAACAGGGTTTTCAATTCCTCATAACCGTCATCGGAAAATTTGAAGCTGTTCAACACCTTCTTGCGGATCTGCTCGCAAATGCCCTTTTCGATGATATCGCCGATATGCTCGAGGTTGATGGCATAATCGATGATGGCGATCGAACGGCGCGCTTCTTCGTCGGAAAGCCCCTTGCGTCCCAGCTGCGACAGATAGACCTTCACCTCCTGCTGGCGGCGGTCGACCTTGTTTTCGAGCAGGGAAACCTCCTGAAGCGGTGCGAGATCATTATGCTTGAAGGCGTTTTCGGCGCGGATCAGCATCCGCTCGATGCTGTCGCCGACGCTTAAGACTTCGCGGGTGGCGTTGGCAAGCGCCACGACCGGCATGTCCAGCGCCTGCTGGTCGAGGAAATTCGGCCCGTCTTCGGCTTTCGGATCGCCCGGCACCAGCCTTGCCATCAGGTCGGACAGGAGGCCGGAGAAGGGCCAGGCCAGCGCCGCCAGAATGACGTTGAAGATCAGATGAGCATCGACCGGCAATTTTGCGGGCGAAAGCGGCAATTGCTGCAGGAACTCCGCGCCATAGGAGGCGAGTGGCAGGGCGATGAGGCAGCCAATGGTGCGCACCAGAAGGTTGCCCATGGTGATGCGCCGCGCCGAGGCGGGGCCGGAAAGCGTGGCGATGACCGGCGGAATGGCGCCGCCGAGATTGGCGCCGAGAATGAGCACGATGATGAGGCCGGTGGAAAGCGTGCCGGTGGCGGCCAGCGACAGTATGAGCACCACGACGGCGAGGCTGGAAGACGAAACGAAGGCGAGCACGGCGGAAAAGATCAGCGCGACGGGCCACGCCCCGTCAAGCAGGCCGATAAAGACGCCGAGAGCCGGCGAGGCGCGCATCGGTTCTGTCGCGCCGCTCAACAGATGCAGCGACAGAAGCATGAGGCCGATGCCGATCAGCGCCGTTCCGCCGCCCTGCCGGGCGTTGGAACTGCCCTTTTTCAAAACAATGCCCGCAAGGATCAACAGCGGCGACAGCCACTCCACCCCGGCTGCCACGATCCATGCGGTAACGGCGGTGCCGACATTGGCGCCGAGCAGCACCACCTGCGCCATGCGCGGCCTGATGAGGTCTCGTTCGGCAAAGGAGGCGACGGTAAGCGCGGTCGCCGTCGAACTTTGCAGCGCGACGGTGGCGAAGAAGCCGGAAAAGAAGGAGCGCGGACCGTTCTGGGTGCCGGTGGCCAGCACGCTTCGCAGTTTCATGCCGAAGGCGCGGGTGACGCCATCCTTGACCTGGGAAAGGCCGAAGAGCAGCAGCGCGACTGCGCCGAGAAGGTTGACGATGACAATGGTGGATTGCATGCGACGTCTCCTCACACCCGCCGGCGGATGGTTCCGGCGAGCACGATTTTTATTGTCCGGCTAATCAGTATAGGAGCCTCGATGCCCCCGGTACAGGCCGGGTTGCGACAGTTTTGAAGTAAAAACGGTCAAATTTTGTATTTGCCCGAAAAATTGGCGTTAAAAATGGCGCCTATGCCCATGCCACCTGACGCAAAGCCTCGCCGGCGATCATCGCCGCCGACATGGCGACGTTGATGGAGCGCTGTCCCGCCACCATGGGGATGATGATTCGCACCTCTGCCTTTTCATGCACATGGTCGGGTACGCCCGCACTTTCGCGGCCGAAAAGCAGGATGTCATCCTTGCGGTAGGCGATCTTGGTATAGGGCAGGGCAGCTTTGGTGGAGGCGAGAACGAGACGGCGGCCGGTGGTTGCCCGCCATTCCTCGAAACGGTCCCAGCTGACATGGCGCGTCAGCGCCGCCGAGGCGATATAATCCATGCCCGCCCGTTTCAGATTACGGTCGGAAATATCGAAGCCGGCCGGCTCGATGATATCGACGCCGAGGCCGAGACAGGCGGCCAGCCGCAGGATGGTGCCGGTATTGCCGGGAATATCGGGCTGGTAAAGGGCGATCCTGATTTCGGGCATGGTATCGGGCATGGACGTCTCACTGCGATTGGCGTGCCCGTCCGATTATCACGGGCAGGGGCCGGGCGACAGCTATGCTGTGAAAAGTCCCTTTGAGGCGTCGTCCCCGGCCGGATGTTCATTCGCGTGACACACAGGGCGGCTACCCATTCACCAGCGCATCGTCGGGCTTGCCCGGACCATCGTGAATGGTCGGGACAGGCCGTTTCGAGCCGGATTTTCTGCACGCAACAACAGGAGGACACCATGTCCGAACGGGTGAATTTCGTCCATCTGACCGATCTGCATGTGGGCAATCCGCAGGTGCAGGACGATGATCTTTATTCCGAGACCTCGGCCACGCTTTCCGCGACGCTTGCGCAGATCAAGGCGCTCGTGCCGCCGCCTGAATTCATCGTCGCCAGCGGCGATCTGACCAACAGGGGCGATGCCGGCAGCTATGAGGAACTCAAGCGGCTGATGGCGGAAGCGGAACTCGATATGCCGGTGCTCTTCGCGCTCGGCAATCATGATCGCCGCGACGGTTTTTATCCGGTCATGCTCGACCGCCATGAGGATCTGGACGAGCCCTATGACCATGCCGAGGTCATTGCCGGCATCCACATCATTGTCATGGACACCAGCGTTCCGGGCAAGGTCGGCGGTGCTTTCGAGCCGGGGCAGATCGAATGGCTCGAGGACGAACTTGAAAACCACCCCGAACTGCCGAAGCTGCTGGTGATGCACCATGCGCCGGCGCTCGATTTCGACCGCCCGGAGGCGGAGTGGGAATCGCTTTCCTTCGCGGATACCGAGGCGCTGGACGAGGTGCTGTTCGAGCATGATGTCATCGGCATTCTTGCGGGCCACATCCATTACGACCGCATGTCGCACTGGCAGGGCATTCCCGTCGTGGTCGGCATCGGGCAGCATTTCGCCACCGATCCGCTTTGGCTGCATGAAGGCGTGCGCATGCTGTCCGGTGCGTCCTTCGCCATCGGCACGATAAGGGACACGGGGCTGACCGTCACCTTTGCGCCGCAGCCCAGCGATCGCCGGGAATTGAAGCGGCATACGCAGGCCGGAATGGCCGAGTTGATTGCGGGCTATGAAAGCGCAGAGGCGCAGGACGCGGCCGAATAGGGCGACGTGCGCATCGTTTAACGGGCGGAGACCTCGCGGGGTCATCTCCGCCCGTTCGCCTTTGGGCGGCACCTGCGTGTTTTCTCGCGTATTCGGTGTCTTTCCGACTGGTCATTGACTAAATTTTGCGCTACAAGGCCATATCTTCAACACCAGCCAAGGGAGGTTCTCATGCCAAATGACATTCGCATTCGCCTCCCGGCCCCAGTCGTGCCGCTGCTGGCTTAGGTGTTGCTCCGCGGTTCACCCGCGTTTCCCATTTTTTGATTCGTCATGTGGCTGTCACGGCCATATCCAAAGACTTTTCCGTTCCGTCGTGAGCCATATTTGTGTCCGCTCACCATGTCACGATGGAGCGATTGATTGCCGGAGCTTGGCCTATGTTTGGCTGGTTTGAAAAACGCCTCGATCCTTTTCCCTCTTCGGCGCCCTCCGTGCCGCCAAAGAAGCTTTTGCCGTTCCTGTGGCATTATGTGAAGCCCGCATGGCCATGGCTCCTGCTGCTCGGCCTGATGTCCATGGGCATCGCGATTGCGGAAGCCATGCTCTACAAATTCCTCGGCAATATCGTCGACTGGCTTTCCACGGCCAATCGCGAGACGTTTTTTGCCGATGAGGGCTGGCATCTGATCGGCATGGCGGCGCTGGTGCTCTTCGTGCTGCCGCTGATGGGCGCGATCCACACCATGACGATGCACCAGACGCTTGCCGGCAATTTCGGCATGATTGCGCGCTGGAAGATGCACCGTTTCCTGCTGCGCCATTCCATGAACTTCTTCGCCAACGAGTTTGCCGGCCGCGTTTCCACCAAGGTGATGCAGACGGCGCTGGCGATCCGTGAAGTGGCGCTGAAGGTGACCGACGTCTTCGTTTATGCGATCAGCTTCGTCGTCTCGATGCTGTTCATGGTCGCGGCGGCGGACTGGCGGCTTGTCATTCCGCTGCTGGTCTGGCTCGGTATCTATATGGCCATCCTCGCTTATTTCGTGCCGAAGCTCGGCCGGCTGGCGCAGGAGCAGGCCGATGCACGCTCGATGATGACGGGCCGGATCGTCGACAGCTACACCAACATCTCGACGATCAAGCTGTTTTCCCATGCGGGCCGCGAGGAAAGATATGCGCGTGAGGGCATGAACGTGTTTCTCGGCACGGTTCACCGCCAGATGCGCAAGATTTCCGGCTTCAACATCCTGATCGACCTCAACAACGCCCTGGTGCTGTTTTCCACGGCGGCGCTCGGTCTTTATTTCTGGATGCAGGGATCGGTCACGGCCGGTTCGGTCGCCATCGCCATCAGCCTTGCCATGCGCGTCAACGGCATGTCGCAGTGGATCATGTGGGAAGTCACCTCGCTGTTCGAAAATATCGGTACGGTCTATGACGGCATGTCGATGATGACGAAGCCGCACGACATCGTCGACGTTCCGAAGGCGCCTGAGCTCGCCGCCCCGCAGGGCGCGATCCGTTATGACAATGTCCGTTTCCACTACGGCAAGAACAAGGGCGTGATCGACGGGCTGACGCTCGACATCAAGCCGGGCGAAAAGGTCGGTCTTGTCGGGCGTTCGGGTGCGGGCAAGACGACTCTGATGAACCTGCTTCTGCGCTTCTACGATCTGGAAGCGGGCAGGATCACCATCGACGGGCAGGACATTTCCAAGGTGTCGCAGGACAGCCTGCGCGAATTGATCGGCGTCGTGACGCAGGATACCTCGCTGCTGCACCGGTCGATCCGCGACAACATCGCCTATGGTCACCCCGAGGCCACCGACGAGCAGGTGATTGCGGCGGCGAAGCGGGCAAATGCCTGGGACTTCATCGAAACCCTTGTCGACATGCATGGCCGTCAGGGCCTCGATGCGCAGGTGGGCGAACGCGGCGTGAAGCTCTCCGGCGGCCAGCGCCAGCGTATCGCAATCGCCCGTGTCTTCCTCAAGAACGCGCCGATCCTGGTGCTGGACGAGGCGACCTCGGCGCTCGACTCGGAAGTCGAGGCGGCGATCCAGGAAAACCTGTTCTCGCTGATGGAAGGCAAGACGGTGATCGCGATCGCCCACCGCCTTTCGACGCTGACCGAGATGGACCGGCTCATCATCCTCGACAAGGGCCGGATCGTGGAGGCGGGCAGCCATGCGGAACTGGTGGCGATGGGCGGTATCTATGCCGACCTCTGGCGGCGCCAGTCCGGCGGCTTCATCGCCGACCATGAGGCGGAAGTGGCGGCAGAGTAAGGAAAGACGGAGGGCGGCAAGCATGGTTCCCCGCCCTCTCACCTATGATATGTGCGCCAACCTCTCCTCCGTCATGCCGGACTAGATCCGGCATCCAGCCGCGGCGCGTCCGCGCCGTGAGAGGAGTCTTTTGCGATCAAGGACTTGAACGCGCTGGACCCCGGATCAAGTCCGGGGTGACGGTGTGGGGATGCAGCCGATGCGCAAAATATCGCTGGGTCGATTTAAGGGCGGGGAACATTCCCCGCCCTTTTTCATTCCCCGAATGTTACCGAAATATAATCTCTTCCCGAAGCCTTCGCGGCTGTTCCCGCTCTAGGAATCCGCCTATATCCGGATCATGGTTATTACCCGCATCTTCGAGTTTTTCGAGAACTGGATAAAGCCCTTCGCCCGCAAGGACGATTTGCGGCCGCCTGAAAGCACGTTCGCCTTTATCTGGTTTTACATCTCGCAGGCCAAGGCGCCGTTTTTCGCCATGCTGGTGCTCGGCGGGCTGACCGCGGCCATCGAGGCGGCGCTGTTCTGGTTCGTCGGGCGGCTGGTCGATATTCTCTCCACCGTGAAGCCGGAAGAGGGCTGGGCGGGGTTGCTTGCGGCCCATGGCGGCGAGCTGGTGGGCATGCTGGTGCTGATCGGTGTCGTGCGTTTTATCGTCACCATGGTAACGGCGCTGGTGGATCAGCAGATCATCACGCCCGGTTTTTACAATCTGGTGCGCTGGCAATCCTATATGCATGTGGCGCGGCAATCGCTGACCTTTTTCCAGAACGATTTTTCCGGCCGCATCGTCACCAAGGTCTGGTCGGGCGGGCAGGCGGCGGGCGATCTCGTCACCTCGCTGATGGAAAGCGTGTGGTTCGTCGGCATCTATTCCGTTTCCATGCTGTTCCTGATTGGCGGGCTGGACTGGCGGCTTGCGGTCGTCGTCGTCGTCTGGGTGGGGATATTCTCGCTGCTGGCGCGCTATTTCGTGCCGCGCATCCGCTACCATTCCAAAGAAACGGCGGAAGCCGCCTCGATGCTCTCCGGCCGCATGGTGGATGCCTATAGCAATATCCAGACGCTCCGGCTGTTCGGGCGCGACGACGCCAATGACCGCTACATGCGGCAGGGTTTCGACATTTTCCAGCATGCGACCATGACATTCACCCGGTTCATCACCGGCGTGCGCGCCTCCATGGCGCTGCTGTCCGGCGTGATGATCACCTCCATGGCGGCGCTCTGCATCGATTTGTGGCTTTCCGGCAGGATCAGTTCCGGTGCGGTGGCCTTCACGCTGGCGCTGGTGCTGCGCCTCAATTTCCTGCTCGGGCGGCTGATGACGCAGTTCAACGGCATCATGCGCAATTTCGGCACGGTGCAGAATGCCGCCGAGCTGATTTCGCAGCCGATCGGTCTCGTCGATGCGCCGGAGGCGACGGTGCTGGAGGTCAGGAAGCCGGGCATCCGTTTCGAAAATGTCAGCTTCCATTACGGGCGCGCGAACGGCGTCATCGACCATCTCAATCTCGAAATCAGGGCGGGCGAGAAGGTCGGTATCGTCGGACGCTCCGGGGCGGGAAAATCCACCCTCGTCAATCTGCTCCTGCGTTTTTACGATGTCGAAAAAGGCCGAATCCTGATCGACGGGCAGGATATCGCCAGGGTTACACAGGAATCGCTGCGCGCCCATATCGGCATGGTCACACAGGATACGTCGCTGCTGCATCGCTCCATTCGCGACAACATCCTGTTCGGCCGCACCGACGCCACCGAAGCGCAATTGCAGGAGGCGACGCGGCGCGCCAAGGCGGATGATTTCATTGCCAGGCTCGAGGATCAGCGCGGCCGCAAGGGGTTCGACGCACATGTGGGCGAACGCGGCGTGAAATTGTCCGGCGGCCAGCGCCAGCGCATCGCAATCGCCCGCGTGATGCTGAAGGACGCACCGATCCTCGTGCTCGACGAGGCGACGTCGGCGCTCGATTCGGAGGTGGAGGCGGCGATCCAGAGCAATCTGGACGAGCTGATGCAAGGCAAGACGGTTCTGGCCATCGCCCACCGCCTGTCGACCATCGCGGCTCTCGACCGGTTGATCGTGATGGATCAGGGGCGCATCGTCGAACAGGGCAGCCATTCCGATCTGGTCATGCAGGGCGGTCTTTATTCGGAACTCTGGGCGCGGCAATCGGGCGGTTTTCTTGCCGCGGACGAAGCGGCGCAATAAGGCCTTCGGCTATTTCCCGATCATGAAATCCGCCATCAGGCCGTAATGATTGGAGCCGAGGCTGTCGGGCAGGCGGGTGGTTCTCATCAGCGTCGCCGGTTCGCGGGCGAAGATGTGGTCGATGGCGATGCCGAAGCGGCCGGCCTCCGTCGGCCATGTGGCGGGTTCGAAGGTCGCTTTCTTCAGATCGTTGGCGGCGAGGAAAGCGCGCATGTCAGGGGCGATGCTGGCCGAATTGAAATCTCCGGCCAGAATGAGAGGCCCGGTGACGCGAAACAGAATTTCACTCACTTCATCGAGTTCATCGCGATGATAATCATCGAAATAGGGCTTGGTGATATGCCCGGCGGCGAGCGTCAGCTCCGTGCCGTCGAGGTCGATATGGGCTATGGCGAACCGATCCCGCCGAAGATCGCTGAGGCTGTGGAAACGGCCTTCCAGCAACGGTCTTTTTGACAGGATGACCAGATCGCATCCGGGCGTTCCGGTGTAACAGCCAAGCCTGTGCGGATAGGTTTGCTGCAGTCGCGGCAGGGCCGATTTAAGCGCCGCCGCCTCGAAGAGATAGACAGCATCCGCGCCCGATTCGACAATCGTGTCGGCAATTGCATCCGCATTGGCGGCATTGTCCATCAGCACGTTGAAGGAGAGCAGCCGGAAGGGTTTGGCGCCCGGCGCGGGGGTGGCGGATGTGGAAAATTCCAGAAGCATGGCAATGGCATGGATGGCGAGCGCAAGCGACCAGACGACGAGGAGCGCCGAAACCGCGTCGCGCGTCAGCCAGAAAACGAGGCATGAGAGCAGGATACAGACGATGGCGATGTGCAGCTGGAAACTGGTGACGAAGGCGAGAAGCCAGAAATCCGTCACATAACGCAGGCTGGCGACGAAAAGAACGGCAGCCACTGCCGTGGAGACCATGCAAGAGAGCTTCGCCGTCATCCGAATCCCTGCTTTCCGCGCTCTCCCTTGAAGTCTCCTAACATGGTGCATGGATGCGCACAATGTTGCCCGCCTGCCAAGGACGGCGAAAAAATGCGAGCCAAATCGGCCCCTTCCGGCAGAATTACGGCAGCTTTGTGTGCTTTGCTCTTGCCAAGTCAGTCAATATTTTGCGATCAAACACATGACGCGGTTTCTCAAATGCCGCGAGAATGACCAGGACGATGGGACGGAGTTTGTCTTGGATCAAATCATAGCGGGAGGACTCATGCGATTTACGGCAAAAACAGCGCAGAGGATGGTGTAGCGGTGAGCGAGCACGTAACCAATCACGACGCTTCGGGTGAACCGACCCGTCGCGATTTTCTTTACCTAGTGACGGGAATGGCGGGCGCTGTCGGTGCTGCCGCCGTCGCATGGCCCTTTATCGACCAGATGCGTCCCGATGCATCGACGCTGGCGCTCGCCTCCATCGAGGTGGATGTCACGGCCGTCGAGCCGGGCATGTCGCTTACCGTGAAGTGGCGCGGCAAGCCGATTTTCATCCGCAACCGCACGGAGAAGGAAATCGAGGAAGCCAAGGCCGTCGCTCTCGGCGATCTGAAGGATCCCGTGGCGCGCAATGCCAACATCGCCGTCGACGCGCAGGCGACGGATATCGACCGCTCCGCCGGCGAGGGCAAGGAAAACTGGATCGTCATGGTCGGTTCCTGTACCCATCTCGGTTGCGTTCCGCTCGGCCAGGCCGGCGATTTCGGCGGGTGGTTCTGTCCCTGCCATGGCTCGCACTACGATACGGCGGGCCGCATACGTAAGGGTCCGGCGCCGGAAAACCTCGCCATCCCGACATTTGCATTCACATCCGATACCGTGATCAAGATCGGATAAGGGGACAGATATTCATGAGTGGTCATTCCAGTTATCAGCCGTCCACCGGCATCGAAAGGTGGATCGATTCGCGGCTTCCCTTGCCGCGCATGATCTATGACAGCTTCGTTGCCTATCCTGTCCCGCGTAACCTGAACTACGCCTACACCTTCGGCGCGATGCTTTCCGTCATGCTGCTGGTGCAAATCCTCACCGGCGTCGTGCTGGCCATGCATTATGCGGCCGAAACGACGGTCGCCTTCAATTCCGTCGAAAAGATCATGCGCGACGTCAACCACGGCTGGCTGCTGCGCTACATGCATGCCAACGGTGCGTCGTTCTTCTTCATCGCGGTTTACCTGCACATCGCCCGCGGCCTTTATTACGGCTCCTACAAGGCCCCGCGCGAAATCCTCTGGATTCTCGGCTGCGTGATCTTCCTGCTGATGATGGCGACGGGCTTCATGGGCTACGTTCTGCCCTGGGGCCAGATGTCCTTCTGGGGCGCAACCGTCATCACCGGCTTCTTCACGGCTTTCCCGGCCATCGGCGAATGGATCCAGCAGTTCCTGCTCGGCGGCTTTGCCGTGGACCAGCCGACGCTGAACCGCTTCTTTGCGCTTCACTATCTGCTGCCCTTCATGATCGCAGGCGTCGTGATCCTGCACATCTGGGCTCTGCATGTGACCGGCCAGACCAACCCGACCGGCGTTGAAGTGAAGAGCAAGACCGACACGGTTCCCTTCACGCCCTATGCGACGCTGAAGGATGCGCTCGGCGTTTCCGTGTTCCTGATCGGTTATGCCTGGTTCGTATTCTACATGCCGAACTTCCTTGGCCACCCCGACAACTACATCATGGCCGATCCGCTGAAGACGCCGGCGCATATCGTTCCGGAATGGTACTTCCTGCCGTTCTACGCCATGCTGCGCGCCATCACCTTCAACATCTGGATCATCGATTCCAAGCTGGGCGGCGTTCTCGTGATGTTCGGCGCGATCGTCGTGCTGTTCTTCCTGCCCTGGCTCGATACGTCGAAGGTGCGTTCCGCCGTCTATCGCCCCTGGTACAAGATGTTCTTCTGGCTGTTCGTGGTCAATGCCATCATGCTCGGCTGGCTGGGTTCACGCCCGGCGGAAGGAACTGGCCTGATCGGCCTGCTCACCGGCGAGCTGAAAGGCAATTATGTCGGCTATTCGCAGCTCGGCACGCTTTATTACTTCGGTTTCTTCCTCGTCATCATGCCGATCCTCGGTCTGGTCGAAACGCCCCGGCGTATTCCGAATTCGATTACCGAGGCCGTTCTCGAAAAGAACGCCGCCAAGACGGGTGCCGCATCTGCGGCTGCCGAAGTCTGAGCGCGAAGGAAGGATGACGACAATGAAGACGCTTCTCACGAGCATCGCGCTTTTCGCCGCCATCGGCTGTTCCGTCACCGTCGCTTCGGCGGCGGAGGAGAGCCATGATCTCGCCGCCCAGGCCACGCATGCGATCGCCGGCAATCACTTCCCGGTCATCAAGCCCGAGGAGCAGAGCTGGTCCTTTGCCGGACCCTTCGGCAAATACGACAAGGGCCAGCTGCAACGCGGCCTGAAGGTCTATAAGGAAGTCTGCTCCGCCTGCCATTCCATGAGCCTCGTTTCCTTCCGCACGCTGGAGGATCTCGGCTATTCGGAGGAGCAGGTGAAGGCTTTCGCCGCGGAATATGAAGTGCAGGACGGGCCGAACGCCGATGGCGAAATGTACAATCGCAAGGCCGTGCCTTCCGATCATTTCCCTTCGCCTTTCCCCAACCATGAGGCGGCCGCTGCCGCCAACGGTGGAGCGGCCCCGCCCGACATGTCGCTGCTCGCCAAGGCGCGTGGCGTGGAGCGCGGCTTTCCGCAATTCATCATCGACATGATCCCGATCGTCGGTGGTTATCAGGAAGGCGGCCCGGATTACATCCATGCGCTGCTGACCGGATATCAGGATCCGCCGGCCGGCATAAAAAACCCGGATGGTTCGGAGTACAAAGTGTCGGAAGGCACGCACTTCAATCCGTACTTCGTCAGCGCCACTTCCTTAAAGATGGCGCCGCCGATCAGTGCCGATCAGGTAACCTATGACGACGGCGCACCGCAGACCGTGGACCAATATTCCAAGGACGTTGCTGCGTTCCTGATGTGGGCGGCAGAACCGCATCTGGAAGAGCGCAAGCGCACCGGCTTCATGGTCATGGTGTTCCTGTTCATCTTCACGGCGCTGATCTATCTCACCAAGAAATCGGTCTACGCCAACAAGGAACATTGATCGGCATCCAGATGCCTGTCAGTCATTGGCCCCCACGGTCTTCCGTGGGGGCCTTTTCATGTGTCGAGAGGGATGGTGGAAATGAAGACAATTCGTAATGGCGGCTGCCTGTGCGGCTCCATCCGCTTCGAAGCGAAGGGCGAGCCCGGTAATCCGCACACTTGCTCCTGCGATATCTGCCAGCGGCATTCTGGCGCCCCCAGCCTTGCCTGGGTGGAGTTCGAGAAGGATGCGGTGACATGGACGGGAGAGGGCGGCGCGCCTTCGACTTTCCGATCCTCCGATTATTCCAGCCGGGCCTTCTGCCCGAGCTGCGGCAGCACGCTTGGCGCCATCGACGACGCGCCGACGGTTGCGCTGGTCTCGGGAAGTTTCGATGACAGGGACGACGAGGCGCTGCGGCCCCTGTCGCATTCCTTCGAGGATGTCTGCCCGGTCTGGGCGCGGATCGAGGGAATGTCGCAGGCGGAATGAGCGCCGGTCCTTTTTAGTTGGTCCGCAGCCGTCAAGTTGATAGGGTGGTTCGAACCTTCTGATCCATTTCCCTTATCTCAACTGGAAATACCATGACCGTTATCGCTTCGGAGCTTTCCGCTGCCATCCGTTCCATTCCCGACTATCCGAAGCCGGGCATCATCTTCCGGGATATCACGACGCTGCTCGGCAACCCCCGCGCTTTTCGCCGTGCCGTGGACGAACTCGTGCAGCCCTATGCGGGAACGAAGATCGACAAGATCGCCGGCATGGAAGCACGCGGCTTCATTCTGGGCGGTGCGGTGGCGCATCAGCTATCGGCCGGCTTCGTGCCGATCCGCAAGAAGGGCAAGCTGCCGCACACCACCGTCCGCGTCGCCTACAGCCTTGAATACGGCGTCGACGAAATGGAAATGCATGTGGACGCGGTCCAGCCGGGCGAAAAGGTCATTCTGGTCGACGATCTGATCGCCACCGGCGGCACTGCCGAAGGTGCGGTCAAGCTTTTGCGGCAGATGGGTGCGGAGATCGTTTCCGCCTGTTTCGTTATCGACCTGCCCGATCTCGGCGGCCGCAAGAAGCTGGAAGACCTCGGTGTCGAGGTGCGGACGCTGGTGGAGTTTTCCGGCCACTGAGATAGTAACGGGGCAATGGCGACGCTATTGCCCCGATACTTTTCTATTCGAATTCCAGAACGCCGCTCTGGAAGGTCAGCACCGTCTCTCCAGACTGGTTGACGCCCTCGTTAAATGTGGTGTTCAGCCAGACGCCAGCTCTGGATTCCAGCGCTCGGGTGTCGAGCAGGGTCACGAAATAGGTGACATCGTCTCCGGCAAAGACCGGTTTTTTCCATTTCAGTTCGCGAAAGCCGGGGGAGGGGCCGAGTTTGGGCGGCTCAAGGCCCTGTAGCTTCAACCTTTTCACCTCTTTGGCCCAGTGAGAGAGGAAGCATTTCATCCAGCCTGCGCCGGTGTGCCAGCCGGAAGCGCAGAGAGCGCCGAAAACGCTGTTCTTTGCGGCCTCCGCGTCGAGATGAAAGGGCTGCGGATCGAAATCGCGGGCAAAACGGATGATGTCTTCGGCGGAAAAATGCAGCGTATCGAGGGTGACGCGTTCGCCGATGGGAGAAAGTTCTGCCAGTTTCATACTGCAACGCCTCCATTGCCGCGCATCAGGAACATCACGGTGTTTTCCCCGTGCGATACCAGAACGCCGCGCTGGTTATAAAGCTCGTGGCGTAATTTCACGAGGCCGATGCCGGGGCGCGACGCGGAGGGCCGCTGTTCCAGCACGATGGATTTTCCGATAAGCGTATCGCCCGCCAGAACCGGCTTTTTCCAGTCGACGAAATCGATGCCCGGGCTGCCCTGTGAGGTCGAATTCGAGATGTAGCTGTCCGCCATCATCCGCATCAGCAGGCTGCAGGTGTGCCAGCCGGAAGCCGCCAGCCCGCCGAGAATGCTCTGGCGGCCAGCCTCTTCGGAAAGATGCATCGGCTGTGGGTCGAATTCGCTGGCGAAGGCGATGATCTGCTCTGCGGAAATCGATTGTGGGCCTAAAGGAAATTCCCGACCGACGGAAAAATCCTCATAGGCATATGTCGCGACCGGCGTCATGGTTTCCTCCCTTCGCACAGTCAATATCGGCGGCATCTAAAATGATTTTTCCCTTTACGTAAAGGTCAAATCGGGGATGCGATGCGGAGGAATGGGGCGAGCGGGTGCTGCTTGTTCCTTCTCCCCGAGTGGGGAGAAGGTCGCGGCGCCGGGATGAGGGGGTGAGGATCGAGATATTTGGAGAGCTAGCCCCCTCATCCCTTCGGGCCACCTTCTCCCCGGCGGGGGAGAAGAAACCGTGCCGCAATGTTCGGTTACCCTTCTTGGCGGACCTTATCGAAGTCGCCAAAGGCCAGATCAGGTATTGAAGCGGAAGTGGATGACGTCGCCGTCCTGAACCACATATTCTTTGCCTTCGTCGCGAGCCTTGCCGGCTTCCTTCGCGCCGACTTCGCCCTTGAAGGCGACATAGTCGTTGTAAGCGATGGTGTTGGCGCGGATGAAGCCGCGTTCGAAATCGGAGTGGATGACGCCGGCGGCCTGCGGGGCCTTGGTGCCGCGCTCGATGGTCCAGGCGCGGCATTCTTTCGGGCCGACGGTGAAATAGGTGATGAGATCGAGCAGCTTGTAGCCGGCGCGGATCAGGCGGTCGAGGCCTGCTTCTTCGAGGCCGAGGGCGGAGAGGAATTCCTTCGCCTCTTCATCGGGAAGCTGCGCGACTTCGGATTCGATCGCGGCGGAGATGACGACGGATTCGGCGCCCTGGGCCTTGGCCATTTCGGCTACGGCCTTGGTATGTTCGTTGCCGTCGACGGCGTCGCTTTCGGCGACGTTGCAGACGTAGAGAACCGGATGCGCGGTGAGGAGGTTGAGGCCCTGAAGGATGCGCAGTTCCTCGGCATCCAGCGTGGAGAGCAGGGTGCGGACGGGCTTGCCTTCGTTCAGAAGCTTGAGCGAGGCTTCCATCAGCGGCAGCTGCGCCAGCGATTCCTTATCCTTGCCGGTGGCGCGCTTGCGGGTCTGTTCCGTGCGGCGCTCAAGGCTTTCGAGATCGGAAAGCATCAGCTCGGTCTCGATGGTTTCGGCATCGGCCACCGGGTTGATGCGGCCTTCGACGTGGGTGATGTCGTCATCCTCGAAGCAGCGCAGAACGTGAACCACGGCGTCGACTTCGCGGATATTGGCGAGGAACTGGTTGCCGAGGCCTTCGCCCTTCGATGCGCCGCGCACCAGGCCGGCGATGTCGACGAAGGAGATGCGGGTGGGGATGATTTCCTTCGAGCCGGCAATGTCGGCGAGGATTTTCATGCGCGCATCCGGAACCGCCACTTCGCCGGTATTCGGCTCGATGGTGCAGAAGGGATAGTTGGCCGCCTGCGCCGCTGCCGTTTTCGTCAGCGCGTTGAAGAGAGTGGACTTGCCGACATTCGGCAATCCAACGATACCGCATTTGAAGCCCATGGCTTGAAACCTGTCCGTTTGAAAGAATTCGTTGAGGAGCCTTTTGCGGAAACGGCAGGGCAAGGTCAAGCCCGCGGGCCGATTTGTGCGGGCAAAGCCTCTTTAATGGTGCGGAATTTCGGGCAGGGTTGCCGATGCTGCGGTTGCGGCGCAATATGAGCGGGTCAAGCGATCGATCTTTCGTCATCAACGGGGTTTTCCCATGAACAACCGCGATGAGCGACAGGCACGAGCGACCATGATGAGTGACAGTCCTGTCGATCTCAAGCCGAAACCGAAAGTCAAACCGAAGCTGGAGCGGCCGAAGCTCTACAAGGTCATTCTGCTGAATGACGACTATACGCCGCGCGATTTCGTGACCGTCGTCCTGAAAGCCATCTTCCGCATGAGTGAGGAGACCGGCCACCGGGTGATGATGACGGCGCACCGCTTCGGCAGCGCGGTCGTCGTTGTCTGCGAGCGCGATATCGCCGAGACCAAGGCCAAGGAAGCGACAGATCTCGGCAAGGAAGCGGGATTTCCGCTGATGTTCACCACCGAGCCGGAGGAGTGAGCGTTAATCCTGCCGGATCTGAAAGCCCGTCTTGTCCTGCACGAAACCGCAGCTTTCGTAAAAGGCGTGGACCTCCGGACGCTGCCGGCCGGTCAGCAGCATCACCTTGTAGCAGTTCGCCGCAAAAGCCGCCTCGACGGCATGGCGCACCACCGCACGGCCATATCCGCGGCCGCGACGGTTTTCCAGCGTCACCACGTTTTCGATAAGGGCATAGGGGCGGGCGGCGCGCGTCAGGTTCGGAACGATCTGCAGTGTGGCGGTGGCGACTGTTTCTTCGCCTTCGGTCGCGAGAAACACGGTCAGGCCCGGCTGGGCGAGCATGGCCGCGAAAGCCGTGTTCGCTTCTTCTGCCGTCATTTCAGGGTCGGACGGATTGAGCGCCCGGTAAAGGTCAAGCAATCCGGCCAGATCGCCGGCTCCGGCTGCGCGCAGGACGGTGGGCTCCGAAGACATTCGCGATCTAGTCCTTCTTGCTGAACATACGCTTCAGCATTTCGGCCATTGGGCCGGTTTCCGGCAGCTTTTTCGGCTGGGCGCTGTTGCGTGCCTGATGGATGTGGGACTGTGCGGCGGGCTTGGCTGCCTTGGCCGGCTTTTCGGCTTCCGGCTTGCTGCCCGTGGCCAGCGCCAGCTTGTTCATCAGCTGCGAATCCTCGGCTTTCACCAGCATGGCGGCGTTATCGGCAATGGCGTCCAGAAGCGGATCGAGCCAGACCCGGTCTGCCTTGGCGAAATCGCCGAGCACATGGCCGTGCACCCGCTCCTTGTCACCGGGATGGCCGATGCCGAGACGCAGGCGGCGATAGTCCTTGCCGCAATGAGCGTCGAGCGATTTCAGGCCGTTATGGCCGCCATGGCCGCCGCCGGTCTTGATGCGGGCGCGGCCGGCCGGCAAATCCAGTTCGTCGTGGATGGCGATGATGTCTGCCGGCGCAAGCTTGAAGAAGCGCATGGCTTCGCCGACGGACTCACCCGAAAGGTTCATATAGGTCAGCGGCTTCATCAGCAGGACCTTCTCGCCGCCGATCTCGCCTTCGGAAATCTCCGCCTTGAATTTTTTCGACCAGGGCGCAAAGGACGGCAGGCGCTGCAGCGCATCGACGGCCATGAAGCCGATATTGTGACGGTTTCCCGCATATTGCGCGCCGGGATTGCCGAGGCCTGCGATGATCTTCATGGGGCATGTCCGCGTGTTGCCAGATGATGCTGTTGTCACCACCCCGAAAACCGCCGGCTGTCAATCTTTTTATGGATTTGGGGCTTTTATGGAATTTCGGATGGGCTCAGGGGCTGACGAGATTGTAGCGGTCGAATATCCGCTGCTGCGTTCCATCGGCGATCAGCCTGTCCAGCCGGGCCTGTAATTTCGCGATGACCTCGTCGGGCACGCTTTTGTTGCAGGCAAGCCCAAGCTGCTGCCGCGAGAGAGTTATCACTTCGCTGAAAGTGTCGGCGGGCAGGCTTTTGAAGGTGCTTTCAGACATGGGCATCAGGTCGATGCGGCCGGCCTTAAGCTTGTGAAGCGTGATCTCGAAATCCGCGCCGACATCCACCTGCGGGAAACCGAGCTTTTCCAGAAGCGCTTCGGTGTAATCTCCACGCTGGGTTCCCACCCGATATTTCCTGGCATCCTCAAGGCTGGAGGCTTCGATATTCGCGTTGCGGCGCGCCACGAGAATGTTGCGGTCGATATGGATCGGCGAGACCCATTTGAACTGCTTTTCCCGCTCCGGCGTTCTCGCAGCGGCGAAGACGCAGTGCATGGACTGCGTTCTGGCCAGTGCGATGGCCCGCGCCCAGGGCATGACGGCGACCTCGTAGCTGGTGCCGGTGTCCTCGAGCACGGTTCTGAGCTGGTCGAAATAGACACCCCGCACACTGCCGTCGCTGGCCTGCAGATTATAGGGCGGATAGACCTCGGTGGTCAGGAAGAGCTTGGCCGCGCTGGCCGGAGTGGCGAGCGCAAGAAAGATCAGGCAAAAGCGGATCAATCCCATGGCTGCCCCCTGCGGTTCATGCTTGCCGCGCCGCAGCGCGGTTTTGCCCGGACGCCGTGTCGAGTGAGGCGATCAGCCTTTCGACCGGCTGCGGACGTGCGAAGAAATAACCCTGCCCGAAATCTGCGCCTATATCGGTCAGAAGCGCCTTCTGTTCTTCCGTCTCGACGCCTTCGGCAATGACGGCGCAGTTCATCTTGTGCGAGATGGCCGCGATGCCTTCGACCAGCATGCGGTTGCGCTGCCTGATGTCCATCCTGTCGTCGCAGATCGAGCGGGTGAAGGACTGGTCGATCTTGACGATATCGACCGGAAAACGGCTGAGATAGCTGAGCGAGGAATAACCCGTGCCGAAATCATCCAGCGCGATGCGGCAGCCGAGCTGGTGGATGGCATTGAGGATCGCCCGGATTTGCGGATCGTCCTTCATGATAACGGCTTCGGTGATCTCGATGACCAGCCGTCTGGGAAGAATGCCGTGGCGGTGCAGAACGCCGGCAATGCGCGTCGGCAATCCCGGTTCGAATTGCAACGGTGAGAAATTCACCGCCACATAGGTCTGTTCCATGCCCGGCAGGCGCGACAGCCTGGCGAGATTGGCGATAGACTGATCGAGAATGACATTGCCGATGCGGTGGATAGTGCCGTTTTCTTCCGCAAGGCTGACGATCGCGGCCGGGGAAAGCAGGCCCTTGTCCGGATGGTTGAGACGCAGCAACGCCTCGAAACCCGCCGTCTGGCCGGTGGCGAGGTTTTGAATCGGCTGGAAATAGGCCTCGAACCAGTCTTCGGAAAGCGCCTGCGCGATATCCCGTTCCAGTTCGGCATGTTCGCGCGCCCGGTCCATGATCGAACTGTCGAAGACCTGCGAGCCGTTCTTGCCCGTGCGCTTGCGGGTATACATGGCCATGTCGGCATTCTGCAAAAGCTCGGAGGCGCTGGCGGCGTGAAGGGGATAGACCGCCATGCCGATGCTGGCGCTGAGGCGGATGCTGTTGCTTTCGATCTCGAAGGGCGTGTCCAGCATGGCGCAGATGCGCTCGCAGAATTGCAGGGCGCGCTCTTCCACCTTGTCGCCGGCCAGAAGGATGGCGAATTCATCGCCGCCAAGCCGCGATGCGCTGTCCAGCGGCGTCAGCAGCGGTTCGAGCTTCAGCGTGAATTGTTTGAGAACGGCGTCGCCCGCGGCATGGCCGAGATTGTCGTTGATCGCCTTGAACCGGTCGAGGTCTATGAAAAGGCAGGCCAGCTCGCTGCCATTGCGGTCCGCATCGCGGATCTGCAGGTCAAGAATGGCCTCGAAGCCCTGGCGGTTGAAAAGGCCGGTCAGGTGGTCGGAGATGGCCTGCTGGCGGTTGCGCTTTTCCGACTGGCGCAGTTCGGTCACGTCCGTCATGACGCAGAGGCAGGTGCTCTGATGGGCCGCATCGCCGGAATCGAGGGCCTTTTCGAGGATGAGCGCATCCATGACGCTGCCATCCATGCAATGGAAACGCACGGTGATGCCGCTATGCGAGGCATCGGGCAAGGGATGAGCCGTCTTGCGCTGCTGAAAAAGAAGCCTGTCATCGGGATGGATGAGATCGGCGAAATTCAGGCCGAGTATCCGGGTGCGGTCGTAACCGGTCGCCTGCACCCAATAGTCACTGACGGCGGCAATGCGGTCGTGTCTGTCGAGTGAAAACAGCATGGCGGGCGTGCGGTTGTAGATTTCCGTCTTGCGCTCATGCGCATTCTTGATCTCCAGCTCTTCCTTTTCGAGCTGGGTCTGCATTTCGTTGAAGCTTTTCGCCAGCCGGCCGATTTCGTCCTTCGAACGCCAGTCGACGTGGTGGCGCGAGCCGAGACGCCGCGTCGCCTCGATGGCGGCCGCCAGCCGCATCAGCGGGCGGATGACCATGAAACGGTTGCCGGCGATGGCGGCAAGAACGATGGTGAGGACGGCGAGGATGAAAATCGTGATGAAGGCCAGTTCGGTGCGGCTCAAAGAGGTCAGAAGGCTGACATTGTCGTAATAGATCGTCAGTTGCCCGACGGTGACGGAGCCCTTCGTGGTCTTGTAGGTCACTTCGCGTGTTGTCGAGGCTGCATCCTGAATGATGTCGCTGCCGGCCGTCTGGACGATATCGAGCTGGCCGGACGTATCCCTGACCTCGACCATCCTGATCATGGGGTCGGAGATGAGGGTGCCGGTAATCTGGTTTATGGTGTCGTCATCAAGGTCCCACAGGGGCCGGGCCAGCGCCTGCGCATTGGTCGACAGCAGAATCTCAAGGTGGTTACGCTGGCTGCGAATGGCCTCGTGGTAGGAAAGCGTCAGCAAAAGCGTGAAGAGCGGGGCGACCACTGTAAGAAGTGCGCCGGAAACAATCGCGATAAAGCGACTTTCGACGGAATGAGCCATGTTCGATTGCAGCTACCCTTTGCCCCAGACTTGCTGCGCTCCGCTTCGTCCGCCCGGAGGGTTTTGCGAGGATTTTCGGCAAAAGCCTGTTTTCCCACGCATTTCCTCAGCCCGGCCGGTGTTTCACGACAGCGCGAGGGTATCGTTTCATGGAAGTGTTAATCGACACTGAAACGGGTTCCGTATCAGGTGAGGATGGCAAGCTTTCTGGTTTTAAAGTTCATAAAAACTAAAAGGCCCGTTCCGAAAACGGAACGGGCCTCATTGTTCAAAGCTGTCCGGCCTTGCGGCCGCCGATTATTCCTCGGAAGCTTCTTCGGTCGTTTCTTCTGCAACGCCAGCGGCCGGAGCGACGATCGTTGCGATCGTGAAGTCACGGTCGGCGATAACCGGCGTGATGTTCTTCGGCAGCTTCACATTCGAAATGTGGACATTGTCGCCGATCTTCAGACCAGCGAGATCGACCGTGATGAATTCCGGAATGTCGTTGGCCGGGCAGTGGAATTCCACCGTGTGGCGAACGATGTTCAGAACGCCGCCGATCTTGATGTCCGACTTTTCTTCGTTGACGAAGTGAACCGGAACTTCGACGTTGACGAGCGTGTTGCCCGAAACGCGCAGGAAGTCGACGTGCATGGTGAAGTCGCGGACCGGATCAAGCTGGTAGTCCTTCGGGAGAACCTTGATCTTCTTGCCGTCGACGTCGATGATCGCAACCGTCGTCATGAAACCGCCAGCGTGGATACGCTTGGTGACTTCGTTGGTCGAGAGCGCGATAGAAATGGGGGCCTGCTTGTCACCATAGATGACAGCGGGAATCAAACCGTTGCGGCGAAGTTCACGAGAGGACCCCTTACCAACTCGTTCGCGCGCCTCGGCCTTGAGCTCATACGATTCTTTGCTCATGGCAATTCCTTTCGAGGTTATATGGAGAGTTCATGCCGAACGAAGCGGCCTGAACCGGAGAGGCCAAAGGCCATCCCGCCCGCGTTGCCTCCAAGGGTGTCTACACGGGTGCGGGCGCTATAATACAAACGGGGCATAAAGACAAGAGCGGCCCGTTTTTGATGGGTGCCGCTTTATAATTTTATTAGAATTTACTAATTCACTCGCTTGTTGCAACCTTTAATATATGCTTATCCATGCACATAAACCCGGTGAAAACTTGGCGAATGATAAGGCTATGCAAAATTCCAATTGCGTAGATGACAATGCTCAAAGTTCTCCAGTGCCTCACCATCGATCACGACTATCGATACACCGCCGCAGCGGTCTTCGTCTGCATGCTGGGCAGTTTCGTTTCGATGCGCCTTTTTTCGAAAGCACGGCTGGCGACGGGGGTGCAGAAGGTCAACTGGCTGTTTCTGGCGGGCGTCAATGGCGGGGCGGCGATATGGACCACCCATTTCGTGGCGATGCTGGGCTATGTCGCAGCGGGCGATGTCGGATACGATCCCTATCTCACCGGGCTGTCGCTTCTGATCGCCATTACCACGACGACTGCCGGTTTCGGCATTTCCGCCTATGGCGGGCGCAGCGTGCTGGTGGAAGCCGGCGGAGTCGTCCTCGGCCTCGGCATTGCGGCGATGCATTACACGGGCATGGCCGCCTACAATGTTCAGGGCATGATTTTCTGGGATCGGGCCTATGTCATCGCCTCGCTGATATTGGGGGCGGTGCTGGGCGCCATTGCGGTCAATCGCATTTCCCGGCCCCTCAACCGTTTCTGCCAGTATAGCGCGGTGGCGTTTCTCATCCTGGCCATCGCCTCGATGCATTATACCGGCATGGCGTCGATGTCCTTCGCCTTCGACCCGCGCATCGTCATTCCGGAAAACCTGCTGCCGCCGGCGATCATGGGCGGAGGCGCCATTGCGGTGACGCTTCTGCTTCTGGCGCTCGGGCTCTCCACCTATGTCATCGATGCCCAGTCCACCCAGCAGGCGGTTGCCCGCTATCGCCATCTTTCGTTGCACGATCCGCTGACGGGCATTCCCAACCGGGCGGCATTCATCGAACATCTCAATCGCCGCACACGCCATGTCTCGCTCGGCGCGCATACCGCGCTTCTGTCCATCGATCTCGACCGTTTCAAGGAAATCAATGACGTGCATGGCCATGCGGCGGGCGACGCCGTGCTGCGCGCCATCGCCGACCGCGCAAGTTCCGTGCTGAAGACCGGGGAGTTTCTGGCGCGCATGGGCGGCGATGAATTCGTGGCGATGACCCACTCCTATTACACCCGCGCCGACGGCGCGGAATTCGCCCAGCGATTGATCGAGCAGATCAGCAAGCCGGTGGAATGGAACGGACAGACATTTTCGGTCGGCGCAAGCGTCGGCATATCGGTTCGCAATACCGGCTCCATCGATGCCGATACGCTGATGGCTCAAGCGGATGTCGCCATGTACCGCGCAAAAAGCGGCAGTTCCGATACGATCTGCTTCTACGACAAATCCATGGACGAGGCCGCGCGTGAGCGCAATGCGCTTGCCATCGCCATGCGCAGCGGCCTCGCCAATAAAGAGTTCGAGCTTTATTACCAGCAGCAGAACGACACAAAAAGTGGCAGCATCGTCGGTTTCGAGGCGCTTTTGCGCTGGAACCATCCCGAACGCGGCATGGTCTCCCCGGCAGAGTTTATTCCCATCGCCGAACAGACCGGCTTTATCGTCGAACTGGGCGAATGGGTTCTGAGAGAAGCCTGCGCGCAGGCCGCTCAGTGGAAAAAATCGCTCGCCATTGCCGTAAACGTCGCGCCGCAGCAGCTTGCGGATAATGATTTTCCCGACAAGGTTGAGAAAATTCTCGCCGAGACGGGGCTCGCGCCGGAAAGGCTCGAGCTGGAAATCACCGAAGGCAGCATCATCGCCGACCATCGCCATGCGCTCGTCACCATCCGCAAACTCAAGTCGCTCGGCGTCAAGATCGCCATGGATGACTACGGCACGGGCTATTCCTCGCTTTCGACGCTGCAGAGCTTCCCCTTCGACAAGATCAAGATCGACCGCGCCTTCATCGATGGCCTGTCGACCAACGTGCAGTCGGAGGCGATCGTTCGCTCGACGCTCATCCTGGCGCACAGCCTCAATATTCCGGTGCTTGCGGAAGGGGTCGAAACCAAGGCCCATATCGAGTTCCTGCGGCGTGAAGGCTGCCTGCAGGTGCAGGGCTTCTTTTTCGGCAAGCCCGGACCGCTGACCTCCATCGCCAATCTCGTGGACGATACGTTCCTCTCTGCCGAAGATGAAACGGACGTGACCGCCGGCCGGCGTTATTTCAAGGCGGTCCGATAGTCTGGCGCAGCCCGCGGCCGCACCCGGCAAGGCCGGTCGCGAAATTTTTTGTTGAAACATGGCCGCTTCCAGCGCACCATCGCCGAAAAGCTTTGGGAGGAGCGTATGCCGACAGACATCGCCCATGCGGAACGCGTGTATGAAACCGCGCGCCATCGTTCCGCCGCCGCAAGTTCTCCGATTGTCGCCTCTTGGCGTCGCTGCATGGTCAAACATCATCTTGCACCGGAGGAAAACCGCAAGCCGATCTTTCTCAGCGAGTATGAATTCCGCCGCGCCCGCGAAAGTGCGGCCGGCCTGATCGCCGAAAGCACGGATGAACTCGACCGCATTTTCCAAAGCGTCGGCAAATCCGGCTGCTGCCTGCTTTTGACCGATGCGCAGGGCGTTGCGCTGGAGCGGCGCGGCGCCTCGGGCGACGATCGAGATTTCCGGGCACTCGGCCTCTGGTCCGGGGCGGTCTGGAGCGAAGAAAGCGTGGGCACCAACGGTATCGGCACGGCGCTGGTGGATGAGCGCTCGGTGGTGGTCTACCGCGACCAGCATTTCTTCACGTCGAATACCGAACTCTGCTGCACCACGGCCCCTATCCGCGACCACACCGGTCGGGTGACGGGCGCGCTCGATATTTCCACCTGCCGCGACGACATCAACGAGATGACTTTCTCCTTCGTCACCCAGGCGGTGAAGGATGCGGCGCAGCGTATCGAAGGTAATCTTTTCCGCCGCGCCTTTCCGGGTGCGCGCATCGTCGTTGTGCCGAGCGGGTTCGGCGCGGCGCTGTCGCTGCTGGCCGTGGATCAGGACGATCTCGTGCTGGGTGCGACCCGTGCCGCACGCCTTGCACTGAAGCTGGACGACGCCCGCATCGCGCAGGGACTGCCCGCCGCCGACGTTCTTCAGGAACAGCGCCACGATGGCGGTTCCGATCTTGCGGAAGCGGAACGCTCGGCGCTGCGGCGCGTGTTGTCGCGCACCAACGGCAATGTCACGCAGGCCGCTTCCCTGCTCGGCATCAGCCGCGCCACGCTTCACCGCAAGATGAAGAAATTCGACGTGCACTAAGGTGCGTGCGGGTGCGTTCCGGCCAATCATGCCGGATCGAGGCGCCTTTGTCGCAGATGTGAGACAATGTGCGCTGCGGAACCGCGCCGCCCCTCTACCGAACCGCGCCATCTAGGCCCACCTTCCTCCCATGCGGTCCGCTGCGGATCGTTTTCATCAGGGAGGATGAAATCATGAACATTCAGGTTCAGCAGAAAGCGGGCGAAGCGCCCTTCAAGCTGAAATACGGCAATTACATCGGCGGCAAATGGGTGGAGCCGAAATCCGGCCGCTATATGGATAATCTTTCGCCGGTCACCGGCCACAAGATCTGCGAAGTGCCGCGCTCGGACGCATCCGACATCGAGTTCGCGCTCGACGCAGCCCACAAGGCGCGCGACAAATGGGGCAAGACCAGCATAACCGAGCGCTCCAACATCCTGCTCAAGATCGCCCAGCGGATCGAGGACAATCTCGATCTCATCGCCCGGGCCGAAACCTGGGATAACGGCAAGCCGCTGCGCGAAACCACCAATGCGGATATTCCGCTCGCCATCGACCATTTCCGTTATTTCGCGGGCTGCATCCGCGCCCAGGAAGGCACGATCGGCGAAATCGACAACGATACCGTCGCCTATCACTTCCATGAGCCGCTCGGCGTCGTCGGCCAGATCATTCCCTGGAACTTCCCGATCCTGATGGCCGCGTGGAAGCTTGCACCGGCGCTTGCCGCCGGCAATTGCGTGGTGCTGAAGCCTGCCGAACAGACACCGGCCTCGATTCTCATCGTGATGGAACTGATCGAAGACCTGCTGCCGCCCGGCGTCCTCAACATCGTCAATGGCACGGGGCTCGAAGCCGGCAAGCCGCTGGCCCAGAGCAACCGCATCGCCAAGATCGCCTTTACCGGTTCCACCTCGGTCGGCAAGGAAATCATGCGTTATGCGGCCGACAACGTTACCAACATCACGCTGGAGCTGGGCGGCAAGTCGCCGAACATCTTTTTCGCCGATGTGATGAACGAGGACGATGCCTTCCTCGACAAGGCGCTCGAAGGTTTCGCCTTCTTCGCGCTCAATCAGGGCGAGGTGTGCACATGCCCGTCGCGTGCGCTGGTGCATGAATCGATCTATGACCGCTTCATGGAAAAGGCGATCAAGCGGGTTCAGGCCATCAGCCAGGACGATCCGCTCAATCCGTCGACCATGCTGGGCGCACAGGCCTCGCAGGAACAGTTCGACAAGATCATGAGCTATCTGGAGATCGGCAAGAAGGAAGGCGCCAGGGTTCTGACCGGCGGCGACCGCAAGACGCTGACGGGCGATCTGAAGGATGGCTATTACATCCAGCCGACGGTCTTCGAAGGCAACAACAAGATGCGGATTTTCCAGGAGGAAATCTTCGGGCCGGTTGTTTCCGTCACCACCTTCAAGACGGTGGAAGAGGCGCTCGAAATCGCCAATGACACGGTTTACGGTCTGGGCGCAGGCGTCTGGAGCCGCGATACCAACATTGCCTATCGGGCCGGCCGGGGCATCGAAGCGGGCCGCGTGTGGACGAACTGCTATCACGTCTATCCGGCAGGCGCTGCCTTTGGCGGTTACAAGCAGTCGGGCATCGGTCGCGAGACCCACAAGATGATGCTCGACCATTACCAGCAGACCAAGAACCTACTCGTGTCCTACAGCCCGAACAAGGTCGGTTTCTTCTGAGGTCCTCCCCGGAAGCCGGCGAGGGGCTGTGGTGCCAGATCGCCGGCGTGTTCCCAGGGGCTTCGGCCCCTGGGAGCCCGGCTTCAAACAGAAAGGCCGGAGGTTTTGCCTCCGGCCTTTTGTCGTTGCGCTTTATGCCGCGTAACGCTGGTCCCGTTGGCGGGGGCCGCCGACCGAGAACTGCCCCACCTGTTCGGTCAGGCCGTCCGCCTCGCTGGATAGCGAGAAGGCGGCGGCCGTCGTTTCCTCCACCATGGCCGCGTTCTGCTGCGTTACATGGTCGAGTTCGTTGACGGAGGCGTTGATTTCGCTGAGGCGGCCGGACTGTTCGCGCGATGCGGTGGCGATCTCGCCGATCTGGTCGTTGACCGACTGGATGCGTTTCTGAATCTGCTCGAGGCTTTCACCCGTCTTCAGCACCAGCGCCACGCCGCTTTCCACATCGCCCGCCGAGGTGGCGATCAGCGTGGTGATGTCCCGGGCGGCAGCTGCCGATTTCTGGGCCAGTTCACGAACCTCCTGCGCCACAACGGCAAAGCCCTTGCCGGCTTCGCCGGCGCGCGCGGCTTCCACACCGGCATTCAGTGCCAGCAGATTGGTCTGGAAGGCGATCTGGTCGATGACGTCGATGATCTGGCGGATCTTGGCCGACGAGGTCTCGATGCGTTCCATCGCGACGATCGCTTCTTTAACGACGGCCGTGGACTTGTGCGCATCCTGCATCGTGCCCGCCGTCGCCTCGACGGCGACATTGCAGCGCGACAGCGAGAGATTGACGGCCTGCGTCATGTCTCCGAGCGCTGCTGCCGCTTCCTCGAGTGCTGCGGCCTGGCGTTCGGTGCGCCGCGACAGGTCTTCCGACGCGCTTTTCAGTTCGCCGGAGCCGGAGCGGATGGCATTGGCGCTTTCGCCGATGTTGGAGATGGTCGCTTCCAGGCCCGCCATGGAGTTGTTGAAGTCGATGCGCAGATGATCGAGCGACGGCACGAAGGATTTGTCGATGCGGAGATCGAGCCTGCCGGCCGCGAGATTGGCAAGACCGGTGGCGAGTGCGTCGACAGCCTCTTCCAGTTCTTTCGCGCTTCTTGCCTTTTCCATCTCCCGCTGGGCGCGTTCTTCGTCCAGTTCTTCGCTCTTGCGATGGGATTCGGCTTCCATGCGCTGCTTGTCCAGAATGCCCTGACGGAAGGATTCCAGCGCGCGCGCCATGATGCCGATCTCATCGCCACGGGAAACGGCCTTGATCTCGATGTTGTTTTCACCGCCGTTCAGGCGTTCCATCAGCCCCGCAAGACCGGTCAGCGGCTTGGTCAGGCTTGCGGAAACGAAAATGCCGATCAGCGTCATGATCGCAAGCACGGCCAGTGTCGCGACCGTCGCCCAGAAGGCGAGATCGTTGGCGGCGGCGAGAACCTTGCTTTCCTGCTGGCCGATGGCCAGAAGATGCTTCTGTCCGAAGACGGAGACCGGGCGATAGGCATAGAAGATGTTGCCCGCAGGTGTCTGCGCCATCACCGTTCCGGCTTCGGTTGCGTTGGAAAGGGCGGCGAGACTTTGGGAAACGGCGGCATCAGCGCCGCCCGAGAGTACGCCGGCCCGACGTTTGCCGTCGGCGCTCAGGAGAACGGCGTCATCGATGGTCTTGCCGGTTTCCTCGGGCGTTACCACCGCGCCGATGCGATCGGCGGCGATGCGCATGATGACGGCGCCCTTGCGCTGGAGCTGGCCCCAGTTGGAGACGGCGAGCGGCATGCCGATCATGGCCGAATCA
Source organism: Agrobacterium sp. P15N1-A (assembly GCF_044626815.1). Taxonomy (NCBI): domain Bacteria; kingdom Pseudomonadati; phylum Pseudomonadota; class Alphaproteobacteria; order Hyphomicrobiales; family Rhizobiaceae; genus Agrobacterium; species Agrobacterium sp. P15N1-A. The sequence goes on along the minus strand of NZ_JBIUPF010000002.1, from coordinate 482,347 downwards.
TTTTCGCCGCCGCTGAAGCCGGTGGTGCTGACGACGCCGTCCTTGCCGGCTTCGATGCGGTCGAACAGCTCCTTGATCGCGGCGTTCTGCGGTTCCGTCACGCTGGTGAGGAAGTTCTTCCCCTTGGTCACGGTGTAAATAATGAGGCCGGTCTTGTCGATCACATAGATGTCGCTGACACGGGTGTTGCGCCAGACGCTGGCGATGGCGGCGTTGATGGTGGCGTGGCGAATGGCGTAAAGCAGTCGCAGGCCTTCGCCGTTGAAGGAGGCGCGCTCCTCTTCGGAGACGCCCTCGCGGCGGAAAGCCTGGATGATCGCATCCCTTTCCGTCGGTACAACGGTGGTCATCGTTTCCAGCGCCTGTGCGACCGCGGCGTTCTGCGACAGTTCGGAAATGCTCTGTTCGACGCGCAAAGTATAGGCGTCAAGCTGCTTGGACTGGTTGCCTGCAACCGTTTCGAGCCTGATTTCGCTGGCGTCGATCAGTCCCGACTTCCCCATCTCGTAGGACAACAGCCCCACGGAAAGACATGAAACCAGCGTCGCGCCCGTGACGAGCGCTGCGAATTTGGCCTTGATCGACAATGATTTAGCTTTGACAGCAGTCGGATTTACACCCGGCATCCTGTTTCCTCCCCCCAAAAAACGTGGCCATACCGTGGCAAAAATTGTTTACGGTCGCGTTAAAAGCGCTGGGAATTGTACGATTATTTCCCGCATACCGTGAAAAAATAGTCGGCCGCCACTGGCGCGTTTCCCGTAATAAAACTGCAATAGAACGGGCGCATATCGAGTGAAGTTCAACGGCTGTTCATGTTCATGCAAGCTTTCCGCACTCCTTCTCTCGCCACTATCAATGATGTCTGCGGACTGAATGCGGACGGATATGACGGAGCCAGCGTGAAACCGAGGCCGGATTTCGCCGTTGTAGTGCCCATGCACAATGAGCAAGCGAGTGTGGAAACGCTCGTGGCGGAGATTTTTGCCGCCTGCCAGCCTGTCGGCGCCTTCGAGATCGTGGTGGTGGACGACGCATCTTCCGACGGCACGGTCAATGCGGTGCTTGCGCTTGGCGACCGTTACCCGATGCTGCGGCTGGTCCGGCACGATCGTCAGGGCGGACAGTCTGCGGCGATCCACAGCGGTGTGCAGGCGGCGCGTGCGCCGGTCATCTGCATGCTGGATGGAGACGGGCAGAACCCGCCGGATAATCTGCCGGCTCTTCTCGCGCCGCTTCTCTCCGCCACCGCTCCCAGCCGGCTCGGCCTTGTGGCCGGCCAGCGTGTCGGCCGGCGCGATACGCTTGGAAAACGCCTTTCCTCCCGCTTCGCCAACGGGCTTCGGGCGCGGATATTGAAGGACGGCACGCGCGACACCGGCTGTGGGCTCAAGGCCTTCCGCCGCGAGGCCTATCTCGCCTTGCCCTATTTCGATCATCACCACCGCTATTTCCCGGCGCTGTTCAACCGCGACGGCTGGCAGGTCACCCATGTCGACGTCACGCACCGGGCGCGGCTGCACGGGAATTCCCATTACACCAATATCGGCCGCGCGCTTGTCGGCATCCACGACCTGATCGGCGTCGCCTGGCTGTTGCGCCGGCGAAAGCGCTCAAGCTGGGCTGAAACTTTCAAAACGGAGACATCGCCGTGAATGCACCGGCTTTATGGTCCATGCTGCATGTGAACAGCTGGAAGGAATTTCTGTGGGTCTGCACCGGCTTCATGGGCCAGATGCTGTTTACCATGCGTTTTCTGGTTCAATGGATTTCTTCGGAACGGGCGAACCGCTCGGTCATTCCGGTGGCCTTCTGGTATTTTTCCGTTCTCGGCGGTCTGGTGCTGCTTTCCTACGCCATCTGGCGGCGCGATCCGGTCTTCATTCTGGGCCAGGCGTCCGGCCTTTTCATCTATGCCCGAAATCTCTGGTTGATTCATGCAGAACGCCGCCAGCATGCATGAGGCGGCGACCCTGCCTTACGCGCAGGCAGGCGATGAGCGCCGATGGCTGACCTTCGCGTTTTCAGCGATTGTCCTCGTAACCGCGTTGCGCGTCCTTGGGCTGGCCTTCAACCGCACCGACCTTTTCGTCGATGAGGCGCAATATTGGCTATGGGGCAGGGAGATGGCGCTCGGCGCCTATTCCAAGCCGCCTCTGATCGGCTGGCTCATTCGCGCGGCAACCGTTCTCGGCGGCGGCGAGGGCACGTTTCAGGTGCGGCTGGCCGCACCCGTGGTGCATGGCGTGGCGGCGGCGGCCATTCTTGCGCTCGGCCGCATGATCTATGATGTCAGGCTGGCATCCCTGGCCGCCCTTATCTATCTGACCCTGCCGGCCGTAACGCTCGGCAGCCTGCTGATCTCGACCGATACGCCGATGATGCTGTTCATCGTGCTGTCGATGATCTCCGTGCGGAAGCTTGCGCTGGCCCGCAGCGAGGGCAGGGCGGCGTTGGGCTGGAGCATCGCCCTCGGTCTCTGCTTCGGCCTCGGGCTGATGTCGAAATATGCGATGATCTATTTTCTGCCCTGCTTCATCGCTGCCGGCTGGCTCTGTGAGGCGTGGCGCGTCCGGCTGCGTGACGCGGCGATTGCTGCGCTCGTCTGCGCTGCCGTCATCGCGCCCAATCTGTGGTGGAACGCGGCGCATGATTTCATGACCGCGCGCCATACGGCGGATAATGCGAACTGGCATGGCGTCCAGCTGAAGATCGGTTCCGCGCTGGAGTTCTTCTTTTCGCAGGCGGGCGTGGTCGGACCATTCGTTTTCGTCGGCATGATCGTCGCAACAATTCGCGCGAAGAATGCCGAAACCCGGGCGCTGATCGCCCTTTCGGTGCCGATCGTTCTGCTGATTACCGCGCAGGGTCTGATGTCACGGGCGCTCGCCAACTGGGCGGTCGGGGCCTATGCGGCCGGCGTGCTTCTGGCGGTGCCGGTTCTGGCGTCGCGGCGCTGGCTTATCGTGTCCACGCTTGTGCTTGGTAGCATCGTGGCCGTCGCGCTGCCGCTGATGACCATTGCCGGAACGCAATTGCGCCTGCCGAAAGGTGAACTGGCGATGGCGCGGTATCTCGGGCGCGCCGAGCTGGTGTCGACCGGCCTGTCACGGGCGCGCGAGGCGGGTGCGGACGCCATCGTCGCTACCGACCGTTCGATACTTGCCGAGCTTTTTTACCAGCTCCGGGATGAGAAGCAGGTGATGACGCGCGCGCTGCCCGAAACCGGCGTGCCTTCCAGCCACTATGCGCTTCTTTACCCGCTGAAACCTAGCGAGGCGAAAAATCCCCTGTTCCTGGCAAGTGCGGATGGCCTGCCGGCCTGCCTTGCCGGCGAGGCGCCGGTCGCCCGCTGGACCGCCGGGCCGGGTTTCCTCGAGGGCAGGGAAATCGGCCTCTGGCGCGTGCTGCCGCGATGCATGCCGGAGGGCAGCAATGGACAATGATCTTTCGCATATGCGGATCACGATCTGGGTGACACTCGCCACATTGGCGCTCGTCATCCTGTTCGCGACCTTTCCCTCGATCGATCTCAGATTCTCCGCCCTGTTTTTCTCGCCCATCGAGCAGCCATGGTCCGGGCGTGAGCCGTTTCCCGAATGGTTGCGGGATACGCTGCGCGAAGGTACGGAGCTTGCCACCCTTCTGGCTTTCGTGATTCTTGTCGGCAATCTTCGGCTGGGCACGCTGCAAAGAACCGGCTGGCGGGTGTGGGCCTTCCTGTGCGGGCCGGTGATCCTCTGCGCCGGGCTTCTCGTCAATGGCGTGCTGAAGGCGACCATCGGTCGCGCGCGCCCATTCAGCGTCGCCGAATTCGGCGGGCAGCAGCTTTTCACGCCGCCTTTCCAGTACAGTGCGCAATGTTATTCGAACTGCTCGTTTTCCTCCGGCGAAACCGCGCTGATCGCCAGTTTCTTCCTGCCGCTCTGCGTGCTCGTCTGGCCCCGGCTGCAACGGCGCGGACGGTTGATGATGGGAAGCATCGCTGCCGGTATGATCGTCCTCATGTCCGGCTTGCGCATCGCGGCCGGCGGGCATTTCCTCAGCGATGTGGTGATGTCAATCCTGTTTTCCGCCCTCACGACCCTGTTTCTCTACCGGGCGCTGGTGATCGGACGTCATCGCCATCTGTTTACCGGCGATGCGGTCACAGCCGATACGGTCAGTATCTGGCGTAACGGTCGCCATGCCGTCCTGACCCGGGTTCGGCGCTGGTGGCCGAAAATCAAGGCCGCAGCCTCACGTCTGCAACGGCCGCCGGATGCGGGCACGGCATCGTCTTAAGAGGAACTTCGAAGTTCGCTTCAATGAGGTGAATGGCGAAGCGCGCCAGACACTCCTGCGTCATCCTCGGACTTGTCCCCGAGGATCTGCGACCTGTTGATTTATTTAACATGACTAGGTCCTCGGCACAGGGCCGAGGATGACGTCGATGGAACCGGCGATTTCAAGATGGACCGCAGCCTGCCCGGAAATCTAAACCGGGCGGCAATTCGCCAAGCCGCAGAATGATTGCCGAGGTCTGCCGCAGCTTCTCAGTCGAACAGGCCGGAAACCGACTGTTCCTGGGCGGTGCGGTTGATCGCTTCGCCGAGCAGGCCTGCGGTGCTGACCACGCGGATATTATGCGCGGACTGGACGCCGGTGGTCGGCTGGATGCTGTCAGTGATGACGAGTTCGCGCAGCTTCGAAGAGGCCACGCGCGCGACCGCGCCGCCGGAAAGCACGCCGTGGGTGATATAGGCGGTGACGCTGGTGGCGCCCTTTTTCAGCAGCGCTTCGGCGGCGTTGCAGAGCGTGCCGCCGGAATCGACGATGTCGTCGATGAGGATGCAGTCCTTGCCGGAAACATCGCCGATGACGTTCATGACTTCGGATTCGCCCGGACGGTCACGGCGTTTGTCGACGATGGCCAGAAGACAGTCGAGACGCTTGGCGAGCGCACGGGCGCGGACCACGCCGCCGACATCGGGCGAAACCACCATGACATTGTTGGTGTCGTAATGGTCCTTCACGTCGCGGGCCAGAATGGGCGCTGCGAAGAGATTGTCGGTGGGGATATCGAAGAAGCCCTGGATCTGGCCGGCATGGAGATCGAGGGTGAGAACGCGGTCGGCGCCGGCTTCGGTGATCAGATTGGCGACGAGCTTGGCGGAAATCGGAGTGCGGGGGCCGGCCTTGCGGTCCTGGCGGGCGTAACCGAAATAGGGAAGCACCGCGGTAATGCGCTTTGCCGAGGAGCGGCGCATGGCGTCGATCATGATGAGAAGTTCCATCAGATGATCATTTGCCGGGAAGGAGGTGGACTGGACGATGAAAACGTCTTCGCCGCGCACGTTCTCGCTGATTTCTACGAATATTTCCTGGTCAGCAAACCGCTTTACAGTGGCATTTCCGAGAGGAACGTTAAGATACTTGCAGATCGCTTCGGCAAGGTGCCGGTTCGAATTGCCTGCGAAAACCTTCATTGCGGCCGCCTGTTTCCATGCCATCGCCTTGCATCACGGGGCTCAATCCACCGTAACCAAGCGTCGTTCAAGGGGAGGAACATCCGGCTGAAAAGCCTTTGCCGGATACGCCTTGTTGCCATGCGCGCCTTAATAGCGCTGTTGCTTCCGATTGCAAGAGGACTCCGCGCTTTCGCAATGATTTTCGTGAAATCTCTGTGACTTCTCCCGCCGTTTTCACCTCATCCCTGTTGAGACTGCTTCCAAGACGAATAGTCGTTGAGTGTTTTTGCGGCGATATCCTGCATGACCCTGTCGGTCACGGCGGCCCATGGATCGCTGCCTTTTGCCGCCACCGTTTCCTGCCCCTGCAGGCGGTGAAGCCGCACGCCATTGGCGTCCAGAATGTCCCAGACGTAGACGACATTGACCTTGGCGCCATCGGCAAAGGCGGAGAAATATCCCTTCAGGATGTTCTCGGCCGAATTGTCGTTGGAGGCCCGGATGGTCAGCCCCTTCGCCCGCGCTTCGGCCCCGAGCTGGCGCGACAGCGGCGTCACCGCCTGAACCGGCGCTCCGATGATCGGCAGGAAGCGGATGGAGTTTGCGGAAGAGGCGGGCGCAAGCGATGCCGTCTGCTGTGCGGGTGCGGGTTGAGCGGCGGCGGGTGGCTGGGCTGCGGTCTGGTTCTGGCGAAGCGGCTCGCCATACTGGCTGCCGTTGGACAGCGCCTGTGCCTGCGCCTGCAGCGAGTTTTGCGGTGCATAGGCGGGCACGGATGTTGCGGTTGCCGGAGCGCCCGTGGGCGCGCGGTCGGCGGCGGCGGCCATCTGGTCGAGATCGCCCTGGGTCACGGGTGTCGATTGCGAGGCATTGTGGCCGACATCCACCTGCGGTGTCAGCGCTTCCGTCGTGTTGCAGCCTGACAGGGCCAGCATCATCGCTGGAACAATGATGGCCGGAAAAAGGGGGGTGAACCCCGTCCGGCTCATGCGATTTTCCCTCTCATGTTCCGCTCCTTCTTGCCCAAGGTGGCGCAATGTAAGGGCGGTTTTCCCGCTCTGTCAAACCCGGCGGCGATTTAAGCTGTGAGAAGATCGAGGTTGTGGCGCGAGAGCGGCTCCGGCGCGCCCTCCGTGGTCAGATAGGTCTGGCCGAGCGTCATGGCCGTGCCGGAATCGGAATCCATCACGATCATATGCACGAAGAGCGTCATGTCGGCGGTGATCTCCTGCGGATTGCCGGCGTGGAACATCTGATGCTCCATCCAGGACGGCGAGAAGCGCGCGCCCAGCGAATAACCGCAGGAGTTCAGCCGGTGACGGGTCAATCCGCGTTCATCCATAACGCGGGCATGGACGTCGAAGACATCGCCGAAGGTCTTGCCCGCCCGCAGCACTTCTTCGATGGCGGTGAGGTTTTGCAGGCAGGCGCTGTAAAGCTCCTTCTGGCGGAAATCCTGTTCGCCGATCGCCACCGTGCGCATCATGGCGGCATGGTAGTGGGCGCTGACACCGGCCCATTCCAGTGTCAGCTGATCCTTGGCGTCGAGCCTGCGGCGGCCGGCCTTGTAACGGCACAGCAGCGCATCCGCGCCGGAACCGACGATGAATTCATTGGCGGGGTAATCGCCGCCGCCGGCCAGAACCGCTCCCTGCATCGCCGCGAGAATCGCGGCTTCGTCCGCACCCGGTTTGATGAGCGGCAATGCCGCGTCCAGCGCCGCATCGGCCAGTTGGCCCGCCTTGCGCGCATAGGCGATCTCGGCCGGGCTTTTGACGAGCCGCAGGGTGCTGACCAGATAGGAAGCATCACTCATCTGGCAGAAGCTGGCGAGCTGATTGTCCAGCAGGCGGGCGACGCGGCCGGTCATGCCGTGGGTGTCGTATTCGACGCCGATCTTTGCACCCAGCAGGTCGAGATCGCTCAGCAGGTTCTTGAGATCGAGCGTCGGGTCGGCATTGGGCCGGTCGACCCAGATCAGGATATTCTCGATGATGGAGGTATTGCGGGCCTGACGCAGATCCGCCGAGCGGGTCAGAAGCGTCATGGAGCCATCCGATTTGACCACCAGCGTCTGGAAGAAGCAGTAGCCGAACGTATCGTAACCGGTCAGCCAATACATGCTTTCCTGCGCGAAAAGCAGAAGGGCGTCCAGTTTCTCCTCGGCCATTTTCGCGAGCAGACGCTCGCGGCGGGCATCGAATTCCGAAAGCTCGAAATGCAGGGCCATGTCAGTCCTCCAGAATTGCGATTGCGGAAATCTGCCGGCCATAATCGGGTTCGGCGCGGTGGGTGGTGCGGCGGTAGGAATAGAAGCGATGTTCGTCGGGATAGGTGCAGAGGCCGAGATTTTCCGCCTTCACACCGGCTTTCGTCAGCCGGTCGATGGTGAATTGCTTGAGGTCGAATAACGCGTGACCTTGCCTTTCCGTCCCGGCGAAATAATCCGCATAGGCCGGATCGATATCGGTGAAACGCGCCACATATTCCGGACCGACCTCATAATTGCTCTGGCTGATCGAAGGGCCGAGCGAGGCGGCGATGCGCTCCCGGCTGGCGCCGAGCGTCGTCATGGTCTCGATGGTGTTTTCGAGCACGCCGAACAGCGCCCCTTTCCAGCCGGCATGGGCCGCACCCACGACGCCGGCTTCCGCATCGGCAAACAGGATTGGGCCGCAATCGGCGCTCAGCACGCCAAGCACGAAACCCGGTGTCGCGGTTACCATGGCGTCGGCCTGCGGGCGGCTGCCATCATAGGTTTCATCGACCACGAGGACATTGGGGGAATGGATCTGGTGTACGGTGGCGAGGCGCTCCGCCGACAGGCCGAACCATTGCGTCACGCGCCGACGGTTTTCCTGCACCCGTTCCGGTTCGTCATGCGAGCCGAGACCGACATTGAGGCCCTGATAAAGCCCCTCCGATACGCCGCCCTGCCGGGTGAAGAAACCGTGGCGGATACGGTTTTTGCTATAGTCGGCGAGCAGGGGACTCTGGAGGGGGAGCGGCAGCGTTGCGTTCTGCATGGTGTGGGAGTTCCTTGGAGAATATCGCTGTTGGCCAGTGAGGTACGGTTAAGCGAGATGTTTCCGGTTGCCGCGGCGTTGCGCGGCGTGTGTGATGCAGTGTGCCTGCTTCGTGTGTCGCGGCGATGTTGGCCCAGAGGTGATTGCGCTGTCAATCCACCGCGCGAAACGGCAGGAGATGAAGCGCGGGACTTGAAACGGCGATGACCTTGAAAAGTTCCCCCATCTTGCCGGCACCTTCGCCGGCGAGGCGGTTGACCGCTTCGGCGATTTCCAGCGTCTGGTCCGGCGTGGCCTTGGCGGCAAGTGCGGCCGCGCGTTCCTTGAGACCGAGGCCATAGAGAAAGTCGCCCTGTCTCAGGGTGCCGTTGACGTGTACACCGGTTGCTTCGGCCGTTTTCACGAGGCTTTCGAAATCGACATGGCTGGTGAGATCGGCTTCGCCGGGATGCGCAAGCGCCGGGTCGAAGGCATGGTTGCGCATGGCCTGCAACGTATCGCCATAACCGGCGACCAGATGGCCGTAATCGATGGCGAGCGCCGTGCCGCCATGGGCGGAGAGGCGCTGGCAGATCGCGGTCATCACGGCTTCGCGGGCAGGCGAAACCTCGAATATGGCGCCAATCGGCTGCCGTTCCGGCTGGGGCGGCAGCAGGGCCGGGTCTATGCCGGCAAGCCCGGTCGAGAACACAAGTTCGTCATTGGCGTCGAGGCTGACGACCCGTTCGCGGAAACCCTGCGGCGTCTTTATGAATTGCCGGATCGGAATGGCGTCGAAAAGCTCGTTGGCGACGAGGAGCAGGAAACCTTCCGGCACGTCGTCGAAACTGTCGTGCCAGGTCAGCCTGTCCGCATGTGCGGCCAGCGTTTCCTTCTGGATGGCGGAAAGGCGGGGGCTGGTTTCGACCAGATGCACCTGCATCGTCTCGTAAAGCGGCGGTGCGATGCGGCAGATGACGCGCAGCATGTCCGACATCATGGTGCCGCGGCCGGGGCCGATTTCCACCAGCTGGGTTTCCAGGGGGGCGCCGTGCCTCTGCCAGGCGTGGACCACGAAAACGCCGAGCATTTCGCCGAAAAGCTGGCTGACTTCAGGCGCGGTGATGAAATCGCCCGAACGGCCGAAGGGCTCGCGGCTCCTGTAATAACCGTGCTCCGGGTCAGCGAGGCAGAGCGAGAAGAAGTCGGTAACGCTAAGCGGACCGTTGAGCCGGATAAGTGATTTGATGCGTTGCGCGAGCGGTGTCGTCATGGCGGGTCATACCGTTCAGGCGCTTTTTGCCGCGCTGCGCGCCCGCAGAACCGCCCAGAGGCCGAGAGCGAACATCGGCGTGGAGAGCACCATGCCCATGGTGAGCCAGTTGCCGGCGAGATAACCGATCTGCGCGTCCGGCTCGCGGAAGAACTCCACGAAGATGCGCGACAGCGCGTAACCGCAGACGAAGATGCCGGTGACGACGCCGGGCGTCTTCAGCGCCCTGAAGGCATAGATGGCGATTGCCAGAACGATGACGAGCACGAGGCCTTCGAGACCCGCTTCATAAAGCTGGCTCGGATGCCGCGCGAAGGGGCCGCCGGTCGGGAAGACGACCGCCCATGGCACGTCGGCGATGCGCCCCCACAATTCGCCATTGATGAAATTGGCGATGCGCCCGAACAGCAGGCCGATGGGTGCTACGGCCGCGACGACGTCGAACATGCTCCAGACCGGAATGCCGTTCTTGCGGGCGAAAAGGATCATGGCGACGGTGGTGCCGATCAGGCCGCCATGGAACGACATGCCGCCGTTCCATATCTCGATCGCCCTGATGGGATTGGCGGCGACCGCGGCGAGATCGTAAAACAGGATGTAGCCGATGCGCCCGCCGAGCACGATGCCGCCGGCTGCCCAAAGGATGAAATCGTCAAGATGCTGCGCCGAGATCGGCGACGTCTCGTTCGGCCACAGGCGATCCGTGCGGGCGAGGCGGCGAGCATAAAACCAGCCGAGCATGATGCCCGCGACATAGGCGATCCCGTACCAGTGGATTGAGAGCGGGCCGAGGGACAGCGCTACCGGATCGATATTGGGGAAGGGCATGATGGCGAGTTGGGTGGGAGCGGCTGACAATCCGTATATTCCGTCATCGTTGCGGGGTGGACAACGGAACAAGCCATTGCCTAAAGGGGCCGGGCGATGATGCTCACCGGTCTCCCTGACGCCAAGGAAAATGGCGATTGCGATGGCGGCGGTCAAGGTGATTCTTCAAGCTCCGGTTCAAGATACCGTAGGTCATGCAGGCTCTTGCGATTTTTCGATTTCGCTTGCAAGGCGGCGATGGAGTGCCTACCTGAAGGCTAGCAACAGCGGGCAAAACGATGCCCCTGAACCGACGAAGGATGAGCGCCATGAGCACGACAGGCACCAACCGTTTTCTGGATGAATTCGCCAAGCTGATGACCGATGCGGCCGGCGCGGCGCAGGGTGTGCGCAAGGAAGCCGAAGCCGCTTTTCATGCGCAGGCGGATCGCTGGCTGAACAGCCTCGATGTCGTCCGGCGCGAGGAATTCGATGCCGTTCGCGAAATGGCCATTCAGGCGCGTGATGAAAACGACGCGCTGCGAGCCCGCATTGAGGCTCTGGAAGCGAAGCTTTCCGCCGCCAAAGACTGATTTTTGGCGCTTTTTCCGAAGGGTCCCGGATCGCTTGCGATTCCGGGACTTTTTGTTTTCGGCCCATTCCGCCCGAAATGACTCCCGGTTGTTAAAAACAGGTCTCCGGCGCGAATTTTTTGGGGCCTGTGGACACTTCCAAAAAACGCAATCGGCAGAGTCGCTTATGTATCTCGCCTGAGGTGATGGGGGAGGAGATATCCACTGTTCAAAAAGCAAAAATGGCGAGGAAGGGGTGGCAGCAGGACTCGGCCATTATACACTGATTTTAAATGATGATTCGAAAAGACCTGGTAAGCTCCAGACAGGGTGAATGCGTAATTCTGGTGGTGTCGGGCAATCGTCTCAAATGTTTATCCCGGTTTGTATGTGCGTTTTGTGCCCGGCGTTCAAAACAGGACATCCCTACCGGCTGAGAAGGTGCCGCATGAGTCTGATAGAATTTGAAATTGAGCGTCAGTCCAATCCCGTGGACATGATCGAGATCGTCGCCGCCTCGAACGACTGGTCGTTCGAACGTTCGGGCGAAGATGAGATCGCCATGACTGTCGCCGGTCACTGGGCCGACTATCACGTCTCCTTTTCATGGATGGAAGAGTTCGAGGCGCTGCATCTTGCCTGCGCCTTCGACATCAAGGTGCCGGACCAGCGCGTCAACGAAGTCATTCGTCTGCTGTCTCAGGTCAACGGTCAGGTGTTGATGGGGCATTTCGATCTGTGGCGGCAGGAAGATGTGGTGATCTTCCGCCAGTCCCTGCTTCTGGCCGGCGGCGCCGAACCGAACAACCAGCAGGTGGAAGTGCTGCTTTCCAGCGCTCTGGAGGCCTGCGAACAATATTATCAGGCATTCCAGTTCGTCGTCTGGTCGGGGCTGGATGCGAAAAGTGCAATCGAAGCGGTCATGTTCGAGACCGTCGGAGAAGCGTAAGATGGTGTATAAGGTTTCCGGGCCGCTCGTCCTGGTGGGCGCCGGCAACATGGGCGGCGCTCTGCTTTCAGGCTGGCTGAAAAAGGGCGTGCCGGGATCGCAGGTCATCGTCATCGATCCGCGCCCTTCCGACGCCATGCGGACGACGATTGCAGAAGCCGGAGCCACCCATAGCGAAAGCGTGCCCGAGGGCGTCAAGGCCGGTATTCTTTTCGTGGCGGTGAAGCCGCAGATGATGGAAGCCGTGCTGCCCTCACTGAAACCTTTGCTGGGCCCGAATACGGTCGTCGTTTCGATTGCGGCGGGCACCACCATCGGCACGTTCGTTTCGCATTTCGGCAAGGTTGCCGCCGTGCGTGCCATGCCCAACACGCCGGCCATGGTCGGGCGAGGCGTCACGGGGGCCTATGCCAACGAGCTGGTGACGCCGGAGCTTAAAACGGTGGTGGACGGGCTGCTGAAAGTCAGCGGCCCGGTCGAATGGGTGGATGCCGAAAGCGATATCGACGCGGTGACCGCGGTTTCGGGAAGCGGCCCGGCCTATGTTTTCTATCTGGTGGAGTGCATGGCCGAAGCCGGCCGCAAGGCCGGTCTGCCGGCGGATGTGGCCATGCGTCTGGCGCGCGAGACCGTGGCCGGCGCCGGCGAGCTGCTGCATCAATCCTCCGACGAGGCGGCGCGCCTGCGCCAGAATGTGACCTCGCCGGGCGGCACCACGGCCGCGGCGCTCTCCGTTCTGATGGCCGAAGACGGCATGCAGCCGCTGTTCGACAGGGCGGTCGCTGCCGCAAAAACGCGCGCCGAAGAACTGGCGGGTTGAAAGGGGCGGGCCATGAGCGGTGAAATTTCCTATGCCGATTTCGAGAAGGTCGATATCCGCGTCGGCACCATCATTGAGGCCGAGCCTTTTCCCGAGGCGCGCAAGCCTGCCTTCAAGGTGAAGATCGATTTCGGGCCGGAGATCGGCGTCAAGAAATCCTCGGCGCAGATCACGGTGCATTATACGCTGGAAAGCCTTGTCGGCCGGCAGGTCCTGGGCGTGGTGAATTTTCCGCCGCGCCAGATCGGCCCTTTCCGGTCTGAAGTCCTGACGCTTGGTTTTGCCGATGCCAATGGCGATATCGTGCTTGCCGCCGTCGAGCGCCCGGTGCCGAACGGCGAGAAAATGTGCTGATGGAACACGACGGCTCAGTGCCGGAGTGACGGAAACGGCAAGTCCGGGTCACACTTTTCGACCCGGTGCTCTAGAGCATTTCCAGGAAAAGTGGAGCCCGGTTTTCCGTCCGGAAATGCGCCGAAACAAGGAGTTAGAGTGTTTTCGCGATTCGAAGAAAAGCGAAAAAACTCTAAGCCGGAATTTTGACGATTACCCGCAATCCACCCATCGGGCTTTCATCGAGCGTCACATCGCCGCCGTGGCTGCGGGCGATATCGCGGACGATGGAAAGGCCAAGGCCGGTGCCCGAAGCATTGAGGTTGCGCGCCTCGTCCAGCCGGAAGAACGGCTTGAACACATCCTCGCGTGAGTTCTCCGGAATGCCCGGCCCGTCATCATCGAATGTCATGATGATGGAACGCGGCGCCTTGCGGATATCGATGTGGAGATTGCCGGCGTAACGCCGTGCATTTTCGGCCAGATTGGCGACGAGCCGGGACAGCGCGTTCGGCCGTGCGATGATCCTCTCGATATTATAAAGCTCGTAGCTGAATTTCTTGCCGTGCAGCTCGAAATCATGACCGATTTTTTCGAGAAGGGCCGGAAGCTCCAGCGTGCCGACATCCTCTTCGACATCGGTGCGGGCGAAGGTCAGATAGGCCTCCAGCATCGACTGCATGTCCTCGACATCCTTGTCGAGCCCCTCGAGGTCGGGATTGTCCCCTGCGAGCGCCAGTTGCAGCTTGAAACGGGTGAGGATGGTGCGCAGGTCGTGGCTGACGCCGTTCAGCATGGCGGTGCGCTGCTCCATCTGCCGTTCGATGCGCTCGCGCATCAATATGAAGGCGAGGCCCGCGCGCCGCACCTCATCCGCACCGCGCGGGGAATAGCCGCTGATCTTCTGGCCCTTGCCGAAGTTTTCTGCCGCCTTGGCGAGCGCTTCGATGGGTTTGATCTGCCCGCGCAGGAAGAGGATGGAGATGGCGATCAGCACCAGCGATGCACCCACCATCCAGACAAGGAAGATATGAGTGTTGGAGGCATAGGCCGAACTGCGGCGGGTGAAGACGCGCAGGGTCTTGTCTTCGAGCTGGATGCGGATTTCCACCAGCGAGCCGTTGCCATAGGTATCGATCCAGAACGGCCTGCCGATCTGCTGCGTCAGCTGATCCGCGAGGATCCTGTCGAGGATCGAAAACAGCGGCTCCGGTCTCGGGGCCGGCAGGTCTGTCTTCGGTTCGATATAGACGCTGAGATCCAGCTTGTCGCGGGCGATGCGGATGACGCGCTGATAGTCGTCTTCTTCCGGGTCCGTCTGCAGCAGCTCGATGATCGCGGCGATGTCGCGCGTTACGGCGGCGGAGAGGCGCTCCGTCACGAGCTGCCAGTGGCGTTCCATGAAGACGGCCGCGACCACACCCTGAAGCAGGATCATCGGCAGGATGATGATGAGCAGCGAACGGGTGTAGAGGCCGGTGGGCAGCCAGTGGCGCAGCCATCTTCCGGAAAGGCGCCAGGCCTTGGCCACGCCGCTGTTTCTGACCGTGCTGAGAAAATCGAGGCTCGCCATGGCCGTGCGTTCGCCCTTCGTTGGGTGCTCGTCAGTCCACGCTCAGGCGGTAACCGATGCCGCGCACCGTTTGCAGATAAACAGGATTGGCAGGGTCGTCCTCGATCTTGCGGCGAAGACGGTTGATCTGCACGTCGATGGTTCTTTCGCCCACTTCCGATTCCGCTTCCACCAGCTCGTGGCGGGGAATGGTATCGCCGGCGCGCAGCGCAAAAAGCAGCATGATCTCCTGTTCGCGATCCGTCAGGCGGATCGTTTCGGGGCCGCGCCGCAATTCCTTTTTGGGAATGGAGAAGCTGTAGGGGCCGAACATGATCTGTTCGATCTTGGGCGTATCGGGCGAGGTATTGCGCCGCAGGATATTGTTGATGCGAAGGACGAGCTCGCGCGGGTCGAAGGGTTTGGCGAGATAATCGTCCGCACCGGCTTCC
This sequence comes from Agrobacterium sp. P15N1-A, assembly GCF_044626815.1. Lineage (NCBI taxonomy): Bacteria > Pseudomonadati > Pseudomonadota > Alphaproteobacteria > Hyphomicrobiales > Rhizobiaceae > Agrobacterium > Agrobacterium sp. P15N1-A. The sequence goes on along the minus strand of NZ_JBIUPF010000002.1, from coordinate 467,134 downwards.
AGCCCGGCGATGCGCGAATCCGCTTCCGAGCGGGCGGTCAGAAGGATGACCGGCACGGATTTGTCCTCGTTCAGCGAGCGGGTCAGCGAAAGCCCGTTTTCGCCCGGCATCATCACGTCGAGGATCAGCAGATCGAAACGGATGCCCACCATTTTGCGCCGGGCTTCGGCCGCATCGGCAGCCACGGAGATACGATAGCCCTTGTCGCCCAGAAAGCGCTGCAGGAGATCGCGAATGCGGGCATCGTCGTCGACGATCAGGAGATGGGCCGCATCGTCATCCGCCGGTGGACGTTTTGTCGGTGCTGTCGCCATCGTCACTCGTCCTCCACGGTGGTCGTCGTCGGGCTGCGCATCTGCGCCAGGAACTTGCGCACGCAGGCGCGGGCGTCCGGCCCCAGGCCTTCCAGCGCGCGGTCGATCCGGCGCGATTGCGGCTCGCTCAGCGCCAGCGCCAGTTCGCGACCCGTCAGCGTTGGGTAAAGCCTGCGCTGGCGGCGGTCTTCCGGGCCCGCCATCTGGCGGATGTAACCGTCGTCGATCAATTGCTTCAGCACACGGGCAAGGCTCTGCTTGGTGATCTGCAGCGTATCGAGCAGATCCGCCACCGTCATGCCCGGCTGCCGGCTGACGAAATAGACCACCCGGTGATGCGCCCGCCCATATTCCAGTTTCGACAGAATGACATCGGGATCGGACACAAAATCGCGATAGGCGAAAAACAGCGCCTCGATCGTGTCGAAGTCGATCTTGCCGTCGTCAACCTTCGGGAGTGCCGGTGTCTGCCTGGCGGCTGCGGTTTTGAGCGATTGCGGTGGCACTGCGGTTCCTTCATATTCTGCGGCTGTCTGATCATAGGCTGACAGGCGTCGATGCGCCAATATTCTGTAAACATAGCCGAAAATGCGTCCGCTCGGGAGAATGCCGCGATCATTTTCTGTTGCGGTGGATAATATGGCGCGGGTGCGGGTGCAACTGGAATCCTGAGTGGCCTTTACCGGAAATAGAAAAGAGCGCGGAAACTCCGCGCTCTTCATCCGTCTCTTGATGTCCGGTCGTGCGTTTACTGATAGACGTAGACGATCCGTCGCGTCGAAGGTTCGACCAGAACCGGCACATCGTTCACCCGGACGTAACGATATTGATAGTCCGGAATTTCGACGAGACGTGTATCCGAGGGCAGCACGCTACCCACGGCTATATCGCCGTCATAAGTAACGGTGTCTGCGGGATGTTCGTCAATATAGGTCATCACCGATTGCGGCGGATCGACCTCGCCGACGCGGCCGAGATTCGGATCGCCGGCATTGGGTTCGGCCTGTACGCTCGAGGTCGTTTCATAGGTCACCACAGGCACGCTGAGTTCGGAGCGGCGCTGTTCGAGAATGACCGGTGAGCCCTCATACATGACATTCAGATAATCGGCATGGGCCCAGCCGCGCAGGCCGTTGACTTCGATGCGGCACCAGCTGCTGCCTTCCATGCAGCCATCCAGAACCGCATTGCTGCCGCGGGTGGCCAGACCCACTTCGGGATAGTCTTCACCGGGGCCCGAGCGAACGGAAATATCCGATGCGGTGGTGGCGACCATGGCGGCGTTCGCGAAACCGGCCATCAAGGCGAAGGCGCCGCCAGCCATGAGCATTTTAAGCGTCTTGTCCATGTGTCTCACTCCTTTCAAGACTGGAGCTAGAACGTCGCAACCATCGGGGCGTTCCACATTTTTTGCCGGCAATTCCCGTCAAGAACCGAAGATCCATTGCTATCGCACTGTTTCCACGATGATTTTTAGAATGGTACAGTCACTGAAAGCCGGCGTCTTTTCCGCCGCCATTGTGCCGCAACCGGTCGCGGGCTATAGGAGGCGGAGCTTTCAGACAGGAGATACAGGATATGGGAAAATTGCAGGCGGGCATTATTCCGGTCACGCCATTCGAGCAGAATTGCACCATCCTGTTCGATCAGGACACCAAGGAGGGCGTCGTCGTCGATCCCGGTGGGGATGTGGACGTCATTCTCCAGGTCGTTTCTGAAAACGGCATCACGCTGAAGGAAATCTGGCTGACGCACGGGCATCTCGATCATGCCGGCGGTGCTGATGAACTGCGCGCGAAACTTTCCTTGCCGGTCATCGGGCCGCATGAGGACGACCGGCCTCTGCTGGAGAGGATCGAGGTGCAGGCGGAGAAATACGGCATCAGCGGTCTGAAGAATGTGTTGCCTGATACATGGTTGAAGGAAGGCGACAAGGTCTCATTTGGAGACCACGTCTTCGAGGTCTATCATTGCCCGGGTCATGCGCCCGGCCACGTCATATATTACAACCGCGATCAGAACTTCGCCCATGTCGGCGACGTGCTGTTTTCGGGATCTGTGGGGCGCACGGACCTGCCGGGCGGAAACCACGAGCAATTGATGGCGTCCATTCGCGACAAACTCCTGCCGCTGGGTGACGATGTCGGTTTCATCTGCGGCCATGGTCCGGGTGGACGGCTGGGCGAGGAACGGCTCACCAACCCCTATCTCAAAGGGCTCTGAGTGCCAGCCCATTAGAGTTTTTCCGCATTTCCAGACGGAAAACCGGATTCCACGTTTCCTGGAAATGCTCTAAGTCCTGCTGGACCGCACAAAAAAACCCGGCATTCCTGCCGGGCTTCAACTAGAAAAGAAAGCCGTTTTAGGGTCAGCCAGCAATCTGCAGATTGACTGCCTTCGGCCCCTTGCCGCGACGATCCGGTTCCGTGTCGAAGCTCACTTTCTGATTTTCTGAAAGTCCGGACAGGCCAGAAGCCTGTACGGCAGAGATGTGAACAAAGATATCAGCGCCACCATTGTCTGGCTTGATGAAGCCGAAGCCTTTGTCTGTATTGAAGAATTTTACGGTGCCAGTTTCGGCCATGCATCAGGTCCTTTTCGCTCTGCCCGCGTTCAGCTACAGGCAGCATTACAGTTTTGCCCCGCGTGGGCGTTGGCAGGCAGTTTTTGACTATTGAGAAAATGGACCTTCGCAGCGGGAAGTAATGGCGTTCTCATCCAACGTTTTTCGTCCCACCGCCCGAGGTTTATAGCGTCCCCAGTGCGCAAATTTATAGGCCTTCCCATGCTCGCAAATTGCCCGAACCGCGGTAGAGTGATGCGTTTATCGAAAATTGGCAAGCAAAAGTTTTCACGGGCTTTTTGTCAGATAAAAAACCTGCGGTAGAATAACATCGCGCAATCGCATATTTTTTCCGCAGAAGCGACAATTGATGAAATAATTGCCGTTTGCCGCAGGATTTCACGGCAAAATTTGAATGCCCTATCTGGATTTATGGCGGAAAGAGAAAAATAAGTTCTTTTTGCGTCAGGCCGCTCCAGCCATGGATTTTTGCCGTTTGCGCGTCAGTTCCGGCACCAGTTCCACGATCAGGATCGCGACGAATATGATCAGGCAGCCGATATAGCCGGCGCCCGAAATGGTTTCCTTCAGGAACACCGAAGCCAGCAAAGCGCCGAAAAGCGCTTCCGAGGACAGGAATATCGCGGCCTGCGGGGCGGTGGTGTAACGCTGGCCGATGACCTGCAGTACGAAGGCGAGGCCGGAGGAGACGAGGCCGACGTAAAGGATTTCCGCCAGCGACGCCTCGATGGAGGCCATGCTGATCGGTTCGAACACAACGCCGATCATGCAACTAAGAAGGGAGCAAACGGCGAACTGGGTGCAGGAAAGCGCCAGCGGCTTTCCGCTTTCGGAGACGAAGCGCCCGGCCAGCGTGATCTGGATCGCCCAGAAGAAGGCGCAGATGATGCTGAGAATATCGCCCGTGGTCAGTGCCTCGAATGCGCCGCCGGAGAGCAGGAAGATGCCGCCCAGCATCATCAGCGCGCATGGCCAGACGATCCAGTGGGGATGACGGCGGTAAAGCACGACGGCGATGACAGGCACGAAGATGACGTAAAGCCCGGTCAGAAAGCTGGAATTGGTGACGGTCGTGGTCAGGAGCCCGACCTGCTGGGTGGTGGCGCCGCCGAACAGGGCAAGACCCACGAGGATGAAACTGCCGATTTCGCGCCGGCGCGGCGGCGATTTCAGCGACCGTGTTTCCATGAGCGCGAAGGGCAGCACGGCGATGGCGGCGATGGCGAAACGCAGGCCGACGAACCAGAACGGGCCGATGGAGGCCATGGCGGAGGATTGCGCGACGAAGCCGCCTCCCCAGATTGCTGCGGCGAGCAGAAGCAGCATATTGGCCTGAATACGCGTCATTGTTGGCACCAGCATAGCAGGGCCGGAAGATAATTCAGTCGCGGCCGTGGCAAACAGGGGATTTTTGAAATATCGATCCGCGATGCGGATGACTGTTTCCGGGTGCTTTAGCAGCAACCCGCCGGTGCCGCAAGTCGAGGGGAGGGCCGCTTATTTGTAGCGGCGGGCCTCGTCCTTCAGGCTGCGCCGGGTGAGCATCAGGCCGCCAATGCCGAGACCGATGAAGGCTGCGGCCGAAAGGACGATGAGCAGGATGTGGGGACCCGCTTTGGTCGTCGCCGCCACCTGCGGAATGGCGGATGTATGCAGCGTATCGACCGCCTGGGCAGCCGCATTGGCCGAGGTTGCGATGCCGGCGGCCATGGTGACGATGACAAGAAAAGCCGCAACGGCCATCCAGAGGGAAAACAGCGTTCTCTGCGCCCTTAACCTTTCAACGGAAGTCCGATCGTTGGTAAACATGGCTGTCGCCTCTTGCCCCTGTTCTTAAAGGATAAAAGAGGCTTCGAAATGGACGGCTTGGAGACCGAATTCTGGCGTTCCGCGGCATTTATTGCGGCCATATTGTGGCAAAGCCGGTTAGGAGAGCCGTTTGGCCGGGTCTGGCGTCAGAGGCCGCGTTTTCCGAAGGTTCGGGTCTGGCGCAGCGGGTGCGGATCGGCGGGGCGTTCTTCCCGGAAAAATGCCGGTGGCGCAGGGCCTCTTTCCGCCCTTGACGGGGCGAAATATTCACTGCCGAGTTCCGGGAAACGTGTGTCGAAACTGGTCGGTGCAAGTTCGGGCTTTGCCAGCACGTAGCCCTGCATCAACAGGACGCCGAGTTCCTCGCACAGATCGACCTGCCACGCGGCTTCAAGTCCTTCGAAGACCGGCTCTATGCCATCGGCGCGAAACTGGCTGACGATGACGCGCAGAAGGGCGGCTCCTGCCGAATTCTGCATGAAATCGCGCACCCAGCCGGCTTCGAATTTCACATAGTCCGGCTTGATGAGCTTCACCCGGTCGATGTCGGAATCGCCGGCGCCATAGTCATCGAGCGCCACGCGAAAGCCGATATCGTGCATGTGGTAGGCGAAGTCGGCGACCATCTGCGTGTCGGAGGCTTTTTTCTCGGAGATTTCGCAGACGATGCGATCCGCCGTCATGCCGGCCTCGTGGGCGGCAAGACGCATGCGCTCCACTTCCTGGCGCATCTTGGCCGGGGTCTGGAACAGGCCCGGATGGAAGTTGACGAAGATGCGGGCGCGGGACCGGTTGAGCCTGCCGGTGTTGAGAATGTGGATCGTGCGCAGGATGCTGTCGATATTCTCGATGTCTTCAGGCGCGACCAGCGAGAAGAATTCGCCCGGCGTTACCGGCTCGCCATTGCGATGGGGACGCACCAGACCCTCGAAGGAATCGATGTCGAGAATACCGCTCGCCGTGCGGCGGAAAATGGGCTGCAGGGCCGATTTCAGGTTGAAGGTACTATAGGCCGTGGACCATGTGCCATCGACCTCGCGGACAAGACTGGAAAAGATGCTTTTGAGCGCCATTTTTCAACCAGCTATAGAGACACGACCTCTAGGCTCGCGAATGTAGCGTATCAAGCGTTACTTCCGGGTTAAGGAAGGCTTAAATTCTGCGATGCAGCACATAAGCCGGCTTTTGACCTTGAAAGAAGGCCTGTCTTTCGACATAGAAAATGCCGCAGATGACAAGTTTTCCAACCTCTGCCGATGTCAACCCCAATAGGACCGATTAAAAATGGCCTTCCTTGCCGACATTCTCTCCCGCGTAAAGCCATCCGCCACCATCGCCGTTACCCAGAAAGCCCGTGAGCTGAAAGCGAAGGGCCGCGATGTGATCAGCCTTGGCGCCGGCGAGCCGGATTTCGATACGCCCGAAAATATCAAGGAAGCGGCCATCGACGCCATCAAGCGTGGCGAAACGAAATACACGCCGGTTTCGGGTATTCCGGAACTGCGCAAGGCGATTGCCGACAAGTTCAAGCGCGAAAACGGCCTGGATTACAAGCCGGAGCAGACGATTGTCGGCACGGGCGGCAAGCAGATCCTTTTCAACGCCTTCATGGCGACGCTGAACCCCGGCGATGAAGTCGTCATTCCGGCGCCCTACTGGGTGAGCTATCCGGAAATGGTGGCGATCTGCGGCGGTACGCCGGTTTTCGTCGACGCCACGCTGGAAGACAATTTCAAGCTGAAGCCGGAAGCGCTGGAAAAGGCGATTACGCCGAAGACCAAGTGGTTCGTGTTCAACTCGCCGTCCAACCCGTCGGGCGCCGCCTATTCGCATGACGAGCTGAAGGCGCTGACCGATGTGCTGGTCAAGCATCCGCATGTCTGGGTGCTCACGGACGACATGTATGAGCACCTGACCTATGGCGATTTCAAATTCGTCACGCCGGTCGAAGTCGAGCCTTCGCTCTATGACCGCACGCTGACGATGAACGGCGTCTCCAAGGCCTATGCCATGACCGGCTGGCGTATCGGTTACGCTGCCGGCCCGCTGCAGCTGATCAAGGCCATGGACATGATCCAGGGCCAGCAGACCTCGGGCGCAAGCTCGATTGCGCAATGGGCCGCTGTCGAAGCCTTGAACGGCACGCAGGATTTCATTCCGGCGAACAAGAAAATCTTCGAAGGCCGCCGTGACCTCGTCGTCTCCATGCTCAACCAGGCCAAGGGCATCAGCTGCCCGGCTCCGGAAGGCGCATTCTACGTCTATCCGTCCTGCGCCGGCCTGATCGGCAAGACCGCGCCGTCGGGCAAGGTCATCGAGACGGATACGGATTTCGTTTCCGAGCTTCTGGAAGCCGAAGGCGTCGCCGTCGTGCAGGGATCGGCTTTCGGCCTCGGCCCGAACTTCCGCATTTCCTACGCCACGTCGGAAGCGCTGCTGGAAGAGGCCTGCAAGCGCATCCAGCGCTTCTGCGCCGATTGCCGCTGATCGACCGATACAGTCTAGAAGGAAGCCCGGCAGCGATGCCGGGCTTTTTTCGTTTTGGTCATAGCCCCAGAAACAGCAGCATGATGAAGGTGGCGAAGAGAATGAAATGCGTCATTCCTTCAATCGCGTTGGTTTCGCCGTCATTGAGATTGATGGCGGCGGCGATGAGGGTGATGAAGACCATGACGGTCTGAACCGGCGTCATCGCCATGATGAAAGGCTGGCCGGTATAGAGCGCGATACCCTCCATGACGGGCACGGTGAGGATGACCGTCGACAGGGATGCGCCCATGGCGATATTGACCACGGCCTGCATGCGATTGCGCAAGGCGGACCGGAGCGCGGTGAGGATTTCCGGCGATGCCGAGATCGTCGCCACCACCACCGCCATCAGCGCCGGCGGCGCACTGGTGCCCTCGAGGCTTTCGCTTAAGAAGGCCGACATGAATTCCGCCAGCACACCGATCAGCACCACGCCGGCGATGATGAGGCCGATGGAGAGCGGTACGCTGCCTTCGTCCTCCTCTTCCGCATGGCCGTCCGATGCCTGGCCGGCCGGATGCGCCTTGCGTGGATAGGCATAGCTGAAGAAATAGCTGTGCGGGCCGACCTGCATTTTGAGGAACAGTGCGTAAAGCGCGATCATCGCGACAATGGTGAAGGCGGAGTAGACATGCCAGCTTTCATTGGGGATGAATTCCGGCACGATCATCGAAATACCCATGGCGGTGAGGATCATTACGCCATAGGTCTTGCCGGAATCGTCATTATAGGGCTGCTCGCCGTGGCGAAGACCGCCGAGCAGGGCGGCGAGACCGAGAATGCCGTTGATGTCGATCATCACGGCGGAATAGATCGTATCCCGCACTAGAGTGGGCGAACTGGATTCGCTCATGATGATGGCGAGGATCAGCACTTCCACCGCGACGGCCGACAGCGTCAGGATCATGGTGCCGTAAGGGTCGCCGACCTTGGTGGCAAGGATTTCGGCGTGATGGGCAACCCGCATCGAGACGAGGACGATGAGCCCGATCAGCGCGACTGCGGCGATAAGCGCCGCTGTTTTTCCGGCTTCGAATATTGCATGTTCGGCCAGATAGGCGACGATTGCCGCCGGTATCGCCAGCAGCAGCATGCGCTCCTGTTTCAGAATAGAACCCGCCATCGATTTCCCTTCCCCCTGATCGGCTCAGGCTGTGACGTATCGTCCCCCAGATCAAGCAGGATTTGCGCTTGAATGCTTTTGGTAGGATAGTGGTGTTGCAGGACATGCTGCTCATGCCGCGGTGTCCCATCGGGTGCAATGCTTGAAACGCGGTTGTGGTTGCCATGTCGCCTACCGAGACAGGAGGACCATGCATGACCAAAGTGGTATATGAAATCGTCGAACATGACGGAGGCTTCGCCTACCGCATGAATGGCGCTTATTCCGAAACATTCCCTTCTTATGCGGATGCCGTCGAGGCTGCGCGCATCGTCGCCGCCGAACAGCAGGTGGGGGGCGATGACGAGGAAATCAGCTATCAGGATGAGAGCGGCCACTGGCATGAAGAATACAGCCAGGGCGGCGACCGGCCGGAAGCTGAGGTGGTCGACAAGACGACGCAGCAGGCCAGACCGTTTTGATGCGCGATCCGTGGATTCCCAGCAAAGCCGGGATCACTTTGCCGGGAGTTGTTCGGCATTAGCGCCGTTTCGGCGGAGCGCCCGGATCGGTTTCTTTAAGATGACCCTTGAGGCCTTCGACGAGGGCGCTGAACACGGCACGACATCGCGGCGAGGTCTTGAGATTTTCATGCATCGCGACCCATGTGTGGAGCGGGATGTCGATTTTCGGAAGAACCTGAACGAGCCGCGGGTCCTTGCGCGCCAGGCCGATCTGACAGACGCCGATGCCTGCGCTGGCGCGGATCATGGCAAGCTGGGCGAGATTGCTGTCGGCGCGGATTTCAAAGGAAATTTCCTCAATATCGGGTATGTCCGGATCGAGCGAGCGCATCCGCTGGATGGCCGCCCGAATGAAAGGCGTCTTGCGGTCGAAACCGACCATCCGGTGATGGTTCAGATCTTCCATGCTCTTCGGGGTGCCGGCTCTTGCCAGATAGTCGCGCGTCGCATGAAATCCCAGACGAAAATTGCCGATATAACGCATGACGATCGCATCCTGCTGCGGTTCGGTCATGCGAATGGCGATATCCGCCTCGCGCCTTAAAAGGTCTTCCAGCGTATCGGAGAGTGAAAGCTCGATTTCAAGCCGCGGGTGAACCTCCTGCATGGCCGTGATGATCGGCGGCAGCATTTCCACGCCGATGATATCACTTGCGCTGATGCGCACCGTGCCTTCGATCTTGCCGACTTCGCCGGAGGCCGCGCGCATGAGGGCGGCGGTCGTTGCCGCGAGATTTTCCGCATAGGGGCGGAGTGCAAGCGCTGCTTCCGTCGGCATCAGCCCGTGCGGCGAGCGGATGAACAGCGGAAAGCCGACGGCCTCTTCCAGCGCGCCGATGTGACGTCCCGCCGTCGGCTGGGTGATGCCAAGCTCGCGGGCGGCGGCGGACAGCGAACCGTCGCTCAGCACGCTGAGGAAGGTACGATAGAAATCCCAGCTGATGTCACGGTTTCTAGTCATAAGATTTTGTATAGCTGCTCCACTCATTTCGATAATTTCGTATACCGCGGAACGGGACGATACTCCAGCCCACAACAAGGAGTACGGCGATGATATATGAAAACAACGCAAATATAGCGCGGAATGAACGGCCTCTGGCCCTGATTTTGGGGGTGAATGGCGGTGTCGGCAGTCAGGTCTCCAGAATGCTGCAGCAACGGGGATGGCGGGTGAGGGCGATGACGCGCCAGCGGACGTCAACGGGCGCCACGGACGGCGTCGAACGGGTGGCCGGGGACGCCATGAACCGGCAGGATGTGATGGATGCGGCAACAGGCGTGAGCCTCATCGTCCATGCGGTCAATCCTCCCGGATATCGCAACTGGGAAAGCCAGGTGCTGCCGATGCTCGACAATACCATCGCCGCCGCCGAGGCCTGCGGGGCGAGGATCGTCTTTCCGGGTAGCGTCTATAATTTCGGCCCGGACGCCTTTCCGCTCCTGACGGAAGACAGCCCGCAAAAGCCCTTTACCCGCAAGGGCGCATTGCGTGTGGAGATGGAGCGGCGGCTGAAAATGGCGTCGATGCGTGGCGTGCCGGTGCTGATCGTCCGCGCCGGGGATTTCTTTGGGCCGGATGCCAGAAACAACTGGTTTTCGCAGATGCTGGTGAAGCCCGGAAAGCCGGTCCGGAGTGTCCAGAATCCCGCCGCACCCTATGCCGGGCATCAATGGGCCTATCTGCCGGATGTCGCCGAGACCATTGGCCGGCTGCTGGACCGCGCAGGCGAGCTTCCGGCTTTCGCCGTCTATCATATGGAAGGTTTCTGGGATTTCGACGGGCTGCAACTGGTTGAGGCCATCGAGCGGGTTGTCGGGCATCCGGTCAAGAGGCGGCAGCTATCCTGGTCGGGCATCAAATTGGCCGCTCCCTTCGTTCCCCTGTTCCGCGAAGTGCTGGAAATGCAATATCTCTGGCAGATGCCGATCCGGATGAGCAATCGCAGGCTGACGGATTTCCTTGGGACCGAACCCAGAACACAGATCGACATCGCGGTAGCGACGACGCTGGCGAGCCTCGGCTGCCTTGAACAGAGGACGCAGCCGTCGAGCCTTCCGCATCCGGCCGATGCCGGGGGCAGGGTGTGATGGCCGCGGTTGCGAATGGGGTGTCGGCCCGGCGTCGCGTGTTTGCCGTGATTTCGGCAAGCGTGCCGGTGCTGATCTTCGCGCAGGTGCTGCTGGCCGGGCTGTCGATCTATTACGATGGATCGCTGCTTTCGCTGCACAAGGGGCTCGGCTTTCTGATCGCCGTTCCGATCCTGTCGCTGGCGGTTCTCGCTTCTCTATATGACGATCTGCGGCCAAACCTTGCCCGCACGCTGGTCCTGCTTGGTCTTTACTGTCTCCAGGTGGCCCTGATGAGCATCGGTCGGGAAACGGGCAATGGCTTCCTGCAGGCGCTGCACGTGCCCAACGCCTTCGTCATGGGCGCGTTTTCCGATTTTGCCGCGCGGCAGGCGCGAAGCCTGCGCTGAAAGAAAACGCCGCATCGCTTTCGGGCAGTGCGGCGTCTTTGCTTTATCCTTTATCAGGCGAGCGCCGGATAGTCGGTGTAACCTTCGGCTCCGCCGCCATAGAAGGTCGGCTGGTTCGGCTCGTTGAGCGGCGCATCGTTTTTCAGGCGGCGCACCAGATCCGGATTGGCGATGAAGGCCTTGCCGAAGGCCACGGCATCAACTTTGCCGCTTTCAACGGCCTCGATGGCGCTCTCACGGTCGTAGCCATTATTGGCGATCCACAGGCCCTTGCCGCCGGCATTGCGATAAGCAGCCTTGAAGGCGGCATAATCGAAAGGCTTGTCGCCCTGCTTGAAATCGCGCGGGCCGCCTGTTGCGCCTTCAACGACATGGATGAAGGCGAGATTGCGCTTGCCGAGCTGTTCCGCCACGTAATTATAAAGCGGCTGCGGATCGGCTTCGAAAATGTCGTTGGCGGGCGTGACGGGCGAGAGGCGAATGCCGGTACGGCCCGCGCCGATCTCTTCCGCCACCGCATCCACAACTTCGAGCAGGAAGCGGGCGCGGTTTTCGATAGAGCCGCCATAATCATCCGTACGCTGGTTGGTGCTGGATTTCAGGAACTGCTCGATCAGGTAGCCATTGGCGGCATGGATTTCGACGCCGTCGAAACCGGCCTCCAGTGCTGCGCGGGCGCCGCTGCGATAATCCTCGAGGATGAGGCCGATATCGTCGATGGTGAGCGCACGGGGCTCGGAGGTTTCGGCAAAGGCGCCGGTGCCGTCATCATTGATGATATAGGTCTTCGACTTGGCCGGAATGGCGGAGGGCGCGACCGGCTGGCCGCCATGCGGCTGCAGCGAGGTGTGGGAAATGCGGCCCACATGCCAAATCTGCGCGACGATCTTGCCACCGGCGGAATGCACGCCATCGGTAACCTGTTTCCAGCCCGCGATTGCTTCCCGCTTGTAGAGGCCGGGAACATCCGCATAGCCCTGACCCTGCTGGGAAATCGGTGTGCCTTCGGTGACGATCAGCCCGGCCGTGGCGCGCTGCTCGTAATAGGTGGCGTTGAGATTGTTGGGAATGGCGCCCGGCGAACGGTTGCGGGTGAGGGGAGCCATGACGATACGGTTGGCGAGTGCGATATCGCCGGCCTGTGCCGGTTCGAAAAGACTGGTCATGCGACTTCACTTTCTGGTCGGTTGGCGAAATTGCGCGGGGGACGCGCTGTCTTTCTGTCTGGGTGCCGGAATGAAAACCGCCTTGCGGTTTCCGGTCCGACACCCCAAGGCTCAAAGCTTGGGAGGCTCAGAGATTGGCTTGCAGATAATTGCGGAAGGCGTCGATGGTTTCCTCGTTGCGTTCGAAAAACACCCATTGCCCGACCTTTTTCGACCTTATCAGGCCGGCTGCCTGCAGCACCGCCAGATGCGACGAGACGGTGGATTGCGACAGGCCGCTGATCTGAAACTGGTTGGCGCATACACCCATGCTGAGGGGATGCTCCTGGCAGAAGTGACTTTCCGGAGACTTCAGCCATTCCAGGAATTTCAGCCTTGCGGGGTGCGAAAGGGCTTTGAGGATTTCCTCCGGGTTCATCGGTGTTTCTTCAATATCTGGCATGTCCGATATTTATATCGATCATCATCGATATACAAGTCACGTCTCTGTGAGGATCGAGGGGGCGGGCAGGCATTTTCAAAAAAGAAGGCCGCTGGATATCTCCGCGGCCTGATGAGTTTGAAGGTCAAAACCTCCAGAGGGGAACAGCTGTCGCGTGCCTTGGGCGAGCGTGACAGCTGACTAAAATATGGGTGTGGGAATAATGCAAAACAAGGTTGCATCATGCGATATTTCGCCAAATTGGAGAAAATTCTTGCGGGTAAAAAAAGAGGGCCGCCGGATGGATCCAGGGCCCTTTAAGTGTGAAGGTCAAAAACCTCCAGAGGGGAACAGCTGATGCGGTGGAACTGGGAGGAAAAGCCACCGTGTGCATCAGCTGAGAGCGATATGGTGCTTTTTTGTGCACGAAACAACTCTTTTTTGTGCAGGTCAGGCATGCGCACCACGCAGCCCTCGATATTTCCGGTATATTTTATGTGCAAAGCTGAAGAGGAGCGCCTGTGCGCCCCTCTTGCTTCTGCCTTTGTAAGGCTTTGAATTTGAAAGATTATCCTTTGACGTCGATTATTTTAACGTCAGAAGTTCCAGTTACGCGCCTTGGCGACGATGAAGTCGCGGAAAGCCTTCAGCTTTGCAGCGTTTTTCATTTCGTCCGGATAGCAGAAATAGGTATCGAATGACGGAATATCTGCCGCGAGCGAAAGCTGGATAAGGCCCGGATCGCGGCCGACGATATAATCCGGCAAGCAGGCAATACCGATTCCCAGCAGGCAGGCGCGCTTGATCGAGGTCTGGCTGTTGATCTGCAGATGCGGCGTGCGCGTATTGTCGGAAGAACGTCCGGCATTTTCCAGCCAGTTGACGTCGAGCAGATAGTTGGGCGCCGGTTCGCCGAAGGAGATGATGCGGTGGTTGTCGAGATCTTCGATCGACTGCGGTTCTCCATGGCGGTTGATATAGGACGGCGCGGCGTAGACGTGCATGTGCACGGTGAACAGCTTGCGCTGAATGAGGTCCGACTGCTGCGGCTGGCGCAGGCGGATGGCGCAGTCGGCGTGACGCATGTTCACATCCAGCTCCTCATTGTCGAGGATGAGCTGGATCGACATTTCCGGATAGAGCTGCAGGAATTCCTGCACCTTGTCCGTCAGCCAGCCCTGGCCGAGACCGACGGTCGTCGTCACGCGCAGCTTGCCGCTCGGCTTCTCCGTCGTTTCGGTGAGCTGCATCTTGACAGTTTCGAGCTTCAAGAGCACGTCATGGGCGGTGCGGTACAGCAACTCGCCCTGTTCGGTGAGGATGAGACCGCGGGCGTGGCGATGGAACAGCTTGACGCCGACATCCTGCTCAAGCGCGCTGACCTGACGGCTGATGGCCGACTGGGACAAATGCAGCTTGTCGGCAGCGTGGGTGAAAGACCCCGCTTCGGCAGCCGCATGAAAAATGCGCAGTTTATCCCAGTCCAATGGCATTGCCATGCCTACCCTGCCTTTCGGTTATTCCGCTGCGACAGCAAGCGGTTGATGCGCGGTGAGATAACGTTCCGCTTCCAGCGCGGCCATGCAGCCCATGCCGGCGGCGGTGATTGCCTGACGATAGATGTCGTCGGTGACGTCGCCGGCCGCGAAAATGCCTTCCACGTCGGTCGCCGTGGAATCGGGGGCGGTCCACATGTAGCCGTTGTCTTTCAGCTTCACCTTGCCCTTGAACAGCTCGACCGCCGGCGCATGGCCGATGGCGACAAAGACGCCGTCGATGGGGAATTCGCTGATCGCGCCGGTCTTGGTATCACGCAGCTTCACGCCGGAAACGGAAGGCGGCATTGGCGGCTTTGCGGGCGCACCGGTAATTTCGGCGATTTCCGTGTTCCAGAGAATCTTGACGTTTTCCTTGGCGAACAGCCGTTCCTGCAGGATTTTCTCCGAGCGGAAACTGTCGCGGCGGTGCACGACGGTGACCGACTTGGCGATATGGGCGAGGTACAGCGCCTCTTCCACGGCGGAGTTGCCGCCGCCGACCACGATCACATCCTTGTTGCGATAAAAGAAACCGTCGCAGGTGGCGCACGCGGAAACACCGAAGCCCTGGAAATGCTGCTCGCTCTCGATGCCGAGCCACTTGGCCTTGGCGCCGGTGGCGATGATCAGCGTATCGGCCGTCCAGACCTGGCCGGAATCGGTCTTGACCACGAAAGGCCGTACATTGGTTTCAACTTCGGTGACGAGGTCGCTGACGATTTCCGCGCCCACATGCGTCGCCTGTTTCAGCATCTGGTCCATCAGCCACGGACCCTGGATCGGATCGGCAAAGCCCGGATAGTTCTCGACATCGGTGGTGATCATCAGCTGGCCGCCCTGTTCCATGCCGGCGATCAGCACGGGTTTCAGCATTGCGCGGGCCGCGTAGATCGCCGCGGTATAACCGGCGGGACCGGAGCCGATGATCAATACCTTCGTGTGGCGGGCAGACATAGAAGCGTTCCTTTCAATAACGGGGCCTTTCCCTGGCAGCGCCTTTCACCACCGGGCACTGGAGCCGCATGACGGCGGACAGGCCGCAACCCCTTCGTTGCCCGGTATTTAAGGTTGTCTAGTGTCTTTATTCAAGGGCAGCCTTGCGTTACCAACAAGGCAGTTGTGGATGCGCGCGCAATTTTGTGACCGGGCGGTGGCATAATGTTGCGAATCCCGCGCCGAATAGTACAAGGAAGTTCTACAGCTTAACGAGGTACTCCTCCGTGACCAGCGTCGAACTCGATGCCATCGATCTGAAAATCCTGCGCGAATTGCAGCGCGACGGGCGCATGACCAATGTGGAACTGGCCGAAAGGGTCGGTATTTCCGCGCCGCCCTGCCTCCGGCGTGTCCGCAAGCTCGAAGAAGCGGGCGTGATCGAGGGTTATCACGCCATGTTGAACGCGCCGAAGCTCGGTTTCGATCTCGTCGCCTTCTGCATGGTCGGTCTCAAGCGCCAGTCGGATAGCAACCTGAAGGCTTTTGCGGCGGCAACCGCCGGCTGGTCGCTGGTGCGCCAAGCCTGGATGGTATCGGGCGAGAGCGATTTCCTGCTGCATTGCGTGGCGAAAAACCTGACCGAGTTTCAGGATTTCGTCATCGAGGTTCTGACGGCGGACGAAAACGTCGATACGGTGCGCACCATGCTCACCATCCGGCAGGTCAAGCGCGTCGGTCTCGTGGAAATCTGAGCGGCTGGCTTTGCCTTAAGACGCGTTACCCGCGCCGCAAAGCCTCATAGACTTCGCCGAGACTCGTGGCCTCTTTTTCAAGCGGAAATGTGCTGCGTACATGCGAAAGGCCGGCCTTTGCATGGCTCTCGGCAAGAGTCGGGTCGGCAAGATAGGTCCTTATCGCATCCCTGAGCGATGCATAGTCACCCGCCTCGACGACTGCGCCGGTCTCGCCCCTGACGATCATTTCCTCATAGGCGCCGGCGGTGCTCGTGACGACGGCCGTTTCCGATGCCATGGCCTCGAGCGGCGTCAAGCCGAAACCTTCATTGCGGGACGGGGCGACATAGAGCGTCAGCCGCCGGTACCACGGCTTGATGTCGTCCACCTCACCCTGAAATACGATGCGATCCGAAAGGCCGGCGGCCTTGACATCGGCCTCGAGTGCTTCGGCAAAAGCCTTGTGTTCCGCCGTTACGCGGCCGGAAACAATGGCTGTCCATTGCGGATGGGCGGGCAAAAGCTCGATCATGGCGCGCACGAAGAGATCGGTGCCCTTCTGGTGGCGCACCCGTCCAAAGCAGCCGATGAGATATTGTCCCGGCAGGCCGGTTGCCGCGATTGTATCTTCCGGGCCGGTTGCCGGATGGAACAGGTCGGTATCGACGCCATGCATGACGACGCGATGGGGTACTTCCAGAAACGAGCCGGAACGGGTGCTGGTCGCGACCACGGCGTCCATCTTCGAAATCAGAAACCGTGTATAGGCGGAATGCCGCCTCTGTGCGGCCGAGGTGAACAGCAGCTTCACCTTCATGCGCAGCACGTCACGCATGAAAAGACCCGGCAACATTTCGAGGTTGCGCCGGGCATGCCAGATGCGCGGGCCGCCCTGCGGGCCGTCTTGCCAGAGCCGCCACAGATCGCGGAAACGCACATGCGGCAGATGCGGCGGTAAACCCGGTCCAATGACGGCCACCTTCTGTCCCAGCCGGTTCTGCACCGGAATAAGTTGAACGATGGTGGAGGTGACGCCGGAAAGCCTGCGTTTGAAGTTCGGCGCGAGCACCTGCACATCTTTCAGACTGGCGTGGGACAAGATGGGCTTCCGTCTTTGCGGCTAATTCGGGGGATTGAAGACGTCAAGAAAAGCAATGCACCCGCATGGGGCGCATTGCATGTGAGGGCATCAGCCCCACTGAACCGCGAGAATCTCGTAGCCCTTGGCGCCGCCCGGAGCGTTGACTTCGATGCTGTCACCGACTTCCTTGCCGATCAGCGCGCGGGCGATGGGCGAGGAGATGGAGATGCGGCCGGCCTTCACATCGGCTTCCTGGTCGCCGACAATCTGATAGGTCTTTTCCTCGTCGCTATCCTCGTCCACCAGCTTCACGGTGGCGCCGAACTTGATCTTCGAGCCCGACATCTTGGAAAGGTCGATGACTTCCGCGCGTGCGGTCAGGTCTTCGAGTTCGGTGATGCGGCCTTCATTGTGGCTCTGTGCTTCCTTGGCAGCATGGTACTCGGCGTTTTCCGAAAGGTCGCCATGGGCGCGCGCTTCCGCTATCGCCTCGATGATACGGGGGCGTTCCTCCTGCTGGCGCCAGCGCAGCTCCTCCTGCAGCTTGACGAATCCACCCTGAGTCATCGGTACTTTTTCTACCATTTTTTTATCCTTCGCATTCCGGTCGCTTTACTTGCAGACACAAAAAGAAACAGGTTCCGGAGGGGAACTCCGGAACCATGCCAAAATCATAACTGAGCCGACTATATCAGAAGACGACAGCGAAATGCCAGCAAATTTGAGGCGTGCATATTTTAAGGCTTAATCAATGACTTAGCCTATGTCATTGACATTCGTCCATGGAACATATAGTGAACATACCCATGAAGAAGTCGATCAGGCAACGGCTGGCCATTCTCTCCGACGCGGCGAAATACGACGCCTCCTGCGCATCCAGCGGCACGACAAAACGCAACTCCGCAGCATCGGGCGGTCTGGGCTCCACGGAAGGGTCGGGCATCTGCCATGCCTATGCGCCGGATGGGCGCTGCATTTCGCTTTTGAAAATCCTGCTCACCAATTTCTGCATCTATGATTGCGCCTATTGCATCAACCGTTCCTCCAGCAATGTCGAGCGGGCGCGGTTCACGCCGGAAGAGGTGGTTTGGCTGACGCTGGAGTTTTATCGGCGCAACTATATCGAGGGGCTGTTTTTGTCCTCCGGCATCATCCGCTCCTCCGATCATACGATGGAGGAGATGGTGCGCGTGGCGCGGGAGTTGCGCGTTACCCATGGTTTTCGTGGGTATATTCACCTGAAATCCATTCCCGAAGCATCGCCCAGGCTCATCGAGGAGGCAGGGCTCTATGCGGATCGTCTCTCGATCAATATCGAATTGCCGACCGATAGCGGCATTGGCCGTTTCGCGCCGGAAAAGCAGCCCGTCAATATTCGCCGCTCCATGGCCGATATTCGCCTGAAGATCGAGGAGGCCGGGGAGCCGACCGTCCGGACACGCAAGACCAGGCGCTTTGCGCCGGCCGGGCAGAGCACGCAGATGATCGTGGGGGCGGATGGCGCTGACGATAGTACCATTCTCTCCACCAGCGCCCGGCTTTATGGCAGCTACGGCTTGCGGCGCGTCTATTATTCGGCCTTCAGCCCCATTCCCGATTCGTCGAAAAACCTGCCGCTCATCAAGCCGCCGCTGATGCGGGAACACCGGCTTTATCAGGCGGACTGGCTGTATCGCTTTTATGGCTTCGATATTAGCGAGATAACGGCGATCGGCGGCGACGGCATGCTCGATCTCGATATCGACCCGAAACTCGCCTGGGCGCTGAAACATCGCGAACGTTTCCCGGTGGACGTCAATGCGGCGGATCGGGAAATGCTGCTGCGTGTGCCCGGTTTCGGCACCAAGACGGTCGCTTCCATCCTGTCGTCGCGGCGGTTCCGGCGGCGGCGGCTGGAGGATGTCGCGCGTTTCGGTGTTTCCCTGAAAAAGGTGAAGGCTTTCATCGTTGCCGAGGGCTGGACGCCGGGCAAGCTGACCGAGCGGCCGGATTTGCGGGCGATGTTTGCACCGCAGCCTGAACAATTATCGTTGTTGTGATGTATGGCCCGGTTCTGGAAGGGCGGGGCGATTTCGTCGAGTGGCGCGATGCCGCGCGTGCGGCCCTTGCCGCCGATATTCGGCCGGAGACGATTGACTGGCGGTTGCGGGATGACGGGGCAGGGATGCTGGATTTCGCCGGTGAGCCCTTGCCGACGGTCGATGCCGGCAATGGGCAGGTTTCCGTTCCGGCCTCGTTCGTGGCCCTGGCGCAGGCCGTCATCTGCCACGGCGATCCCGGCCGGTTTGCACTGCTTTACCGGTTGTTGTGGCGGCTGAAGCGGGATCGCGCCCTGTTGCAGTTCAAGTCCGATCCGGATGTTGCAGAGGCCCGGTTGCTTGAAAAATCGGTGCGCCGGGATTGTCACAAGATGACGGCTTTCGTCCGTTTCAAGGAGTTGCCCTTGCCGCAGGGGCAGGGCGGGCGACGGCGGTTCGTGGCCTGGTTCGAGCCGGATCATTTCATCGTTGAGCGAACGGCAGCGTTTTTCCAGCGACGGTTTACCGATATGGACTGGCTGATCGCCACGCCAAAAGGGTCCGCCCGATGGGATGGGAGCGAGTTGCAAACCTCGCGGGAGGCGGCCGCGAAGCCTGATCTGACGGACGAGACGGATGAACTCTGGCGGACCTATTATGCCAATATATTCAATCCGGCGCGCCTCAAGATCAAAGCCATGACGGCGGAGATGCCGAAGAAATACTGGAAGAACCTGCCGGAAGCCGATCTCATTCCCGACCTCATCCTCGGTGCGGAGGCGCGGGTGCTGGAGATGGCCGCCAGGGCGGCAAGCCAGCCGCAGCCTTTTCACCATCGCCTGCAGGCTGCGGCCGCCGCACGGGAGATGCCGCAACCCGTGCCGGATGGCACGCTCGCATCGCTGGCGCGGGAGGCTGGCCATTGCACCCGCTGCCCCCTGCATTGCAGCGCCACGCAAACGGTTTTCGGTTCGGGGCCGGAGGATGCGGAAATCATGATCGTTGGCGAGCAGCCGGGCGATCATGAAGATCTCGCTGGAAAGCCTTTTGTCGGCCCGGCCGGCCAGCTTTTCGACCGAACTCTTGCCGATGTCGGTATCGAGCGCAAAAAGCTTTATGTCACCAATGCCGTCAAACACTTCAAATACGAAACGCGCGGCAAACGACGCATCCATCAGCGGCCGAATGCGGGCGAAATGGAGCAATGCCGCTGGTGGCTCAATCAGGAAATCGCGCTTATTCGGCCGAAACTGATCGTTGCCATGGGCGCAACGGCGCTTTATGCGCTGACCGGCGGCAAGGAAAAACTCTCGGAGATTCGGAGCCGTCCTCTGCCGATGGCGGATGGCCGAACGCTTTTTGTCACCGTGCACCCGTCTTATCTCCTGCGCCTTGCCGATGGGCAGGCGAAAGAGGCGGAAATGATGCGGTTCAAGAAAGATATTAGTTTTATTAGAATGTTCGAATGAATTTTTAATTGCTCGCTGGGGATTTATTCAGGTCTCTGGCCAAAACTTGCAGTAGTATCATTTGATAATTATTTATCTGTTATTTTTATTGAAATTTTATACTTTCTATTATAATTGATTTCTCCGAATTTATTTACCGTATGGACAAATCATGTTGGGTGAACTCGACCTTGCGACAGTCATACTGATGCAAAAGTGTTCTTACATCGTTGGGCTTTTGAGTTTTATCTATCTGAAAATGACCAATCGCGGCTTGCGCGGTCCCATCCCCCTTGCGGCGGGTTTCGCCTCGATGGCGATTGGCGCCACGCTTGCCGGTTACGGCGAATGGGGAATATTGTCGCCCGCCTTATGGCGGCTCGGCAGTGTCGTTTTCGGTATTGTGGGGTACGCGCTGATCTGGCTCGGCTTGAAGGCGTTGAGCGATGGGCGTTCCGTCGACCGACGGACCGTATCCCTTGTCTGCCTCATCTCCGTGCTGGCGATGGTGGTCGCGCAGCAGGTGGCGGACAATAATGCGTATCGCGCGGCGCTCTTCAATGGCTGCGCGTCGCTCGCCTATCTCGCCGGGGCATTGGGGCTTTTCGCCAGATGGCGCAGGGAGCCGCTGCTCTCGCGTCTGGCGCTGGGTGCGATCACCGGCATCTCCGGTCTCATTTCGCTATCTGTGGTGAAAAGCGTGCTTTTCCCCGATTATGCCACCCTCAATCTGGTCAATGCATTCTTCTTCATCATCATGCTGAACTTCGCCATTGCCCTGTTCGTGATGATGCTCGTAGCCGAGCGGTCCGAACGCAAACTGCTGGTTCTTGCGAATACCGACCCGCTGACGGGCGTCAAGAACCGGCGTTTCTTCTTCCAGACCATGCCTGCGACGCCCGATCCCGCCGATGCGGCCATGTTGCTGGATATCGATCACTTCAAGTCGATCAACGACCGTTTCGGCCACGCCGTCGGCGATAGCGTGCTGCAGGAAGTGGCGAAGCGCATCGGCGGCAGCATCCGCGGCGGGGATGTGCTGGCGCGTTACGGCGGAGAGGAATTCATCATCTACCTGCCGGGCGCCGGCGTTCGCAAGGCCTGCATGATCGGCGAACGCATTCGCGATGCGATTGCGGTAACCGAGGTCGATTGCGGCGGTCTGCGCGTCGGCGTCACCATCAGCATCGGCGTTGCCGCCACTGGCGAGATGCGCTGCGATCTCCAGACGCTCGCGGAAATGGCGGATCGCGCACTTTACCGCGCGAAGATGGAAGGGCGCAATTGCGTTCGGGAGGCGCAGGCGGCATAGGCGGGGCTGCGGGCCGTCGATCTTTCCGCAGGGCCGCACCGCGTCTTTTTGTCGTGTAGCGTCGTTGTTGCCCTTCGGTCTTAAAAGGGCGGCTTGTCTGCTTCATCCGCCGTGGCACGATGGGACAGGGCCTCTTTCAGAAGAACCTCGATCTGGGCATTGACGCTGCGCAACTCACCGCTCGCGGTGTGCCGGATCATGTTCAATATTGCGGGTTCGATCCGCAGCGGAAAAGCCACACGCTCCGGTCCCGGTGGACGTCCAGCCATGGTCAGTCCTTCAAGGCGGTGCTTTGGCTTATCGGGGCCAGGTGTTCCCATCGCCGGGACCCGATGGCGGGGCGATTCAGCATCTTCATGGAGCATTTGGCCGGAGCTTTGGCAACTGCGCGGCGAATGGCTGCGGGCGATCCGTCATTGCGGAATAGGGACATCATGGGCCTCGTTCGAACCTGATGTTTTGATACCGGCAATGAATTGCAGCAGGATTACGCGATGCAAAACGCCGCGGATATGGTGACCCGCGGCGTTTTGTTTTCATTCAGCGTTGGAACCTGGGGTTCCCGCAGCTTACTGGAAGTAGCTCTGCAGCGGCTTCACTTCCAGATTGCCGGCCTTCAGCGCCTTGATGGCAAGCGCTGCCGCTTCCGCGCCGGCCATCGTCGTATAGTAAGGCACCTTCTGCATCAGCGTCGCGCGGCGCAGCGACTTCGAGTCAGAAATCGCCTTGTTGCTGTCGGTGGTGTTGATGACGAGCTGGACCTGACGGTTGCGGATGGCGTCTTCGATGTGCGGACGGCCTTCCTGCACCTTGTTGATCTTTTCGGCGTTGATACCCTTTTCGGCGAGGAAACGCTGGGTGCCGCCGGTGGCCAGAACCTTGAAGCCGCTTTCCACGAGAATGCGGATGGCAGGCAGAACGCCTTCCTTGTCCTCGTCACGCACCGAGACGAAGACTGCACCGGAGCGGGGCAGGTCGACGCCTGCGCCGAGCTGGCTCTTGGCGAAGGCCAACGCGAAATCGGTATCGAGGCCGATGACTTCGCCGGTCGAGCGCATTTCCGGTCCGAGCAGGATGTCGACGCCGGGGAAGCGGGCGAAGGGGAAGACGGCTTCCTTGACGGCAATGTGCTTCAGGTTGCGCGGATCGGGCTTTTCGCCGTAAGCGGCAATCGCCGGATCGAGCTTCTCGCCGGCCATGACGCGGGCGGCGATCTTGGCGATCGGCGCGCCGATGGTCTTGGCGACGAAAGGCACGGTGCGCGAGGCGCGCGGGTTGACCTCGAGAACGTAGATCGTGCCGTCCTTGATGGCATATTGCACGTTCATCAGGCCGCCGACATTGAGCGCCTTGGCAAGCGCGGTCGTCTGGCGTTCCAGCTCGTCAACGATTTCCTTCGACAGCGAACGGACCGGCAGCGAGCAGGCCGAGTCGCCCGAATGGATGCCGGCTTCTTCGATGTGCTCCATGATGCCCGAGACGAAGACGCTTTCGCCGTCGCACAGAGCATCGACGTCCACTTCCACGGCGTTGGTCAGGTAGCTGTCGAACAGCAGCGGGTTCTTGCCGAGCAGGGTGTTGATCTGGCCGGTTTTGTCGTTCGGGTAACGCTGCTTGATGTCCTCGGGTACGAGGCCCGGAACCGTGTCGAGCAGATAGGTCTGGAGCTGGCCTTCCGAATGGATGATCTGCATGGCGCGGCCACCCAGAACGTAGGACGGGCGAACGACCAGCGGGAAGCCGATTTCCGAAGCGACGAGGCGGGCCTGCTCTACCGAATAGGCGATGCCGTTGTTCGGCTGGGCGAGATCGAGCTTCATCAGCAGCTTCTGGAAGCGGTCGCGGTCTTCGGCAAGGTCGATCATGTCAGGCGCGGTGCCGAGGATCGGGATGCCGTTCTTTTCCAGCGCTTCGGCGAGCTTCAGCGGGGTCTGGCCGCCGAACTGCACGATGACGCCGACCAGCTCGCCCTTTTCCTGTTCGGCGCGCATGATCTCGATCACGTCTTCGGCCGTCAGCGGCTCGAAATAGAGGCGGTCGGAGGTGTCGTAGTCGGTGGAAACCGTTTCCGGGTTGCAGTTGATCATGATGGCTTCGAAGCCGGCATCCTTCAGCGCGAAGGCGGCGTGGCAGCAGCAATAATCGAACTCAATGCCCTGGCCGATACGGTTCGGGCCACCGCCGAGGATGACGACCTTCTTGCGGTCGGAAACCTGAGCTTCCGAGCGGGCTGCGCCAACGAAGGGAATTTCATAGGTCGAATACATGTAAGCGGTGGGCGACGCGAATTCGGCAGCGCAGGTGTCGATGCGCTTGAAGACCGGACGAACATTGAGGCTGTTGCGCAGTTCGGCCACTTCTTTCGGGCGCTTGGACGTCAGGCTGGCGAGGCGGGCGTCGGAGAAGCCCATTGCCTTCAGCATGCGCAGGTTTTCGGCGTCCTGCGGCAGGCCATGCTCGCGGATGCGGGCTTCCATGTCTACGATGGCCTTGAACTGGGCGATGAACCACGGATCGATCTTCGAGTTTTCGTGGACTTCCTCTTCGCTCATGCCCATGCGCAGCGCCTGGGCGACCATGCGCAGGCGGTCCGGCGTCGGCGTGCCGATGGCGGCGCGGATGGCGTTCTTGGAACCTTCGCCTTCCTCATAGCCGGGGATTTCGATTTCATCGAGACCGGTGAGGCCGGTTTCCATGCCGCGCAGCGCCTTCTGCAGCGATTCCGCGAAGGTGCGGCCGATGGCCATGACTTCGCCGACCGACTTCATGGCGGTGGTGAGGATCGGGGAAGCGCCGGGGAATTTCTCGAAGGCGAAACGCGGGATCTTGGTGACGACGTAGTCGATGGAAGGTTCGAAGGAAGCAGGTGTCGCGCCGCCGGTAATGTCGTTCTCAAGCTCATCCAGCGTGTAGCCGATGGCGAGCTTGGCGGCGATCTTGGCGATCGGGAAGCCGGTCGCCTTCGATGCCAGCGCGGAGGAGCGCGAAACGCGCGGGTTCATTTCGATGACGACGAGGCGGCCGTCCTTCGGGTTGACGGCGAACTGCACGTTCGAGCCGCCGGTTTCCACGCCGATCTCGCGCAGCACCGCAATCGAGGCGTTGCGCATGATCTGGTATTCCTTGTCGGTCAGCGTCAGCGCCGGCGCAACAGTGATCGAGTCGCCGGTGTGGACACCCATCGGATCGATGTTTTCGATGGAGCAGATGATGATGCAATTGTCCGCCTTGTCGCGGACGACTTCCATCTCATATTCCTTCCAGCCGAGAACCGATTCTTCAACCAGAACTTCCGTCGTCGGCGAGGCGTCGAGACCGCCCGAGACGATGTCGAAGAATTCCGAGCGGTTATAGGCAATGCCGCCACCGGTGCCGCCGAGCGTGAAGGACGGGCGGATGATGGCGGGCAGGCCGACATGGTCGATGGCCTGAGCGGCAATGGCCATGGCATGGGCCATGTAGCGCTGCTTGCGGTCGGTTTCGCCGAGGTTCCACTGGTTTTCGAGATCGTCCAGCGCCTTGTCGAGATCGGGGCCGGAAAGCTTGCCCTTCAGCTCGGTGCGCGCTGCCTCGTGCTTCTTGCGGTCGGCATCCTTGATTTCGGTGGCGTTGGCGAGCATCGAGCGCGGGGTTTCAAGGCCGATGCGAGCCATGGCTTCGCGGAAGAGGGCGCGGTCTTCGGCCATGTCGATGGCTTCGGGTTTCGCGCCGATCATTTCGACATTGTAACGGTCGAGAACGCCCATGCGCTTGAGAGAGAGCGCGGTGTTGAGCGCGGTCTGGCCGCCCATGGTCGGCAGAAGCGCATCCGGGCGCTCCTTGGCGATGATCTTGGCCACGACTTCCGGGGTGATCGGCTCGACGTAAGTGGCGTCGGCAAGGCCCGGATCGGTCATGATCGTGGCCGGGTTGGAGTTGACCAGGATGACCCGGTAACCCTCTTCCTTCAGCGCCTTGCAGGCCTGGGTGCCGGAATAGTCGAATTCACATGCCTGACCGATAACGATCGGTCCCGCGCCGATGATGAGGATGGACTTGATATCTTGGCGCTTCGGCATGGCTCTCTCGTTCCGCTTTTCGGTTGCGCAAAACACCGGCCAGGGTGGATGATCACCGGCCGGGGGGCGCAATTCAAATGTTTTCAGGCTAGAAGCGGCTTATAGGCAAATGTTTTTGAGAACGGAACCCCATAAATTCCGGAATCGACAGAAACTCTTAACCGGCAGGGGCATGTGCGGTGAAACGGGCCTGGACCGCTGCACTATAGGAGCGGCTGACGGGGATTTCCGTGCCGTCTCTTGTAATGACATGCAGACGACCGGCCTGTTTGCGCAGCGAGACGGCGTCGGCATCGGCAATCCAGTGCGACCGGTGCACCTGCAAGCCCTCGGTCTGGCCTATTTCTTTCAGCGCATCGGAAAACCGCAGCAGAACCAGTTGGCGTCCGCGCGTGGTGACGATTTCAGTATAATGGTCCTGCACCGACAGCCGCAGCAATTCTCCGCGCTTTTGCGGCGGCAGCCGCTCCAGCAGCGGCGCGGTGCCTTTTACCTCGCATTTGGTATCTTCGTCCGTGTCCGTAGCGGTATTGGCCGCTGTTTCGAGCGACTGGCAGGCGGTGAGATAACTCAGCAGGCAGAAGATGGCGCAGAGAGGCAGAGACGACAGGCTGCTTTGCAGAAAGGGGCCGAAACCCATTTCCTTGCCTGAAAAGACCCGGTTCGTGATGGTAAGCAGTAGCCCGATCGGCAGGGCGGCAGTCAGCGAGCCGATCATCATGCGCGTCAGCATATTTTCGATGCTGCCGGCAAGGATGCTGTTGGCGATGATGGAAAAGGATATGGCGAATGTCCAGGCGCTGCCCTGTATGATTGTCCAGTAAAGCAGCCGGTCGGCGAAGCTCATGGTTTCGCTCGTTCCGAAAGGTCCGGTCATGATGAAGATCGCCAGCACGGCGAGAAACGTCAGCCACAGCCTGCGCGATTGCAGGATGGCGTGCATTTCACGAAGCGTGGATTGCAGATATGGGTGATCCACGAAGTTTTCCTGCGGTTGGCGTCAATCCGTTTTTCCTGAGGGCATGTTTTGCCCAAATTGCCGGTGATTTCAACCGAGCCGAAACAGCACCCATGTCACTCCAGCCATTGTTAGACGCACCGCTTGCCGTGCAGTTCCATGTCGCCACCGTCGTGCCTGCGGCCATCCTCGGCGCCTTCATCTTCCTGCGTCCGAAGGGAACCGCCATCCACCGCCTGCTCGGCAAGATCTGGGTGGTGCTGATGGCTTCGACTTCAGTCTCGACGTTCTTCATCCATGAATTGAGGATGTTTTACGGTTTCAGCCCGATCCACCTGCTTTCCGCCTTCACGATATATGGCTGTCTGCAATCGATCTATTTCGCCCGCCGCGGCGATATCAGACGCCATATGCGGATCATGCAGAGCGTTTATCTCGGCGCTCTCCTGTTTGCCTTCCTGTTTCTGACCGTGCTGAAACAAAGACGCAGAGCCGCATGAAAGACTCCGTTTACTGCCTCTGCTTCCTTCCGGAACAAGATGTATTATAGTGCCGTTATAAGGCAGCTTGTTAAAGGCGATATCCGCCGGGAGAATAGCATGGAATGGAGAGGGCGCCGCCAGTCGGACAATATCGAGGACCGGCGCGGCATGTCGGCGGGATCGGGGCCAGGCGGTAGCGATCCTTTTTCCCGTGGCGGAATGCGTGTGCCTATCGGGCGGCGCGGCGGCGGTATCGGTATTGGCGGCATTCTGGTCATCCTACTGATAAGCTGGGTGCTTGGCATCAATCCGCTGACGTTGCTTTCGGGCGGCGATATTTCACTGGATGGCGGCGGCACCACGCAGCAATCCAGCGGCCAGCAGGCTGGCACGCGTCCGCAAGGCCAGTCGTCGGACGAGACGACGGCTTTCGTGCGCACCGTACTGGCCGAGACGGAAGATACGTGGAGCGGCATTTTCCAGTCCGCCGGTGAGACCTATCAGAAGCCGACGCTGGTTCTGTTCTCCGGTCAGGTGTCTTCCGCCTGCGGTTATGCTTCCGCCGCCAGCGGCCCGTTCTATTGCCCGGGCGACCGTAAGGTCTATCTCGACACCAGCTTCTTCAAGGAACTGGACCAGCGTTTCGGCGCAGCCGGCGATTTCGCGCAGGCCTATGTGATTGCGCATGAGGTGGGCCACCACATCCAGAACCTGACCGGCGTTCTGCCGGAGTTCAACCGCCGCCGCCAGTCGATGAGCCAGGTGGATGCCAACAAGATGTCGGTGCGCGTCGAGCTTCAGGCCGATTGTTATGCCGGCATCTGGGGCAAGTTCACCGAGCAGAAGGGCATTCTCGAAACCGGCGACCTCGAGGAAGCGCTGAATGCAGCCCACCAGATCGGCGACGATACGCTGCAGAAGCAGACCCAGGGCTATGTGGTGCCTGACAGTTTCAACCACGGCACCTCGGCACAGCGCGCGGAATGGTTCAAGCGCGGTTTCCAGAGCGGCCGTGTCGAAGATTGCGATACGTTCTCGGCGAATATCTGAGAACCGGACAGGAGAGGGGGCTTTTCAGCCCCCTTTTCATTTAGCGCATCAAAAGCGCCCCGGCATACATGCCGAGGGCGAAAACCGTATGGGCCACGAGGTTGAGAATACGGACTTTGGTGGGATTGGGCGTTTTTGATGCCGCCCAGCCGATGCCAAGACCCGGCTGCAACAGGAACCAGCCGGCACCGACCGTGACAATGCCGACGATCCATGGCTGGATGAAGGATGGATTTGCAAACCACGCAGCCGGCACCACCAGTGCCAGAATAATGCCGTAGAGGATGCCGACGGCATAATGCGAAATCCAGCCGAGCGCCAGTTCATGCTCGTAAGGTGCGGCCGTGGCGATGCTGTCGTGAAAAATCGTGCCTTTCGGCACATGCCAGAACCAGCGGCCGACCGGCGCCCAGTTCGGTGCTGACTGGCCGAAAAACCGGTGCAGCACAATCGCCCATATATCCATAAACACGGTGCCGCCAATGCCCATGGCAATGCCGCGCCAAATCAGTTCCAGCATAAATCCCTCCACATATCATGATTGATCAAGCTCTAGCGGATCGGGCCGGTAGAGAGAACGGGGTATCGTTCGCGCGGCAAATAAAAATGGCCGGATCGGTCCGGCCATGAAAGAGGTTGAAACCTTTCCTCCGTCATGCCGGACTTGATCCGGCATCCAGCCACGGCGCGTCTGCGCCGTGAGGAAATGAGTCTTTCGCGATCAAGGACTTGATCGCGCTGGACCCCGGATCTAGTCCGGGGTGACGGGGTTTGTATGCTTTGCCTCCACCTAACGAGCAAGCGGTTCCCCTAAGCAGCCCGCCCATATTCCGCCTGCCGCCGCGTTGCCGTGGCAAGCTGGAATTGCGCGAGCAGCTCGTTGAGCGCCGCCGCTTCCGAGGCGAGCCCGTGGCTTGCGGCCGTCTGCTCCTCGACCATGGCGGCATTCTGCTGCGTGCCCTGATCGATGGTGTTGATGGCGGTGTTGATTTCCTGAAGTCCGGTTGACTGTTCGCGCGACGACGTCACGATGGCGTCGATGTGGCGATTGATCTCCTGCACTTCGCGGACGATGGTTTCCAGCGCTTTGCCGGCATTGCCGACGAGATCGACGCCGGACTGCACCTGCGATGTCGAGGCGTTGATCAGCGTCTTGATCTCCTTCGCCGCATTGGCGGAGCGCTGGGCAAGCTCGCGCACTTCCTGGGCGACGACGGCAAAACCCTTGCCGGCTTCACCCGCACGCGCAGCTTCCACGCCGGCATTCAGCGCCAGAAGGTTGGTCTGGAAGGCGATTTCGTCGATCACGCCGATGATGTTGCTGATCTCGGACGACGATTTTTCGATGCCCTCCATGGCGCGCACCGCATCTTCGACGATGACGCCGGACTGTTCGGCATTGTTGCGGGCGCGGTCGACCAGACGGCCCACTTCTTCCGCACGGCGGGCGGAATCCTTGACCGTGGTGGTGATTTCCTCAAGCGCCGCCGCGGTCTCTTCCACGGAAGCGGCCTGCTGCTCGGTGCGCCGCGCCAGATCGTCGGCGGACTGACGGATTTCGCCGGCGCCGGCGTCGATGGCGCGGGCGTTCTGGCCGACGGTGCTGAGCGCTGCGTTCAGCTTGGCGACGGAATTGTTGAAATCATCGCGCAGGCGGTCGATGCGTGTCACGAAGGGCGTGTCGATGCGGTAGTTGAGGTCGCCATCGGAAAGATGCGCCAATCCACGGGCGAGCGAATCGACCGCGAACTGGATGTCGGCGGCGTCCTTTGCCGCCAGTCTTTCGCGCTCGCTGCGCTCCCGTTCGGAAAGTGTGCGGTTTTCTTCGGCATCGCCCTCGAGGCGCAGGCGTTCCATGGCGTTCGACCGGAACACGGCGACGGCTGCGGCCATGGAGCCGATCTGGTCGGTGCGCTCCTGACCCGGAATCGCGACCTCGAGATTGCCGGATGCGAGGCCTTCCATGGCTGACGTCATCTGCGTCACCGGGCGAACGATGAAGCGGGACAGCACGGTGGCCAAAAGACCGATCATGATCGCGGCGGCGAGAATTGTGGCGATGGTCGCCGCCAGGCGGAACTGGCCAATGGCGCCATAGGCAACATCGGAATCAACGACAAAGCCGAGATACCAGTCGACCGAGGGC
The DNA here is from genome assembly GCF_044626815.1 of Agrobacterium sp. P15N1-A. Taxonomy (NCBI): domain Bacteria; kingdom Pseudomonadati; phylum Pseudomonadota; class Alphaproteobacteria; order Hyphomicrobiales; family Rhizobiaceae; genus Agrobacterium; species Agrobacterium sp. P15N1-A. The sequence continues at coordinate 436,447 of NZ_JBIUPF010000002.1, read as the reverse complement.
AGGCCGGCAACCGGAATGAAGCTGGCGATCTTGCCCTTGCCGTCGATTTCCGTCTGCGAAATGGCGGAGGAAATGGCCGGCGCATTGACCTTGAAGAGATCGGTCAGCGGCTTGTCGACGAATTTCGGATCGGGGTGAATAAGGATCTTGCCGTCCTTGCTGACGAGGAACGCATATCCGTCCGTGCCGGCATCCACCGACTTGATCATGTTGACCAGCGAATTGAGCGAGAAGTCGCTGCCCGTCACGCCGGCCAGCTTGCCATCGATGGAGACGGGAATGGCGGCGGTGATGATGAGCCCGCCGGTTGAGGCGTCGTTATAGGGTTCGGTCAGAACCGTCTTGCCGGCCTTGACCGCATCCAGATACCACGGACGCTTGCGCGGGTCATATCCTTCCGGCAGCGGCGTTTTGGGGAAGGTGGTGAAGCTTCCCGTTTCGGCATTGCCGAAATAGGTCGACATGAACTGCGCGGTCAGAACGTCGTTTTCCAGAAACCGCAGCTTCGCCTCTTCCTCGGGAAGCTTGGCAAGCGTCTTTGCCACTGTTTCCGTCAGCATGATGCGGCCATTCAGCCAGTTGGCGATGCTTTGCGCGGCCTGCTTGCCGGAAGAATCGATATTTTCCGCAACCGCTTCCGTCGTGACGCGGTGCTGAAGGCTGTCGATGTAGAAGGAAAAACCGGCAAAGGCGGCGACGACAAGCGAAGACGCCGCAAAGAGGATGCGTGTCATGAGATTGGTTTTTTTGGGCAAGCTACACGTCCTTGGAACAGGATGTACCGTTCGGCTCATCTTGTGAAATGGTGGGAAAGACATGCCAGAAAGGCGGGAATATTCTGCATCATGCAGCTTGTGATTTAAAAGAACTACGCGATGTTCTAATGAATAAAGCGGAATGGTAAAATTCAGCTAAATTTATCTTATGTCATGTCGTTTACGCCGAGGCCGGCGCGGGGCCATTCGTTTGCGTAAATTTTGATCACTCATCCGCAAAGGTTGCGTGCAGGAAGGGAATATTTTATTCATCACCATGCTGCCGTTGCGCAATTCGCGGGCAACGGCCAAAGTTCAGGTGAATTACAATGTCTTCGTCGGTTGTTGCAGAAACCGTTCCGTCCGGATCGGGGTCGTGGTTTTCGCATTTTCAGGCTACGCTTGCGCTGGGAATTCCGCTCATCGGTGCGCAGCTCGCACAGCTTGGCATCCATACAACGGATATGGTCATCGTCGGACAGCTTGGCGCTGAAAAGCTGGCGGCCATGGTGCTGGCCGGCCAGTTCTTCTTCGTCGTCTTCATTTTCGGCTCCGGCTTTTCCGTGGCCGTGGTGCCGATGGTAGCGCAGGCCTACGGGCAGGGAGACGCGACGGCGGCCCGTCGCTCGCTGCGCATGGGCATGTGGGTGGCGATCGCCTATTGGGTGCTCGCCCTGCCGATCTTCTTCAATGCCGAGCGCATTCTCATTTCTCTTGGGCAGAACCCCAATGTGGCGGCGCTGACCGGTCATTATCTCGCCATCGCCAAGTTCGGCCTTTTGCCGGCGCTGCTGTTTTATGTCCTGCGCGGGCTCGTCAGCGCCATCGGGCGCGCCGGCATCATTCTTTATGTCACCATCATCATGCTGGTGATGAACGGCGTGCTCGCCTATGCGCTGGTGTTCGGCCATTTCGGATTGCCGGCCATGGGCATGAACGGTGCTGCCGTCGTTGCCGTCATCGTCAATGCCTTCAGCTTCATCTTCATCGTCGCCTATGTGCAGACGCGGGAGGAAACCAGGAAATACGAGCTGTTCGTGCGTTTCTGGCGGCCGGACTGGCATGCGCTCTTCGAAGTGCTGCGCCTCGGTCTGCCGATCAGCATCACCATCCTTGCCGAAGTGACGCTCTTCGCCGCCGCTTCGATCCTGATGGGGCAGATCGGCACCGTGCAGCTTGCGGCGCACGGCATCGCCCTGCAGCTCGCCTCCATCGCCTTCATGATTCCGCTCGGGCTGTCGCAGGCGGCGACCGTGCGGGTGGGCATCGCCCGCGGTCAGGGGGACTTCAAGAACCTCATCCGCGCCTCCATCATGGTCTATGCGATTGCCTGCGGCATTGCCATTTGCGGCGGCATTCTGTTTGCGGCCGTGCCGGAATTTCTGGCGAAATGGTTCTTGGATGCAAAATTGCCAGAGGCGGCGGAAGTGCTCGCCTATGCCAGCAGCCTGGTGGTGATCGCCGGCATCTTCCAGCTGGTCGATGGCATTCAGGCCGTGACGGCGGGCCTGCTGCGCGGATTGAAGGATGCGCGCATTCCGGCGATGCTGGCGCTGATTTCCTATTGGCCGATCGGGCTGGCGCTTGCCTGGACCATGGCCTTTCCGCTCGGCTTTGGCGGGCGCGGCGTCTGGTTCGGTTTCGTGATCGGCCTTTCGACGGCGGCCGTTCTGCTCACCATCCGCTTCGTCCTTCTGGTGAAGCGTGAAATGCAAACGGCCCGCTGAAAAGCGGGCCGTACAATCTTTCCTGATTTTACGAGGTATCAGCGCTCGGCGAGCGCTGCCTCGCCTTGTCTCTCGCGCAGCAGGTTGACGAAGCGGCGGAAGAGATAGTGGCTGTCCTGCGGGCCGGGCGATGCTTCCGGGTGGTGCTGGACGGAGAAGACCGGCTTGCCGACGATGCGCAGGCCGCAATTGGTGCCATCGAACAGCGAGATATGGGTCTCTTCGACGCCTTCGGGCAGCGACTTGGTGTCGACCGCAAAGCCATGGTTCATGGAGACGATTTCAACCTTGCCGGTGGTGAAGTCCTTGACCGGGTGGTTGGCGCCGTGGTGGCCCTGGTGCATCTTCTCGGTCTTTGCGCCGACGGCGAGACCGAGCATCTGGTGGCCGAGGCAGATGCCGAAGATCGGCAGCTCGCTCTTGATGAGGTTCTGGATGACCGGCACGGCATATTCGCCCGTCGCGGCCGGGTCTCCCGGGCCGTTGGACAGGAACACGCCATCCGGCTTCAGCGCCAGAATGTCTTCGGCCGACGTCTGGGCCGGAACGACCGTGACCTTGCAATCCAGACCGGCAAAGAGGCGCAGGATGTTGCGCTTGACGCCGAAATCCACGCAGACGACGTGGTACTTGGCATCGGCTTCGCCGAGCGTGCCGTAACCCTTGTTCCAGACCCACGGCGTTTCCGTCCAGGTGGAGGACTGGCCGGAGGTCGCTTCGATGGCGAGATCGAGACCGACGAGGCCGCTCCAGGCCTTGGCTTCTGCCTTCAGCGCTTCGATGTCGAAGACGCCGTTCGGGTCATGGGCGATGACCGCGTTCGGCGCGCCGTTTTCGCGGATCCATGCGGTGAGCGCGCGGGTGTCGATGCCGCAAAGGCCGATGACGCCGCGGGCCTTCAGCCAGGCATCGAGATGCTTGGCGGCGCGGAAGTTCGACGGATCGGTGATATCGGCCTTGAAGATGACGCCGACGGCGCCGCGACGGGCGGCGGGCGTCAGGTCTTCGATGTCTTCCTCATTGGTGCCGACATTGCCGATATGCGGGAAGGTGAAGGTAACGATCTGGCCGAGATAGGAAGGGTCCGTCAGGATTTCCTCGTAACCGGTCAGCGCCGTGTTGAAGCAGACTTCGGCCTGAACCTTGCCGGTTGCGCCGATGCCCGTTCCTTCAATCACCGTGCCATCGGCAAGAACAAGCATTGCGGTCGGTTTGCGGGTAGTCCAGGGCGCTGTCTCGGTCATCTCGTTCCGTTTCTGCCGCTTCGCACCCCGCCTCTTGAAAGGCAGGGGGTAAGGGGCCATTTTTGTCGCAGGCTTCGTGACATAAAGGGGCGCGCGATAAAGCTCGCGTTCCGACCCTTCGTTAAAATCTCGTGCAGGTGCCGGAAAATAACGAAAGCAGCCCAAGCGGTCAACCGCAGGGCCAAGATTTACGTGGAATTAAACCACCGTATTTTCAAGGTCTTATGCATTTGATTTGCTTGAGCGTGTCTGCTCGTTTATGTCGTTTCGCAAAATGAGGTGGAAAGTTTCCGTATCGAGAAGCTGCGGAAAGCGCTTTCCCAAGGAGAAGAAAAATGATGCGCGACACGTTCGCAAACGCTTTGAAGGACGCATTGAAGGCTCGCGATGCACGCCGCACCTCGACCGTGCGCCTCATCCAGACCGCCATCAAGGATCGCGATATCGCCAATCGCGGCGTGGGCAAGGACCCCGTCAGCGATGAGGATATCATGCAGATCCTGACGAAGATGGTGAAGCAGCGGGAAGAATCCGCCACCATCTATGAAGGCGCCGGCCGCCCCGAGCTTGCCGCTCAGGAGCGCGAGGAAATCGTCATCATCAAGGAATTCATGCCGGAAGAAATCCCGGCCGAGAAGGTGCGCGAACTCTGCCAGGCCGTCATCACCGAGACCGGCGCCTCGGGCCTGCGCGACATGGGCAAGTGCATGAATGCGCTGAAGGAGCGTTATCCCGGTCAGATCGACTTCGCCAAGGCTTCCGGCGTCGTCAAGGATTTGCTGAAGTAAGTTCGGGCATCCTTAAAAAGTAAAGGCAGGGCAGATGTGGGCTGCCCTGCCTTTTTTCTGTCGACGAAAACGCATTCCGGCGGATCAAAATGCGATCCTTCACAGGCTTTTTTCGGGGGACGTGCCTGCGGGCGTCGGCAGATTATACGGAGGTCAATTGCTGCCTTCGCTGATGTTTTTACATCGCCGCTTCGGCTTGCTCAAATTACAAAAACATAATTTTTGGTGATGCTGCGGTGCCATAAATTTGCCCGAAGCAGGCGCAATGGCGATTTGCTGTCTTCAACCCTGCCGCTTTTTCTGTTCATGCACATAATGGCGCAGAACGGCGTTCATACGTGTCTGATATCCTTTGCCGGTGGACTTGAAAAAGTCCACGACGTCCTGATCGACACGGATGGAAATGGATTGTTTGGCTGTGGGGAAAACCACCTCAGCCTTTGACCAGTCGATATCCTCAAAGCCCGCCCAGTCCGGGTCGTCACGTGTGGCGCGTTCGATGTCCTCGTCGGTCATGGCGTCGACGCGCGCCCAGTCGGTTCCATCTTCGCCCTTGGCGATCTTTTTGCGGATTTCATCCGGAGAATATCTGACGATACGTTCTTCGCTCATTTTTCCTCGTCGCCCTTGCTGATATGATCCGGCAAACCTCGCCCCGCATCGTATAAATGATGGCGATGAGATCGTCTGTATCCGGGCATATCGCCAGAATACGACTTTCCCCGTTTTGATCGGAGCGACTTTCCAGATGGGGTTGCGAAAGCGCCCGCGCCGCCCGTGGAAAGTCGATGCCGTGCTTCTGAATATTAATCTGCCGCTTGTTTTCATCCCATTCAAAGGAAATGAAATCTTTCGTCACAATGTCCATGAGCAGCCTGAAACGGGTTCCACTTCAAAGGCCCTCATGCGCCACTTTTGTATGTTCATCTGTATATACATCAATGTCAACACCGCCTGTGAATAGTGGGTATTATTTACCTGCCCGTTTTGTATTGCGGCTTTTCTGCGCTTATATGAAAGACTGGCCTCGAATAGGTAACCCATGCGCTTTTCCAATTCTTTCCTCGATGAGATACGCGACCGCGTGAACATCTCCGATGTGATCGGCCGACGTGTGTCCTGGGACAAGAAGAAGACCAACACGTCGCGCGGGGATTATTGGGCCTGCTGCCCTTTCCATGGCGAGAAAAGCCCGAGCTTTCACTGCGAGGACCGCAAGGGGCGCTATCATTGCTTCGGTTGCGGCGTTTCCGGCGATCACTTTCGCTTTCTGACCGAGCTTGAGGGCCTGAGTTTTCCGGAGGCCGTGCAGCAGATTGCCGATATGGCCGGCATTTCCATGCCGCAGCCCGATCCGCAGGCGGAAAGGCGCGAGCGTGAGCGCACCTCGCTTCAGGACGTCATGGAAATGGCGACGCTGTTCTTTCAGGACCAGTTACAGACCGCGCTCGGTGCGCGGGCGCGGGCTTATCTGCGCGATCGCGGGTTGACCGGGCGCACCATCGAGACTTTCCGACTGGGTTATGCGCCCGATAGCCGCAATGCGCTGAAAGAGCATCTGGCGAGCAAGGGCGTGACGAAGGAACAGATGGAGGCCTGCGGGCTGGTGGTGCATGAGAATGTGCCGGTCTCCTACGACCGCTTCCGCGACCGCATCATGTTCCCGATCCTGTCGTCGCGGGAAAAGGTGATCGCTTTCGGCGGCCGTGCGATGGCCGCGGATGCGGTGGCGAAATATCTGAACTCCAACGAAACGGAGCTCTTTCACAAGGGCAATGTTCTCTACAATTTCGCCCGCGCCCGGCGCGCCTCGCAGGCGGCCGGCGGTTCGGTCATCGCCGTCGAAGGTTATATGGATGTCATCGCGCTCTATCAGGCGGGTGTGGAAAATGCCGTCGCGCCGCTCGGCACGGCGCTGACGGAAAGCCAGCTCGACCTTCTCTGGAAAATGTCGCCGCAGCCGGTTCTCTGCTTCGATGGCGATGGCGCCGGCATTCGCGCCGCCAACCGTGCGGCCGATCTTGCCCTGCCGCATATCAAGCCGGATCGTTCTGTCAGCTTCGCGCTTCTGCCTGACGGAAAGGACCCGGACGATCTCGTGCGGTTGGAGGGACGTGCACCTTTCGACCGGGTGCTGTCTGAAGCCAAGCCGCTGGCCGCGATGATCTGGAGCCGCGAGACCTCCGGCGTCACTTTCGATACGCCGGAAAAACGCGCGCAGCTTGAAAGCCGGTTGCGGCAGATCGTGGCCGTGATCGGCGACGAGACGGTGCGCCGTTTTTACCAGCAGGATATGCGCGACAGGCTGAACGGCTTTTTCCAGCCGCGTTTTCAGCAAAGCGGGGCTCAGAACGGCAATTTCCGCCGCAACGGCGCGCAGCCGGCGGGACGCGGCTTCCAGCGCAATGTGCCGGGACGGGGCGGGGCGATGGCCGCGCCGGCCAGCAGCATTTCAGACCGGCTGGTGCAGTCTGGCCTTGTCAGGGGCTATCAGACAAAGCCTTCTCTCCGGGAAAGCGTTCTTGCCATCACTATCGTCAACCATCCCGAATTGCTGCTCGAGGAATATGACGAGATTGCCGCCATCGACTACGAGAACCGCGATCTGCAGCGCCTGTGGTCGACGGTGCTGACCTATGCGGCGGAAAGTGCGGCGGAGATTTCGCGGGCAGGGCTGATCGAGCGCCTGTCGCAGCAGGGTTTCGAGGTGCTTTTGAAGGCCATGGATCAGCAGGTTCGCAATGCCCGCCTGTGGACGGCGACGGAGCAGGCGGCGATGGAGGATGCGCGCGAGGGTTACGTGCAGGCGCTTTCCCTGCATAAGAGGACGAAATCCCTGCTCTGGCAGAAAAAGGAACTCGAGCGGGAAATCGCCGAGGCGACGGATGACGAACGCGGTACATTGCTGGTGCGGGCGCTGGCCGAAGTGCAGCTGGAAATCGGCCGTATGGAAAATCAGGAGGCGATAATCGATGGTTTCGGGGTCATGTCCGGCCGGGTGAAGGGGCCGGCCGTCGGCCATGGCTGAGGGCGGTCGGCAGAATTGAAAGGTGTTTGGGGTTGCCTTTTGCGGCAGGCGTCCTAAATAGGGGATAGTCTGGTGATAACCCGCAAAATGCGGCTCTTTTTAAGAATTTCCTTGGCTGTCTCGCCCTCAAAGGCTTGACGGGGCGGGAAATAGCGGGAATCACCATTTCAGGAAAAGTAAGGTGGAATGAGCCTTGGCGGATAGAAATTGCATGAGCAAGCATTTCCGGGTGCACTGTCTTTGCATTCTGCCTGAGGCTGCCGTGGTTAATCGGCAATTAAAGATCACTCCGTTAGGTGTCTGACAGTGATTCGCGGCAATGCGCCGGATGCTCAAGGGGCGGACGGCGATGCTGCGGAACAGGTGTTAGCGTCAGGGAAAGCGACGAGATAGATGGCAACCAAAGTCAAAGAAAACGAAGAAGCAGAAAACGAACGCGACGGTGCGACGGACGGCCCGCTTCTCGACCTTTCGGATGACGCGGTCAAGAAAATGATCAAGGCCGCCAAGAAGCGCGGCTATGTGACGATGGACGAGCTGAATTCCGTCCTGCCGTCCGAAGAGGTGACCTCCGAGCAGATCGAAGACACGATGGCGATGCTGTCCGACATGGGCATCAACGTCATCGAGGACGAAGACGCCGAGGAAGCGACCGCGAGCGACGACGACAGCGATTCCGACGGCGAAGAGTCCGAAGGCGGCGAACTTGCGCCTTCCGGCGGAACTGCGCTTGCAACCGCCAAGAAGAAAGAACCGACCGATCGTACCGACGACCCGGTGCGCATGTATCTGCGCGAAATGGGTTCCGTGGAGCTTCTGTCGCGCGAAGGCGAAATCGCCATCGCCAAGCGCATCGAGGCCGGCCGCGAAACGATGATTTCCGGCCTGTGCGAGAGCCCGCTGACGTTCCAGGCGCTGATCATCTGGCGCGACGAACTGAACGAAGGCACGACGCTGCTGCGCGAGATCATCGATCTCGAAACCACCTATTCCGGTCCTGAAGCCAAGGCGGCTCCCCAGTTCCAGAGCCCGGAAAAGATCGAGGCGGACCGCAAGGCCGCCGAAGAGAAGGAAAAGACCCGCAAGCTGCGCGCGCCGACCGGCGATGAGGATGTGACGGACGTCGGCGGCGATGGCCTTCCCCCGGAAGAGGAAGAAGAGGACGACGACGAGTCCAATCTTTCGCTTGCCGCGATGGAAGCCGAACTGCGCCCGCAGGTCATGGAAACGCTCGACACCATTGCCGACACCTACAAGAAGCTGCGCAAGCTTCAGGATCAGCAGGTTGAGGCGCGCCTTGCCTGCACCGGCACCCTGTCTTCCGGTCAGGAACGCCGTTACAAGGAATTGAAGGATCAGCTGATCACGGCCGTCAAGTCGCTGTCGCTGAACCAGAACCGTATCGACAGCCTCGTCGAGCAGCTCTACGACATTTCCAAGCGCCTGATGCAGAATGAAGGCCGCCTGCTGCGCCTTGCCGAATCCTATGGCGTCAAGCGCGACAGCTTCCTTGAGCAGTATCACGGTGCGGAACTCGATCCGAACTGGATGAAGTCGATTGCCAATCTGGCCGCCCGCGGCTGGAAGGAATTCGCTCGCGAGGAAAGCAACACGATCCGCGAGATTCGTCAGGAAATCCAGAACCTCTCCACGGAAACCGGCATTTCCATCGCCGAATTCCGCCGCATCGTTTCGATGGTGCAGAAGGGCGAGCGCGAAGCGCGCATCGCCAAGAAGGAGATGGTCGAGGCCAACCTGCGTCTGGTGATCTCGATTGCGAAGAAATACACCAACCGTGGCCTGCAGTTCCTCGATCTCATTCAGGAAGGCAATATCGGCCTGATGAAGGCGGTCGACAAGTTCGAATACCGTCGCGGTTACAAGTTCTCGACCTATGCGACCTGGTGGATCAGGCAGGCAATCACCCGTTCGATTGCCGACCAGGCCCGCACGATCCGTATTCCGGTGCATATGATCGAAACGATCAACAAGATCGTTCGCACCTCGCGCCAGATGCTGCACGAGATCGGCCGCGAGCCGACCCCGGAAGAGCTGGCCGAGAAGCTGGCCATGCCGCTGGAAAAGGTGCGCAAGGTTCTGAAGATCGCCAAGGAGCCGATTTCGCTCGAAACCCCCGTGGGCGACGAAGAGGATTCGCATCTCGGCGACTTCATCGAGGACAAGAATGCGCTGCTGCCTATCGACGCCGCCATTCAGGCGAACCTGCGCGAGACGACAACCCGCGTTCTGGCTTCGCTGACGCCGCGTGAAGAGCGCGTTCTGCGCATGCGCTTCGGCATCGGCATGAACACGGACCATACGCTGGAAGAAGTCGGCCAGCAGTTCTCGGTCACGCGCGAACGTATTCGTCAGATCGAAGCGAAGGCGCTGCGCAAGCTGAAGCATCCGAGCCGGTCGCGAAAGCTCCGCAGCTTCCTCGACAGCTAAGCGTTCCGCTTCCTTTAAAATTGAACCCGGTCAGTCAGCGCTGGCCGGGTTTTTTGTTTCCCGCACTGGCGAACTCTGCGACAAGCCTTATGTGTGAAAACAGGCGTTCCGCTTTTGCTGGATAAGCCCGGGCTCGATTTGGTTCGATGAGATGCAACAGATTTCGGCAGGCAAATGGCGGAGGGGAGGATGGGCTGTGCCCGTCTCCGTGCTGCTGCATCTTGCCGTCGTCGCGCTTTTCTTTTTCGAGCTGCCGGAGCGGATAGCCGAGCCGCAGGAGCCGGAAAGCATCAGCGTCGATCTCGTGTCGCCGCCCGAGGAGAAAAAGGCGGAAGAGGCCCCGCCGCCGGGTGAAGAGAAGGCGAAAGAGGAAAAGCCGCAACCCCCACCGCCGCCGCCCGCTCCTCCGGCGGAAGAGGCAAAACCTTTGCCGCAGCCGCAGGCGACGTTGCCGGCCATCGCCATGAGGCCCGAGGAAACGCAGGCGGACCCTGAGGACAAGCCGGGCAAGACGGAGGAAGCGGAAAAGATCGAGCCTTCCGAGGAGCCTGCAAGCCAGCCTGAAAAAACGGCTGAGGAAAAGCCCGCAGCTCCTGCCGCCAACAGCGATCTTCAGGCTTCCGCCGCACAGGGGGAGATCGCGGTTTCACCCGTGAAGGAAGAAGCGCAGCCCGATCAGCCGCCTGTGCCGCAGGCCAAGCCGGCTGAGGAAAAGCCGGCGGAAGTGACGGAAAAGAAGCCCGCGAAACTTCCGGCGGCTAAAAACCTCCTGTCTTCGTCCATGCTGTCACCGGCGCAGAGACGCCAGATGTTTGGCGATCTGCCACCGCGTCGCCGCGTCGTTCAGCTTTGCAGTACCGAAGCCCTGGCCCAGATTCAGGGGGCGGGATTTGCCGCCAGGGGCATGATCCCCTATTCGGACACGGGCGGTAGGATTTCCGGTAATTCGATCGATGCTTCCGGCGGCGCGTTCAACACGGGCAATGGCTGGCATGACGTCTCGTTCCAGTGCGAAGTCGATCTGGAAAATTACACGGTGACGGAATTCCGGTTTAAAATCGGAAATGAGGTCAGCCCGGAAGACGCGAAAAAGCGGGGCTTTACGAGATTTCAGTGAGGGTGGGTTTTCCCAATCATTGGTCTCCTAAACCCGTTCCGCATCCCCCACCAGCAGCCCAATGCCTGCCATCAGCGCATCCTCATCATAGGGCTTCCTGATCACCGGCACGGTGCCGAATTCATCCGGCACCATGCTGCCATCCGCATAACCGGTGGCGAAGAGGAAGGGGACGCCGCGGCGGTGGAGTTCGCGGGCGACGGGGATCGAGGTATCTGAGCCGAGATTGATGTCGAGAATGGCGACATCCGGCACATATGTCTTCAATTTTTCAATGGCCATTGCCGACGAGGTTGCCGTTTCGATTGCCTTGATGCCGTTGTCTTCCAGCATGTTCTCGACATCCATGGCGATCAGCATCTGGTCTTCGACGAGTAATACTTTCAACGGCTCCTCCCGGTTATAGCGTCTGGGCTGCGGCGCGGTTTCATCTTCGGTTTGCGTGTCGGCGACTGCCGTGGCCGAGGAAACGTGACGGGAGGGCAGGAGAATTTCCGCCTCCAGCCCATCAGGCAAATAGCGTAACGTGCTGCGTCCGCCGAGATCGTATGGGATGCTGCGGCTGATGAGTGCTGTGCCGAAGCCCGCGCGCGATGGCGGGGGCAGTTTGGTGGGCAGGATTTCGCGCCACTCAATCTCGCAATCGCGGTTCTCGTTGATGGTCCAGCGCACATGCAATTGCCCGCCATTTTGCGAAAGCGCGCCATATTTGGCGGCGTTCGTCGCCAGCTCATGCAGAACAAGAGCCATGACGGAGAAAGCGCGCGAATCGAGCGTCACCTGCGGGCCGGTCAGTTTCACAACGGTTTCCGGCGAGCGATGCGGCGACAGTTCGGCATCCAGAAGATCGCGAAGCGCACCGCCGCCTTCACCGCGAATGATCTGGTCATGGGCAAAGGACAATGCCTGAATGCGGCCCTTCAGCGCTGTCACATATTCCTGCAGGGTCTTGCCCTCCTGCGAGGGATTGCCGACCAGCGATTTGATGATGGCCAGAACATTCTTGACGCGGTGGTTTAGCTCCTCGTTCAACATGCGCTGGCGCACTTCCGCGCGTTCTCTTTCGCCCGCCATCAGCTCACTGTGGTGGAATGCCACCTCGACCAGCGCGATCCTCGCCGCCTCCGCGATCTCCCGGTCGGCTTCCGACCAGGGCTGCGCCTGCAGGCGAACCGTCTCTTTCCAGATCGCAAAGCTCTTGCGCGGGGTAAGGCGGTCGCCCATCGGGCCGGTCTCGTAGGATTTTTCCGGATTGCCAGCCCAGTTCAGGTTTTGCACGATCTCCTTGCGGAAAAACAGCAGGTAGTCGTTTTTCACCTGCGACAGCGGGATGGCGAGCATTCCAGCTGCCGTGCCGGCATAGATTTCGGCCTCCGGTATGGCCTGCGACAGCGCGTGCGTCGCCCAGACCTTACCTTCCGACGTTGAGGCGACGAAGCGCGCCAGCCTTGGAATGGCGTCATGCGGCGGCGTTGCGCCATGGCCGTGCCAGTTGTTTCCCACCCACAGGCCGACGCCATCGCAGGGCATCAGATCGGCAAAATCCTGAAAGCTGTCGATCAGCAGTTCTTCGATGTTGGCGTGATGGGCGGCAAGCCGAAGGAAGCGGTCAAGCGCGGCATGGGCATGGTGGACAGTATCGAGCCTGCGCTTCTGTTTCAGAACCTGCAAATGCATGGAGAAAAACTCTCCGAACATTTCAGCGGCGATCCGGACCGGCATGGTCAGCACGCGCGGGGAATAATGATGGCAGGCGATCAGGCCCCAGAGCGCCCCGTCGACAATCACCGAAATCGACATGGAAGCCGCAACACCCATGTTGCGAAGATATTCGCAATGGATGGGCGAGACGCTGCGCAGATGGGCAAAGGACATATCGAGAGGTTCGCCCGATGCGTCGAGCGCCGGCAGGACGGAAACCCGGGCGCCACTGGCATCGGAGATGATGCGCAATGTATTCTTGAGATAGAGCGCGCGGGCCTGCTGGGGTATGTCGCTGGCGGGGAAATATTGACCGAGAAAGCTCTCCAGCTCCGGCTGCTTCGCTTCCGACACGACCTTGCCGGCGCCGTCTTCCTCGAAACGATAGATCATCACCCGGTCGTAACCGAGCGTCGCCTTTATCAGCCGCGTCGTTCTGGAGATCAGGCTTTCGACACTGTCCGCCTCGCGGATGCGGTCCACCATCTTGCGCGCGGTGCCGAGCGGCTGCGTTTCGCTGCGGGAGGGCTCGAATTCAATGATCGTGGTGGATTTGTAGCGGTGCAGGGAAATATCGAAACTGCGGCCGTCGCTCATTTCCATGGCGGGCAGCATGGCGGGGCGCGTGGTTCTGCCGGTGACGGTGAGCGCATTGCGAAGATCGTGGACGAGCTTTTTGCCGAGCACCTCCTCGGCGGTCCTGCCATTGATATCGCCTTCGACGCCGAGCAGTTCGCGGCAGTTTTCAGAATGCCGCAGCACCATGCGCATGGCGTTATCGCAGGCGATGAGACAGCCGTGCGGTTGAATATAGCCTGGGATGTGGATGGGTTCGCGGTCGCAATTGGTCAGGTCGACATGATAGTCACTGGGGGCCATGAATAAGTCTTTCGCACCCTGTGCCTGTCTTGTACGGGGAATGTTCTGTTCGTCGAGGAACGGGTAAGCTTGAATAATTCATTCTGATAGTGCCAACCCTTCCCCGTTTTTTGCAACCGTGACGCCGGTTTTCCGTTCTGCTTTTATAAGCCGTCGTCACGCAATTGTCGTATCCCTTACGTCATCGGATACAATTTGACATGCTGAAACGTCGGCAGCGCCGATTTTGTTCCAACCCGTTGAAGGAAAAAATGTGCCGCAGAGAAAAATGATCGTCGCCACCCAGGGGCAGGGTCTTTATGAATTCACATCCGAAGCCAAGGCATTCGTCAGCCACGCCGGCGTGGAAGAAGGACTGCTGACGATCTTCGTCCGCCACACATCCTGCTCGCTGCTTATCCAGGAAAATGCCGATCCCGATGTGCGGCGCGATCTCACGGTGTTTTTCTCCCGTCTCGTGCCGCCTTCGGACGATCCTTCCATGCGCTGGATCATCCACACGCTCGAGGGCCCCGACGATATGCCTGCCCATATCAAATCGGCGCTCACCACGGTCTCCATCGGCGTGCCGATCAGCGACGGCAGGCTCGTGCTCGGCACCTGGCAGGGCCTTTATCTTTTCGAACACCGCGATGAGCCGCATCGGCGCGAAATCGTGCTGCATATCTCGCCGTGATAGCTGGATCCGGATTGAGTAGTTCCGCGTTAACCTCCCTGAACGCCTGCTGAACATTCGGTTCTGCTGATATTCAGGCGGGCGGGTCTAGGGTCTCGTCAATCGCCGGGGGATGTTCCCCTGTCGGCAAAGCAACAAACGGAGTGAGTTCATGTTCAGCACCTTCGCAAAAGCCGGCCTGGCTGCCCTCATCGCCCTCGGTGGAATTTCCTTTACTGCGCCGGCGGCTTCCGCAGGCTCGGACGTTCAGTTCAGAGTTCAGGTTCAGGATGGCTATGGCCATCGCCCCGGCTGGGGTCGCCCGGATCGCCCGCGCCGTGGCTGCGCGCCCTGGCTGGCGGAAGAAAAAGCGAGCCGCATGGGCCTTCGCCGCGCCCGCGTCGTTGATGTATCGCCGCGCCGTGTCGTGGTTGCAGGCTTCGACCGTCGCGGCCGTGACCGCGTCGTTTTCGCCAATGAGCGCGGCTGCCCGGTCATCCGCCGCTAATATGTCATCCGCCGCTAACAGCGGCGACCTTATCGATCTGCCGATATCCCCGTACGGTAGATGGATCAAAAATGCCCCTCGCTTGTCCGGAAAGGCAGGCGAGGGGCATTTCATTTCGGGTTATGCGACGGGTGAACGCAAGATGGGGCAGGAGCGGCGCCTGGGCGCCGCCCGCCGTCGATCTTATTGCTCGAGAGCGAAGGTGACGTTGACCACCACGCTGTAGTTGTTCTCACCCGAAGCGATCGGAACGCTGTCGGCTTCCTTCATCATCGAAGCGCGCATCATGCCCGCCGGTACCGGCATCGGGCGTTGCGAGTTTTCGCTGATCTGAATGACCCGGCCAAGCTTCACGCCTGCCGCTTCCGTCAGCGTTTTCGCCTTGGCCAGAGCATCGGCAACGGCCAGCTTGCGGGCTTCGGTCACCGTCGCTTCGGGCTTGTCATTGGTGAAGGTAATGTCGCCGCCCTGGTTGATGCCGAGCTTGACGGATGTATCGAGGATCGTGCCGAGCTTCTTCAGGTCGCGCACCCGCACGGTCAGGCCGTTGGACACCTGATAGCCGGTGATCTCGGGCGCGACATAGACGCCATCCTTGGGTTCATAGTGCTTGTAGAGCGGCTGCACCGAGAAATTGCTGGTCTGCAGGTCGCGGTCCTCGATGGCGGCCTCTTTCAGCGCCTTCAGAACATCGGCAAGCGCCTTGGAGTTTTCGGTCAGCGCCGCAGCCGCGGTCTCCGCCTGCTTGACGACGCTGAAGGACAGGATCGCCATGTCGGGGGCAATGGCCGACTGGCCTTCACCGGAAACACTGATGGTGGCTTCGCGCGGGGTAGCCTCCTGCGCAGACACCTGGGCCGCGAGCGGCATCATGGCTGCTGCGGTCATTGCGGTGAGTGCGAAAAGGCGGGCCGTTTTTGTCTTCATGGTGTTTCCTCGTTGATTGAGTCCCTTTGAAGGGTATTGCCTTAGATTGTGTAGCTAATACGGCGGCACTGCTTTGCGAAAGCATCATTGGCTTGTCGGGCTCAAAAAATTACGTTAGAGCGTGACCCACCGGATTCGAGCCATTGCGAAACCGGTGTTTCGGACCGGTTTTTCCGAAAGGGGCCTGTAGCTCAATGGTTAGAGCCGGCGGCTCATAACCGCTTGGTTGGGGGTTCGAGTCCCTCCGGGCCCACCATTTTACTTTAAAAATCAATTGCTTGTGATGTTTTGCGGCTCTTCGCGAGCGCGCTTCTGTCACGTCTGAGGCGTGATCTCTGCTATGCCGATGGCAAATTCCGGCTGCGGAATGAATGCGTCGGAGCCGATCCGGCGTGCCGATGGGGCAAGCCGGATCGAGAAAACTTTAATGTCAGTTACAAACCCGCATACTTTCCGTATGCCAGCCGCCGTCATAGGAATTGGGAACGCGGCGGTCTTCGAACCAGCAGCGCGGGCGGGGCGGCGGTGGCGGCTCGTAGTAGCGCGGGCCGTTATTGCTGTTGGCGATGGCGCCGCCGATCAGGCCGCCGATGACGCCTGCGGCGAGGCCGCCGGCAATCGCTGCGCCGTCATTGTGGCGGCGGTGTTCGCGATAGGGCGGCGGGGGTGGGCCGCCGCGGTCGTAGCTACGGTCATAGCGCGGGCGATAGGGATAGTCCTGCGCGGCAGCGGTGCCATAGGATGCAAAAATGCTGCCTGTGGCGACCAGCGCGGCAATAGTGGAAAGAATTATCTTTTTCATCGGGGCTACTCCATAAGCCTGCTTCGGGAGATAGAGGCTCATTATGCCCGGATCATGGCACGGGACGGGTGAACGGCCTGTGAATATTCCATTTCAGCACAGTTCATATTTTTCTGATTTCAGAATGTAAGAATTCAAGCCGGTTCAGACTTTCAGTAACGGAAAAGCCCGGCGTATGGCCGGGCTTTTTGTCGAAATCGATTGGTCGCGATCAGAACTTCACGCCGAGACCGACCTTCACAGTGTGCTGGTCGACATCGGTGTTGATGCCGAAGATGTCCTTGTCGCTATAATCGTTGTAGCGATATTCCAGCCTGCCGAACACATTGTCGGTGAAGGCATAGTCCAGACCCGCGCCAACGGTATAGCCGTTGAAAGTGGTGCTGTCCTTGCCGGCGCCGGGCGTTTCGATGAAGCCGCGTGTCGCGGTCCAGCCGGCGGTGGCATAGAGCAGGGCATGGTCGAAGGCATAGCCCACACGGCCGCGAACGGAGCCCTGCCAGTCGGTGCCGATTTCGGTGCCCGCATAGTCATTGTCGTTCCAGTTATAATCGACATCGCCTTCGATGCCGAGGACCAGATTATTGTCGAACTGGTAATTGTAACCCACGAAGGCGCCCAGAATGCCGCCGTCGAAATTATCCGAGGCGACCGGACCGCCCGCCGAAAAATCGCCATTCGCCCAGCCCGCGCCGCCTTGAATACCAAGATAGGGGCCAGACCAGGTGAAGACCGGCAGGGTTTCCTGCGCGACCGGAGGTGCGGGCGTTTCGTAGACGGCATCCGCGGCCATTGCGGTGCTGGCCGACAGGGCCAGGAGTGACGTTACGATCAGCGTTTTCATCGTTTTTCTCCCTGAGCTGACTGACATCCATAGCATAGATTAGCTGCTTTTAATATGGGTCGGGGTTCGGCGGTTCCAAGAGGTGCTCGTGTCCTCCCGGCTTTGCTGGCCGTCTTGCCCCGGATCGCGGCTTTTTATCGCCCCGCCATGCTGTTCTGATGCGGCGAACGTCTTTGGCCGTGTTTGGTTCCCTTCGCCGTTTCGTCAAAAGTCCGGCAGGGCGGCCGGCCGACGTCACGCTTGGTTGTCTTGACAGCACAGGGCGCGACCATAGAGTTGTGGTAGACTATGGCGGTGCCGATGCTTTTCGCTGCATTGCCGGCGGCATGAGCTGCGGTTGAGACTACACCGTTGCGGCTTCCCTGTGAGGGGGATCGTTGCGGGCGGAAAGGGCATGGGAGGATGAGATCGCATGAGGCTTTATTTTAGCGGAGGAGGGGCGACGTGATTGTCGGAGCCGTTCTCAGCGCCATTCTTCTTCTCACCCTCATTGCATTTCCGCGGCATCTCAAATCTGTTGTCATCTGCCTGTTGCTGATCTGGACGGCCACCGCCGCCTTTGTGATTTATGACTGGTGGCGCGGCAACCAGCGGCTTGACCATATCGTCGCGAGCGCCGGATTCGATGCGGCCTGCCCGGATGCGGCATTGCCGATCCGTGTCAGCTTCCGCAACGACAATAATGTCGCCGTACAGCGGCTGACCTATACGCTCGAAGGGTTCGAACCGGCCTTCCGTGCCTCCGTTTCCTTCGATCCCTATCAGGTGAGCGAAAGACGGATCGAGGCCGGGGAGACTTTCTCGGCCTGCCGGGCGTTCCGGATGCGCAACAATGAAAGGGTGGAGCCGCAACGGCTGGAATGGCGTGTCACCGTCATTTCCGCGGAATTCGACTGAGCGGTTCGTGCGGCTGCCGGTTATCACGGCATTTTGAAAATTTTCGCGCCGGTGAGCGGCGGCCGGAAAATCCCTGCATCACAGCGGTTTCGGGTGGATGGGTGAATTGCCATCGTCCGCAACGGAACCGGCTCGGCCAGTCGCTGACTTGTTTTCGTCCATTTGCGATGCCATTTCCCCCTCCATTCGATGAATGTCGCGGGTTGATGTTTTGCGTATTGTTCTGAAGTTTCTGAAAATAACCGCCATCGGCCTTGTCGCCCTGCCGGTTCTGGCGGGTGCGCATATGGGCATCGGTCAACTGACCGGAAATTTTCACGAAGTCATTCCCGGCGAACTCTATCGTTCGGCCCAGCCGAGCGGCAAGGACATTGCGGCCTATGCCAAGGCTTATGGCATCAAGACGATCATCAACCTGCGCGATGAAAAGCGTGAAGGCTGGTATGATGCCGAAAGTCTTGCGGCCAAGAACAACGGCATCCGGCTTGTCGATTATCCGCTGAGTTCAAGCGAAAAGGTCTCGGTGGAAGATTCGGAAACGCTGGCGGCCGTGCTGCGCAATGCGGAAAAACCTGTTCTCATCCATTGCGAACATGGCGCCAACCGCACCGGGCTCGCCTCCGCGATCTATGTGGCCGCCGTGGCCGGCAAGAGCGAGGCGGCGGCCGAGTTCCAGCTTTCGCCCTATTACGGGCATGTGCCGATCCCCGGTATCGGGCGTTATGAAATGTACCAGTCCTGGGACGATTTCGAGGAAACCATCGGGTTTTGAGACGCCGCCAGACATCGTCACCCCGGACTTGATCCGGGGGCCAGTGCGATCAAGTCATTGATCGCAAAAGACTCTTTCACGGCGCAGACGCGCCGTGGCTGGATGCCGGCTCAAGGCCGGCATGACGAACGGTTGCGCAGCGCGCCTCAATAATCCCCGCCGCTTTCCCTGATCACCTTCGTCAGGCTTCCCGTCGCCGGGAAGAGTGGGATGAGGCAGGCCTGAAGCGCGTGGTAGATATCGCCCTTGCCGGGGAACAGCGTGTGGGCGGGAACCAGATCTTCCGTCAATTCCTCGTGCCAGCCGCCATTCTCATGGTCGATGAAGTTGTTGGCGATGGTGCTCCAGATGCGGCGATAGCTGTCTTCATAGAAGTTGTCCGCCGGCAGGTTCTCGTTGAGGAAGTGGGCAGCGCCCGCCGCTTCGGACATGGGCCACCAGAGCTTGGCCCGCTTGTCGGGATTGTCGTTCCAGTCGAGCGTATAAAAGAAGCCGCCCTTTTCCCGGTCCCAGCCGAGCGCCATGGATTGCACGAACAGCGATTTCGCAGCCACCGGCATCCAGTCGTGGCGGCGCTCCCCCAGCACCCATAATTGCAGGATGAGGCGGGCCCATTCCAGCCAGTGGCCGGGGGTGGAGCCGGAAGGGCGGAACATTTCGTTGCCGCGATACTCCTTGTCGAGCGTCCAGTTCTCGTCGAAATGCTCCGGCACACGGAAGTCCAGCTCGCCGGCGCGGCGGCGGATGACGAGATCGGCGATGCGCTCCGCCTTGCTGAGGTAGCTGTTGTCGCCGGTGACCTCATAGGCTGCCATCAGCGCTTCGGTCAGGTGCATATTGGAGTTCTGGCCGCGATAATTCTCGATGGGCGACCAGTCGCGATGGAATTCCTCGGCGATGGCGCCGTGTTTTTCTTCCCAGAAGCGCGTTTCCAGAACCTCGGTAATATCGGCCAGCATCCTGTCGGCCAGCGGGTGGCCGACGGTCTTGGCGGAAGAGGCGGCCAGAAGCACGAAAGCGTGACCGTAACCCTGCTTGGTGGCGTCCACCGGGCCGGCATCGTTCACCTGCCAGAAATAACCGCCATGCTCGCCGTCGCGGTGCCTGTTCCAGAGATAGGTCATGCCGTGATCGACGATATCGCCGCAGCCCGGACGCCCGAGCAGGTGGCCGATGGAGAAGCAATGCACCATGCGGGCGGATGCGTGAATGCCGCGCACGGGGTCGTTTGGCTGCAACGGCGCGCCTTTGGCATCGAGATCGAAGAAGCCGCCGGCAGGGTTGACGGCGCGATACTGGAAGAAATCGAAAAGTCCCTCGGCCTGTTTTACCAGCCATTGGCGATGCCAGGGCAGGGTGTTCCAGTTGCGGCTGTTGTGATCGTCCTCGGGCATTCTCGTCCTCCATGCTGTTTGCTGCTTCGGCTTATATCCTTGCCGTATAAACCTGTCATCTGTCAGCGATATTTCGTAACGTGCCGCAACTGCGCAAAGCCATGCCTGTCCCTTGAAGATATATTGACATAAACATATCTTTATGTGACTTGACGGCTTGCGATCTTGCAAATCGAAATGAGGAGTGTGCCCGTGTTTGACGATCTGTTCGGCCCTGAAGGGGCAAAGCGTGACGGCGCGGAAATTTTCAAGGCGTTGCGCGAAGCTGCCAGCGAACGCATCCTCATTCTCGACGGCGCCATGGGTACGCAGATCCAGGGGCTGGGTTTCGACGAAGACCATTTTCGTGGCGATCGTTTTATCGGCTGTGCCTGTCATCAGAAGGGCAATAACGACCTTCTGATCCTGACCCAGCCGGATGCCATCGAAGACATCCATTACCGCTACGCCATGGCGGGTGCGGATATTCTCGAAACCAACACGTTTTCGTCCACGCGCATCGCGCAGGCCGATTACGAGATGGAAAACGCCGTCTACGATCTCAACCGCGAGGGTGCAGCGATTGTCCGCCGTGCCGCCCAGCGCGCCGAGCGGGAAGATGGCCGCCGCCGTTTCGTTGCGGGCGCCATCGGCCCGACCAACCGCACGGCTTCGATTTCGCCTGACGTCAACAATCCCGGTTTTCGCGCCGTCAGCTTCGACGATCTGCGCATCGCCTATGGCGAGCAGATCGACGGTCTGATCGACGGCGGGGCCGATATCATCCTGATCGAAACGATTTTCGATACGCTGAACGCCAAGGCGGCGATCTTCGCCTGCGAGGAGCGTTTCGAGGCGAAGGGCATCCGCCTGCCGGTGATGATCTCCGGCACGATCACCGACCTTTCCGGCCGCACGCTTTCCGGTCAGACGCCGTCCGCATTCTGGAACTCGGTGCGCCATGCCAATCCCTTCACCATCGGCCTGAACTGCGCGCTGGGTGCTGACGCCATGCGTCCGCATCTTCAGGAGCTTTCGGATGTGGCCGATACCTTCGTCTGCGCCTATCCGAATGCCGGCCTGCCGAATGAATTCGGCCAATACGACGAAACGCCGGAGATGATGGCGCGTCAGGTCGAGGGTTTTGTCCGCGACGGGCTCGTCAATATCGTCGGCGGCTGCTGCGGTTCCACGCCGGAGCATATCCGAGCGATTGCGGAGGCTGTCAAAGGTTACAAGCCGCGCGAAATTCCCGAGCACAAGCCCTTCATGTCGCTTTCGGGCCTCGAGCCTTTCGTGCTGACCAAGGACATTCCCTTCGTCAACGTCGGCGAACGCACCAACGTCACCGGCTCGGCCCGCTTCCGCAAGCTCATCACCGCTGGCGATTATACGGCGGCGCTGGCTGTCGCCCGCGACCAGGTGGAAAACGGTGCGCAGATCATCGACATCAACATGGATGAGGGTCTGATCGATTCCGAAAAGGCGATGGTGGAGTTTCTGAACCTCATCGCCGCCGAGCCGGATATTGCCCGCGTGCCTGTGATGATCGACTCATCCAAGTTCGAGATCATCGAGGCCGGCCTGAAATGCGTTCAGGGCAAATCGATCGTCAATTCCATTTCGCTAAAGGAAGGCGAGGAGAAGTTTCTCCAGCAGGCGCGGCTTGTCCACAATTACGGTGCGGCCGTCGTGGTCATGGCCTTTGATGAGGTCGGGCAGGCGGATACCTATCAGCGGAAGGTGGAAATCTGCGCGCGCGCCTATAAGCTCCTGACCGAGAAGGCGGGCCTGTCGCCGGAAGACATCATCTTCGACCCCAACGTCTTTGCCGTTGCGACGGGTATCGAGGAACACAATAATTACGGTGTGGATTTCATTCAGGCCACCAGAACCATCCGCGAAACCATGCCGCTGACGCATATTTCCGGCGGCGTTTCCAACCTGTCCTTCTCCTTCCGCGGCAATGAGCCGGTGCGTGAGGCGATGCATGCCGTGTTCCTCTACCACGCCATTCAGGTCGGCATGGATATGGGCATCGTCAATGCCGGGCAGCTTGCGGTTTACGACAATATCGATCCGGAACTGCGTGAGGCCTGCGAGGACGTGGTGCTGAACCGCCGCGAAGATGCGACCGAGCGTTTGCTGGAGGTCGCGGAACGTTTCCGTGGCACGGGCGCCAAGGATACGAAGGTTCAGGACCTTTCCTGGCGCGAACTGCCCGTCGAGAAGCGGCTGGAACATGCGCTGGTCAACGGCATTACCGACTATATCGAGGCCGATACGGAAGAGGCGCGCCAGAAGGCGGAGCGCCCATTGCACGTCATCGAAGGCCCGCTGATGGCCGGCATGAATGTGGTCGGCGATCTCTTCGGTTCGGGCAAGATGTTCCTGCCGCAGGTGGTGAAATCCGCCCGCGTGATGAAGCAGGCCGTGGCCGTGCTGCTTCCTTACATGGAAGAGGAAAAGCGCCTGAATGGCGGGTCTGAGCGCAGTGCCGCCGGCAAGGTGCTGATGGCGACCGTCAAGGGCGATGTGCACGATATCGGCAAGAACATCGTCGGCGTCGTTCTCGCCTGCAACAATTACGAGATCATCGATCTCGGCGTCATGGTGCCGACGACGAAAATCCTTGAGACGGCGATTGCCGAAAAGGTGGATGTGATCGGCCTTTCCGGCCTCATCACGCCGTCGCTCGATGAGATGGTACATGTGGCTGCCGAAATGGAGCGGCAGGGTTTCGACATTCCGCTCCTGATCGGCGGCGCAACGACCAGCCGCGTGCATACGGCGGTGAAAATTCATCCGCGTTACGAGGCGGGGCAGGCAATCTATGTCACCGACGCCTCGCGTGCGGTGGGCGTCGTGTCGGCCCTTCTCTCCGCCGAGCAGAAGCCCGCTTATATCGATGGTATTCGCAGCGAATATGCCAAGGTTGCGGAGGCGCACGCCCGCAATGAGCGCGAGAAGCAGCGCCTGCCGCTTTCCCGCGCCCGCGAGAATGCGCACAAGATCGACTGGTCGGCCTATAGCGCCGTCAAGCCGCAATTCTTCGGCACCAGGGTGTTCGAGACTTACGATCTTGAAGAGCTTTCCCGTTACATCGACTGGACGCCCTTCTTCCAGACCTGGGAATTGAAGGGTCGTTTCCCGGCCATTCTCGATGATGAAAAGCAGGGCGAGGCGGCGCGGCAGCTTTACAGCGATGCGCAGACGATGCTGAAGAAGATCATCGACGAGAAGTGGTTCCGGCCGCGCGCGGTGATAGGCTTCTGGCCGGCCAATGCGGTGGGCGACGATATCCGGCTGTTCACGGATGAAAGCCGCGGCGAAGAGCTGGCGACCTTCTTCACGCTGCGCCAGCAGCTTTCCAAGCGCGACGGTCGCCCCAATGTGGCGCTCTCCGATTTCGTCGCGCCTGTCGATAGCGGCGTTGCCGATTATGTCGGCGGTTTCGTGGTGACGGCGGGCATCGAGGAAGTGGCGATTGCCGAGCGGTTCGAGCGGGCGAATGACGATTATTCGTCCATCCTCGTCAAGGCGCTGGCCGACCGTTTCGCGGAAGCCTTTGCCGAGCGCATGCATGAGCGGGTGCGCAAGGAGTTCTGGGCTTATGCACCGCAGGAAAACTTCAACGGCGATGAGCTGATTGGCGAAGCCTATGCCGGCATTCGCCCGGCACCCGGCTATCCGGCCCAGCCCGACCATACCGAAAAGAAGACGCTGTTCGCCCTGCTCGACGCCACCAATGCGGCGGGTGTGGAACTGACGGAAAGCTACGCCATGTGGCCCGGCTCTTCCGTCTCCGGCATCTATATCGGCCATCCCGAGAGCTATTATTTCGGTGTCGCCAAGGTGGAGCGCGATCAGGTTCTCGATTATGCGCGCCGTAAGGACATGCCGATGGAAGAGGTGGAGCGCTGGCTCGGTCCTGTCCTCAATTACGTGCCGACGAACGGCGCGGAGGAAATCGACAGCGCGGCGTGATGGTTCGGTGTGCTGCCATTCAATAAAAAAGCGCGGGTCTTGCCCGCGCTTTTGCGTTCATTGGGTTGTTTAAGACCGCAACGCCGCCAGTTCCTCGATGCCGACATGGCTCTCGACCTCGCTGCCGCGCAGGTAAAGATAGAGCCCGATCGCGAAGGCGAGGACGGCGATGAAGACCAGGTACCAGGCATGGGCCATGGGGTTGACGGCGAGCGCCGTGGTCACGCCAATCGGCGTCAACCCGCCGAAGACGGCATAGGAGACGTTATAGGCGAAGGAGAGACCCGAGAAGCGGACCGAGGCCGGGAAGGCGCGGACCATGACATAGGGTACGGCCCCCGCCATGCCGACCGACAGGCCCATGACGCCGTAAAGCACGAACATGGTTTGAAGCGATGTGCCGGCATAGCTGTAGAAGGTGAAGGTGGCGATGCCGAAGAAGATGCTCGCCCCCATGAAGAAGAT
The DNA here is from genome assembly GCF_044626815.1 of Agrobacterium sp. P15N1-A. Lineage (NCBI taxonomy): Bacteria > Pseudomonadati > Pseudomonadota > Alphaproteobacteria > Hyphomicrobiales > Rhizobiaceae > Agrobacterium > Agrobacterium sp. P15N1-A. Next base: position 411,530 of record NZ_JBIUPF010000002.1, on the reverse strand, counting down.
GCCGGAGCCGACACGGTCGATCAGCGCGCCGGCGATGATGACGCCAAAGATCAGGAACAGCGTGCCGAAGCTGGTACCGGCTAGCGCCTGTGTCGGGGTATAACCGTAAAGCTTCTGCAGGAAGGTGGCCGTCATCAGCGTCGTGACGACGATGGCGGCCGAGAGAACCCAGGTCAGCAGGGCGGAAATGACCACGCCGCGCATATGGTGCTTCAGCACCAGCCCGAGCGGCAGCTTGTCCGTCAGCGATTTCGACTTCTTCATCTCGGTGAAGATCGGCGTTTCTTCCAGCCAGCGGCGCAGATAAACGGCGATGAGGCCGAAAATGCCGCCGAGCAGGAAGGGGATGCGCCAGGCGTAACCGGCCACGTCTTCCGGTGTGAAGAGCGAGTTGATGGCGAAGGCGATCAGCGAACCCAGCATGATGCCGAAGGAAAGGCCCGATGTGAGGAAGCCGCAGGCGAGGCCGACGCGGCGGAAGGGCACGTGTTCGGCAACGAAGGTCCATGCGCCCGGCACTTCACCGCCGATGGCGGCACCCTGCAGCATGCGCAGGATGATGAGCAGGATGGGGGCGGCCACGCCGATGGTGGCATAGGTCGGCATCAGCGCCATGCCGAGGGTCGAGAGCGCCATCAGCAGGATGGAGAAGGCGAAGACGCGCTTGCGGCCGTAACGGTCGCCATAATGCGCCAGCACGATGCCACCCAGCGGCCGCACCAGATAACCGGCGGCGAAGATGCCGAAGGTCTGGATCATCACCAGCCAGTCCGGCATTTCCGGCGGGAAGAACAGATGGCCGATGACGGTGGCGAAAAATACGAAGATGATGAAATCGTAAAATTCCAGCGCGCCGCCGAGGGCCGAAAGGCCAAGAGTTCTGTAATCCTGACCGTTGAGGGGCCGGGCTGCCGCCGGTGTGGTGGTGGGAGACATGAAGCTGCTTCTTTTCTAAATTACGTATTACTTATGGGCATGCGGCAAGCGCGGCGCGATTTCAAGCCTAATCGACGCTCAATCGCTCAGGTATTTCGAGGGACGATCAAGAAAGCGGCGCAGGAAATTGATGTTCTCCAGCTCGTCATAGAGGCGCTCGGTGATGCCGTCTGCGTCGAAATGATAGATGGTCGCCTCGGGAATGGCCAAAAGCACCGGCGAATGGGTGGCGATGATCAATTGCCCGCCGCTATCGGCGGCGTCACGGATAAGGGCCGCCAGTTCGAGCTGCTTTTGCGGCGAAAGCGGGCTTTCCGGTTCGTCGAGAAAATAGAGGCCGGCGCCATGCAGCCGCTGTTGCATGATATCGAGAAATCCTTCGCCATGCGAACGCCGGTCGATGACATTGTTCCTGACGATCCTGCGAAACGTATCCGGGGTTTCTTCCGGAAAGTCTTCGCCCTTCTTGAGGGCCTTTTCCCGCTCCCAGCGAAAATCGTCCAGCGCATCCTCGTTCTGCCGGCGGATATAACCAAGCACGTCTTCCGCGCGCATGAACATGCGGATTTTCGGATATTTCTTGCGGGCGAAATAGAAGGACTTCGCCACGGTTTCGGCATGCTGAAGGTAGAGGTCGCCGGCAACCTGGCCGTGATTGCCGATGGCATAGGCCGTCATTCCCGCCGCCAGCCCTTCCAGCAGCGTCGATTTGCCGGAGCCGTTATTGCCGGCAAAAAAGGTGATCGGCGTCTTGAACTCGAGGCGTTCCAGATGGCGCAGCGCCGGAACCGAGAAAGGATATTCATCCCGTCCGCCCGGGGTTTCTTTCATGGTTACGCTATCGAGAAACAGCATGTCGCGTTCCTTGTATCTCATCCGTCATGTTCGCCGACGTTGCGCTCTGTCGCATCATCGCGGCGCTATGCTCAAAGCAATTGCGTGTGATTGCGGCTTAACGTGGGGCGCTGTTCGCACCAATGGTTTATAGCGTTGGCGGAGATACGTCATGTCGCATCGTTAGAAGTCCATTTTATTATAAATTAGTGTGTCTAATTCTAAGTAATAAATCGATCTACATTAGACATATGCAATATATATCTTAAATTTAAGATGTTATCGTAAGTATATACTTCAAATTAATTCAGTAATGCCAGTTGTCATCATTCTCGTTGTTTTTGGAGAGAGTGAATGAAGCATATTGCGCTTTTTTCGGTCGCGTTTCTATTTTCCGCGATATTCGTGAGCGAAGCTGAGGCGCGGAAGTCCCGGTTTTTTGCCGTCCCCGGATTCGGCGGCGGCGAGACCATCGATCTTGTTTATGATCTGGCGGACAGAGAGCCTTTTCTTCGCGACGGGGAAGCATTCGACGTTGGTTATCTCAACAGCGGGGATAGGAGCGGTTATGTGCTGTATCGTGGCGAGCGGTACAGCAGGCTCAGCGATGCGGATATCGCCAGGCTGAAGGCGACGCTTGGTTTTGATCCGACGACAAAAGACCGCATGGAGCGGGCGGCGAGGGACAGCGACGCGCCCTGGAACCTCGTGATTATCATAGCGGTCGCAATTGCTGGTATCTTTGTGCTTGTTCACAAGGGCATGCAGCTAGTGCGGTGGATTTCGCGATTGGCGACGATCTCCGCAGTTGCGGGAAGTCAGCGGCAGGAGGAGGAGGACACCCCCGACCCGCTGGAGGTCCGCAAGAAACAACTGGTAAACCGTCAATGGAGCGATAGCCAGACGGATCACGCGGCGCGTATCCCGGCAGCATCGTCGGTCCACGCGTCTGCCCCGGGAGCCGCTCCGGTCCGGACATTCGGACGCAGGAGCGCCTGAGCGGTGCGAAATCCTTAAACCTTAGACGGTCTCAGGAGCCTGCACTATTCGAACCGGTCGATGATGCTGATGCCGCTTTCCCTGAAGCTGTCCATGGCGGGCAGGGCGGTTGCTGCCTCAGTCAGTGAGATGTGGCGGCCGATCAGCTTTTCCGGCGCGAGCCTGCCGCTTTCGATCATCGCCAGCATGTCCTCGTAACGCCACGCCTGCATGCCGTGGCTGCCATAGATCTCCAGCTCATGTGCGATCACCCGCGCCATGGGAATGGCGGGCATGGCGTGGTCTGCCAGCATCAGCCCCACCTGCACATGGCGGCCGCGCCGACGCAGATTGCTGATGGAGTTGCAGCAGGTCTGCGGGTGGCCGAGCGCATCGACAGAGACATGTGCACCACCACCCGTCACCTCGCGAACCGCCTCGGCAACATCGGCAACCGCGCGGCTGTTGATGGTGGCGCTTGCTCCAAGCTGCCGCGCAAGTTCGAGCTTGTCTTCGGCAATGTCGATGGCGACGACCTGCGCGCCGAGGCCGGCGCCGATCATGATGGCGGAAAGACCGACGCCGCCGCAGCCATGGACCGCCAGCCATTCGCCGCCCTTCAGGCGTCCCTGATCGGTCACGGCCCGGAAGGAGGTGGCGAAACGGCAGCCGAGGCCGGCGGCGGTGGCGTAACTCATCGTATCCGGCAGATGCACGAGGTTCTGATCGGCATAATCGATGGCGACATATTCGGCGAAGGAACCCCAATGGGTGAAACCGGGCTGGAACTGCGCCTCGCAGACCTGCTGATTGCCGGAACGGCATTCATGGCAATGGCCGCAGCCGGAGACGAAGGGCACCGTGACGCGGTCGCCGGTCTTGAAGCGGGTGACGTTCTTGCCGACGGCGGCGATCACGCCGGCGAATTCGTGGCCGGGAACGTGCGGCAGGCGAATATCCGGGTCATGCCCCATCCAGCCGTGCCAGTCGCTGCGGCAGAGACCTGTCGCCTTTACCTCGATGACCACGCCGCCATCGGTCGGTTCCGGATCGGGCAGGGACGCAACAACCGGGGTCTCGCCGAACAGTTCGTAAAAAAGCGCGCGCATCATGGCCTCACATCGTTGGTATGCAGGTTCGAAGTCATACCTGCTCTACCATTTCCCGCAAATGGGCGAAGCGGTTTTGCGTCTGGAAAAGCGCTTCAGTCCTTGATGAGCATCAGGTCGCCGGCTGCGAATTTGAGCGTCACCTGCTCACCGACGGCGGGCGGTGCTGTGCCGGGATCGTTGAACATGTCGAAAGACAGGGTGGAACCGCCGAGATCGAGGCGGGTGCGGATGACGGAGCCGAGGAACTGGCTGGAGGTGACGAGGCCGGAAATGGCGACATCGCCTTTCGCATCGCCGCCGAGCGCGCCCGCTTCCGGTCGCAGGGCAAGGGTGATTTTTTCGCCGTTCGCCGCATCGACCGGCTTGTGCAGGGTGATCTGCTGCTCTCCCACACGGATGGTGTTGGATGAGGAATCAACCACGGTGGCGTCGATGAGGTTCAGCGTGCCGACGAAAGAGGCGACGAAGCGGGTCGCGGGCTTGTTGTAGATATCGAAAGGAGAGCCGATCTGGTCGGCGCGGCCGCCATTCATGACGACGATGCGGTCGGAAATCGACAGGGCCTCTTCCTGATCGTGGGTCACGAAAATGGTGGTAATGCCGAGTTTCTGCTGGATCTGGCGGATTTCCTCGCGCAGCGAGACGCGGATTTTCGCGTCGAGCGCGGAGAGCGGTTCGTCCAGCAGAAGCACTTCCGGTTTCGGCGCGAGCGCGCGGGCGAGCGCCACGCGCTGCTGCTGGCCGCCCGACATCTGGTAGGGATAACGGTCCGCGAGATGCTCCAGATGGATGAGCTGGAGCATTTCCTTCACGCGTGCATCGATTTCAGCTTTCGGTTTGCCGGCGACTTTGAGGCCGAAAGCGACGTTTTCATAAACATTCATGTTGGGGAACAGCGCATAGGCCTGGAACACCATGCCGATATTGCGCTGGTTCGGTCTGAGCGCCGTCTGGTCCTTGCCGTTGATGACGATGGATCCGCCGCTCGGGGTTTCGAAACCGGCGATCATGCGCAGCACGGTGGTCTTGCCGCAGCCCGATGGCCCGAGGAAGGAGACGAACTCGCCCTTTTCGATGGCCATGTTGAAATCATGCACGACCTGCACGGAGCCGAAGGATTTCTTGATGTTGCTAAGTGTCAAAAAGCTCATGAAATATTGTCCTCAGGCCTTGGGAGGCGCGCCCTTCTGGTAGCGTGAAACGAGTTGGATCAGACCCAGGCAACCCCAGGTGATGCCGAAGGAAATCACGGCAAGTGCGGCCGGTTCATAGGCGCGGTTGGCGCCAAGCAGCTGCATGTAGGGGCCGAAGGCCGGGCGGTTCAAAAGAGCTGCCATGGTGAATTCACCGATGACGATGGCGAAGGTCAGGAACGCACCGGACAGCACGGCGACCAGAACATTGGGCAGGATGATGCGCGAGAGGATGGTCGTCCAGCCCGCGCCAAGGCTCTGCGCCGCTTCCGTCAGCGTCGCCACATCGATGGTTCGGAGGCCGGTATCGACGGCGCGGTACATATAGGGCAAGGCCAGTGTGGCGTAACCGAACATCAAAAGCAGGTTGGTGCCGAAGCTCGTGCCGGTCAGCGGCAGCCAGCTCGACGTGTTGTAAAGCCGGATGTAACCGAAGACGATGACGATGGCCGGAATGACCAGCGGCAAAAGCGTGATGAATTCGATATAGGGGCGCAGGCTCGGCAGTTTCAGGCGCACCCAATAGGCGGTGGGAACCACCAGCAGCACACCGAAGACGATGGTGAACAGCGCCGTCACCACCGAATAGCTGAAGGTTTCCTGAAAGCGCGGATCGGTCAGCACCCTGGCATAGGCGTCGAAGGAATATTCGCCGCGCCGCATTTTCAGCGAGAAGTTGGTCATGCCGATCAGCGGCAGGGCGAAATAGAGCAGGCCGAAGATCAGCGCGCCCCAGGCGAAGAAACGCTTCATTTCAGCCACCTTTCGCTGCGGGCGCGCAGCCAGATATAAAGCGCATTGGCGATGCCGGTGACGACGATCATACCGAAGGCGAGCGCGTAGCCGAGATGCGGGTTGCCGAGAACGTCGCCGCGAATCTGCGCGAAAAGCAGGATTGGCACGATGTTGAGCGAGGAGCCGGTGAGCGCGATTGCGGTCGCCACCGCGCCGAAGGCGTTGGCAAAGAGCAGCGACATGGTGCCAAGCAGCGACGGCAGCAGGATGGGGAAGGCCACCATGCGCCAATATTGCAGGCCGGTTGCGCCGAGGATTTCCGCAGCCTCGCGCCATTCGCGTTTCAGCCCGTCCAGCGCCGGCGTGATGATGAGGATCATCAACGGTATCTGGAAGAACAGATAGGTGACGGTGAGACCCCAGAAGGACAGGATGTTGAAGCCGAGGAGCCTGAGATCGATGCCGACCTGGGTCTTCAGAAAGACGGTCAGGAGGCCGACCGGGCCGAGCGTGGCGATGAAGGCGAAGGCGAGCGGCACGCCGGCGAATTGCGAAGCGACGCCGGAAAAGGTCAGAAGCGGTCCGCGAATGCGCTGCGGCAATCCGCCCAGCACCACGGCGGCCGCCACGGCAAAACCGATCAGGCAGCCCAGCGCCGCCGAAGCGAGGCTGATCTTGATCGAAATCCAGTAGGCCGCAAGGATGGAGGAGGTGAAAAGCCCGGCGATATTGTCCAGCGTGAAGCTGCCATCCGTCTGCTGAAACGCGCCGATGACGATTTTCATCGTCGGCAGAATCAGAAACAGCAGAACAAAAACGGCAAAAGGTACGATCCCTATCCAGTGAAGAGGCAGTTTTCTGCCCGCGTCGGAAGGTCCGCCGGTGTTGGTCGATGACATGCCTTGTCCCCAAACGCCGCTTTCAAAACGGTCTGTCTATTAAGGTATTCATTATAAAAGAAGCACCCCGGCTTTTTGATCGGCCGGGGTGCGTTTTCAACAGTTTACTTCACGTTCGCGCCGACAACGCTGTCCCAGCCGCCGGTGACGGCAGCCTTGTTGGCGTCGACTTCCTCGAGCGTCGGGAAGATCGCCTTTTCATAGGCTGCTGCGGGCGGCAGGCTGTCGATCAGTTCCTGCGGAACCTTGCCGGCCTTGACCATGGCGTTGAAGCGGATCGGGTGGCAATAACCCTTCAGCCAGCCGAGCTGACCGTCGTCGGAATAGAGGTGCTCCATCCACAGCTTGGCAGCGTTCGGGTGCGGCGCGTAGGCGGAAATGCCCTGCACGTAAACGCCGGCGAGTACGCCCTTCTCAGGAACGACAACTTCCGTCGGCGGGTTGTCGTTCAGCGTCTTCTTCCAGGAAAGGGCGTTATAGTCCCAGGCGATGATGATCGGGGTCGCGCCCTGTGCCAGCGTACCGGCCTTGCCGATGACCGGCAGGAAGTTACCGGCCTTGTTGAGGTCGGCGAAGTACTTCAGGCCGGCTTCACCGGCTTCCTTGCCAGACTTTGCACCGGTGGAAAGACCAGCGGCGAGAACGCCGAGGATCGCCTGGTTGGACGCGCGCGGATCGCCGGCAAGCGCTACCTGACCGGAATATTCCGGCTTCTGCAGGTCGGCCCAGTCCTTCGGCGTGTTCTTGACGAGGTCCTTGTTCACGAACATCGACATGACGCCATAATAGTCGCCGTACCAGTAACCTTCCGGGTCCTTGACGTTGTCGGGGATTTCGTCCCAGGTGGAGACCTTGTAGGGCTGCAGCAGGCCTTCGGCCTTCATCTGCGGGCCGAAAGCGAGGCCGACGTCGACGACGTCAGGAGCCTGCGGGCCCTTGTTGTCCTTGTTCGCCTTGATGGCTTCGACTTCGTCGGCAGAGCCGGCGTCCGGGTTCAGTTCGTTGACGGTGATTTCCGGGTACTTCGCCTTGAACGCGGCGATAACGTCGCCGTAACCGCACCAGTCGTGCGGCAGCGCGACCGTGGTCAGCATGCCTTCCTTCTTGGCGGCAGCGATCAGTTCGGCGCTCGGCTCAGCGGCGGCGATCGCGGTGGAAGCGATGACCAGTGCGGTGGTCGTAGCAAGCAGTCGGCGGCAGTGAGAGATCACTTTTTTCTCCTCTTCGTGTTCTCATATTGCGGACGCTGATACGGATTCTCGATGAAGCTAATGTGACGGCTGGATTGCAATTTATTTATCCGGATTCCGCCACTTTACACTCGTTTTCCGCCATTATCAGGCTTGTGTGCCTGCAATTGCGGGAGTTGCCCGTTGTCGTCCGTTAGATCAGATGCGTTCCCCAGCTTGGTGTTTTCCCCTGCTTTATCGTGCTGGCGGCGATCGCAGGTATCCAATCAGCGTGCGGCATCCGCGTCAAGTCGTATGCCGGCTATGCAAATTCATGTTCTTTGCGGCCTGCGGAACAGCCGCGTCTGTTCGAACAGGCCTTCCAGTGCATTCATGCGTTCCCTGGTTTCATCCCAGGTGCCGCTCTGCACCGCTTCGATCAGGGCTTCGACCACGAACAGGGTGACAACGGAGGAATCCCATGCCGAGGGAGCCTCGATCCTGACGCGGAAAATGTGCAGCGCGTGGCGCGCCACCGGCGATGTCCATTGATCGGTGAAGAGAATGATCTGCACGCCGTTGGCTTTCGCCACTTCGGCCAGCGTCGTCATGTCGTGCTCGTAGCGGCGGATGTCGAAGATAACGAGCACGTCGCCGGCGCTCATGTTCAGCATATATTGCGGCCAGGCGCTGGAATTCGACGACATCAGCGTCGTCTTCGGCCGGATCACCTGCATATGGGTGAAGAAATATTCGGCAATCGCACCGGTGATGCGCCCTCCGACGAAATAGATGCTGCGCTTGCGGTCGGAAAGCAGCGCTGCGGCATTGTCGAAGACGGCGGTGTCTAGATCGCTCAGCGTATCGCGCAGATTGCCGGTGATGGCATCTGCGAAGCGGTTTAGAATATGCAGGCCGGGCGCATTGGTTGCCCAGCGGTCATGTTTGGCGATGGGGCCGGAGATTGTCGCTTCGAGTTCCTGGTGCAGATGCGCCTGGAATTCCGGATAGCCTTTGTAGCCGAGCTTCTGCACCATGCGTGCCACCGTCGGCGTCGAAACGCCGGCATTTTCCGCAATGGTGGTGATGCTGCCGAGGCCGGAGACGGGGTAGTTGCCGAGCAGGCTCTCCGCCAGCCGTTTTTCCGAACGGGTCAGCGCATCATAGTGGGCATGGATGACATCCGACACGGTCGCCGTCGTGCTGCGCAAATTTTTCCCCTTCCGGTCTTCTGCCGGTGCATGGCTAAAATAAACATCTGTGCCAGCTATCGAGTCAATGGGAAAATGAAGAGAAAATTTCAAAATTCCATTTGACACTCGCAATGATGTGAAGAATTCTTTTCGGCATTGACGGAGCGGCGGGGTTTCCGGGCGGGGTTCGTGCATGACGGTGCGGTCACGGTTTTTCACAGAAGCGGAAGGGCAGGCCGTCGGCATCGAGAATGCTGGGGCTAAGGGCGACGTCCTTCTCGTCTGCGAGCATGCCTCCGCCACCATCCCGCAGAAATTCGGTACACTGGGTCTTTCGCCGGAGGTGCTTTCGAGCCATGCGGCGTGGGATCCGGGCGCTCTGGCCGTTGCCCGGCTGCTTTCGGAAAAGTTTGACGCCACGCTCGTCTACCAGCGATTTTCGCGCCTTGTCTACGATTGCAACCGGCCGCCCGAATCGCCTTCCGCCATGCCGGTGAAAAGCGAGATTTACGATATTCCCGGCAATTTCGATCTCAGCGAAGCGGAGCGGTTCGCCCGCACCTCAGCACTTTATGTGCCGTTTCATGACCGGGTGAGCGAGATCATCGCCGCGCGGCAGGCGGATGGCCGCAACGTGGTGGTGGTGACCATCCACAGTTTCACGCCGGTTTATCACGGCCGGTTCCGAAAGGTTGAGATCGGCATCCTGCACGATACCGACAGCCGTCTCGCGGATGCGATGCTGGCGGGCGCGGAAGGGGCCTCGCTTACGGTCAACCGTAACGATCCCTATGGCCCGGAAGACGGCGTGACGCATACGCTGCGGCTGCATGCGCTGCCGGACGGGCTTTTGAACGTCATGATCGAGATCCGCAACGATCTCATCACCAATGAAGGAGAGCAGGCGGCAATCGCCGGTTTTCTCCACGAGCTTATGGGGAAGGCGCTCTCATCTATCGATGAGTGAGGGAGCTATGGCCGGCCGATGGTGAAAACACCGGGGCCGGCTGCCAGATGAGACTGCCGCCATTTTATAAAAACCGGCCATGCAGCCGGAAAAACACGAAGCGGCAAGGGAACAGCAAGTGCGTGCGGCCAATCGCGGGAACTCCCGGGTGAGGCCGGAAACTGGGGCACAATCGGCCAATAACGGCTGACTGGCTTGTTTTTTTCTTATTCAGGAGAGAAGGGCATGGACAGTTCATCGTCAGGCGTCAGCTACAAGAAGGCTGATGCATCCTATTTCGAAAAACGCGGACTATCCCGTTATGCGGGCGTGTGGTCGCTCTGGTCGCTCGGTGTCGGCGCGGTCATTTCCGGGCATTTTTCCGGATGGAATTTCGGCTTTTCCACCGGCGGCTGGGGCGGCATGCTGGTGGCGGGCATCATCATCGCCATCATGTATCTCGGGCTGACATTTTCGATCGCGGAAATGAGCCCGGCCTTGCCGCATACGGGTGCGGCCTATTCCTTCGCCCGCACCGCGATGGGCCCATGGGGCGGCTTCATCACCGGGCTTTGCGAGAATGTCGAATATGTGCTGACGCCGGCGGTCGTCGTCACCTTCATCACGGCCTATGTGAACTCCATTCTGGGCCTTGATCCTGCCTATTCACCCTTCGTGTGGATAGCATTTTACGCGATATTCCTTGCGCTCAATGTCTTCGGGCTTGAGCTTTCCTTCAAGGTGACGCTGGTTATCACGCTGATTTCGCTTGCCGTTCTGGTGTTCTTCTGGATCAGCGCCATTCCCAACATCGATTTTTCGCGTTTCGCGCTCAATATCGGTGTCGGACCTGACGGCAAGGCGGTGGAGCTGCCGGAAGGCGGCGGTTCCTTCTTCCCCTTCGGGTTCTCGGGCGTTCTCGCCACGCTGCCTTTCGCGGTCTGGCTGTTTCTCGCCATCGAGCAGCTGCCGCTGGCGGCGGAAGAATCGGTCGATCCCAAGCGCGACATGCCGAAGGGCATCATCCTCGGCATGGTGACGCTGATGGTTTCGGCCTTCATGATCGTGCTGCTCAACCCGTCCCTGCCGGGCGTCGGCGCCTTCCATCTCGGCTCCTCGCTGGAGCCGCTGCTCGATGGTTTCAAGGCGATCTACGGCGATGGCGGCGTGGTGCTGCTCGGTCTCGTCGCGCTTACCGGCCTGATCGCCAGCTTCCACACGATCCTCTACGCGCAGGGTCGCCAGATCTATTCGCTGTCGCGTGCGGGTTACTTCCCGACGGTGCTGTCGATCACCCATTCCAAATACCGCACGCCATACGTGGCCAATATTTCCGGCGCGATTGTCGGTCTCGCGGTCATGCTCGTCATCTGGTTCGCGCTGGGTGCGGAACAGGGCGGCAGCATCATCGGCAGCGTGCTTTTGAACATGGCCGTATTCGGTGCGATGTTCTCCTACATCATGCAGGCGATTTCCTTCATCCTGCTCCGGAAGAACCTGCCGCATATCGAGCGGCCGTTCCGTTCGCCCTTCGGCATTCCGGGCGCGGTGTTGACTGTTATCATCGCCATCGTCACGCTGCTTTACCAGATCCAGGATCCGAACTTCACCAAGGGCGTGCTCTGGGTCGCCGTCTGGTTTGCCGTGGCGATTGCCTATTTCGCCTTTGTCGGACGCCATCGCCTCATCCTGTCGCCGGAAGAGGAATTCGCGCTGGAGCACAAGCAGGCTGCGGTTGCCGCAGCGGCTGCAAAGGCATGATGTTCAAACAAACGGGCGGCCGCATGCCGGCCGCCCGGTCGCCACAATAAAATGGGAACGGACAAAATGACGAGCTATACATTCGACGCGCTTAAAATGGATGTCGCCGAAGGGCGCATCGACACGGTTCTGGCCTGCCTTGTCGACATGCAGGGGCGTCTGATGGGCAAACGGTTCCAGGCCGAATTCTTCGTCGAAAGCGCCTTTGAGGAAACCCATAGCTGCAATTACGTGCTTGCCACCGACATGGAGATGGAGACCGTTCCCGGCTATAAATCCTCCAGCTGGGAAAAGGGTTATGGCGACTATGTGCTGAAACCCGATCTTTCGACGCTGCGGCGCGTGCCGTGGCTGGAAGGCACGGCGCTGGTGCTATGCGATGTACTTGACCATCACACCCATGAAGAGGTGCCGCATTCGCCGCGTGCGTTGCTGAAAAAGCAGGTGGCGCGGCTGGAGGCCATGGGGCTGAAAGCCTTTATGGCGACCGAGCTGGAATTTTTCCTGTTCGACCAGACCTTCGATGCGGCGCGCGCCAGCGGCTACAGGGGGCTGAACCTCGCCAGTGGTTACAACGAGGATTACCATATCTTCCAGACCACCAAGGAAGAGGACGTCATGCGGGCGCTGCGCAAGGGCCTGCAGGGCGCCGGTATTCCGGTTGAAAACTCCAAGGGCGAGGCGTCTCCCGGCCAGGCGGAGATCAACGTTCGTTATGCCGATGCGCTGACCATGGCCGACCGGCACGCCATCATCAAGAACGCGACCAAGGAGATTGCGTGGTCGAAGGGCAAGGCGGTGACTTTCCTTGCCAAGTGGAATTACAACGCCGCCGGCAGTTCCTCGCATATTCACCAGTCTCTCTGGAGCGCTGACGGCAAGACGCCGGCCTTCCTCGACAAGGACGCCAAACACGGCATGTCGGAGCTGATGCGGCATTATGTTGCCGGGCTTCTCGCCCATGCCAGCGAGATAACCTATTTCCTCGCGCCCTATATCAATTCCTACAAGCGGTTCATGGCCGGCACGTTTGCGCCGACCAAGGCGATCTGGAGCCTCGACAACCGCACGGCCGGGTATCGTCTCTGTGGCGAGGGCACGAAGGGCATCCGCATCGAATGCCGCGTCGGCGGATCCGATCTCAATCCCTATCTCGCGATGGCGGCTCTTCTTGCGGCGGGCATTGACGGCATCGAAAATAAACTTGAACTTGAGCCCGCTTTTGTCGGTGACGCCTATGGCGGCAAGGATGTGCGCGAGATACCCAAGACCCTGCGTGACGCCACTGCCTTTCTGGACGGATCGAAAATGCTGCGCAACGCCTTCGGCGATGATGTGATCGATCATTACGTTCATGCCGGACGGTGGGAACAGGAAGAATACGACCGCCGTGTGACCGACTGGGAAGTGGCGCGCGGTTTCGAACGGGCCTAATCATTACGGGAAAATATCATGACCATGATCCAGAATATCTCGCCCATCGACGGCTCGGTTTATGCCGAGCGGGAGGCGATGTCGCTGGAGGCGGCGCGGGCCGCCGTTTCGAAAGCGCGCAAGGCCCAGAAAGACTGGGCTCGACGTCCACTTGAGGACCGGGTTCAGCTGGTTCTGAAGGGTGTGGCGCGCCTCAACGAAATGGTAGCGGACGTTGTGCCGGAACTGGCGCATATGATGGGCCGTCCGGTTCGTTATGGCGGCGAGTTCAAGGGCTTCAACGAGCGCTCCAATTATGTCGCATCGATTGCGGCTGATGCGCTGGCGCCGCTCGTCATCGAGGAAAGCGGCAATTTCGAACGCCGCATCGAGCGCGAGGCGCATGGCGTGGTCTTCGTCATCGCGCCGTGGAACTATCCTTACATGACGGCGATCAACACCGTCGCGCCCGCTTTGATGGCCGGCAATACGGTGGTCATCAAACATGCGGCGCAGACGTTGCTGGTCGGCGAACGCATGGTGCGGGCTTTTGTCGAGGCTGGGGTGCCTGACGATGTCTTCATCAACGTCTTCCTCGACCATGGAACGACTTCTGCGCTGATTTCCGAGGGCCTGTTCAACTTCGTCAATTTCACCGGTTCGGTGGAAGGCGGTCGCGCCATTGAGCGCGCCGCGGCCGGCACCTTCACCGGCCTCGGGCTTGAACTCGGCGGCAAGGACCCCGGTTATGTGATGGAGGATGCCGATCTCGACGCCGCCGTCGATACGCTGATGGATGGCGGCACCTATAATTCCGGGCAATGCTGCTGCGGTATCGAGCGCATCTACGTCAATGAAAACCTTTACGACGAATTCGTCGAGAAGTCCGTGGCGTGGGTTTCGAACTACAAGCTCGGCAATCCGCTCGAGCAGGAAACCACGCTCGGGCCGATGGCCAACAAGCGGTTTGCCAAGGTGGTGCGGGCGCAGATTGCCGACGCCGTTGCCAAGGGCGCCAAGGCGCTGGTCGATCAGAAGCTTTTCCCGGCCGATGATGGCGAGAGTGCTTATGTCGCGCCGCAGATCCTCGTCAATGTCGATCATTCCATGGAATTCATGACCGAAGAGACTTTCGGTCCCGCCATCGGCATCATGAAGGTCAAGAACGACGATGAAGCCATCGCGCTGATGAATGACAGCAAATACGGCCTCACCGCTTCGCTCTGGACGCAGGATGCGACACGGGCAGCGAGGATCGGCCGCGAAATCGAGACCGGAACCGTGTTCATGAACCGCGCCGATTATCTGGATCCGGCGCTTTGCTGGACCGGCGTGAAGGAAACCGGCCGTGGCGGTTCGCTTTCTGTCCTTGGTTTCCAGAACCTGACCCGCCCGAAATCCTACCATCTGAAGAAAGTCACGAAATGAATATCGTCGCCAACTGGAGCTACCCCACCGCCGTCAAGCTTGGCCGTGGCCGGATCAAGGAACTGGCGGAAGCCTGCAAGACGCTCGGCATCAAGAAGCCGCTGCTCGTGACGGATCGCGGCCTTGCCAATATGGCGATCACCGCGCATGCGCTCGACGTGCTGGAAGAGGCGGGTCTCGGCCGGGCGATCTTCGCCGAGGTCGATCCGAACCCCAACGAGATCAACATGGAAGCCGGTGTGAAAGCCTATCGCGATGGCGGCCATGACGGTGTCGTCGCCTTCGGCGGCGGCTCGGGTCTCGATCTCGGCAAAACCATCGCGTTCATGGCAGGACAGACACGCCCGGTCTGGGATTTCGAGGATATCGGCGACTGGTGGACCCGGGCGGATGCTTCCAAGATTGCGCCGATCGTCGCCGTTCCGACAACCGCTGGTACGGGTTCGGAAGTCGGTCGTGCCAGCGTCATCACCAATTCGCAGACCCATGTGAAGAAGATCATCTTCCATCCGAAGCTCTTGCCGGGCGTCGTCATCTGCGATCCGGAGCTGACGGTCGGCATGCCGAAGGTCATCACGGCCGGCACGGGCATGGATGCCTTCGCGCATTGCCTTGAAGCCTATTCCTCGCCGTTCTATCACCCGATGAGCGCCGGCGTGGCGCTGGAGGGCCTGCGTCTCGTCAAGGAATTCCTGCCGCGCGCCTACAAGGACGGCACGGATATCGAAGCGCGCACCAATATGATGGCAGCGGCGGCGATGGGGGCGGTGGCCTTCCAGAAGGGTCTCGGTGCCATTCACTCGCTCTCGCATCCGATCGGCGCTGTCTACAACACCCATCACGGCATGACCAATGCCGTCGTCATGCCGGCGGTGCTGCGCTTCAACCGCCCTGCCATCGAAGACAAGATTGCTCGCGCGGCCGCCTATCTCGGTATCTCCGGCGGTTTCAACGGTTTTTATGATTACGTGCTGGAACTTCGCAAGGAACTCGGCGTACCGGAAAACCTGACCGCCATGGGCATCAAGCCGGATCGTATCGACGAACTGGCGGCGGAAGCGATCAAGGATCCGAGCTGCGGTGGCAATCCGGTGCCGATGACGCTGGAAAATACCAAGGCGCTTTTTGAGGCTTGCTTTTAAGGAGCTACCTTTATTCATCAGGTTTGTGAGAGGTTGAGAGGGTGCTGCTTGTTTCTTCTCCCCGAGGGGGAGAAGTCCGCGGCAGCGGGATGAGGGGGCAAGCTCTCCGAATTCCGGCAACGTTGCCCCTCATCCGACCCTTCGGGCCACCTTCTCCCCGGCGGGGAGGGAAACAAATGGCAACGTCGTGCCCTGCGCCGGGAGCGAGCTACGTACGATCTCTAATCCAGCCCGCGACGACCCGGTCGCGGGCTTTTCGTTGCGCGGCATAACCGTTCTTAGCCTTTTATTAACCCTGTTCGTTAAGATTATGGAAAGCACCATGAATTGCTTCGGTGCGTGAATGAGCATGAAACGGCTCTGACCAACAGGGGGTATCATGTCAGTCATCACTTTCGCCAACACCAAGGGCGGTGCCGGAAAAACCACGGCCGTGCTGCTTCTGGCAACCGAACTGGCCCGCAGCGGTTACCGCGTGACGGTTCTGGATGCCGATCCGCAATTGTGGATTTCCCGCTGGCACGAATTATCAGGCGATATCGAAAATCTTTCGGTGATTTCGCATGTGACGATGGCATCGCTTGAGGGCCATGTTCGCGAGAATAAAACCAGCACCGACTGTTTCATCATCGATCTGCCGGGAGCGAAGACCCCGCTTCTGACCATGGCTCTCGGCATTTCCGATCATGTGCTGATCCCGGTTCAGGGCTGCGCCATGGATGCGCGCGGGGCCGCCGAGGTTCTGGACCATATCGAATTTTTGAACCGCAAGATGGGCAAGGAGATTGCCCATTCCATCGTGCTGACGCGGGTCAACGCCATGGTGGCGACGCGTTCGCTGCTGCTGGTCAAGATGCTGCTGGCCGAGAAAAAGGTCTCGGTTCTCAACACCCCGATCGTCGAGAGAGCCGCCTATCGCGATATTTTCGACCTTGGCGGCACGCTTCTCTGTCTCGATAAGACCAAGGTGAGCAATATCGACAAGGCGGTCGAGAATGCCAGAGCATTCGCGGACGAAGTGCTTGGCCTGCTGCCGAAACGCCTGTTGCGGCTCGGTACGCCACCCGCGCGCCTTTTCACCCGTAAAGCCGCCTGAAATATTGCTTTCAATTTTCGATCCGTCTGCGGCGCTCATAATCGCAGACGGATGATGCTGCCTCGGACCATTGGCGGCCGTCAGGCTTGCCGGCGTGTCAGTCGTCGCTTTTCCGCGCCGGTTTCATTATTTGCTTGATTTGGAAATGATCGTTTCCTATATTCCGGCCATGAGCAATATCAACCAGACCCTTTCACCGGAACAGCGCCATCGCGGCAGGCCGCGCGAGTTTGACGTCGACCGTGCGCTCGATGGGGCGATCCGTGTTTTTTCGCGACGCGGTTATCATGCCACCTCCGTCGGTGATCTCACCGATGCGATGGAACTGGCGCAGGGCAGTCTTTACAAGGCTTTCAAGGACAAGAAAGCCATCTTCATCGCCACGATGGAACGCTACAGGATCGTGCAGACCGAGCGTTTCGAGGCGGCGGTGGCCGGTTGTGACACCGGTTATGAGCGTCTGAGGGCGGGCCTGATGTTCTATGCGGAACGGTCGCATGGCGGTGTCGGCTCTGACGGATGTCTGGTGGTTGGTGCTGCTGCCGATCTGGCGGCTCTGGATGACGATATTGCAATCGTGGTCGAGCGGGCGGTGAAGGCGAGGGAGCGAATTGTCGCCCGCCTCGTTGCCGAAGGGCAGAAGGATGGTTCCGTGCGTTCGAAGGCCGATCCCGACGATCTCGCCCGGGCGATGCTGTGCATGATGTACGGCATGCGTGTGGTGGGAAAAACGGGGCGAAGCCTCAAAGACATGGTGGCCGTGGTGGATATCGCCATGAAGCTTGCCGATTGATTTTGTGACTATTTAGGAAACGGTTGTTTCCATATTGGAGAAAATGATGACGACGCGTGTAATTGAAGGGGATGATGTCGAGGCAACATCCATTTCCCCGGCCTTGACGTTCCTCTTGGCGACAGCCTGCGGACTGATTGCCGCAAATCTTTATTATGGCCAGCCGCTGGCCGGCATCATCGGGGCGGAGCTTGGCCTCTCTGCCGGCGCTACAGGCTTGATCGTGACCCTGACCCAGATCGGTTACGGTATCGGTCTGCTGTTTGTCGTGCCGCTTGGCGATCTCGTTGAAAACCGCAAGCTGGTGGTCGGTTCCGTCTCGATGGCGGTGCTTTCCCTTGTGGCGGCGGCATTCGCGCCGCATGCGGCCCCGTTTCTGATTGCGGCCTTTCTGGTCGGCGTCAGTTCGGTCGCGGTGCAGGTCATCGTTCCCTATGCCGCCCACATGGCGCCGCACGCCATTCGTGGCCGGGTGGTCGGCAATGTCATGAGCGGGCTGATGGCCGGCATCATGCTGGCGCGGCCGGTTTCCAGCCTTTTGTCGGAAGTGGTCTCCTGGCGTGGTGTGTTTCTGACCTCTGCGGCCGTCATGGCGCTTCTTGCCGTGGTGCTTTTCCGGCTTCTGCCCGCCCGTATGCCCGATGCGCGGCTGAACTACGGGGCCCTGATGGCTTCGATGGGCCGGCTGGCGCTGCACACGCCGATTCTGCGGCGGCGGGCGATCTATCACGCCTTTTTGTTTGCGGCCTTCAGCCTGTTCTGGACCACGACACCGCTTTATCTGAGCGGACCGCATTTCAATCTCAGTCAGGGTGAGATCGCGCTCTTCGCACTGGCCGGTGCCGCCGGCACCGTGGCCGCGCCGATTGCCGGGCGGATGGCGGATCGTGGCTGGACGCGTGCGGCCACCTTCTTTGCCCTGCTGGCGGTGGCACTCTCCTTCGCCGTCACGCATCTTGCGCCCGAAGGCTCGCATCTGGCGCTCGCCATTCTGGTCGCCGCGGCCATCGTTCTGGATTTCGGCGTCACCACCAATCTGGTGCTTGGCCAGCGTGCCATCTTCACGCTCGGAGCGGAATTCCGCAGCCGCCTGAACGGCATCTATATGGCGACATTCTTCATGGGCGGCGCAATCGGTTCCGCCGTGGGTGGCTGGGCTTATGCCGTCGGCGAATGGCAAGCCGCCTCGTGGATCGGTTTCGCCTTGCCGGTGGCCGCCCTGCTGTATTTCCTGACGGAAAAACGCGACTGAAAGGCCATAAATGGAAAAAAAGCCCGGCGGACCAAACCGCCGGGCTTTTTCTTTTTTCTTTCGGTCGATCCTATTCCGCGAATTCGACCACCACGCCGGGGCGGACCATTTTTGCCAGTTCGGTCGCATCCCAGTTGGTCAGGCGGATACAGCCGTGGCTGTTGGTCTTGCCGATCTTCGAGGGTTCCGGCGTGCCGTGAATGCCGTAGGTCGGCTTCGACAGCGCAATCCAGACCGTGCCGACCGGGCCATTCGGACCCGGGGGAATCTGCAGGATCTTGTCGTTCTGGCCCTGCTTGAAGTTGATCTTCGGATTATAGGTGTAGCCGGGATTGAGCGCGATGCGCTCCACCGTGTGCGTGCCGCTCGGCGAGGGCGTATCCGTGGAACCAATGGTGGCCGGATAGGCGGCGATCAGATTGCCGTCCTGACCATAGGCGAAGACCTGCTTGATGCCCTTATGTGCGACGATGCGGGCAACCTGTCCCTTTTTCGTCTCGCCCGGATTGACGACCTTGATGATGGTGCCGGGAACGGAAAAATCGATGCCCGGGTTCAGTTCCTTCAGATAGTTCTCATCCATATGGAAGCGTTCGGCGAGCGCTTCCGAAGTCGAGGTAAAGGACAGAGCGGGCAGCTGCGACTTTTCGGCATAGTCGTCCGGAATGGAGGCGACATAGGGGCCGGCGGCGTCGGCGGCGGTGATGGTGTAGTCGACAATAGGCATGCCGCCGGAAGCGCGCAGACGCTCCAGAATGTCATCGGAATTGTTGGGGTCGAGCTTCTCGCCCGTCATGTCCTGCCAGGCGGCAATCGCCTTGTTGACGTTGTCGCCCATCTTGCCGTCGATCACGCCGGGCGAGATGCCCTCGCGATCAAGGAATGTCTGAAGCGCAACGATTTCCTGGCGCGAGCGATTGACCGGCGTCGTTACCGGCGTATGGCGCTCGATCAGGTGGTCCGGCTGCGGAACGGCGGCCGTGGTGCTTTCGCCCGGCATCGGCTGGCCGAGCGGGCCGCTTTCCACCGCACCGGGTGCGGGAACGGAGCCGGTATAGAAATTCTCGTCGGAACCGTCGCCGCGATATTCGCGGTAATCGCGCACGCTGCCATTGTCCTGATAGCCGTAGTCGCGCTGCGGCTCGCGATACTGGCCGCCGGGGGCCGGCGGATAATAGGTGGTGTCGCGCTGGCGCGCCTGCTGCCGCTGCTGGTAGCCGGAGGGCATTTCGGTGGCGAGAAGATTGCCGTACTGGTCGTAAAACACCGTGCGTCCCATGGAATCGCGGCTGATGACGATATCGCCGCGCTCCGGCATGAAGTCGAGCACGCGACCGTCCGGGGTCACCAGCATCGTCTGCTGATCGCCATAACGCTGCTGCGCGCCAGCCTGTAGCGGGGCGATAGCTGCCACCAGCGCGACTGTCAGACCCAGAGCTGCGTTAAGAAACTGTTTCACGATTCTGCTATCCCTTGCTTGTTCACCGATAAACACACCGCAATCTTGACCCTATTGTGAAAAAGGTGAATTCGCGGTTAATGCAATCTTAATTTCCGTCACGACTAGTAGCGTTTCCGTGATTCATGCGTTTTTACTGCCACAGGGAGGTTGTCTTGCGTTCGTTTCAGGCCGGCAGATCGCCACGCATTTTCCTCGATGAAACCTCCGTTTTCGATATCGGCGCCTGTGTTGTCGATGGCATCGACATCGCGCCCGGCCGCGCCATCCCCGATGATGGCGATGCGCGCATCGACCATTCGCTGGAAGGCTTTCTGTTCACCTGCGGCCCCGACCATATCCGCCATCCCGAGCCGATCCATGGCGACGGTGAGGGGCGTCGATACCCATTGCATGGATCCTTTTCCTCCCATCCCGCGACGGTCATCGCGTTCGATGTTCATGAGTCCAATGCACTGGCGCGCGTCGAGGTTCCCGTGAAGCTTGCCGATGGTGGCACCGCACTTCTGGAACGGACATGGCGTATCGACGGGGAAAGCGGCGAAGTCAGCCTCGATGACCGGATCGTCAACACCTCCGAGCGGCCGATTCCGGTGTTCCTGATGTATCACATGAATATCGGCGCGCGCCTCTTCGACGATGACGTGCGACTTCAAGGCGCGATGTTCGACGGTGGCGGCCACGGCTGGCGTTTCGGCGAAGAGCCGGGCACCGTTTTCTGCGTTCCCGCCGGTGATGACGAGTGGGCGTCGCTCGCGCTCGGACCGATTGCGACCATCGGCGGGAAGACGCTGGCCGTCCGTTTTCGCACGGAAACGCTGCCCTATCTGCAGATGTGGCGCAACCAGCAGGCGCCGGCCAATGTGCTCGGCATCGAGCCGGTTTCGCACCGCTGGGTCGGGCGGAGCGAGCTTGAGGCGGCCGGTGAGTTCAATATTCTCCAGCCGGGTGAAAGCCGCTCCTTCGGCCTGCGTTTTTCCATCGTCTGAATGCCGTACCGAATGAGGACACCGCATCATTGACGCATGGGTTTTGAGCCCTTACATCGGATGCGGATTTCTAAGGGTGGCGAGAGCGTGCCAGCGGCGCGGACGCCGGTTTCAGCGGAGGCATGACATGGATATCAGGCGCATAGACGACGAATATTCGGTAACGGGACAGATCAGCGTCGCCGATCTCGACGAGATCAAGGCGCTCGGCTTCAAGTCGATCGTCTGCCACCGCCCTGATGGTGAAGAAGACGGCCAGCCGCTTTTCGCCGATATTGCCGAGCGCGCAGAGCAGCTCGGTATTACCATCATGCATGTGCCTGTCGGTCGTTATGGCGTCGACGCTGATGCCGTTGCCGGCATGGTGGACGCACTGGACGAATTGCAGCGCCCGATGCTCGGCTATTGCCGTTCCGGCGCGCGCTCGACGGCGATTTACGAAAAGACCCATCACCTGCGCGGCTGATTTTCCGCGCATCATTCTATTTTAAATGCCAATCAACAGGAGTTTTCCATGACCATCAAGCGTATCGAGCCGGGCAAGCGCATGAGCGGCGCCGTCGTTCACGGCAACACCGTTTATCTGGCCGGCCAGGTTGGCGAGGGCACGAGCGTTACGGAACAGAGCAAGTCCGCTCTCGCTGAAGTCGACCGCCTGCTGGCCGCTGCCGGTTCGGACAAGTCGAAGATCCTGCAGACGATCATCTACCTCTCCGACATGTCCACCTTCGGCGAAATGAACGCTGTCTGGGAAGGCTGGATCGACCCGGCAAACCCGCCGGCCCGCGCCACCAGCGGCGCACCATTGGCAACGCCGGACTACAAGGTTGAATTCATCGTGACCGCTGCTCTCTGAGCATCCGTCTGAGTTTTTAAGAAAGGGCCGGGTCGCGGAAAGCGGCCCGGCCTTTTCGATGGGATGGGGTCAAAAACTCTCCCCGTCATGCCGGGCTTGACCCGGCATCCAGCCACGGCGCGTCTGCGCCGTGAAAAGAGTCTTTCACGATCAAGGACTTGATCGCGCGGGATCCCGGATCTAGTCCGGGTGACGGCGCGGCGTGGCGACATGGCCACAAAATGCCAAGTAGAAGCAATTTTCATGTTTTTTGAATCGCTTGCGTCCGTCACCTCACCGGCGAAGCAAGCGACTTCTCAAACTGCTTCAACGTCGTCACCCGCTCCTCAAACCAAAGCCGGGCCAGATCGCTGGCCGAGGCGAGATCGATACCATCCGGGTCGATGGAGGTGATCGTCCAGCGGCCAGCCTTTGCGCCGGCGAGAACGGCGAGCCGGGCCGCTTCGCCCTTGATGGCGTTGAGGCGGATCGCTTCGCTTTCCGCCGCCGCCATCAGTTCGTCTGCGCCTGAGAGATCGGTGCGCAGATCGGCCGGGGTGATGTTGCTGGCGTTGCGGGCCGGGCCGCCATTGATCTGCACACCTTCCGTCCGCAGCCGATAAAGCCTCGTGTCGGGAAGGGAGAGATAAAGTTTCGCTTTGGGGTAGCGGGCAATGTAGCGCGCGATGGCGAGCGGCACTTCATCCGGGCCGATTTGCTCCGCCTTGCCTACCAGTGTCAGGCGCGGCAGCGTCAGCGCGTCACCCTTGCCGAAGGGGGCGAGCGTCAGCGAGATGCGCGCGTCCGCCTCCATGTTGCGGGCATGCAGCGTCAGCCCCGCCGCGAAGAAGAACGGCGTGCCATCCGGTTCGATGCCGATATTGGTTGCGGTCGTATAGGGATAACCGCTGACGGGATCGAGGGTCGCAAGCGCTGCCGTGCGGGAAGTGTGCAGCACATCGCGGGCCACGCGCACGGCCTCGAAAGGCGCGCCGGCCGAGGGCTCGATTTTTGCGCCGCGCGGGGTGATGACTGGAGGGGCTGCATCCGGCATGTCGTTTCCTAAGCTGTATGTTTCAGTCAGGATTTACACCATGCCGGAGCCGTGTCCATGCGTAATATCAGCTTCCGGTCCTGATCTGCGTCAGGGTACGCGTCGGCGTGATGGCTTCCGCATCCAGCTTCACCTCGATGATGGCCGGCTTGCCGCTGGCCCGCGCCCGTTCGAAGGCGGCGGCGAAGTCTTCGGTCTTTTCCACCGTTTCGCCGTGGCCGCCATAGGCTTTGGCAAAGGCGTTGAAATCCGGATTGACAAGATCGGTGCCGCTGACACGGCCGGGATATTCCCGCTCCTGATGCATGCGGATCGTGCCATAGGTGCCGTTATTGACCAGTACCGTGATGATCGGCAGGCCGTAACGGACCGCGGTGATGAATTCCTGTCCGTGCATCATGAAACAGCCGTCGCCGGCAAAGCAGATCACCTCACGCTCCGGGAAAAGGTGCTTCGCGGCGACCGCCGCCGGCAGACCGTAACCCATCGAGCCTGATGTCGGGGCCGATTGCGTGTTGAAGCGGCGGAAGCGGTGGAAGCGGTGCACCCAGGTGGCATAATTACCCGCTCCATTGGTGAAGATCGCATTCTCGGGCACATTGGCCTCGATCCAGTCCATGATCGGACCCATCTGCACCGCGCCGGGGCCGGTCTGCGGTGGGGTGGACCAGTTGAGATAAGCAGCGTGCATGGCGGCCGTGCGCTCGGCCCATGCTGTTTTTGCCGGAAGCGAGATGGAGGAGAGGGCAGCGACGAAATTTTCCGGTGCGGCGCAGATTGCGAGATCGGGACGGTAAACGCGGCCAAGCTCTTCGGCTTCCGGATAGATATGGACGAGTTTCTGCGACGGGTAGGGGATGTCGAGCAGCGTATAACCGGAAGACGGCATTTCGGAGAGGCGGCCGCCGAGCAGCACCACGAGATCGGCCTCCTTGATCTCCTTGGCCAGCGCCGGATTGATGCCGATGCCGACATCGCCGGCATAGGAGGGGCTGAAGTGATCGAACAGCATCTGGCGGCGGAAGGAACAGCCGACGGGCAGCTTGTTGTTTTCGGCAAAAACCTTGAAGCCCGCCACGCTTTCCTCGGACCAGCGGGTGCCACCGATGATGAAGACCGGGCGCTTCGCCTCGCCCAGCATTTTTGCGAAGGCGGCCATCTGCGACGGGCCGGGATGTGCCTCGACCGGAGTATAGGGCTTTGCCTCAGGCGCTTCGACCTCTTCCACCAGCATGTCTTCGGGCAGCGTCAGCACCACCGGGCCGGGGCGGCCGGAGGTGGCCACGGCAAAGGCGCGGGTAACGAATTCGGGAATGCGGCGGGCATCGTCGATCTCGCCCACCCATTTGGCGAATTCGGTGAAGGCGCGGCGATATTCCACTTCCTGAAACGCCTCACGCTCACGCGCTTCGCGCTGCACCTGGCCTATGAACAGGATCATCGGAATGGAATCCTGTCTTGCGATGTGCAGGCCTGCCGAGGCGTTGGTCGCACCCGGTCCACGGGTCACCATGCAGATGCCGGGTTCGCCCGTCAGCCGGCCCCATGTGTCGGCCATCATCGCAGCGCCGCCTTCCTGGCGGCAGACAACGGTTTCGATGCCGCTTTCATAAAGCGCATCCAGCACGGCGAGATAGCTTTCGCCCGGAACGCAGGAAACGCGGGAGACGCCATTGGCCTTCAGCGCTTCGACGATCAATTGCCCGCCTGTTCTTTTCATTCCGGCTGCAGTCATGGCGTCGTGGTCCTTTCGATGTTTTCCAGTTCGGCCAGCACCTGCGCCTGATGTTCGCCGAGCTTCGGGCTGGGGCGTTCATAACGCAGCGGCGTTTGCGACATGATAATGGGTGTGCGGACACCGGGGATGACGGTGCCGTCTTCCGCCTCCAGATCGACGCGGAGGCCGCGCGCCTTCACCTGCGGATCGGCGAACATTTCCTCGATGGAATTGATCGGCCCTGCGGGGACGGCATTCTTTTCGCAGGCGGTCAGAAGATCGCCCTTCTGCCATTTCAGCGTTTCGGTGGAAACGATTTGCCGCACCTCGACCTTATGGGCTACGCGGGCCTTGTTCGTCGCGTAACGTTCGTCATCGGCAATCGCGCCGATGCCGAGAATGGTGCAGAGGCGGCGGAACTGGCCGTCATTACCGACCGCGAGGATCAGGAAACCGTCGGCCGTCGGCACCACCTCATAGGGGGAGATATTCGGATGGGCGTTGCCGAGCCGAACGGGAGGCTTGCCGGAAATCAGGTAATTCATGTTCTGGTTGGCGAGCACGGCCGATTGCACATCGAGAAGGGCCATGTCGATATGCTGGCCTTCGCCAGTGCGGATGGCATGGATCAGCGCCGCCTGAATGGCTGACACGGAATAGATGCCGGTGAAAATATCGGCAACCGCCACACCCGCCTTCATCGGCTGGCCGTCGGCTTCGCCGGTAATCGACATGAAGCCGGACATGCCCTGCACGATATAGTCGTATCCGGCGAGATCGGCATAAGGCCCGGTCTGGCCGAAGCCAGTGATGGAGCAATAGATCAGCTTCGGATTGAGCGCCTTCAGGCTTTCGTAGTCGAGGCCATATTTGGCAAGCCCGCCGCGCTTGAAATTTTCGATGACGACATCGGCGGTGCGCACCAGCCGGCGCACCAGCTCGCAGCCCTCAGGCGTCTTCAGATCGGCGACGATGGAGCGCTTGCCGCGATTGGTGGCATGGTAATAGGCGGCGGAGAGGTTTTCTCCATCATCGCTTTCGACGAAGGGCGGCCCCCATGCGCGGGTATCGTCGCCGCCCTCGGGATTTTCCACCTTGACGACGTCAGCCCCCATATCGGCCAGCATCTGCCCTGCCCAGGGACCGGCCAGAACACGCGCGAGTTCAATGACGCGGATGCCGGAGAGCGGCGGTTTCCTGTTCGGCATGTCGGTCATCGGTCCCCCGGTATTTGTGTCTGCCGGTTTATAGACCGCTGCTTGCCACGTCGCATGTGATTTTATCTCATGGACTTATTCCGTTTTGGAACGGCACTAAACTGGGTCTGACACGGCAGCTTCGACATTCGTTGTGTTTTGAGAGTCCCCTAATTCCGTCATTCCGGCCTTGAGCCGGAATCCAGCCAGCCCAAGTCATTGGGCTGAAAAGACTCTTCTCGCCGCGCAGACGCGCGTCGGCTGGATTCCGGCTCAGGGCCGGAATGACGGGGAGGGCGTTTTACTGTCATCCACGACGCGGCCGCACCAGGCGGCGAAATCCGCTGCTACGGGCTGCCAGCCGATTTCGTTCAAGGTCTCGTGCCGCATGCCCTTGTAGATCGTGTGCTCGACATGGCTGAAACCTGCCTCCCGGAAACGTTCTGCCAGCCAGACGATCTCCCTGCCGTCATTGGTGGCGGCATCCTGATCGCCGCTGACCAGCAAAAGCGGCAATGTCTTCGGCAGGCGCTCGATGAGTTTCGGCGCGCGGTAGGAGAGTTCGAAGACGTCCTGCCACAGGGAAACGCTTGCCTCAAACTGGCAGAGCGGGTCCTCCACATACGCGTCCACAGCCGCCCTGTCATGGCTCAGCCAGTCCGCGTGGGTGCGCTTTTCCGGCATTTTTGCGTTCCAGGCGCGGAATGTCGCCTTCGGCAGGATGGCGCTCGGCACATCCGAGCCCTTCAGCATCTTTTCAAGCCGCAACACGACCTGCGCGAGACGGCCCATGAGGCCGGGATTGAGATTGGAATTCCAGATCGACAGGCCATCAAAGGCATCCGGATGGCTGACGGCGGTGTTGAGCGCCACGAGGCCGCCCATGGAATGGCCGAACAGGATCACCGGCAGGCCGGGATGTCTTTCACCGGCCATCACGCGTATCGCCATGACGTCGGCCACGACTTTTTCAGCACCGTTCCTCCAGGCAAAACGGCCAAGAGGCGCATCCGCCGCTTTCGTGCGACCGTGGCCGCGATGGTCGTGGGCATAGACTTCGAAACCCTGCTGCGACATGACGTCGGCAAAACGGCGGTAACGGCCGGCATGTTCCACAAGACCGTGGCAGATCATGAGCACGCCGCGGGCGGGGAGGGCGGAAGGCTGATGACGGAAAGCGATGGAGGCGCCGGAAGGGGCCTCCAGTCTCTGGATCTGGCTGAACGCGAGGTTATCGGTCGTCTCATTCATCATCGCACCCATCGTCTCATCGCGCAGCTTGTCATAATCATGGGGTCATAATCGTGCCAGAGGTTGCCCCAAGGTCCTATTTACCCTACATAGCGGCAAATTTCCCGATACGTACTCTTAAAAATCCGATGTGGAGCATTCGCTACAATGGCACGTCAATTCATCTATCACATGGCCGGGCTGAACAAGGCCTACGGTGCGAAGAAGGTTCTGGAGAATGTGCATCTCTCCTTCTACCCCGACGCCAAGATCGGTATCCTCGGCCCTAACGGCGCCGGTAAGTCGACTGTTCTGAAAATCATGGCCGGCCTCGACAAGGAGTATACCGGCGAGGCCTGGCTGGCCGAAGGCGCGACGCTTGGTTATCTCGAGCAGGAGCCGAAGCTCGACGAAAACAAGACCGTGATGGAAAACGTCATGGAAGGCGTGGCGAGCAAGACGGCCATCGTCGACCGCTACAACGAACTGATGATGAACTATTCCGACGAAACGGCGGATGAAGGCGCGAAGCTTCAGGACATCATCGACAGCCAGAATCTCTGGGACCTCGAAAACCAGGTCGAGATGGCCATGGACGCGCTGCGTTGCCCGCCTGGCGACTCGGCCGTAACGGGCCTTTCTGGTGGTGAACGCCGCCGTGTGGCGCTCTGCCGTCTGCTGCTGTCTCAGCCGGACCTGCTGCTGCTCGACGAACCGACCAACCATCTCGATGCGGAAACCATTGCGTGGCTTGAAAAGCACCTGCGCGACTATCCCGGCGCCGTGATGATGATTACCCACGACCGCTACTTCCTCGACAACGTCACGGGCTGGATTCTCGAGCTCGACCGTGGTCGCGGCATTCCTTACGAAGGCAACTACTCCGCTTACCTGCAGGCGAAAGCCAAGCGCATGCAGCAGGAAGCCCGTGAAGACGCATCGCGCCAGAAGGCCATCAGCCGCGAAAGCGAGTGGATCGCCTCCAGCCCGAAGGCACGCCAGACGAAGTCCAAGGCGCGTATCAAGGCCTATGACGAGCTGGTGGAAGCAGCGGAAAACCGCCGTCCCGGCGATGCGCAGATCGTCATTCCGGTTGCCGAGCGTCTCGGCCGCGTCGTCATCGAAGCCGACAATCTGACGAAGTCCTTCGGCGACCGCGTGCTGATCGAAAACCTCTCCTTCAAGCTGCCGCCCGGTGGCATCGTCGGCGTCATCGGTCCGAACGGTGCGGGTAAGTCCACGCTGTTCAAGATGATCACCGGTCAGGAAAAGCCGGATAGCGGTTCTGTGACTGTCGGTGAGACGGTTCAGCTCGGTTATGTCGACCAGAGCCGCGATACGCTGGCGGGTGACAAGACCGTCTGGGAGGAAATCTCCGGCGGCAACGACATCATCAAGCTCGGCAAGTTCGAAGTGAACTCGCGCGCCTATTGCGGCGCCTTCAACTTCAAGGGCGGCGATCAGCAGCAGAAGGTCGGCAACCTCTCCGGTGGTCAGCGCAACCGCGTGCACCTCGCCAAGATGCTGAAGGCCGGCGGCAACGTGCTGCTGCTCGACGAACCGACCAACGACCTTGATACGGAAACGCTGGCAGCGCTCGAAGAAGCGCTGGAAGCCTTCGCCGGCTGCGCTGTTATCATCAGCCACGACCGCATGTTCCTCGACCGCCTGGCTACCCACATCCTCGCTTTCGAGGGTGACAGCCATGTGGAATGGTTCGAAGGCAACTTCGAAGACTACGAAAAGGACAAGGTCCGCCGCCTCGGCCCGGAAAGCATCAAGCCCGGCCGGGTGAGCTACAAGCGCCTGACGCGCTGATCCTTTTCCGTATCCCCTTAGAAAGGCCCGCCGTAAAGCGGGCCTTTTTTCGTGTAATAAGTTGACATGATCGTGTCACTGAACACTTTGCGCTTGCATCGAATGCCACATCGACATAAAGATATCTTTATATCTTGATTAGCTTGCGAGGCGCGGCAGAGTGGCGTTCGGTCTGGACAAATTGGTGGATCTCCTGAAGGCGGCGGGCGAGCCGACGCGCTTCCGTTTGCTGGCGCTTCTTTCGGCCGGCGATCTGACGGTTACCGATCTTACTGAAATCCTCGGCCAGTCGCAGCCGCGCATCTCCCGTCACCTCAAGCTTTTGACGGAAGAGGGGCTGATCGAGCGTTATCAGGAAGGCGCCTGGGCCTATTTCCGCTTGCGGCAGGATGGTGAGCCTGCGGGCGTCGTCCGGCAGTTGCTTGGCGCCGCGTCGCCGTCTGACGCGGTTCTCCAGCGCGACAGCGAGCGGCTTGCCACCGTCAAGCGGGTGCGGGCTGAACGTGCGCAGGATTATTTCAGCCGCAACGCTTCCGCCTGGGACGAGTTGCGCCGCCTGCATGTCAGCGACGAAGCCGTGGAAGGTGCGCTCCTGAAGCTGGTGGGCACCACGCCGGTCGATTCACTGCTCGATCTCGGCACCGGCACCGGCCGCATCCTGCAGCTTCTGAGCGGCATCTATCGCCGGGCGATCGGTGTGGATGCCAGCCGCGACATGCTGTCGGTGGCGCGCGCCAATCTCGACAAGGCGGGCGTGGTCAATGCATCCGTGCGCCATGGCGATATTCTCAACCTGCCGCTGGAAGGCCAAGATTTCGATCTGATCGTCATCCATCAGGTCCTGCATTTTCTCGACCAGCCGGAAATCGCGTTGTCCGAAGCTGCGCGCATGCTGCGCCCCGGCGGCCGCCTGATCGTTATCGATCTTGCCCCGCATTCCTTCGAATATCTGCGCGACGAGCATGCGCATGTGCGGCTGGGTTTCTCGCATCCGCTGATGGAAGAATGGCTGAAGAAGGCCGGGCTTTCTCTGGAGCGTGCCGTCGATCTTCATTCTGAAAAAGCGTCCGACGAAGCTCTGGATGTTACGATTTGGGTTGCCCGAGACCAGCGGCTGCTGATGGCAGACGATGTGGTGCAAGAGGTGGTTTTACTTGGCTCCGGGAGGGCATGATATGTTGAGGTCGGAAACCGCGCGCCGTGATGGCGATATCCGGTTGTCTTTCGAGTTTTTCCCGCCCAAGAATCCCGAGATGGAAACCCAGCTCTGGGAAACGGTTGCCGAACTGAAGAAATGGAACCCGGATTTCGTGTCCGTCACCTATGGCGCCGGCGGATCTACCAAGGCGCCGACGCTGGATGCGGTGCGCCGGATGATCGGCGACAGCCATCTGGCGACCGCCGCGCATCTGACCTGCGTGGATGCCAGCCGTGAGGACGTGCATCAGGTCATTGAAGAATTTCGTAATGCCGGCGTTCGTCATTTCGTGGCGCTGCGCGGCGATCCCTCCACGGGCATCGGCACGGCCTATAAGCCGCATCCCGAAGGGTATGAGAATGCCGCCGCTCTGGTGAAGGGGCTGCGTGAAATTGCCGATTTCGAGATTTCCGTGTCGGCCTATCCGGAAAAGCACCCGGAAAGCGCAAGCGAAGCGGTTGATATCGATATGCTGAAGCGCAAGGCTGATAATGGCGCGACGCGGGCGCTGACGCAGTTCTTCTTCGATAATGATGTGTTCGAGCGCTATATGGAGCGGGTGACAGCGGCGGGCATCACCATTCCGGTGGTTCCGGGCATCATGCCGATCCAGAACCTCACCCAGCTCAAGCGTTTCGCCGGTCGCTGCGGCACCAGCATTCCCGGTTTTCTGGATGAGCGTTTCGAAGGTTATGACGACGATCTGGAAGGTCGCGCCCGCGTGGCCGCGGAGGTTGCCGCCGAGCAGATCGCCGATCTGCAGCGGCGTGGCGTCAATGAGTTCCATCTCTACACCATGAACCGCGCGCCGCTGGTTGATGCGGTGCTTGAAAATCTCGGGCTGGAGCGTCTGCGCCGCAGCGCCGCCTGATTTTACACAGCGGATTACCGACATGAAAAAAGCGCAGGTCCCTCAGGGCCTGCGCTTTTTAAACTCGTGTCATCTACGGTTCTTATCTGCGTTTGGTCTTCACGTCTCGTCAGATGAAAAGCATCATCGCTACGAACAAAAACGCCAAACCGACTGCCAAGGCATTGAGAGATTTTGTAAGTCCCATGGGTGCCTCCTGTTGTTGACAGGTTCGATAATATGACCGTTTTGTGGCAGTTGAAAAGCGGTTTTTGTGATGCAGTGCAGCACATCTCCGAACGACATAAAAAAGAAATTTCTGTAATTATTTGAAAATAAAAGATTATTTTCTTATCACGCAGTGCTTCATATGTTTAAAAAAAGTAAATGACCGGGGTGTTATCCCCAGTCATCAGGTCGAGATTAACACTTTATGCCTTGATTCCGTCCGACAGATTAAGGGCCGGAAGGCGCTGTTAAGATTGCTTAAAGCGCCTGCAGAAGTGCGGTCGAAGGCCAGCCATCGGCGGGCAGCCCGAGACGCTGCTGCTCCTTCTGGATGGCGACGCGGGTGCCGGAACCGAGAATGCCATCCACCTTGCCGACATTGTGTCCGCGCGCTTCAAGCTTGGTCTGAAGCTCCTTCATGGTGGCATCATCGAAACCGGGCTCCGGGTTGCCCTTGTTGTAGACGGGAGAGCCCATGAGGCGGGTGGCGAAATAGGCGGCCGAGGTCGTGTAGATGAACGACTGGTTCCATTCCAGATAGATGTTGAAGTTCGGATAGGTAATGAAGGTCGGCCCCTTGCGCCCCTGCGGCATGATGAGGGCAGCGGGCAGGGTGGCGAAATTCCTGTTGCCGTCGCGCGGGGTGACGCCCAGTGCGAACCAGTCACCGGCGGTCAGCGGGCCGCCAAGGCCGGATTTTTCCCAGGGCAGGTTTTCCGGCAGCGAGACTTCCTGAATCCAGGGTTCGCCCTTCTTGAAACCGAGATGCTGGATGAATTTCGCAGCCGTCAGGATCGCATCCGGGGCGCTGCTCTTGACGTTGATATGGCCGTCGCCATCGCCGTCGACGCCGAAGGCGATGATGTCCTTGGGAAGCATCTGCACCTGACCGATTTCACCGGCCCATGCGCCGGTATTGGCGGCGGGATCGAGATCGCCGTGCTGGACCATTTCGATCAGCGCCAGCAGCTGCGGGCGGAAGAGTTCCGGGCGGCGGCAATCATGCGAGAGGGTCACCAGCGCGTTGCGGGTGTTGAAATCGCCCTGAACCGCGCCGAAATCCGTCTCCATGGCCCAGAAGGCGGCGATGACGCCGGCCGGAACACCGAATTCGTTTTCGGCACGGGCGAAGGTGGAGGAGAGTTCCTGAAGTTTCTTGCGGCCGATATCCAGGCGGGCCTGGCTGACGGTGCGCTGGGAGAATTCCAGGAAGGTCTGGCGGAAGACGCCCTGTGCACGGTCACGCGAGAGCACCTTCGGGTCGATCTGCGCGCCGGCAAGCGCCTTCTGGATCGCATCGGCCGGAATGCCCTTGGCAAGCGCATCGGCTTTCACGCCTTCGAGGAATGCACCGAGATCGCCGCCGCAGGCAACCTGCTTGGGATCGTCAGGCGAAGCCACTGGCGGTGTGGCGAGGGCGGAGCCGGTGGAAAGAAGCGACAAAGCGGCGGCAAAAATGATGCTGCGCGACCGGAACGTGGGCATGGGAATTTCCTCGATAGGTTGTGAGCCCGCTTTACCCATATGTTTGCGACAAAAAAACGGACCGAATGATCTGACGTTGCAGAACAACGCCGATTTTTCAAAAGTGTTGCTTCTTGGCCGTGTTATTTGGCGGAAGCAATCCATTTCCGCCAGTTTTTCTCCGTTCCGGCAAAGACATTGATGTCGGTCGGACCGTTCACGCCGGGCACGACGCCGGTTGCGGTATATTGCCAGAAGGCCCATTTGCGATCTTCGTAGATCTTGGCCGGATGGGCGGCGACGGAGCGGACCCAGAAATGGTAATCCTTGAACTGGCCGACGAGATTGTCGCGGTGGAAGTCCACCGAGGTATAGATGATCGGACGCTTGCCGTAGTGGGCTTCGATGCGGTCGAGGAAACGCTGCATCTCGGCGCGAACGATGCCGGGCGCGGGGCGCGTCTTGCAGGTGGGCGAGGCCGGGTTCCATTCCACGTCGAGAACCGGGGGCAGGGTGACGGCTTCCTTCGGCACGTTGCGAATGAACCAGTCGGCCTGGGCGTCTGCTGTCGAACAGAAATAATAGAAGTGGTAGGGCGCGTGCAGAACATCTGCCGCCGCCGCGCTGCGCCAATGGTCGCCGAATTTCGGATCGATGCGGTCCGATCCCTCCGTCGCCTTGATGAAGACGAAGGACACGCCTGATTTGCGCACGGTCGGCCAGTCGACATCGCCATTCCATTTGGACACGTCGATGCCGTGCACCTCATGGCGGTGCGGGTTGTTCGTGCCGAAATCCTGCGGATCGGTATCGGAAAATTTCGGCCTGGAAACGGATGCGGTTTCCAGCAGGTCATAGCTGGTGGAGGTGCAGCCGCCGATCAACAGCAAAGCCGACAATAGTGCCGATAAACGCAGCCGCATTGGAATCCTGATGAAAATGTTGCCCATCCCACGGCCGCAAAATGGCGCGCCGTATCTCCCGATTTACACATAACATGGTAAACAAACTGATATGGCAAGTGGCAACGTGCTTTTGCACCCGGCAAGTCGCTGGATTCGAAGCGATTTGCGGTTTCAGCGACGAAATCCGGCGTGGCAGGAGCCTCGAACGCGACGCCCCTTAGTACCGCCGGGAATCAGGCGTCGGCCAAGATGAGGTGGATTTTCGGCTGCTGCGCTTCGGCAGCCGGAAGCGTGATGACAGCCCGCCAGGCATAACCCCGGGCGATTTCCTCGAATTCGAGATTACCGTCAAAACGGCCGGCCATATTGGCCAGAACATAGCGGAGATTGGCGCGGGGCGTGACGTGGAAACGGGTAAGCCAGGCCTGCAAAAGGGTGCGGAACCACTTCGGCAATTGTTCCTGCTGGCCGAAATCGACGATGTGCAGCGAGCCGCCGGGTTTCAGCGCCGTGAGCGCCTGTTCGATCGCCTTTTCCCAATCCGGTATCATCGACAGCGCATAGGGGATCATGACGCGGTCGAAGCCGTCGGGCTGGCCGAATTCGGAGGCGCGAAAAGCAGTGGCATCGGCCACGCGCAGAATGGGGCGTTCCGTCTTGCCGGCAAAATTTTCGGCTGCGGTCAGCAGCATTTCGGCGGAGATGTCGAGGCCGAACAGCTTTGCCTGGGGAAACTTGCGGCTGGCCAGCAGCAGGTTGCGACCGGTGCCGCAGCCGACTTCCAGGAGCGTGCCACCCTTCGGCACGTCGAGGCCGGAAATGGTCCGGTCACGGCCGAGAAGGTAATATTTGCGGGTGATATCGTAGATATGCCGCTGGTGGCGATACATGCGGTCCATCAGGCTCGCATGCGCGCTGTCTGCAAGGCCCACATTCTCGCCGATGGTTTTCATGCCATAGCCCTCTGGTAGATATGGAAGCCGCCGTAGATGGCCGAGCGGTCCATGGCGTTGAGCTCGTTGGAGCGCTCTTCGAGATAGACCCACTGGTTGCGGATATCGGGCGAAAGCCGGCCTTCGATGACGCTCTTTTCGGCGGCGGTGCGGAAGATGACGCGCGCACCGGGCGCGGCGGTGCGGCTGATCTGCGACCACAATTCGTTGAGCTGCGTGTCCGTCATCCAGTCCTGCGCATCGAGGAGGATATAACGGTCGACGGCGCTCGCCGGCTTGCGCGAGAGAAGCTCGGTGTAGGTGGCGTGGTGCACCGCGACGCGCGCCGTGTTGTTGCGGATCGTCTCGTAATATTCCGGCTTGAGATAGGCGGGCAGCGCGCCCTCATGCGGTTCGGGATAACGGCGCGCGAAAGCCTGCCAGGCGAAATAATTGTCGCTGAGCGGGAAGTTGCAGGCGAGCTTTTCCAGACGCTCCTTCAGCACGGATGCAACCGTGCCATTGGCGGAAAGGCTGGCCAGCTCGTCATATTGGCGCGGCGGAATGCCAAGGCCGAACAGTGAGCTTTTGCGCTTCGTCAGCCAGCGCACGACCGGCTTGTCGAACAGCGGCGCCACCTTGCTGTCGAAAAACTGGCGCTGTTCGTCCAGCGTGCGGGTCTTGGCCATTTCGGTGAGCTTCACGCCGTGCAGCCGGGCCATGAGATGGCCGGCGCCGATGAAGCGGCCGAGCAGGCCGGTGCGATAGATGTTCCTGTCGAAGACAGAGATGCGGCGGCGGCCGGAAAGGGTGCGCTTCGACCAGTAAGCCTTGGTCGTGGCGTCGAGATGCTCGGCGATGAAGCGGTCGTAACCGTGGCTGTTGCTGCGCGTATTGGCGCGGCCGAAGTGGCGCACCACGTCCTGATGGGCGGGCAGATGGCGGAAGGCGGCGAGCTTCAGCTTGTTCAGCGCGATGTGGTGCGGGTTGAGGTCCACGACATCGATGCTGGCCGGGTTGCGGGAGAGATAGGCCAACATGTTGCAGCCGCCCGAGCCGATGGTGACGATGCGATGACCTTCGCCAAGCTCCATCGCTTCCATGTCGATTTCCGGGTCTTCCCATATCTGCGGATAGACGAGGCCGGAAAAGAGGACGCCGAAGAAGCGCTCGGACAGACCGCTTTTGGAGAGTGCCTTGTGCTGGAGCAATGCGGACTTCAGTTTCGTGTTCTTGCTGAAGCCGGTCTTGGGTGCCGCACTCGTCATATGTTCACCTCTCAGTCGATTGAGAGGCGTCTACAGCCGTGACACTACAATTTGATGACAGGGGCTGTGGGCAAAGGCGGGGAATAGGGGTGTCGGTGGAAAACCAGCCCGCGCCGCCCAATCAGGATGACGAAATGAAAACACCCGGCGGCTTAAGAAAAGCCGCGCGGTTGCATTCCCATAACAGAGCCGGAGGCCATCATTTGCGCAGAACGTGCAGCATGCCCTTGCGCTTGGCGTCGTAATAATAACCGCGCGCATAAAGCCGGACGGCGTTATCGCGGTCGTTGCCCGCCACAACCCATGCGCCGCGCAGATATTTCACGGCGTATTTGAGGTTGGTTTCGGCATCGAACAGGCCGGAGGCGGGGCCATCGAAGCCCATGGAGCGGGCCGTGGCGTGCCGGATCTGCATCAGGCCGAAATTGCCGCTGCTATAGGCGCCGGGATTATACATGCTTTCGCGCCGCACCACGCGGTGAACCAGATCTTCCGGCACATCGTACATGGTGGCGTATTTGGTAATAAGGCCGCTCAGCTTTTCGCGTCCAGCGGGGGCCGAATTGAGTGGCGTCGTCATCGATTCGTTCTGGCGGATGGCGGCCAGCGCGGCGTTGGTCGGGCCGGCGGCATAGGCCAGAACCGTGCTGTCCGGTTTCGGCAGCGGAATCACTTTGCGTTCGGCCGTCAGCTCGGTGCCGATGGAGGGCGAACCGGGCGGCGGCGGTGCGGGCGGGAAGCTGCCCTTGACGGCAACCACCTGCGGCAGATCGGCGGCGGCGTTGTGGGCAGCCGGCTTGGCCGCCACGTCAGCCGTTTCGATGGCTGCGACCGCCGAAGTGGCGCTTGTCGGTGCGAGCGCCGTGGCCGTGGTCGGCGCAGATGTCGTCACACTCGCCTGGGCGACTTCGTTCTGCTGCGGCTGCATCTGGGCGGCGATGGCTGCGGCTGCAGCAATTTCAGAAGCCGGCGGCAGCGCCACGCGTCCGCCCTTGACGGCGACTGCGGTGGGAAGTGCTGTAGGCTGGGAAGCGGTTGCGGTTTCGGCGGTCTGCACCGTTGCTGCTGCTGCCGGGGTCGCGCCCGCTGCTGCTTCGGCCGTTGCCGGCTGCGCCGATGTTTGCGCAGGAGTGGTCGCGGGATTGACCGTTGCGATCTTGGGGCCGTTCGGCCCTTCCTTTGCGGTATATTCGACGCTGGTGCATGCGCTCAATGCCAGTGCCAGACCCACGGTGGAAGACAGAAGAAGTGCACTTCTTCCGCGGAATTTTCCCGAATTTCGCATGTTGCCGCCTTCGTTATGCCTGTCTTTCGATACCCCCGCGTCGAGCGAAGCAGGCAGTGTCCCGTCGAGCCTTCATTAACCTATTGTAAGGATAGCGGCAAGCCGGGACGTTTCTCCCCGGCTTTCGGGCGGTTTTTCAGGCCGCGATGCGCCTGTATCCGGCGCTGACGGCGCGGCCGGAAATGAAGTGGGTGCGGTATTTCGGCCGGATTTTCTTATCGCCCGACATGCGGCGCACCATCGCCAAAGTGGTGCCGGCAAACAGCGCCTGCGCGGTCAGAATCACCAGCGCCAGAAGCAGGATGGCGGCCTGCGCCATGGCGAGCGTTTCAATTGCATTGCCGGAGGTGGACACGAATTGCGGCAGCAACGCCAGAAAGAAAGCGAAGTAGCGCGGGCGCAGGGCGGCAATGGCGTAACAATCGCGGAAAATGCCGCTCCAGGATTTGCCCGGCAGGTTGTCATTATCTGCATTGGCCGCCTGTGCGGCAGGCGTGGCGAAGGTCCACAGGAGAAACAGCATCAGCCAGCCGATGCCGGCCCATTGCACGATTTCGACGAAGGATTGCGGCAGCCAGGCGAGACCGGCCACCGGAATGGCGGAAATCGTCATGGCCGTGACGATGCCGAGCGCGCCGCCGCCGACGGAGGCGAAGACCGTCTTTTTGCCGCGAATGGCGGCATAGGAGGCGACAGAGAATACAAGGGGAGAGGGGAGTGCGAACACAACGGCACATGCTGCACAAAAAATCAGCCAGGCCTGTCCAGACATTCTCTTCCTCCTTGCCCTCCCTGTCGCCGTATTATTTTAGCCTATCGTAAAATCAGGCCGCTGTGAACGGCTGACCGACGTGTTCCATCACTTCGGTAAACCATTTTGCAGAGAGGTCGAAATGCTTTCCGCCCTTGATACGCGGAAACTCGATGGTCCGCAATTTGCCATTCTGGTCTTCGTCATGGCCGGTGACGCCGGAGACCTTGTTGAGCGCGCTTTCGACGGCGAGATCGACCATGCCCTGAATGAGGCGCAGGTCGTCGCCATTGGCGGCGGCGGAGCGGGCGAAATAGCCCGATTTCTGCACCATGGAACGTTCAGCGCCGATGAGGCTGGCGAACTGCTTCTGGAACCAGCCGCCGACATTGATGGTGTCGATCTTCACATGGCCGAAAGCGTCGCGCTTGACGGCCTCACCGGAGGCTTCGCGTTCGGCGACGATGGAATCGAGGCCCGCACCTTCGGAAACGAACAGCGTGACATAGCCGTTCCTGTCCATGATTTCCTTCAGTCGCTCGGCTTCCGCCTCGATGTCGAAGGCCATTTCCGGCAGGTAGATGCCGTCGATGTTCTTCATCTGCGTGTTCATCATCAGGCCTTCGACATAGTCATTGCCGCTGGTCTTCTGGATATAGGCGCGGGCGGTGGCGGCCGTCAGCCAGCCGCAGTGGCGGCCCATGACTTCGTGGATGACGAAGGTCTTGGGTGCTGCACTCTGCTCGTTGCTGACATTGTCGAAGAAGGACGCGCCGACTTCGGCGGCCGTCCAGGCGCCGAGCGATTGCTTGATCGGCACCACGTCGTTATCCACCGTCTTCGGCAGGCCGACGACGGTGAGATTGTAGCCGTTGGCGCCGAGATAGGCGGCAAGGTCCGCAGCTGTCGTGTTGGTGTCGTCGCCGCCGATGGTGTGAAGAATGGTGATGCCGTCAGCCGCCAGCCGGTCAGCCGCGACGCGAAGCGGATTGTCGCCTTCCTTGACCAGACCGCGCTTGGCGCAATCGGCTGCATTGGTGAGCTTGACGCGGCTGTTGCCGATCGGCGAGCCGCCGTAACGGTGCAGCAGATGCGCCTTCTCCCGCATATCTCTGGTGATCTCGATACGGTCACCCAGAAGCACACCCTGATAACCGGAGCGATAGGCCACGATGTCGATATCAGGCGCAATGTCGCTATACCGCTCGATCAGGCCGCCCACGGCCGAAGAGAGACAGGGCGCAAGGCCACCCGCGGTCAGCATTGCGACTTTCTGTTTGGCCATCATGGCTCTCCTTTTCACATATACCCAAAGACATGTCTGGCAAATGGATGCGACAGCCGCGTGTAGGTGTAAAGTGAATTTATGAAGAAAAACGCCGATTTCTCGCGGTTTTTCAGCGGCTTGAGCAAAGTGGCGGAATATAATCGTTTCAATCGGCATAGCCGGTGGTTGGCTTCCCGCCATCTGTGGAAAACTGTGGCGTCATCGTCTGGCGCGCTCTTGTTCCTGAAGCAAAACTGTCGCAAAGATGAATAAAAGTTAATGCCGCCGGCCCGCTGGACATATTGCATTCGCGGCAATATCCCGTCATGCTTGTCGCATGATGTTCGATTTCGCCTGTCTGCAAATTTCATCCCTGTGGGAACGGCTGCTCGGCGCAATCGGCGACGCGGCAGGCGGTGCGCTCGGGCGCGTGGTGGAAGCCATCCGCACCCTTTTCGAGGGCGATCCGGAGACACGCCGCAAGGTTTCCTTTTCCGTGGCGATCATAGCGCTCTCCGCCAAGATGGCGAAGGCCGACGGTGTCGTCAACGATGCCGAAGTGCGCGCCTTCCGGCAAATCTTCGATTTTCCGGAAGAAGAAGCCAAGAACGTCGCCCGTCTTTATAATCTCGCCCGTCAGGACGTTGCCGGTTACGAGGCCTATGCCGAGCGGCTTGCCGGTCTTTGCGGTTCCGGGCACGCCAATTGCGAGATGCTGGAAAGCGTCATCGACGGCCTGTTCCACATCGCCAAGGCCGATGGGCTGATCCATGAGCGGGAACTGGCCTTCCTCGGCCGGATCGCGGAAATCTTCCGTATCACCGAAGATCACTTCGAAACGATCATGGCGCGGCATGTCCATATGGACGGGCGCGACCCCTATCGCGTGCTCGGCGTTTCGCCTTCCGACGATTTTTCCGATATTCGCCGGCGTTATCGTTCGCTGGTTGCCGAACA
Organism: Agrobacterium sp. P15N1-A; assembly: GCF_044626815.1. NCBI lineage: Bacteria > Pseudomonadati > Pseudomonadota > Alphaproteobacteria > Hyphomicrobiales > Rhizobiaceae > Agrobacterium > Agrobacterium sp. P15N1-A. The sequence continues at coordinate 371,247 of NZ_JBIUPF010000002.1, read as the reverse complement.
CCATCCTGACAAGCTCATTGCACGCGGCGTTCCCATGGAATTGCATGCGGCCGCGAATGAGCGTATGGCGGCTCTCAACGCCGCCTATGCGGCCATCGAGAAAGAACGCCGCGTCGCATGAGTGAATGTCTGCCGGATTTTACCCCGGATTTCGGGGGCGCAGCCGTTGCGCCTTCGCCTAACCATGGCGAAAGGCTGGGTGTGGCCGGCCCCGATATTATCCTGCTGCATTATACCGGCATGACGACGGCCGACGGCGCGCTGTCTTGGCTCTGCAATCCGGAAAGTCAGGTTTCCAGCCATTATTTCGTCTTCGAGGACGGGCGCGTCATCCAGATGGTTCCTGAAACCCGCCGTGCCTGGCACGCGGGCAAAAGCATCTGGGCGGGGGATCAGGACATCAATTCCCGCTCCATCGGCATCGAGATCGCCAATCAGGGCCATCCCGGCGGCCTGCCGGAATTTCCGAAGAAACAGGTGGAAGCCGTCATCGAATTGTGTCGCGATTGCGGCCAGCGCTGGTCTATCGCCCCTGAAAGGGTGCTGGCGCACTCGGATGTCGCGCCGATCCGCAAGGTCGATCCGGGTGAAAAATTCCCGTGGGACATCCTGTCGCAGCATGGTGTCGGCCATTGGGTGGAGCCTGCGCCGATCCGTGGCGGCCGTTTTTTCCAGCGCGGCGATCATGGCCAACCGGTCGAAGCGCTGCAGTCGATGCTGTCCATTTATGGTTATGGCGTTGAAATTACAGGCGCTTATTGCGAGAAAACCGAAGGCGCCGTGGCTGCCTTCCAGCGGCATTTCCGTCCCGCTCTGGTGGATGGCATCGCGGATTTCTCCACCATCGACACGCTGCATCGGCTGATTGCCAGCCTGCCGAGATTTTCGGCCGCCTGAACGCGAATCCTGGAAAATCGTTCCCGATTTTCTTGCCGTTCAAGTCGCTTTTTTTACCGTGCCACAGTTAATCCGCATTGAGGAAGTTTAAGAACGTCACTGCATGCGGTGTCGTTCTTCAGGGGAACCTGCCGTCAATATCAATCAAGGAGACCGGACAGCGGAAGGTCGTGATCGACTTTCCGGGCGCAGATTATTTGTGTCGCTTCATTGTTTCTGTCATCCGATCTGGAGACTTTTTCTACATATGAACAGGGTTGTTGTTGCTGTCGTGGCGGGCGTTGTTATGCTCGCTTCGCAGGCGGGGATTGCTTTTGCCAAAGACGAGGACGTCAAGACCAAAACCGTGACGCTGGAGACCTTCTTCCGCAAGCCCGGTTATCCCATTCCCGAAAAGAGCCTGCCTTCCTCGCTCAGGAACGACTATTCCGATCTGATCGTCAAATATGCCAAACGTTACGGCGTTCCCACCAATCTGGCGCATGCCGTGGTTTCGGTGGAAAGCAAGTTCAATCCGAAGGCCCGCGGCAGCGCAGGCGAGGTCGGGCTGATGCAGATCAAGCCGGCAACGGCGCGGATGATGGGCTATCGCGGCACGACCAAGGCGCTCTACGATCCTGAGACCAATATTCGCTGGGGCATGCAATATCTGGCCACGGCGCATCAGCTTGGCGGCGGCCAGGTGTGCAGCACGATCCTGCGTTACAATGCAGGCCATGGCGCCACCCGGATGAACCCGGTGTCCAAGCGCTATTGCGGTAAGGTGCAGGCGCTGCTGGCCGGCTGAGGCCGCCATCGTTCGTCTGCAAAATTGCGAAAAGCGATTCCGGTTCGGCCCGGCATGCTGTAGTCAGAAGCAAATCTGATACGGAGCATGGCATGCCGGATTTCAAATATATCGTCGTCGGGGCCGGGATGATGGGAGCGGCTGCGGCGCGGCATCTCTCAGCGCAAACGGATGGCGTGGCGCTGATCGGCCCGGACGAACCCGCCGATCGCAAGACCCATCAGGGTGTGTTTTCGAGCCATTACGACGAAGCGCGCATTACCCGCGGTTTTGATGGCGATCCGGTCTGGGCGGAACTGGCGCAGCGCTCCATCCGCCGTTATGCGGAGATCGAGGCCAAAAGCGGCATCCGCTTTTTCACGGAAGCGGGCTGCCTGTTCACCGGAAACGGCAAGGGGCTTGCGGGGGACTATGTCTCGCGCGCGCTTGCCTCGGCCGACCGTCTCGGTCTCGGTGTCGAGACACTCGGCACTGATGCGCTGGCTGGCCGGTTTCCGATGTTCTCCATGCCGGCCGATCACAGCGGTTATTTCGAGGCGCAATATGCCGGCCACGTCAATCCGCGCGCCTTGGTGAAGGCGCAATGCACGATTGCCGTCGCACAGGGCGCGCGGCTTGTGCGCCAGACGGCGGCGCATATTCGCGATACTTCCGATGGCGTCGAGGTTTCTACACGAGAAGGGGCGGTTCATACGGCTGAAAAGGTCATCGTAGCGGCCGGGGGTTTCACCAACATGGCCGAGCTTCTGCCTTCTCGCGTCGATATGGCGGCCACGGGCCGCACCATCGTCTTTTTCGAACTGGATGAGGCGCGGCAGGCGCTGTTCGGTGCCATGCCTTCCACGATTGTGCTGGCGGAGACTGAGGACGACATCGTCTATATCCTGCCGCCGGTGCGTTATCCCGATGGCAAGGTCTATCTGAAGATCGGCGGCGAGAGTGAAAAGGGCAGGCTTGAAACGCTCGCGGAAGCGGTTGGCTGGTTCCATTCGGACGGCACGCCGGGTGAGGTGGAGTTTCTGAAAAAGCGGGCGCTCTCCTTGATGCCGGAGCTCGCCGGCTGCCCGGTCACCTCAGGCTCCTGTGTCGCCTCCATCACCCGCAGCAGCTATCCCTATATCGGCTATACGCAATCCTCCAATATCGCGGTTCTGACCGGCGGTAATTTCGTCTCCGCCAAGTCTTCGGACGAAATCGGCCGGCTGGGCGCCATGCTGCTTTTGAACGGCCAGCTGACCGAGGATGAATTCGCCGCCGAAATGTCGCCGGTTTTCGTCTGACATTCAGGGACGAAGCAGCTACAAGGTTGCGACGGAAGTGAGCGGGTGAAGAGGGCGGCATGTCGGGACATTTCAGATACATCGTCGTGGGTCGCGGCATGATGGGTGCCGCCGCCGCCCGCCATCTGGCCGAAACGGTGGATGGCGTCGCGCTGATCGGTCCCGGCGAACCTGCCGACATCAAATCGCATCGGGGCGTCTTCGCCAGTCACTATGACGAGGCGCGGATTACCCGCACCATCGATGGCGATGCCGACTGGGCGCTGCTCGCCAACCGCTCGATAGCGCGTTACGCCGATATTGCCGCCAGAAGCGGCGTTGAATTTTATGCACCCGTCGGCTGCCTGATGGTGGGGCCTGAACGGGGCGGCGATAATCCTTTTGTCGACGATGTCCGCAAGGCGGCGGCGCGGCTCGGCGTGTCCACGGAACTGCTGGGCGGGGAACATCTCGAAAGCCGCTTCCCCTATTTCTCCTTCGAGCCGGGTTGCGAGGGGGTATTCGAGAGAAACAATGCCGGATACGTCAATCCGCGTGGGCTGGTGAAGGCGCAGGCCATTCTGGCGGAAAAGGCCGGCGTTACGCTTATCGACGATATTGTCGTTTCGACTCGGGAAGAGGATGGTCGCGCACGGGTGGAGACGGCCTCGGGCGCGGTTTATACCGCAGACCGGGTGCTGGTGGCGGCCGGCGGCTTCTCGATCACGAAAGATCTGCTGCCGCAGCCGGTGGCCCTCGATGTCTATGCACGCACCGTCGCTTTCTTCGAGGTAGATGAGGGTGATCTGGATCAATATGCGGACATGCCGTCGTTGATCTATGAGCCACGCGACACGACGAAACATATCTATCTTCTGCCGCCGGTGCGTTATCCCGATGGCAAATTCTATCTGAAGATCGGCGGCGATCCCGACGACAAGAGGCTCGGCAGCGACCCGGAAATCCGGGAATGGTTCCGCTCCGGCGGACGCGAAAGCGCGCGCGATCATCTCTCGGAGATCGTCGGATCGCTGGTGCCTTCCATCGATCTTTCGCGTGTCTCGATGGCCGCCTGCGTCGTCTCCAAAACGCAAAGCGGTTATCCGGCCATCGGCTTCACCGCCTCGCCGAAGATTGCGGTTCTGACCGGCGGCAACGGCACGGCGGCCAAGAGTTCCGATGAGATCGGACGGCTCGGCGCTGTGCTGCTGCGGGACGGAGAAATCGCCGATGGCGCCTTTTCGACGGATTTCAAACCGGCATTTCTTTGATCCTTGCCTGCGCTTTTCGGTGGCTTTCGCCTCGGAACATGGTTATGCAGCCCATGCCAGTTGGCCGGGCAGCCGCGCTTTACCAATGTCGAAAGACGGTAAGGTGAGGAAAGTCCGGGCTCCACGGAAATACGGTGCCGGATAACGTCCGGCGGGGGCGACCCCAGGGAAAGTGCCACAGAGAGCAAACCGCCATGCATCGCATGGTAAGGGTGAAAGGGTGGGGTAAGAGCCCACCGCGCTTCTGGTAACAGCGGCGGCAAGGTAAACCCCACCGGGAGCAAGACCGAATAGGGATGACACGGGATGGGCGAAAGCCCGTTCACAGCCGGTTTCCGGGCCCGTCATCCGGGTGGGTTGCGCGAGGCGGCATGCAAATGCCGTCCCAGATGAATGGCTGCCACGTTCCGGGTCAAACCGGAGCCATACAGAACCCGGCTTACAGGCCAACTGGCGAATTTTCCTTTCCGACCCTGAATTGCGGGTCTCGTGTGGGATTTGGTTATCCCGTTGCTTCATAAAAGAGAAATGGGTGTTTTGCGGTGAATTTCCACGCAGCGAAAGCGCATTGCCGCACGCAAAGTAAACCATTCGTTAAACTTAACGGCTTATGAATTTCCGATGCGAAGTCGGTATCGTGCCGGCTTCTCCCATTGACGCCCATAGTGTCCCATGATATCCCAAATGCACACCACATTGGGTCGTGTTTTTGACCCGCAATCGCTGAAACGAGTGAGGAGCCTACGAGGGGCTGCTGCAGGGCATGTCGCCCTGGCGCTTGGCGATGTGTCGTGCGTACCGGTGTCGTCTGTGAAGTGGATGGTTCGCTTTGCGGAATGCGGTTTTGGCGAGTTGAGTAATGGACCGCTTTTTATCGAACGTGACGAACAGGATCGACGCCAAGGGGCGCGTTTCGGTTCCGTCTCCGTTTCGTTCGGTGTTGGTCAGGCGCGGCATTCAGGAGCTTTATTGTCTTCAGGATTTCGCCTTTCCGGCCATCAGTGTCGGCGGTCCGGATTTGCTGGAGCGCTACGAGCGGCAGATTGCGTCGATGGATGCCTTCTCGCCGGAGGCGAACGCGATGTCGCTGCTGGTTCACGGCGGCGGCGTTTTCATGAAGCTCGACCAGGAAGGTCGATTGATGGTGACGGATTTCGTGCGGGAATTCACCGGCATATCCACCGAAGTCACCTTCGTCGGACGGGCGGATCATTTTCAGCTTTGGCAACCGAATGCGTTTTTGGCGGCGCAGGCGGAAGCAAGAGCGGGGCGCGGTTTTTCGGCTGCTCGCCCCGCCTAGGACGGGGACACGGAATGGCGGCGAATTCTGGCGGACGATCTTCTGATGCCGATGGCGGACCTCAGCGTCACATCCCGGTCCTGCTTCGCGAAGTCATTGCCGCGCTGGAGCCATCATCCGGCAAGATCATTCTCGACGGCACGTTCGGCGCCGGCGGCTACACCCAGGCCATTCTCGATCAGGGCGCCGACGTCATCGCGCTCGACCGCGATCCGACCGCTATCGCCGGCGGTCAGGCGATGGTTGCCGCCAATGGCGGTCGGTTGAGTCTCATCCAGTCGCAATTCTCCGATCTCGCGAAGCATGCCCCGCAAGGCGGGCTCGATGGCGTCGTTCTGGATATCGGCGTTTCCTCCATGCAGATCGACGAGGCCGAGCGCGGTTTTTCCTTCCAGAAAAACGGCCCCCTCGACATGCGCATGTCGGGTTCCGGCGTTTCGGCGGCCGATGTCGTCAATCGTGCGAAGGTCAGCGATCTGATCCGCATCTTCGGTTTTCTCGGTGAAGAAAAGCAGCCGGGCCGCATCGCCCGCGCCATCGAGAAGAAGAGGGCGGAAGAGCCTTTCCGCACCACCCGCGATCTGGCGGGCCTCATCGAAATCGTCACGCCGCGTAAGGCCAAAGACAAGATTCATCCCGCAACGCGCGTTTTTCAGGCGCTGCGCGTTTTCGTCAATGACGAGCTGGGCGAGCTGGCGCAGGCGCTTTTTGCCGCCGAGCAGGTTTTGAAACCCGGCGGCCGGCTGGTCGTCGTCACGTTCCATTCGCTGGAAGACCGTATCGTCAAGAAATTCTTCTCCGACCGTTCGGGCAAGGCCGCCGGTTCCCGGCACCTGCCGATGGTGGAGGACAAGCCCGCCATTTTCGATAATATCGGCAAGCCGATGATCGCCGCCAGCGATGAGGAGGCGGAACTCAATCCGCGTGCCCGATCCGCCAAACTGCGGGCCGGTCTGCGCACGACCGCACCGGCGCGCGCGGCGGATTATTCGATCTTCGAGCTTCCCGATCTCGCCAGCCTTGAAAAGATGGGAGGCTGATATGCTGCGCACTTTCGATGTCATCTTGATGGGTGTGATGGTCGCCGCGGCCGTCGTGACCTATTCGATCAAGCACAAGGCCGATCTGAAGCTTGAGGAGGTCCGCAAGCTGGAGGCCGAAATCAAGCTTGAGAAGGATACGATTGATCTCTTGAGGGCCGACTGGGCGCTCTTGACGCAGCCGAACCGTCTGCACCGGCTCGTGAATGCCTATCAGGACGAGCTTGGCCTTTCTCCGACGCTACCGACGCAACTGGCGCAGCCGCGCGAGTTGCCCATGCTGCGCTCGCAACTGCCGCAGCCGCCCGAGCCGGAAGGCATGAGCGTCGAGGATGTCATTGCCGCCGCCGTCAACGGTTCCAAGCCGGGTGCGACGCTTGGCGCGGCCACCAAAAAGAAATCACCGCCGGCGGGCCAGATTGCCGTTAACGGCACTCCGGTTCCGACACCCCGGGCGCGTGTTTCCCGTCCCACCGCGGCTCCGGCCGTCTCCGCCGTCGCGGGCGATGAAACCGACGACATGGATGACACGATAACAGGATCGGTGAACCGCTGATGTCTTTTCTCTCCCGCGTCATGGTTTTGAAGAGCAAGGCTCATTTTTCCGCCAGCACCACCGGCGTCTACACCGATCATGCGGCCTTTGAAGGCGCACGCAAGAAGCGCGCCGCCCAGGCGAAAAGCCGCGTCGGCCTGATCATTTTCGGTTTTGTGGCCTTTTACGCCGTCGTTGGCGGGCGTCTCGTGCAATATGGCATGGCGGAGCAGGAAACGGTGTCGAGCATCGCACCCGCCGACCGCTTGATGGCGTCGCGCCCCGATCTTCTCGACCGCAATGGCGAGGTTCTGGCCACCGATATTCGCACCGTCTCGCTTTTCGCCGAACCGCACCGCATCGTCGATATCGATGAGGCCATCGAGAAGCTGCGGACGGTTCTGCCGGATCTCGACCAGCGCAGCACCTATCAGAAACTCTCCTCCAATTCGCGCTTCCAGTGGTTGCGCCGCCAGCTTACGCCGAAGCAGCAGAGCCAGATTCTGGCGCTCGGCATTCCAGGCGTCGGCTTCCGCCCGGAAAAGCGTCGCTTTTATCCCGGCGGGCCGACCGCCGCGCATGTCGTCGGTCACGTCAATATCGACAATCGCGGCGTTGCCGGCATGGAACGTTACGTCGACAGCCAGGGCCTTGCCGATCTGACGGCGCTCGGCATGACCAGCGACCAGCCGCTGGAGCCGGTGAAGCTTTCCATCGATCTGCGCGTGCAGTCCATTGTCCGCGAAGTCGTGACCTCGGCCATCACCAAGTTCCAGGCGATCGGCGCCGGCGCGGTGGTTCTGGATGTGCATACCGGCGAAGTCCTCGCCATGGCCTCCGTACCGGACTACGATCCGAACAACCCGGCCGAAGGCGCCAAGGAAGGCTGGCTCAACCGCATGTCGAACGGCACGTTCGAAATGGGGTCCACCTTCAAGTCTTTCACGATTGCCATGGGTCTCGATTCGGGTCGCGTCCGTCTCGGCGATACCTTCGATGCGCGTTATCCGATCCGCATCGGGGGTTTCACCATCAAGGACTTCCACGGCAAGGGCCGGATGCTTTCGGTACCGGAAATCTTCCAGTATTCCTCCAACATCGGTACGGCCAAGATTGCCGACACCGTGGGAACGGAAGGCCACAAGGAATTCCTCACCCGGCTTGGCCTTTTGACCCGCATGCAGACCGAATTGCCGGAAGTGGCTCTGCCGTCGCAGCCGCGCGAATGGAAGAAGATCAACTCGATTACCATTTCCTTCGGCCACGGCGTTTCCACGACACCGCTGCAGACGGCGGTTGCCGGCGCCGCGCTCGTCAATGGCGGCAAACTGATCGAGCCGACTTTCCTGCCGCGTACCCGCGAACAGGCCGATCAGGTGGCCAAGCAGGTTCTGAAGCCGGGCGCCAGCAAGGACATGCGTTTCCTGTTCGAGTGGAACGGTGTCAACGGTTCGGGCCGCAATGCGCGCGTCGATGGTTTCAACGTCGGCGGCAAGACCGGCACGGCCGACAAGGTCGTCAACGGCCGTTACGTGCACGACAAGAACTTCAACGCCTTCCTCTCGGCCTTCCCAATGGACGATCCGCAATATGTCGTGCTGTCCTTCATCGACGAGCCGAAGACGGACAAGGGCAATGGCGCGGCACTCGCCGGCACATCCGCGGCGCCGATGGTGCGCGATATCATCACCCGCACGGCGGCGGTGCTGGGCGTGAAGCCGAAGTTCGGCAAGGATGGCTCGGCCTTGCTCGTGTCTTATTGATTGTTAGCTTATGATGTTCCGGCGATTCGCGCCGGGGGGACAAGACGGACACAGTCGATGAATTTGCGAGATATATCCGGAAATGCGTTTCCGGAATTGAAAGAATTGCTCCTGTCTGAGATCGGGGCGATCGAAATCGGGGGGATCACCGCAGACAGCCGCAAGGCTGCGCCCGGCAGCCTGTTCGTCGCGGTTGCGGGCACCAGGGCGGATGGTGCGGCCTATGTGAAGGACGCGGTTGCCAAGGGCGCGGTCGCTGTTGTTTCCGGACACGCGCTGGATGCCGATGTGCCGGTGCTTTCCGTTACGGATCCTCGCCTTTATCTCTCCCTTGCCGCTTCCCGTTTTTACGGAAAACAGCCGGAAACTATGGTCGCCGTCACCGGCACTGCGGGAAAGACGTCCGTTGCTTCCTTCGTGCGGCAGATCTGGGCTTTCGCCGGCCATGCCGCAGCGCAGATCGGCACGACAGGTGTGATTGCACCCGGCCGCGAGGATTACGGCGCGCTCACCACGCCCGATCCGGTGACGCTGCATGCGCTTCTGGCCGAACTTGCGGCCGAAGGTGTGACGCATGCGGCGATGGAGGCGTCCAGCCATGGTCTCGACCAGCGCCGTCTCGATGGAGTGAGGCTGGCGGCGGCCGGTTTCACCAATCTCGGCCGCGACCACATGGATTATCACCCCACCGTCGAGGACTATATGGCCGCGAAGATGCGGCTCTTCGATACGCTGATGGAAAAGGGCGCTCCCGCCGTGATCTTCGCCGACGATCCATGGTCGCAACAGGCGATCCGCGCGGCGGGCGAAGCCGGTCTCGATGTGCGCACGGTCGGTCGCAAGGGCGACTATCTGGCCCTGAAGCGGGTGGAGCACTTCCGTCACAAGCAGATGATCGAAGTGCATCATGACGGCGAGATTTATGAAGTCGACATCCCATTGGCGGGCGATTTTCAGGTTGCGAACGCTCTCGTCGCAGCCGGTCTTGCCATGTCCACCGGCGTTCCCGCGGCAACCGCGCTGAAGGCGCTCGAAAAGCTGATCGGCGCCGCCGGCCGTCTGGAACTCGTGGGCCAGACGAAGAACGGTGCGCTTGCCTATGTGGATTACGCCCACAAGCCGGATGCGCTGGAAAATGTGCTCACCTCGGTCCGGCCCTTCACCTCGGGCCGCATCATCACCGTCTTCGGCTGCGGCGGCGACCGCGACAAGGGCAAGCGCCCGATCATGGGCGAGGTTGCGACGCGGCTTTCCGACATCGTCATCGTCACTGACGACAATCCGCGTTCGGAAGATGCTGCAACGATCCGTTCCGAAGTCATGGCGGCAGCACCCGGCGCATTGGAAATCGGCGACAGGGCGGACGCTATCCGCCATGCGGTGTCGCTGCTTTCGCATGGCGATACGCTGATCGTCGCGGGCAAGGGGCATGAAGAGGGGCAGATCGTCGGTTCGGTAACGCTGCCGTTTTCCGATCATGAACAGGTGCGCGCTGCACTGGCAGGGCTGGAAGGATCGAAGATTTGAGCTGGTTATGGACAGTCGCCGACATGATCGCCATCACGGCAGGACGCCCCGTGGGCAACCTGCCGACCGGAATCACCGGCATTTCCATCGACAGCCGGACGGTCAAGCCGGGCGAAGCGTTCTTCGCCATCAAGGGCGACCGGGTGGACGGTCATGATTACACCAGCTTCGCCGTTGCGAACGGGGCGGGACTTCTGGTCGTTGCCGAGGCCAAGCTGCCGGCGCTCGGCCGCCTGACCGTGCCGATGATCGTGGTGGAAGACGTGCTTGCCGCACTCGGCAAGCTCGCCATCGCGGCACGTGAAAGAACGTCGGCGCGTATCATTGCGGTGACCGGTTCGGTCGGCAAGACGACGACCAAGGAAATGCTGCGGCAGGCGCTCGCCCCTTCGGGCCGGGTGCATGCGGCTGTGGCTTCCTTCAACAACCATTGGGGCGTGCCGCTGACGCTGGCGCGCATGCCGGCGGACACGGAATTCGGCGTGTTCGAAATCGGCATGAACCATTCCGGCGAAATCCGGCCGCTGGTGAAGCTGGTGCGTCCGCATGTGGCGATCATTACGACCATAGCGCCGGCCCATCTCGGCAATTTCAAGAACATCGAAGAGATCGCTAGCGCCAAGGCGGAGATTTTCGAGGGTCTGGAGGAGGGCGGTTCCGTCATTCTCAACCGCGATAACGCCCAGTTCGAACAGCTTGAAGAAGCGGCGCAGGAACAGGGTATCGAGCATATCCTCACCTTCGGGCAGCATGCCAAGGCGGATTTCCGCCTCGCGGATTTCGAGAGCACGACGACGGGCTCGACGATCTGGGCGATCCTGAACGGCGAAACCAGCGAATTGCACATCAATATTCCCGGCCGGCACATTGCTGATAACGCCATGGCCGTGCTGGGCGCCGTTGCCGTCACCGGCGCCAATCTCGACCGCGCGTTCGAGGCGCTGGGAACGCTCGAGGCCGTAAAGGGGCGCGGCCAGCGCCATCAGCTGGCAATCAACGGCGGCACCTTCCTGCTGATCGATGAAAGCTATAATGCCAATCCGGCCTCCATGCGTGCGGCGATTGCCGTGCTGGCGGAAACGGAAACGCAGGGTCACGGTCGGCGCGTCGCCGTTCTCGGCGACATGCTGGAGATGGGTGAGTTTTCCGCGCAGTTGCATGAAGAGTTGGCGGGCCCACTGCTCGCGGCCGGTATCGAACACGTCTGGCTGGCGGGCGAGGCGATGGCCGCATTGCGCGATGCGTTGCCGGACAGCGTGACCGTGATCTGGTTCCCAACGACGGCGGAACTGACCGATTTCGCCCTGCAATGGGTGCAACCGGGAGACGCGCTGATGGTAAAATCGTCACTTGGCCTCGGTTTCGGCAAGATTGTCGCCGCCCTGCTTGACAAGTATCCGGCATTCCCCGAGACGGAACGCCAAGTCTGAAATAGCCTTTTGAAAGGGCAATTATGCTGATCTGGCTCGTCGAACTGTCGGATAAAATTCAAATCTTCAACCTGTTCCGGTACATCACCTTCCGGGCGGGTGCCGCGATGTTCACCTCTGCGTTGATCGTATTCCTGTTCGGACCAGCGATCATCAATTCGCTGCGCGTGCGCCAGGGCAAGGGCCAGCCGATCCGCGCCGATGGGCCGCAGACGCATTTCAAGAAGGCCGGCACGCCAACCATGGGCGGGCTGATGATCCTTGCCGGCATTCTCGGCGGCTCGCTGCTCTGGGGCGATCTGTCGAATGTCTATGTCGTCGCCGTTTTGATGGTGACGCTCGGTTTCGGAGCCATCGGCTTCTACGACGATTATCTGAAAGTGACGAAGCAGAGCGACAAGGGCTTTTCCGGCAAGGCGCGTCTCGGCATCGAATTCCTGATCGCGGCGATTGCCGTGTTCTTCATGATGAAGATGGCGCTTGCTTCCGCCCCGCATGGCGGCACGCTCGGCAGCTCCATCGCCTTTCCGTTTTTCAAGGAATTCGTGATCAATCTCGGCTACTTCTTCGTGCTGTTCGGTGCTTTCGTCATCGTCGGCGCGGGCAATGCCGTGAACCTGACGGACGGCCTCGATGGTCTCGCCATCGTGCCGGTCATGATCGCCGCCGCCACCTTCGGCGTGATCGCCTATCTCGCCGGTAACGCGGTGTTCGCCAATTACCTGCAGATCAATTTCGTGCCCGGCACGGGTGAGCTCGCCGTCATCGTCGGCGCGGTCATCGGCGCGGGCCTCGGTTTCCTGTGGTTCAACGCGCCGCCCGCCGCCATCTTCATGGGCGATACGGGCTCGCTGGCGCTCGGCGGCCTGATCGGCTCCATCGCTGTCGCGACCAAGCACGAGATCGTCATGGTCATCGTCGGCGGTCTGTTCGTCATGGAAACGCTGTCGGTCATCATCCAGGTCTTCTGGTTCAAGCGCACCGGCAGACGTGTCTTCCTGATGGCGCCGATCCATCACCATTTCGAGAAAAAGGGCTGGACGGAAAGCCAGGTGGTTATCCGTTTCTGGATCATCTCCGTTGGCCTCGCGCTGCTCGGCCTCGCCACCCTGAAGCTGAGGTGAGCGATGATCCCGGTCACGTCGTTCAAAGGTAAGAAGGTCGCTCTCTTCGGGCTTGGCGGTTCGGGTCTCGTCACCGCCCGGGCGCTGGTGGCCGGCGGGGCGGATGTCGTTGCTTTCGACGACAATCCCGACAGTGTCGCCAAGGCCGAGGCCGAAGGCATCAAGACGGCGGATCTTCGGACGATTGACTGGCCGAGCTTCTCTTCCTTCGTATTGGCGCCCGGCGTGCCGCTGACGCATCCGAAACCGCATTGGTCGGTCGACCTTGCGAAGGCTGCGGGCGTCGAGATCATCGGCGATATCGAGCTTTTCATCCGCGAGCGCCGTGCGCACGCGCCGGATTGCCCTTTCATCGCGATTACCGGCACCAACGGCAAATCCACGACAACGGCGCTGATCGCCCATATTCTCAAGGCTTCAGGCCGCGATACGCAGCTTGGCGGCAATATCGGAACGGCGGTGCTGAGCCTCGATCCGCCCAAGGCACAACGTTTCTACGTTATCGAATGCTCGTCCTACCAGATCGATCTCGCGCCGACGATCAATCCGACCGCCGGAATTCTCCTCAACCTGACGCCCGATCATCTCGACCGTCACGGCACGATGCAGCATTATGCCGATGTCAAGGAACGGCTGGTGGCCGGCAGCGGCACGGCAATCGTCGGCGTCGATGACAGCCATTCGACGCTGATTGCCGACCGTATCGAACGCGCCGGGGTAAAGGTCGAGCGCATTTCCAAGCGCAATGTCGTTTCCGAAGGTCTCTATGCCGAAGGCAGCCGTATTTTCCGTGCGCATGGCGGCACTTCTTCGCTGCTCACCGATCTCGACGGTATCCAGACCCTTCGCGGCAGCCACAATGCGCAGAATGCGGCGGCGGCAATTGCCGCCTGCCTTGCGGTCGGGGTTTCCGAAGACGAGGTTCGCGCCGGTCTCAAATCTTTCCCCGGCCTCAAGCACCGCATGCAGCCGGTCGGCCGGCGCGGTAACGTCACCTTCGTCAATGACAGCAAGGCGACCAATGCCGATGCCGCGGCACCTGCGCTTTCGAGCTATGAGCGGATTTACTGGATCGCCGGCGGTCTTCCCAAGGCGGGTGGCATAACCAGCCTGTCGCCGCTGTTTCCTCACATCGCCAAAGCCTATCTGATCGGTGAAGCGGCGGCGGAATTTGCCGCGACGCTTGGCGAGGCGGTGCCTTATGAAATATCCGGCACGCTGGACAAGGCCGTGCAGCATGCGGCAGCCGATGCGGAAAAAGATGCGACGGCCGGCAATGTCGTGATGTTATCCCCGGCTTGCGCAAGCTTCGATCAATATAAGAACTTTGAGATCAGAGGTGATTCGTTCGTCGCGCAGGTCGCGGCGCTCGATGGCATGACAATGCTGGTTGACTCTGGAAAAGGGGGCTGAAGGCCATGGTAAGCCGAGTTGATCGCGGTCCGGTCGCGGAGTGGTTCTGGACCATCGACCGTTTCTTTCTGGCGGCGTTCATCGCGCTGATGGGCATCGGCCTGATGCTGTCGTTCGCGGCCTCGCCTGCGGTTGCCGAGCGCATTGGCCTCAACAGTTTCTTCTTCGTCGAGCGTCAGGCGATGTTCATGGTGCCGTCGCTGGCGATCATGGTCGGTCTGTCTTTCCTGTCGCCGCGTCAGGTGCGACGCGTCGCGGTCATCATGCTCATCGCTTCGCTGCTGATGATGATCTTCGCGCTGTTCTTCGGCATCGAGGTCAAGGGCGCGCGGCGCTGGATTTCCATCGGCACCTTCTCGATCCAGCCATCGGAATTCATGAAGCCGGCCTTCGTCATCGTCTGCGCCTGGCTGTTTGCCGAACGGGCGCGCCATCCGGAAATTCCCGGCAATCTCTTCGCCATCATCACCTTCGGCATCGTGGCGGCGCTCCTGATCGCCCAGCCGGACTTCGGCCAGACGATCCTGACCTCGGTTGTCTGGGGCGGCATGTTCTTCATGGCCGGCGTGCCGTGGTTCTGGATCATCATGCTCGGCGGCGTCGGCGTCGGCGGCATCATCTCCGCCTATCTGATGCTGCCGCACGTTGCCGGTCGTATCGACCGTTTCTGGACCGGCGAGGGCGATACGTTCCAGGTGGACACGGCGCGCGAGGCTATCATTCGCGGCGACTGGTTCGGTCGCGGACCGGGCGAGGGCATCGTCAAGCGCATCATTCCCGACAGCCATACAGACTTCATCTTCTCGGTGGCGGCGGAAGAATTCGGCATCGTTTTCTGCATGTTCCTGGTGGCGATTTTCGCCTTCATCGTGTTGCGCGGCCTCTCGCACGCCTTCAAGGAAAAGGACGATTTCTGCCGCTTCGCCGTGGCCGGCCTTGTGCTGCAGATCGGCATGCAGTCGATGATCAATATCGGCGTCAATCTGGAGCTGATGCCCGCCAAGGGCATGACGCTTCCGCTGATTTCCTATGGCGGTTCGTCGATGATGGCGATCTGCGTCACCGCCGGTTTCCTTCTGGCGCTGACACGCCACAGACCCGAAAAGCGGGCGCAGGAGCGGAGTTTCTTCCGCGTCGGTTCCGGCGTTCCCGCGGAGTAAACGATCATGAGCAAGGGTATTGTTCTTCTTGCCGCCGGGGGAACCGGCGGCCATGTCTTTCCAGCCGAGGCGCTTGCGCACACGCTGAAAGCGCGCGGTTATCAGGTGCACCTCGTCACCGACAGCCGCGCCGAGCGTTATGCCGGCAAGTTCCCGGCGGATGAAATCCATGTCGTGCCGTCCGCCACCATCGGCTCGAAAAACCCGATTTCCGTGGCGCGTTCGCTCTGGAAGCTCTGGGTTGGCCTGCGCGCGGCGCGCCGGCTGGTGGCGAAACTGAAGCCGGTCGCGGTTGTCGGTTTCGGCGGTTATCCCACCGTGCCGCCGCTTCTGGCATCGACCGGACTTGGCGTTCCCTCCATCATTCATGAGCAGAATGCGGTGATGGGCCGCGCCAACAAGGCGCTGGCAGGCCGGGTGAAAGCAATTGCCGGCGGTTTCCTGCCACCCGCCAACGGACAATATTCCGACAAGACGGTGGCGACCGGCAATCCCGTGCGCCCGGCGGTGCTTGCGGCGTCGGAGATACCCTATACGCCCTCGCAGACGGGTGAGACATTCCAGCTCGTCGTTTTCGGCGGCAGCCAGGGCGCGCAGTTCTTTTCCAGCGCGGTGCCTGCGGCGATCTGCCTGCTGAAGGATGAGCAGCGCAAGCGCATCGTGGTGACCCAGCAGGCGCGGCCGGAAGACAAGGACAGCGTGATCGCCTCCTACCAGAAGCTCGGTGTGAAGGCGGATGTTTCGCCCTTCTTCGGCGATATGGCGTCGCGTATCGGCGAGGCCGATCTGGTCATCAGCCGCTCGGGCGCTTCGACGGTATCGGAGCTTTCTGTGATCGGCCGCCCGTCGATCCTCGTTCCCTATCCGCATGCGCTCGATCACGATCAGGCGGCGAACGCGGCCGCACTTTCGGCGGCGGGCGGGGCAAGCGTCATCAAGCAGGCGGAACTGTCGCCGCAGAAGCTCTCCGGCCTGCTGTCCTCAGCGCTTTCGGAGCCGGACCGCCTTTCGGCAACGGCAGCGGCGGCAAAGGCAACGGGCAAACCGCATGCGGCGGATGTGCTGGCCGATCTGGTGGAGGCGATTGCTTCCGGCCGGTCCGTACAGGAATTCAAGAAGAAGAATGAAGGAGTTGGGGCATGAAGATGCCGAAAGCCATAGGCCTTGTGCATTTCATCGGCATAGGCGGGATCGGCATGAGCGGCATTGCCGAAGTGCTTCACAATCTCGGCCACCGCGTTCAGGGGTCGGATCAGGCCGATAGCGCCAATGTGCAGCGGCTGCGTGACAAGGGCATCGAGGTTTTCGTCGGACATACGGCGGATAATATCGGCGATGCTGAGGTCGTGGTCGTTTCCACCGCCATCAAGAAGAACAATCCGGAACTCATCGCGGCGCGTGAAAAGCATCTGCCGATCGTTCGCCGGGCCGAAATGCTGGCCGAGCTGATGCGTTTCCGCAATGCCATCGCCATCGGCGGCACCCATGGTAAGACCACGACCACCTCCATGGTCGCGACGCTGCTCGAAGCCGGCAATCTCGACCCGACCGTCATCAATGGCGGCATCATCAATGCTTACGGCACCAATGCCCGCATGGGCGAGGGCGAGTGGATGGTGGTGGAGGCCGACGAATCCGACGGCACCTTCCTGAAACTGCCGGCCGATGTGGCCGTCATCACCAACATCGATCCCGAGCATCTCGACCATTACGGCAATTTCGATGCCGTGCGTGCTGCCTTCCGTCAGTTCGTCGAGAACGTGCCTTTCTACGGTTTCGGCGTCATGTGCCTCGACCACCCGGAGGTGCAGGCACTGGTCGGCCGCATCGAGGACCGCAAGGTCATCACCTATGGCGAGAACCCGCAGGCCGACGTGCGTTTTTCGAATGTGCGCATCGACGGCACGCGCTCGGTGTTCGATGTGGAAATCCGCCGTCGCCGCACTGGCAAGATATTCTCCTTCAAGGACCTCGTCCTGCCGATGCCCGGCCGCCACAATGTGTCGAATGCGACGGCGGCGATTGCGGTTGCCAATCGTCTCGGCATTTCGGAGGCCGACATCAAGAAGGGCCTTGCCTCCTTCGGCGGCGTCAAACGGCGCTTCACGCTGACGGGCGAAGCCAATGGGGTGCAGGTCTTTGACGATTACGGCCATCATCCGGTCGAGATCAAGGCCGTGCTGGCCGCCGCGCGGGAGGCGTGCAAGGGCCGTATCGTCGCGGTGCATCAGCCGCACCGATACAGCCGTCTTTCCAGCCTGTTCGACGATTTCGCGCATTGTTTTAACGATGCCGACACGATTATCCTTGCTCCGGTCTATGCCGCGGGCGAAGATCCGATCGAGGGTGCAAGCTCGGAAGCGCTGGTTTCGGCCATCAAGGCCGCCGGCCATCGGGACGCCCGTTTTCTCGAAAAACGGGAAGATCTCGCCTCAGTGGTTGCAGGCATTGCGAATCCGGGTGATTTCGTGGTTCTCTTGGGGGCTGGAAATATCACGCAATGGGCAGCGGTGCTGCCTTCGGAATTGAAGAGCATATCAGGAAAGTCTGAATGAGACAGGTCGATGGGGTTAAATTGCTGGGGAGGCTCGGCGACGGGGTAAATGAATTGCGGGGACGTCTGACACCGGATGCGCCCATGGACCGCGTGACGTGGTTCAGAGCCGGCGGTCTTGCGGAAGTCATGTTCCAGCCGCACGATACTGACGATCTGATTGCCTTCCTGAAAATTCTGCCGGAAGACGTGCCCTTGACCGTGGTTGGCGTCGGCTCGAACCTTCTGGTGCGCGATGGCGGCATTCCGGGCGTTGTCGTCCGTCTGTCCGCCAAGGGTTTCGGCCAGGTGGAGCTTGCCGGCGAAAACCGCATCAAGGCGGGCGCGATCTGCCCGGACAAGCATATTGCCGCTATGGCCATGGATAATGGCATCGGCGGTTTCCATTTCTATTACGGCATTCCCGGCTCCATCGGCGGTGCGCTGCGCATGAATGCGGGCGCCAATGGCGGCGAGACCCGCGAGCGTGTCGTGGAGGTTTATGCGGTCGACCGTCAGGGCAACCAGCATGTTCTTTCGAACGCCGATATGGGCTACAGCTATCGCCATTCCGGCGCCGATGCGGGCCTGATCTTCACGGGCGCGCTGTTTGAGGGTTATCCCGAAGACAAGGCGAAAATCCGTGCCGATATGGATGCCGTGCGCCACCACCGCGAAACCGTGCAGCCGATCCGCGAGCAGACGGGCGGTTCCACCTTCAAGAATCCCGAAGGTCATTCCGCCTGGGAACTGATCGATGAGGCGGGCGGTCGCGGTCTGGTCATCGGCGGCGCGCAGATGTCATCGCTGCATTGCAATTTCATGATCAATACCGGCCATGCGACCGGTTACGATCTGGAATATCTGGGCGAGACCATTCGCAAGCGCGTGTTCGAAAAGTCGGGCATCCGGCTGGAATGGGAAATCAAGCGGCTTGGCCTTTTCATGCCGGGCCGTGAGGTGGAGCCGTTCCTCGGAAGCTGAAATCCGGTGTTGGCCGGTATGGTTGGCGACAAAACCTTGCGTTGATGCGGCCCTTGACGTTTATCGTAACGGTCGGTCAATGGTTGTGGTCTATAGCAAGATGAAAGTGGAGAGGGTGTCGGCCCTCTCCAATATTTTAGACGATTTATATTAGAGTTTTTGACGTTAGATGATTGGGCGCTGCTGGGGATGGTGTTGGGTCTCTGGAAAAAACTGATCGAGATGATGAGTTTTTCGATTGCGACGTCGGAGCGTCGCCGGCGGCTTGAACCGCTGGAATTTGCAATCCGGGTCGCGTGTGTCGTCACGGTCATCGCTGTTCTTATCTGTTTCTTCGGTCTGCTTCTGCTGGCGGAGTTCGGGCTGGTAACGGATCTCGTCAACGGGCTTATCCTTGGCATCACCCTGTCCGCCGCAATCTCGTTTACGATAACGCTGCTGGTTTGCTGGCTGAATGCCAGGGAAGTGAAGCTTCTGGCGCAATCGCATGAGCGGTTTTTGTATCTGAGCCATACGGACGCCTTGACGGGCCTCAGCAATCGCCTTGGGCTCTATGCCGGATGTATCGATCTCGGCCCGCATTATTGCGTCGCCTTCCTCGATATCGATCATTTCAAGTCTGTGAACGACAGGTTCAGCCATCTGGCCGGCGATGCGGTGATTTCCAGCGTCGCACAGCGGATACGCGCCGCCTTCGCTGCTTCTGCCAGCGTTGCCAGAATGGGCGGCGAGGAGTTCGTTGTCGTGCAGGAAACCGGGCTGCAATCGTTCCTGGACGTTTGCGAAAGGCTGCGTGCGAGTATCGAGGCCGTGCCGGTTGATTATCAGGACATGCGGATCGGTGTCACCATATCGATTGGTGTGGCTGTTCGGAAGGATGCCGAAGTCTTCGAAAAAGTCCTGCACAATGCCGATCTGGCGCTTTATCAGGCAAAGGGTACGGGGCGTAACCGCATCTGCGTGTCAGGCCAGCGCGACATCCGGCAATCCGTCGCCTAGCGTATTTCCAACAAAGCCGGGAAGAGATGCGCTGTTGCGCTGTCGGGCGCAGATATGAAAAGGCCCGCGAAACCTCAGGTTCCGCGGGCCTTCTTGTATTTCAAACCCTGTGTGGCTCAGACTTCGTCCTTGCGGGACAGAAGGATGCAGGCGAGCGTGATGAGCGCCGATACGCAGAGATAATAGCCGACATAACCCATGCCGTAATTCACCTGCAGCCATGTGGCGATGTAAGGCGCCAGCGATGCGCCGAAGATGCCGGCCATGTTGAAGGTGATGGACGAGCCGGTGTAGCGCACGCGGGTCGGGAAGGGCGCGGCGAGCGCCGTTCCGATCAGGCCGTAGGTCATGCCCATCAGCATCATGGCAAGGGCCGCGAAGACGAAGATCGAGCCTTCGCCACCGGACATCAGGCCGGGCAGCAGGAAGGAGAACAGGCCGATCAGCACCGTCGTCAGGATCAGGATTTCACGGCGACCGAATTTTTCGGCGAGCTTGCCGGCGATCGGAATGAAGATGCCGAAAACGATGGAGCCGAGGATCTGCACTTCCAGCGCGTCGAGGAACGGGATTTTCAGGACCTTGACGTTGTAGGACAGAAGATAGGCGGTGCCGATGTAGAAGAGCACGAAGGTGGCCAGCGCCACGAAGGTGCCGAGCACGAGGCTGCGCTTGTGGTTGCGGAACAGTTCCGCGACCGGCACGGCCACACGCTCTTCCTTTTCGATTGCCTTCTGGAAGTCGGGCGTTTCGGTGATCGACAGGCGAACCCACATGCCGACCGCGATCAGAATGATCGACGCGACGAAGGGAATGCGCCAGCCCCAGCTCAAAAGCGCTTCCTGAGACATGAAGTGCAGCAGGATCCAGAACACGCCAGACGAAAGGAACAGGCCAACGGGTGCTCCGAGCTGCGGGAACATGCCATACCAGCTGCGCTTGCCCGGAGGGGCGTTTTCCGTGGCGAGCAGGACGGCGCCGCCCCATTCGCCGCCGAGGCCGAAACCCTGGCCGAAGCGGCAAAGCGCGAGCAGCAGCGGGGCCAGAACGCCGGCGGTCTCATAGGAGGGCAGGAGGCCAATCACGACCGTGGAAACGCCCATCGTGAGCAGGGCGGCGACAAGGGTGGTCTTGCGGCCGACGCGGTCGCCATAGTGGCCGAAGACCACAGCGCCCAGCGGGCGGGCGAAAAAGGCGATGGAGAAGGTGGCGAAGGACGCCAGAAGCGCCGTCATCGGGTCATTGTTCGGGAAGAACAAAGTGGGGAACACGAGCACTGCGGCCGTGGCGTAAACGTAGAAATCGAAAAACTCGATGGTCGTACCGACCAGGCTGGCAGTGAGAACTCGTGCAGGCGAATTTGTCTTTACAACGTTCGAAGTGTCAGCGGTCGGCGATACCGGAGATATCGCGTCGGTCATGGTATTGGTTCCATTTTGGATGATTGCAATGTCATGCCTTGGGAGGCGACGACTGCGTTAACGCAATTTTTGTTCTTATGGAATGCTAAAAAAGAAATAATGCAGATAATGTGATCCATCAGTGCGACACGTGTGGTTATGCGTCTCGGGGATGCTTTGGCGATTGAGAGACTGATTCAGGCCGCGGTTTTAAAACGCTGAAACGCCAGATAATTTTCCCTGGGGAATAATCCCGTCTGTTAACGTTTCGGCCTTGCCTTTATCGCGGGGCAGCAGACGCGCGAGCGCCGTTTTATTTCCGATCATTGAAAACCTGCATGTTGCAATCCATGCAACTCTCTGATTCCAAGGAGGGAATCCGGATCGGTGCTGATTCTTTAACGAAACTCGGCACGTTGGGCGCGGCGGTTAACGAAAGTAAACGATTCATTAACCTTAATGGCGTTTAACTGATCTCAAGGGTCATGTGCCAGAATCACCGTTCGTCAAATTCGGTCGGTTCGGAGCGTGGTTCGTAACGGAGAGTTGGTGTCAGAGGGTTCGATGAGCGGCAAGCACGTAGCTGTTCTTTTGGGTGGATTTTCGTCGGAGCGGCCGGTCAGCCTGTCGTCGGGCAACGCTTGCGCGCAGGCTCTGGAAGACGAGGGCTACAAGGTCACCCGTGTCGATGTGGGGCGCGATGTCGCTGCCGTACTTGCCGAGCTGCGCCCGGATGTGGCTTTCAATGCGCTGCACGGTCCCTTTGGCGAAGACGGCACCATTCAGGGCATCCTCGAATATCTCGCCATTCCCTATACGCATTCCGGCGTGCTCGCTTCCGCGCTTGCCATGGACAAGGCGCAGGCCAAGAAGGTTGCCGCTGCTGCCGGCATCCCGGTGGCCGCCGAGCGCGTCATGAACCGCTTCGATTTCACCAGCGAGCATCCGCTTGCACCCCCTTATGTCGTGAAGCCGGTGCGCGAAGGTTCGAGCTTCGGTGTCGTGATCGTCAAGGAAGACCAGTCGCATCCGCCGCAGATTCTCACTTCGTCGGAATGGCGCTACGGCGATCAGGTCATGGTCGAGCGCTATATTCACGGTCGCGAACTGACCTGCGGTGTGCTCGACGGCGAGGCGCTGGGCGTCACCGAAGTGGTGCCGCTCGGTCACAATTTCTATGATTATGATGCGAAATATGCGGCTGGTGGCTCGAAACATGTCATTCCCGCAGAAATTTCACCGAAAATTTACCAAAAAATTCAAACACTGGCGGTTATGGCGCATCGGGCGATCGGATGCCGTGGCGTAAGCCGTTCAGACTTTCGTTACGACGACCGTTTCTCAGAAGATGGCGAAGTTATCTGGCTTGAAGTGAATACGCAGCCGGGCATGACGCCGACCTCCCTGGTGCCGGAAATGGCGGCCCATGCTGGCCGCTCCTTTGGTAACCTTGTCAGCTGGATGGTGGAGGACGCTTCGTGTTTGCGGTGATCGGCAAAAAGTCGACGGCAAAAAAGCGCGAACAATTCGCGGCGGCGGCCAGCGCCGACGACCGCATGGTGTTGCCGCGTCCTCTGCGTCGCTTCGTGCGTTTCGGTGTCAGCCTTGCGACCGGACGCATTCACATTCCAGCCCATACCGGTACGATTTCGGCCGTCGCCTTTTACGCGGTGACCGGGCTTTACGGCATGTCGCTCGGCGGGCACACCAATATCGTTACCCAGACCACCACATCGGCCGCAGGCTTTGCGGTCGAGGACGTGAAGGTTTCCGGCAATCTGCAGACCTCCGAAATCGAAGTGTTCCAGCTTCTTGGCCTCGATGGCAGCACCTCGCTGATCGCGCTCGATATCGATGCGGCACGCCGCAAGCTGGTGCAGCTTCCCTGGGTGGAAGATGTCGATATCCGCAAGGTGTACCCCAAGACCGTGGAAGTCCGCCTGAAGGAGCGTCAGGCCTTCGGCATCTGGCAGCATGGAACGGAACTGTCGCTGATCGAAAAAAGCGGCAGCGTCATTGCGCCGCTGCGGGACAATAAATTCGCTGCCCTGCCGCTCTTCGTCGGCCGCGACGCGGAAACGGGTGCTGCCGGTTTCGTCGAGCAGCTGGCCGACTGGCCGGAAATCCGCAACCGTGTCCGCGCTTATGTCCGCATTGCCGGCCGCCGCTGGGACTTGCATCTCGATAACGGCATCGTGGTCAAGCTGCCGGAAGAAAACCTGCCGCAGGCGCTGCAATTGCTGGCGCGGCTCGATCTCGAGGAAAAGGTTCTGTCGCGCGATGTCGCCGCGGTTGATCTGAGGCTCGCGGACCGCACCACGATCCAGCTGACCGAGGGCGCCACGGAACGCCGTCAGGCCGCTGTCGATGCGCGCACCAAGGCTCTCAAGAAGGCGGAGAAGAACACATGAGCTTATTCGGTTCTTCCCATTTCGGCCTGCCTCGCCTGAAGCCGCTGTCCTCCAAGCGCAGCCACATCGTGTCGGTGCTGGATATCGGCTCGACCAAGGTCGTATGCATGATCGGCCGGCTGACGCCGCGTCAGGAAAGCGAAATTCTGCCGGGCCGCACCCACAAGGTCGAAATCATCGGCATCGGCCACCAGCGCTCGCGCGGCGTGAAATCCGGCGTGATCGCCGATCTCGACGCGCTGGAAGGCGTCATCCGTCTTTCGGTCGATGCGGCCGAGCGCATGGCGGGTCTCACCGTCGACAGCCTGATCGTCAATGTTTCAGCCGGCCGGCTGGCGAGCGATATCTATACCGCGAGCATCGATCTCGGCGGCCAGGAAGTGGAAGCAAGCGACCTGCGCAAGGTTCTGGTGGCGGCAAGCCAGCAGTCCATGCGTCAGGACCGGGCGATCCTGCATTCTTTGCCGACGGGTTATTCGCTGGATGGTGAGCGTGGCATTCGCGATCCGCTCTCCATGTATGGCGACCTTCTCGGCGTCGACATGCATGTGGTGACGGTCGAGCGCACGGCGCTGAAGAACCTCGAGCTTTGCGTCAATCGTGCGCATCTTTCCGTCGAAGGCATGGTGGCGACGCCCTATGCCAGCGGTCTTGCAGCGCTGGTGGACGATGAAGTCGAACTTGGTTGCGCGGCCATCGACATGGGTGGCGGCACCACGACGATCTCGGTTTTTGCCGAAGGCCGCCTCATTCACACCGATGCGATCGGCCTTGGCGGCCATCACGTTACGACAGATCTTGCACGTGGCCTCTCGACACGAATCGAAGATGCGGAGAGACTGAAGGTGGTGCATGGTTCGGCTTTGCTGAATGGCGCGGATGAGCGCGACATGATTTCGATACCGCCGATTGGCGAAGATGATCGCGATCAACCATCGCAAGTTTCAAGAGCCCTTGTAACCCGCATCGTGCGGGCGCGTATCGAAGAGACGCTGGAATTGATCCGTGATCGTATCCAGAAGTCCGGCTTCAGCCCCATTGTCGGCAAGCGCGTTGTCCTGACCGGCGGCGCAAGCCAGCTGACGGGGCTGCCGGAAACGGCAAGGCGCATTCTCGCCCGCAACGTTCGTATCGGCCGCCCCATGGGCGTGGCCGGTCTTCCGGTAGCGGCGAAGGGACCGGCATTTTCAACCGCCTGCGGACTGATGATCTATCCGCAGGTGGCGGACATCGAAATTCATGCGGCGCAAGGCGGAATGTTCTCGCCGTTTGGTACGGGTAGCGGCCGGATAGCCCGGGTGGGGCAATGGCTGAAAGAGAGTTTTTGAGTGGCCTCGTGGCGTAAGCCGGAGGTTTCAGAGTTGAGTTTTCAAGAATCGGCCAGCGGGGCGATGCGGCCAGAGAAAGAAGGAATGCTAAAATGACGATACAGCTGCAAAAGCCTGATATCACCGAGCTGAAGCCACGCATCACTGTTTTCGGTGTCGGCGGTGGTGGTGGTAACGCTGTCAACAACATGATCACGGCCGGCCTCCAGGGCGTCGACTTCGTCGTCGCCAATACGGATGCGCAGGCGCTGACCATGACGAAGGCAGACCGGGTCATCCAGCTCGGCGTCAACGTCACCGAAGGCCTCGGCGCCGGTTCCCAGCCGGAAGTCGGCCGCGCCGCCGCTGAAGAATGCATCGATGAGATCATCGATCACCTGAACGGCACCCATATGTGCTTCGTCACCGCCGGCATGGGCGGCGGCACCGGCACCGGTGCTGCCCCGGTCGTTGCACAGGCTGCCCGCAACAAAGGTATCCTGACGGTCGGCGTCGTCACCAAGCCTTTCCACTTCGAAGGCGGCCGCCGCATGCGTCTTGCCGAACAGGGCATCGAGGAACTGCAGAAGTCCGTCGATACGCTGATCGTCATTCCGAACCAGAACCTCTTCCGTATTGCCAACGACAAGACGACCTTTGCCGACGCCTTCGCCATGGCCGACCAGGTTCTCTACTCCGGCGTTGCCTGCATCACCGATCTGATGGTGAAGGAAGGTCTCATTAACCTCGACTTTGCCGACGTTCGCTCGGTCATGCGTGAAATGGGCCGCGCGATGATGGGTACCGGCGAGGCTTCCGGTCCGGGCCGTGCGATGCAGGCTGCGGAAGCGGCAATCGCCAACCCGCTGCTCGACGAAACCTCGATGAAGGGCGCACAGGGCCTGCTGATCTCCATCACCGGCGGTCGCGACCTGACCCTGTTCGAAGTCGACGAAGCTGCGACCCGTATTCGCGAAGAAGTCGATCCGGACGCCAACATCATCCTCGGCGCGACCTTCGACGAAGCTCTGGAAGGTCTCATCCGCGTCTCCGTCGTGGCGACCGGCATCGACCGCGTTGCAGGCGTCGGCGAACAGAACGTTGCCGATATGCGTGCCGCAGCAGCCGTTGCCAAGCCGCTTATCCGTCCTTCCGCGGCCGTTGCTTCCGCTCCGGCCGCAGTTCAGCCTGCTCCAGCAGTATCGCAGGCACAGAAGGCCGTAGACCCGATCGCCCAGACCATCCGTTCGGCGGAAGCCGAAATGGAACGCGAACTCGGTTTCGCCGCACACCAGCAGCCGGCTCAGGATTTCCGTCCGCAGAGCAAGCTGTTCGCATCTTCTCCGGCTGAAGCGCCGGCGGCTCTTCGTCCGGCCCAGCCGGTTCAGCAGGCCGCTCCGGCACCGGTCGCTCCGGCGCCCGTCTACCATGCTCCGGAACAGGTTGCCGCTCCGGCGCCGCGCATGCAGCAGCCGCAGGCTCCTGTTTATCAGGAACCCGCACCGGTTGCCCGCCAGCCCGAGCCGGTACGCATGCCGAAGGTCGAAGACTTCCCGCCGGTCGTGAAGGCCGAGCTGGATCACCGCACCCACACCGCACCTGCCGCCCAGGAAGAGCGTGGCCCGATGGGTCTTCTGAAGCGCATCACCAACTCGCTTGGCCGCCGCGAAGAAGAAGAAGTTCCCTCCGACATGATGGATGCGCCGAGCATGGCGCCGCAGCAGCGCCGCGCCCCGCTTTCGCCGGA
Source organism: Agrobacterium sp. P15N1-A (assembly GCF_044626815.1). NCBI lineage: Bacteria > Pseudomonadati > Pseudomonadota > Alphaproteobacteria > Hyphomicrobiales > Rhizobiaceae > Agrobacterium > Agrobacterium sp. P15N1-A. The sequence goes on along the minus strand of NZ_JBIUPF010000002.1, from coordinate 344,360 downwards.
AGCCAGCCTCTACGCACCGCGTCGTGGCCAGCTTGACGACCACGGCCGTGCAACGCCTTCTTCGGCCAGCCATCACGACGACGACCAGCTGGAAATCCCGGCCTTCCTGCGCCGCCAGTCCAACTAAGGGCGATTCCATCCGCCTCTTCGAACGCCCGGGTTTCACGATCCGGGCGTTTTGTTTATTTTACGTTATTAACACTAAATTAATTTGTATTTTCAACAGTTTACGCGTGTAACAATCCGAAACGAACAGTGATTTGTCGTGGCACCTACATGTGCGTATGTATGAGGCTGGGTAAAGGAAAACACGGACTTGGCCGGTTGCCAGACCGGCTCGAAAACTTGAACGGCGCTCAAGCGGCGCGGTTTGCAAAACAAGGCATATTCGCATGACTATCGGACTGCTCGGATTTCAGACAACTATCGCAAATGCTGTTCAGCTCAAAGGCATTGGCGTGCATTCCGGCAATCCGGTTTCGATGACCTTCCAGCCCGCAGAAGCCGGAACGGGCATCGTCTTCCATCGCCTTCATGACAATGGCAGCGTTACCGAGTTGAAGGCGGTTTCGGCCAATGTCGGCAATACCGACCTGTGCACCGTGCTCGGCCGTTCGCTTTCCCAGTCGGTGGCGACGATCGAGCACGTCATGGCTGCCATCTACGCCATGGGCCTCGATAACCTCATCGTTGAAGTCGACGGTCCGGAAGCGCCGATCATGGACGGCAGCTCCGCACCTTTCATCGAAGCGATCGAATCGGTCGGCATCAAGAGCCTCGGCGTGAAGCGCCGTTATATTCGCGTCACCAAGCCGGTGCGCATCGATTCGGGCGCCTCCTGGGCGGAATTCCGTCCCTATGACGGTACGCGCTTCGAGGTCGACATCGATTTCGACACGCCGCTGATCGGCAAACAGTCCTGGAAGGGCGACCTGACGGCGGAGAGCTTCAAGAACGAGCTGTCGCGCGCGCGCACCTTCGGCTTCATGCGTGATGTGGAGCGCCTGTGGGCCGCCGGTTATGCGCTCGGCTCCTCGCTTGAGAACTCGGTCGTCATCTCCGACGACAACAGCGTCATCAACATGGAAGGCCTGCGTTACGCCAAGGACGAATTCGTCCGTCACAAGACGCTGGACGCCGTGGGCGACCTGGCGCTTGCCGGCGCGCAGTTCATCGGCTGCTACCGCTCCTATCGCGGCGGCCACAAGGTCAATGCCAATGCGCTGAAGGCGCTTTTGAGCGACCGCACCGCCTATGAGATCGTCGAAGCGCCGGCTGCCCGCAACCAGATGGTGCGCGCCCGCGAATTCGTTGCGGTCAACATGCCGGAATTCGCACCCTGGTCTGCGTGAATTCCTTCGCAGGCTATCAATTGACAGAAAAAGCCGCTCCCTTTGGGGCGGCTTTTTCGCGATGCGAACAAGAAGTTGCGTAATATCGCCTGATATTCATGCGATTGCACGGGTCGATGCCATAAAAATGCGTTAATGCGTCATCATTGCGTTGCCCTGCGGATGCTTTTATGGCTAGAACGCCAGTGCAAAGCCGATGCTTATGTATTTGCGCGGGAAGTGGGAACTGTCGAATGAAGCATGTAGGGTCTGGTGCAATGAAGGGTACGATGCGGGGGATCGCCGTCTCGTTGATGTTGGTCGGCGCGAGTGTCGCCGTCACGGCCTGCCAGTCCGATCCGGATATCGACATCACCAAGCTCGGCGTCGAGACCGATCCGCCGGATGTTCTGTACAAGCAGGGGCTTGCCAACATGAACGCCGGCAACATGACGGAAGCCTCACGCAAGTTCGAGGCGATCGACAAGCAATATCCCTTCACCGAATGGGGCCAGAAGGCGCTGGTGATGCAGACCTTCATTGCCACGCGCACCAACAAGAACGATGTGGCCATTACCAACGGCAGCCGGTTCCTGCGCCAATATCCGCGCTCCAAGGACGCCGCTTACGTTCAGTACATGATCGGCCTTGCCTATTCGAAGCAGATTTCCGATGTCACGCAGGACCAGCGCGCCGCACAGCGCACCGTCGAGGCGATGAACAAGGTCGTCAACGACTATCCCGATTCGGAATATGTCGCCGACGCACAGGCCAAGATCCGTTTCGCCCGCGACCAGCTCGCCGGCCGCGAAATGCAGGTCGGTCGTTATTATCTTGAGCGCAAGGAATATCTCGCCGCCGTTTCGCGTTTCCGCATCGTCGTCGAGCAGTACCAGAACACCAACCAGATCGAGGAAGCGCTGGCGCGTCTGACGGAAGCCTATTATGCGATGGGCCTGGTGGACGAAGCGCAGACTGCGGCCGCCGTTCTCGGTAACAACTATCCTGACAGCCAATGGTATTCGGATTCCTACAAGCTGCTGAAGGGCAGCGGGCTGGAGCCGCGGGAAAACAAGGGGTCCTGGATTTCGCGCGCCGGCAAGAAGCTCATCGGCGCCTGAGACGGGGCATAGGCCATGCTGGTCCAGCTCTCGATTCGCGATATCGTTCTCATCGAAAGGCTCGACCTCGGTTTCGAGGCGGGCCTTTCCGTGTTGACGGGCGAGACGGGTGCGGGCAAATCCATTCTTCTCGATAGTCTCTCGCTCGCGCTTGGCGGCCGTGGCGATGGCGGCCTTGTGCGGCACGGGGAAGAGAAGGGGCAGGTCACCGCCACCTTCGAGGTCCCGAACAATCACCCGACACGGCTTCTCCTGCGCGAAAACGGCCTTGATGACGATGGAGACCTGATTTTCCGCCGGGTGCAATCCTCTGACGGTCGCACCAAGGCCTATATCAACGATCAGGCCATTAGCGTGCAGATGATGCGCCAGCTCGGGCAATTGCTGGTCGAGATCCATGGCCAGCATGATGATCGCGCGCTTGTCGATACCGATGCACACCGCACGCTGCTGGATGCCTTTGCGGGGCTGAGCGATGAAGCTCGTGCCGTTCAGGGCCTCTATCGCACCTGGAAGGATGCCGAGCGTGCGCTGAAGACGCACCGCGCCAAGGTGGAGGCGGCGGCGCGCGAGGCGGATTACCTTCGCTCTTCCGTCGAGGAACTGGAAACGCTCTCGCCGCGCGACGGTGAAGAGGATGAGCTGGCCGAGCGCCGGGCGGTGATGCAGAAATCTGAACGCATTGCCGGCGATATCGCCGAGGCCAGCGAGTTCCTGAACGGCAATGCGTCGCCCGTGCCTGTCATCGCCTCGATGATGCGGCGACTGGAGCGCAAGAGCCACGAAGCGCCGGGCTTGCTGGAAGACACCGTGCAATTGCTGGATGCTGCGCTCGACAGCCTTTCCAATGCGCAGATGGAAGTGGAAGCGGCGCTGCGCCGCACCGAATTCGATCCGCGTGAGCTGGAGCGGGTGGAGGAGCGACTGTTCGCGCTGCGTGCTGCCGGGCGCAAATATAATGTTGCCGTGCCAGACTTGCCGGCTCTCGCCGAAAAAATGGTGGCCGATCTCGCCGATCTCGATGCCGGCGAAGAAAAGCTCGGCAAGCTCGAGGCGAATCTAGGCGTCGTGAAGGCCGATTTCGACCGTGCCGCGCAATCGCTTTCCGACAAACGGCGCCACGCGGCGGATGCGCTTTCCAATGCGGTGATGGCAGAGCTGCCGGCGCTGAAGCTGGAGCGGGCGCGGTTTACCGTCGAGGTTACCTCTGATGCCGAACAGGCGACGGCCGACGGTATCGACACGGTGGAATTCCACGTCCAGACCAATCCTGGCACCCGGCCGGGACCGATCATGAAGGTGGCCTCGGGTGGTGAATTGTCCCGCTTCCTGCTGGCGCTGAAAGTGGCGCTGGCGGATCGCGGTTCGGCACCGACCTTGGTGTTCGATGAAATCGATACGGGTGTCGGCGGCGCGGTGGCGGATGCCATCGGCCAGCGGCTGCGCCGCCTGTCGAAAACCGTGCAGGTTCTGTCCGTTACCCATGCGCCGCAGGTGGCGGCACGGGCGGCAACCCATCTTCTCATTTCCAAGGGCCCATCCGGCGACGGCAGCGAGCGTATCGCCACGCGCGTCGCCACCATGGAGCCGAAACACCGCACCGAAGAGATTGCCCGCATGCTTGCCGGTGCGTCGGTGACGGACGAGGCGAGGGCTGCGGCGGCTCGCCTGCTGGCGGCCAAGGACTGACGGCTGCCCGCTGCGTTGCGCGAGCGGATTCGGCTTGTGAGTCCAGCGGCAAAACTGTTTTTAATGTTTGTTATTTCGGCTAAAAGCGTTCGGTAATTCCGAAAAGAGGCCGTCATGTCGAAAGACCAGAAATCCGTCGAAAACCTCACCGAGCTTGAAGCCTCTTCCGAGCTTGCGTTTCTGGCGGCTGAGCTTGCGCGCCATGATGCGCTTTACCACGGCAAGGACGCGCCGGAGATTTCGGACGCGGATTATGACGCGCTGAAGCGGCGTAATGACGCCATCGAGGCGGCTTTCCCGGCGCTGGTGCGGGCCGACAGCCCGTCGAAAAAAGTCGGTTTCGCACCGCTTCCGACCTTTGCGCCCATCGTGCATGCGCGGCCGATGCTGTCGCTCGACAATACGTTTTCGGAAGAGGATTTGCGGGATTTCGTCAGTTCCGTCTATCGCTTCCTCGGGCATCTGCCGGACGATTCCATCGCCTTCACCGCCGAGCCGAAGATCGACGGGCTTTCCATGTCGATCCGCTATGAGAACCGCAGGCTGAAGACGGCGGCGACGCGCGGAGATGGCACGACGGGCGAGAATGTCACCGCCAATATCAGGACCATCAAGGAAATTCCGAACGAACTGCCCGCCGATGCGCCCGATGTGGTGGAAGTGCGCGGCGAGGTCTATATGGCCAAGAGCGACTTTCTGGCGCTTAATGCCCAGATGGAGGCCGAAGGCAAGCAGACCTATGTGAACCCGCGCAACACGGCATCCGGTTCGCTGCGCCAGCTCGACGCCAATGTGACGGCGAAACGCAAGCTGCGGTTCTTCGCCTATGCGCTGGGCGAGGTTTCGAATGGCGGCCAGCCGGCGCGGATTGCCGATACGCAATATGGTATCGTCGAGAAATTCCGGGAGTGGGGATTTCCGGTCAATCCGCTGATGAAGCGTTTCACCTCCGCCGAGCAATTGCTTGAGCATTATAATGAAATAGGCGTCGCACGGCCCGATCTCGATTACGATATCGACGGCGTGGTCTATAAGGTCGACCGGCTCGATCTGCAGGAACGGCTGGGCTTCCGCTCGCGCAGCCCGCGCTGGGCCACCGCCCATAAATTTCCGGCCGAGCAGGCGTTTACCACCGTCGAGAATATCGAAATCCAGGTGGGGCGCACCGGTGCCTTGACGCCGGTGGCGCGTCTCACCCCGATCACCGTCGGCGGTGTCGTCGTCACCAATGCGACGCTGCATAATGCCGATTATATCGAAGGCATCGGCAATAACGGCGAGCGCATCCGCCCCGAAGATCACGATATTCGCATCGGCGATACGGTGATCGTGCAGCGCGCCGGCGATGTCATTCCGCAGGTGCTGGACGTGCTTCTGGAAAAGCGCCCGGCCGAGGCAGTGAAATATGCATTCCCGGAAAAATGTCCGGTCTGCGGCAGCCATGCGGTGCGGGAGCGTAATGAGAAGACCGGCAAGCTCGATTCGGTCACGCGCTGCACGGGCGGGTTCGTTTGCCGCGCGCAGGCGGTGGAGCACCTGAAACATTTCGTCTCGCGCAATGCCTTCGATATCGAAGGGCTGGGCACCAAGCAGATAGACTTCTTCTTCGAAAGCGACGATCCGGCGCTCTCGATCAAGACCGCGCCCGAGATTTTCACCCTCAAGGCGCGGCAGGAAGCGTCGCATCTGACCAAGCTCGAGAATATCGATGGCTTCGGCAAGGTCAGCGTCAGAAAGCTGTTCGACGCCATCGATGCCCGCCGCGAAATCGATCTGCACCGCCTGATCTTCGCGCTCGGCATCCGCCATGTGGGTGAGACCACGGCGAAGCTGCTGGCGCGCTCCTATGGCACCTATGAGCATTTCGAAGAGAGCATGAAGGCGGCAGCCGACCCGGCGAGCGATGCCTGGGCCGAACTCAACAGCATCGACGGCATCGGCGAGGTGGTGGCCCGCGCCATCATCGAATTCTACAAGGAGCCGCGCAATCTCGATGTCATCGACCGGCTGATACGGGAGCTTCGCCCGAAGGAGGCCGAAAAACCCTCGACCGATGGCAGTCCGGTGGCGGGCAAGACGGTGGTGTTTACCGGCTCGCTGGAGAAATTTACCCGGGACGAGGCCAAGGCCCGGGCGGAAAGCCTGGGCGCCAAGGTTGCGGGTTCCGTTTCGAAAAAGACCGATATTCTGGTGGCAGGGCCGGGAGCCGGGTCGAAGCTTGCCAAGGCGACGGAACTGGGCGTGCAGACCATGGACGAGGACGAATGGCTGGCCTTGATCGGCGGCTGATACACCGTCATGGCAATGTTGTTCTCTGCCGCTAGAGCTTTGCGCCTGACACGGAGAGCACAGCATGGATGACCGCATTGTCGTCAGCACAGAGCAGGTCCGGGCGCTGGTTGACAGCCAGTTTCCCCAATGGGCGGGGTTAAATATCCGGCCGGTGGAACTGAGCGGCTGGGACAATCGCAGCTTCCGTCTTGGCGATGAGATGCTGATCCGCATGCCAAGTGCCGCCCGGTATGTTGCGCAGGTGGAGAAGGAGCATCGGTGGCTGCCGGCGCTTGCGCCGCTCCTGCCTTTTCCGATCCCTGCGCCATTGGCGCTCGCGCAGCCGGGACAGGGTTATCCGTTCCGCTGGTCCGTCTATCGCTGGCTTGAGGGCGAACCGCTCGCCCGGTATCTGGATCGCATCGATCTTTCAACCATCGCCATTGATGTTGCCGCGTTTTTAAGGGCATTGCACGGGGTGGATGCTTCGGATGGCCCACCCGCAGGCGCACATAATTTCCATCGCGGCGGCCCGCTTTCGGTCTATGACGGGGAGGCGAAGGCTTCGGCGGCGCGGCTTGCCGATGAGGTGGATCAGGCGCTGGCCATGGAGATATGGCAGCTTGCGCTTTCGAGCCATTGGCGCAAGCGGGGAGTGTGGGTGCATGGCGACATTGCCGAGGGCAATCTGCTGGTGAAGGACGGCCGGCTTTCGGCCGTCATCGATTTCGGCAGTTCCGGCGTCGGCGATCCGTCTTCCGATCTCATCCTCGCGTGGAATGTGCTCGATGCGGGAAGCCGCGCCGTTTTTCGCCGGGCGCTGGATCTGGATGAGGCGACATGGCAGCGCGGGCGTGGCTGGGCGCTGTGGAAGGCTTTGATCGTGCTGGATGCGGAGCGCGGGCGTAACGACAAAATGGCCGAATGGTCGCGGCGGACCATTCGGGAAGTGTTTGCGGATCACCTGGATAACTGACCGGAACTATCGAAGACGCGCCATCACGTGGGCATCGACATATTTTCCGTCACGATAGGCGTCGTTGCGCAGGGTGCCTTCGCGTTCGAAACCGAATTTCTCGTAAAGCCGGATTGCCGGGAGATTGTCGGTGAAGACGTTCAGCTCGATGCGGCGTATATCGTGCCAATTGTCGGCCGTGTCGATCAACGCCGCGAGGATATATGATCCAACGCCCTTGCCTGCAAAATCGTCGTGGACACTGATCACCAGATCGGCGATGTGGGACTGTCTTCCTGCCCTGCGAAACAGTCCTGCATTGGCAACGATCTTTCCACGCCATTCGCCAACGATGGCGATATCGTTCGGGCCGCGGTTTTCCATCGATTTTCGCGTTTTTTCAACGGACTGAAACGGCTGCCGAAGCGTGCCGTGACGGACGCCGGGCAGGTTGAACATTTCGGTCAGGGCTCCCGCATCGTCCAGACGCGCCGCACGCAGGACGACTTCGTTCAAGCTGAATTGAGATTCTTCATTGTCGGCAAATTTTATATTCTGCATGCCTGTCTCCTTGGGCGTATGGGAGCAGGTTTGCGGACCCTGCTCTAATGGCAGGGTGGAAATGGATCGCTTAACGCGACGACATACCTCTCCCTGCCGGGTGGCCGGTGATGGTATGGCGGCGGGTGATGTTCTGTTTCGTTGCGATCATGCACGCAGGATGCTTTTGCCGCATGGTCCTGTCAAGCGGGTGCGTTGCGCAGCAGGCTTCTGAGTTTTGCCGGCAGCCTGCCGTCGATCGCCGCAAGACCGGCGGCGATCATTGCCATGCCGGCGAAGTGCTTCATCTCCAGTTGCTCGCCGAGGAGCAGCGAACCGAGCAGGATGGCGCTGACGGGAATGAGAAAGGTGACGAGGGCGAGGTTGGTGGCGCCGGCGCTGGCGAGGATGCGGAAGAAGATGAGGTAGGCGAGCGCTGTCGACAAGAGGGCGATGCCGACAAGCGCGCCCCAGGTTCCGAGGCCCGGCATGGCGAGCGCCCATGGTTTATCGATGAGAAGGGCGGCCGGGATGAGCATCAGGGTCGAAGAGGAAATCTGGCCGGTGGCGGTCATCAGCGGCGGTACGCCCATGGCCTTGAAACGGCGGCCGAAGATTCCCGCGAAGGAATAGGAGATGGCCGCGCCGAGAATGGCGATCTGGCCCCAGAGGCCGGATGAGCCGGTGAAGGCGGCCGGGCCGATCATGGTCGCCACGCCGGCAAAACCGATCAGCACGCCGGTGAGCTTGTTGCCGGTCATCTTCTCGTCGACGGTCAGAAAATGGGCGACGATGACGGTGAAGAGAGGTGTGGTGGCATTAAGAATCGAGGCTAGTCCGCTGGCAATATGGGTCTGACCCCAGACGATCAGGCAGAAGGGGATGATGTTGTTGAGCAGGCCCATGCCGAAAAAGGCGCGCCATACCGCCCATTCACGCGGCAGGCGAAGGCCCATGATGCGGCAGACGATCAGAAGTGCGATTGCCGCCAGGCTTACGCGCAGCGTGACGATGGTGACAGGCGGCAGTTCCTTGACGGCGACACCGATGAAAAAGAACGATCCGCCCCAGAGAAGCGAAAGCGCGACGAGCATCGCCCATTCACCTGCATCCATCTGTTTCTGTATCGCCATCGTCATCTCCCAAAAGCGTGAGTATCGACATGATCGCAGGCGGGGTTGCCGTCATCCACCCGATATCTGTTGAGCTTAGCTCAAACTGGAGATGGATGGTTTTCACTGCGTTTCAGGTCTTGTTGCGTCTATTTACTCCCTGTTTTATGGTGTTTTCAAACGATTGTTTCTCGTTCGATAATTGAGATGATCTAAACCATGGCAGCCGAACTTCCGTCTTTGAAAGGGTTGCAGGCCTTCGAGGCCGCGGCACGGTATCGCAGTGTTACGCTTGCTTCCAATGAGTTGAATGTCACGCCCGGTGCCGTCAGCCTGCAAATCCGGGAACTGGAGGCGCGGCTTGGCGTGCAATTATTTTTCCGCAAGCCGCGCAGCATCCAGCTGACGCGTGAGGGGGAGCGTTATTACGGCGCGCTTCGCACCGCCTTCCGGATGATGCGCGAGGCGACGGCGGAACTGACGGCGCGCTCCGAGATCACGGTTCTGACGCTGAGCTGCACACCGACCTTCGCCGTGCAATGGCTGATGCCGCGATTGCCTGCCTTCCAGCAGCAACATCCGCAGGTGGATGTCCGCATCAGCGTGACGAACCGATTGGTGGACTTTTCGAGGGACGATGTCGATCTGGCGGTACGGCACGGGTTCGGTCGTTATGAAGGGCTGGAGAGCATCCGCTTCATCGATGACGGCACCCTGCCGGTTTGTTCGCCGCAACTTCTGGAGAAATATGGGCCGCTTCAGGAGGCAGGCGACCTGAAATCCATTCCGCTTCTGCACGATGAAAACCGCAATGAATGGCGGCGCTGGCTGGAGGCGGCGGGGGCTTCGGACGTGGATGCCTCCGGCGGCACCGTCTTCATCGACAGCAACGGTGCGCTGGATGCGGCCAAGGCCGGGCACGGCATTGCGCTGACCCGGCGTTCTCTGGTTTCCCGCGAACTTGCGGAGGGCGCATTGATTGCGCCCTTCGGCAAGGACATGGCCAGCACGCTTGCCTATTTCCTCGTTTATCCGCGGCGTATGCTGGATAATCCCGATCTGGTGACGCTCATTGACTGGATGCTTTCGGAAGCGGGTTCTGCCGAGGCCGGTTCTCTTTGACGTCAATCCGGTCTATGCCGGAATGAAACAACGGGAATCACTCTTGAAAACCATCGCCATCGATTTCGAGACCGCCAATGAGGAACGGGGCAGCGCCTGCTCCGTCGGGCTTGCATGGATAGAGGACGGCGAGATCGTTCGCGTCGAGGAACGGCTGATCCGGCCGAAGGACATGCGGTTTTCGCCCTTCAACATCGCGGTGCATGGCATCCGCCCGGCCGATGTCGAAGATGCGCCGGAATTTCCCGAGGTGATGGAGGAGTTCATCGACGACTTCCACGGCGCCACCATGATCGCCCATAATGCCGCCTTCGATTTCAGCGTCATGCGCGCGTCCTTCGACAAATACCGGCAGTCCTATCCAGACCTTTCCTATCTGTGCAGCGTCAAGATCGCCCGGCATGTCTGGCCCAATCTGGCGTCGCACAAGCTGAATGTCATCGCCCATCACCTGCAGCTGCGTTTCGTGCACCACAATGCAGCGGAAGATGCCGTCGTCTCCGCGGCCGCGTCGATTGCGGCGGCCAAGGCCTTGCGCGTTGCCCATATCCGCGATCTGCCGGAAAAGATCGGCATGGTCGCGGGGCGTCTCACCTCCACCGGTTACCAGCCCTGCAGCATGAAAAAACGCGCCGTCTCCCGGGTTGCGTAACCGTTCCGCGCACTTATGTTTGAAGCAGCGTAACGGAGAAGATGCGATGACGATGAAAACTCTGTCGGGTTTGTTTGCGGGCTTTCTGGCATTGCTTCCGGTGACAGCGGCGCATTCGCAGGTCGTGGGTGAGGTCGGGGTCGACTGGATCGGCAATGACATCGTCATCGAGGCGATCGCCGATCCGAAGATCAAGGGCGTGACCTGCCATGTGACCTATTTCGAGCGCGGCGTCATCGACCGGCTTAAGAACGGCAACTGGTTCGAAGACCCTTCCAACAATGCCATTTCCTGCAGCCAGACGGGACCGGTGGAGATCGGCGACATCGATCTCTCCAAGGGCGGGGAAGAGGTGTTCCGACAGGGCATGTCGCTGGTCTGGAAGAAGCTCGTTGTCAGCCGCGTCTATGACAGGGCGAACGATACGCTGATCTATCTGGTGCATGCGCGGGAGCTGACCGACGGTTCGGCCAAGATGGCGATTTCCACGGTGCCGCTCTATAACCAGCAGGTCACATGGCAAAAGGGCAAGCCGTGAAATTTTGTCCGACCATGTCCGTCATGCTGGACTTGATCCGGCATCCAGCCACGGCGCGTCTGCGCCGTGAAAGAGTCTTTCGCGATCAAGGACTTGATCGCGCTGGACCCCGGATCAGGTCCGGGGTGACGGAGTGCTTCTGAAACGGGACTGCCAGACTATGCAACCCGCGCCGCTTCAACGGCGCTGGCGCCAGGCGCTCCAAATCCTATCAAGAGGCAATAGCCAGCCTAATCAGGCCGCTTCGCGTGCCAGCTCGTCCGCGATGACGGTGTCGAGGTTGAGGAAGCAGACCATGCTCTTTTCCAGCGCCACGATGCCGCGGCAGAAGCTGCGCTGTTCTTCCGGAATGATATCGGGTGCGGGCTGCAGGTCTTCGGAGCGGATGGTCATCATGTCGGAGACCTGTTCCACCAGCAGGCCGACCAGCTTGCCGCCGATATCGGTGACGATGATGGCGGAGCGTTCGGACGGTTCGGTCATTTTCATGCCGAGGCGGCCGGCCATGTCGATGACGGGGATGACAGCGCCGCGCAGGTTGATGAGGCCGAGAACATAAGGCGGAGTGTGCGGCATCGGGGTAACCGGCGCCCAGCCGCGGATTTCGCGGATCGCCATGATGTCGATGCAGAATTCCTGATCGCCCAGATGGAAGGAAACGATTTCGAGATATGCGCCGGATTGCTTGATGGCGTTGGACATGACGGCAGGTTTCCTCTGATGGCTCTCTAACAGGCCCACGCAGGATTGAGCTTTATGCGGTGGCCGGAGAATGGACCGGGAGACATCATGTCGAGGCTTAAAAACCGCTATGGTCATAATGCACAGCAAGATTTTAAACTTTCCCTAACAATTGCTGCTGCCCCGCCGGCAAAACCCAGTATTTTGGCGGTTTTCGCGCTCATGCAAACAGGTTATGATGGGCATATGAACACGCTCGTTTCCCATCCGCTGAAGTTTATTCTGGCTAGTCTTGCCGCTGTGGCCTCGCTTGCCATCGTGCTTCTTGCCTTTGACGGCTGGGTGCGGCACGGCACGGATATTTTCCTGTCCACGGTACAGAGCGGCATCGCCTGGTGCCTGTGACGCGTTTTCCGGCTGCGGATTTGTGACAAATCAGCGCGGTTCCCGCAAATACGTCCAGTTGATTTGCCGTCCCCGTCGCCTTTCGTTATCTGTCTGCCAGGGCCTGCGATGTGCCGCCGGCTTTCGGGGTAGGATTGGACAATGAGAAATATTCGCATCGTATTGTGGGCCGTTGTGCTCGTTCTCGCCGGCGTTGTCAGCTGGTTGACGATCGAAATGACGAAGACGCGTAATGAAATGGTGGAGACGGCCTATGGTGTGCCCTTCCAACTCACGGCGCAAAACGGCCAGCCGATCACCGAAAAGGCCTTTCAGGGCAAGCCGACAGCGCTGTTCTTCGGTTTCACCCATTGCCCCGAAGTCTGCCCGACGACCCTTTTCGAGCTGAATGGCTGGATGGAGAAGGTGGACCCGGCCGGCGACAAGCTGCAGGCCTATTTCGTCTCCGTCGATCCCGAGCGCGATACGCCTGAAATCATGCAGCAATATGTCTCCAACGTCTCGAAGCGCATCACCGGCATCACCGGCCCGGCCGACAAGATCGCCGAGACGCTGAAGGGGTACCGCATCTATGCCAAGAAGGTGCCGGTGGACGAGAAGGATCCGAATGGCGATTACACCATGGATCACACGGCGTCCGTCATCCTGCTCGATGCCAATGGTCGTTTTTCCGGTACCATTGCTTATGGCGAAAACCCGGAAGTTGCCGAGCAGAAGCTTCAGAATCTTCTGAAGGGCTGATAGAGGCGGCATAATTGCGCCGGGCTTATTGGACTGGCCGAGGTTTTGTGGCAAAGGCAAGAACAATAACCTCATCCAGAGAAAGCAGCCCGCCGTGAGCGAAATCCGACTTTACGTCACCACGACCGAAATTCAGGCGGGTGAAATCCTCGATCTCATGTCGGACTATTTCGGCGAGGAGGATGTCGCGATTGCCACCACCGAGGTGGATGAGAAGCGCGATATCTGGGAAGCCTCCGTCTATCTGATGGCCGAGCAGGAGGAAGAGTTCCGCGAGCGTGTCAGCGCCCTGCTTGCTCCTGCCTTTCCCGGGCTCGTCATCGAGAAGGAGATCGTTCCTGATGTCGACTGGATCGCCAAGTCGCTCGAGGGGCTGAAGCCGGTGCGCGCAGGGCGTTTCATCGTGCATGGCGCCCATGATCGCGACAAGGTGCGGGCGAACGATCTGGCAATCGAAATCGAGGCGGGACAGGCTTTCGGCACCGGCCATCACGGCACGACGGCGGGTTGCCTTGAGATGATCGAGGAGGTTCTGCGGGCGCGGACCGTGCGCAATGCGCTGGATCTCGGCACCGGCAGCGGCGTTCTGGCAATTGCCGTGCGCAAGATGCGTCCCATTCCCGTACTGGCGACGGATATCGACCCCATCGCTGTCAAGGTGGCGAAGGAGAATGTGCGCCTGAACGGCATCGTCTCCGGGATGGCGCTGGAGACCGCGCCGGGCTTCCACTCGGACGCCTTCCGCAAGCACGGCCCGTTCGATCTCATCATTGCCAATATTCTGGCCCGGCCGCTCATCAAGATGGCGCCGCAGCTCGTCACGCATCTGGCGCCCGGCGGCACCGTCATTCTGTCCGGCATTCTGGCGTCGCAGCGCTGGAAGGTGCTTTCCGCCTATAATGGCGCCCGGCTTTCCCATGTCCGCACCATCTGGCGCAACGGCTGGGTCACGCTGCATCTGCGCAAAGACTGAACCAGCGGCGACATCCCTTTCGAGCAAAAGAAAAGGCGGCGCTTTCGCGCCGCCTGGAAACCCGCGAGCATGGGAGGAGCTTGCTCAAGCGGGTCGACGTATTCCTGTTCGGCGCGGTGGAGGGAGGATCGCCGCGCCGGACATCATCAGAATACGTAGCTGGACTTTGCCTTGCGACGAAGATCGGCGCGGTTCATGCCGAGCGCTTCCAGCGACTTGTCGTCGAGGTTCAGAAGGGCGGCGTTGACATGGCGGCTGACCTGACGCTCGCGTGCTTCAACGACGCGATCGAAGGCGGTGCGGAGGAAAGATTTTGCCATTGCTTCAAATCCTTGTTTGCCAGGAGAGTGTCTCTCTCGCTGTGTTGATCTGAAGATAAGCGATGTGTTTTTGTTTAGTTAGAGGGGATATCTCAGGGTAGGTATGCGCTTATCGCATGTCTCTTTGCCTTGAGTATTACTTATTTCGTAAAAACTGCACAATTTATCGCCGCAATCCGGTCTGTCATATATGGCTTGAAACCGGCTTTGTCCGCGTGGCATTGTCGTTGCGCGCCAATGATTTGACGGCGCGGACGAATAGCTTTTCTCATGACAGTTCCCGAAAGACGCCCATGTTCCAGACCTTCGAAAACAAATCCGCGCCGCAATTCGGCAAGGCCCGTGTCGAGGCGCTGCGCGCCGGTTTCGATGCCCTTGGTATCGACGGTTTTCTGGTGCCGCGCGCCGATGAATATCAGGGAGAATATGTGCCGGAATGCGCCGAGCGCCTGTCCTGGCTGACCGGCTTTACCGGTTCCGCTGGCATTGCGCTGGTGACGCGCACGGAGGCGGTGGTTTTTGTCGATGGACGTTATACGACGCAGCTCAAGTCGCAGGTCGATCAATCGATCTTCAGCGGCGGCGATCTGGTTGGCGCGCCGCCTTCCGTCTGGCTGGCCGAACATGCTCCAAAGGGTTTCCGGCTCGGCATCGATCCATGGCTGCACACCGGCGCGGAGTTAAAGCGGCTGGAAAAGGTGCTTGCCGGCAAGGGCGGTTCGGTCGTTCTTCTGGAAAAGAACCCGCTCGATGCCCTTTGGCAGGACCGTCCCTCCGAGCCGCTGGAGCCCGTCGTCATCCAGCCCGAGGCCTTTACCGGCAAGCTGGCGAAGGAAAAGATCGCTTCGCTGGCGGAGACGGTCTCGGCAAAGGACGCGGATGCCCTGCTGGTTACCGATCCATCCTCCATCGCCTGGATTTTCAATATTCGCGGCAATGACGTGCCGCATACGCCGCATCCGCTCGCCCGCGCCATCATCTATGCCGATGGCAGGGCGGATATTTTTCTCGACAAGCGCAAGACCGGCATCGAGACCGAGGCCTATCTGGCGCAGCTCGCGACACAATTGCCGCCGTCGAAGATCGCAGATCGCCTGCATGCCATTGCCAGTGCCAAGGGCCGCGTCATGGTGGATGCCGATCTGACCCCGGTGGCGCTGACCAGCGCGATCACCGCGGCGGGCGGCTCGCTGATCGAGGAGGCGGATCCCGTTCGCCTGCCGCGCGCGCGCAAGAACAAGGCGGAGCTTGCCGGCTCGGCAGCCGCCCATGTGCAGGACGGCGCGGCCATGGTCGAATATCTCTGCTGGCTGGACCGCCAGCAACCGGGCAGCGTCACCGAAATCGCCGCCGTCAAGGCGCTGGAGGCCGCTCGGGTCAAGGTGGGGCAGGGGCTGCAAAACCCGCTCAAGGACGTGTCTTTCGATACGATTTCAGGTGCCGGTGAACATGCCGCCATCATCCATTACCGCGTCACCACCGATACCGACCGCACACTTGCGGACGGGGAGATGTTCCTCGTCGATTCCGGCGCGCAATATGTCAACGGCACCACGGATATCACCCGTACCGTCGCAATGGGCACGGTGCCGGAAGAGCAGAAGCGTTTCTTCACACTGGTGCTGAAGGGCATGATCGGCATCAGCACCGCACGGTTTCCGAAGGGGACGCGCGGTTGCGATCTCGATCCGCTGGCGCGCATCGCGCTGTGGAAGGCGGGAGCGGACTACGCTCATGGCACCGGCCACGGCGTCGGCTCCTATCTTTCGGTGCATGAGGGGCCGCAGCGCATTTCGCGGCTTTCGACGCAGGAGCTTCTGCCCGGCATGATCCTGTCCAACGAGCCGGGTTATTACCGGCCCGGCGCTTTCGGCATCCGCATCGAGAACCTGATCTATGTACGCGAGGCGGAAGAGGTGGTCGGTGGCGACCAGCCGATGTTCTCTTTCGAGACGCTAACCTGGTGCCCCATCGACCGCCGGCTTGTCGTCACGGCGCTTTTGACCGACGAGGAGCTGGAATGGCTCAATGCCTACCACGCCGCGGTTCTGGAGAAGCTTTCCCCGCTCATCACCGAGGAAGAGGTAAAGGCGTGGCTCGTGGCCGCAACCAGGCCTTTGGAGCGGATCGCTTAAAACAGCGAAAAATGCCGGATGGCGATGACGATGGCCCAGCCGATGGCGAGCATCGTCAGGCCGGGAAAGCGCAGGCAGACCAGAAGTGCCGCCACCATGCCGATCTTCACCTCGTATCCGCCTTCGAAAAAGGCGGGTGCGACGAGCGTGGTCAAAACCGCCACGGGAACGGCGTTCAGCCCCGCCTCCATGCGCGGCGGGATGGATTTCATCCGTGTCATCAGCACATAACCGCCGATGCGGGTGAGATAGGTGGCGATGGCGGCGAGCGCGATCAGGATCAGCGTATCGGTGTGCAGCATGTCGCTCATGGCGTTTCCACCCCGCTTTCAGAATTCGGCTTCGGCGGATAGATGACCGCGACGAGAATTCCGGCGACGGCGCCGAGGCTGACATGCCACGGCGAGCCGACGATGTGATAGGCAACCGTTGCACCAACCGCGCTTGCCAGCATGACAGGGTAGAAATTCTCCCGCTGGCGGAAGCTCAAGACCATGCCCATGAAATAGATCGGCAGCAGCACATCGAGACCGATGGCTTTTGGATCGCCGACAAGATTGCCGAGCGATGCGCCGAGAATGGTCATGGCCAGCCACAGCACATAGACCGGCGCGGCAAAGCCCATGTACCAGGAAAAGCCGACCGTGCCGGTATTTTCGTATTTCCTGACCGATTCGGCGAATTGCGGGTCGACCAGCACGAAGAAGCCCGCGGCCTTCTGCAGGAAAGACCAGTTCGAGATCATCCGGGCAATGGCGGCGGAATAGAGGATATGGCGGAAATTGACGGCGAAGACGGATAGAACGATCAGCCAGGGGGCAACCTTCTGGCCGAAGAGTTCGATACCCACGAGCTGGCTCGCGCCCGCATAGACGGTGCCGCTCATGATCGTGGCTTCGGTGACGCTGAGCCCGTTATCGACGGCGACCGCGCCGAACAGCGCACCGAAGGGGGCGGCGGAGAGGGCGATCGGGAAACCGCTCTTCAATCCCTCGCGAAAATCTGCATTGAACATTTCTGGAAACTCCTTGCCCGCCGCTCTATCGCCGTCCCGCCCGGCTGGCAAACGAATTGCATGAATGGATCGATTGATTCCCTTGAACCTTCCGTTACGGTAACGCCTCATATGGCAGGAGCCGGGCGGATGGTTTCACCGCCTTCCTCCCGTACCCCTCAACAGTCAGACGATGGAAGATCGATGCTGGAAAAGCAGGAAAAGGCCGCCCTGGCCGCACGTATCCGGGACTATCTTGCCCGGGAGACCGAAGCCGAAATCGGCCTTCTGCAGGCGGAAATCTTCGTGGATTTTCTGGCCGAGGAGCTGGGGCATGTTTTTTATAATGAGGGGCTCAGGGATGCACATGCCGCGATCCTGAGACGCCTTGAGGATGCGGCAGGCGATATCGACGTGCTGGAGAAGCCGAAGCCGCGCTAAACTAGTCCCGCAATATGTCGCGGCTTTTGAGAATGGCCGCGCCTTTTTCCCGCATCGTCGAAATCGCGGCCTTGATGCCCTGCGGATCGATGCCGCGGCTAGCATCTTCGATGAAGCGGACATTCACACCGGGCAGCATGTCGAGGGCATCGAGCACCGAAAAACTGACGCAATAATCGGTGGCAAGGCCGCAGACGTCGAGTTGCGTGACACCCTGACGGCTCAGATAGTCGGCCAGTCCCGTCGTCGCGCCCTGGTCATTGTCGCGAAAGGCGGAATAGCTGTCGACGGCGGGGTTTTCGCCCTTCTGCTGAATATAATCGAAGGCGTCCGTCTTGAGGTCGGGATGGAATTCCGCATCCGGCGTGCCCTGCACGCAATGATCCGGCCACATCATCTGCGGTTTGCCGGAGAGTTCGCCCATGTCGAAGGGTTTCTTGCCGGGATGCTGGGAGGCGAAGCTGCCGTGATTTTCCGGGTGCCAGTCCTGCGAGGCGACGATGAGATCGTAGCCGCCATTGTCGATCAGGGCATTGGCGACGGGCACGACCCTGTCGCCATCGGCAACGGCCAGATTGCCGCCCGGGCAAAAACCGTTCTGAATATCGATGAGCAGCAGCGCCTTCATGATGTGCCTCCCTTTTCACGGCAGGATGCCAAGCCGGCTTTAACGGATCAAGCCCCTTTCGACCTCTCCGGCAGGCACGGATGTTTCGGGCAGGGGGCTTGCCCTGTCGCAGTCCTGCCGCATTTGCAGCAAATTTCCGGCCAAGTCGGAATTTACCTGACAATGCGGCGACGGAAATTTTTAGGCCGATGACGACCCTCTAAGGGGCATTTCCCCGGACGACGCAGTGCGGATGCACGCAGTCCCGGCGCAAGTCATTGTTTTGCCTTCGCCTTACAATGCGCAGACCTTAACGAATTATTTTTGCAGGGACTCGTAAACACTTTGGTTACCATAATTCGTCATGCTTCGAACCAGTCAGTTCCGAAACCGGCGTGGTGTTTGCCCGCCCTTCGGATGTCCCAAAATCCCTCCGGCGTCGGCCGGGTGTGCGTGAACGGTTCGAGTAACGAGTATCATGGCGTTTTCTGCTGCGGCCTATAATGGCGCCGGTCTTGCCGGTTCGTCTCGCCTCAAGAGAGGCAAATCCTTTGCGTTCGGCCGAATGTCCGCCCTCCTTGGCGGCGGCGCCTTTGCCGGCCTTTTCGCCTTGGCCGCCTTTGCCTCGCTGCACAGCATGGCCGCCGCTTCGCATGGTGTCGGGCAGTTTGAAAAGACGCTGGTGACGCGATTCGCTTCCACTGAGACGGCAATTGTCCACGCGGCCGCGCGGGATATTCACGTGCGCAAGTTTTCCCGCCTGAGCGACCATAGCCATGGCCAGCAGAAGGCGGTTCGCCTCGCCGGCATCATGCCCGAGATCGGTGCGAAGGAATTCGGCGAGCGCTTCGGCGCGGCTGCCAATGCAAAAGAGCAGGCGAACGTGAAGCAGCTTGCCGCGCTCAAGCCGTCGGCGATCGTCGATTCGGCGCTGGGTCGCACCTCCGAGGTTGCCTATCAGAGCGCCGTTCCGCAGCATCCGGCATTTGAAGTGGCGCTGGCGCGGCCGCAGATCGAGGAAGAGGCAAGCAGCCTGCTGCCCGATGACGTGCCGCTGCCGAGCTTCCGTCCCGAGGTTGCGACGGCTCAGACGGTTGAGCCGTCACCGCGTCCCGCGACACCGTCCAGGACCGAGGAACATGTTCCGGCCGTCGCTTCGGCGCCGGCTTTCGATGCACCGGTTCCCCTTCGCGCGCCTGCACCGCCGAAGCAGAGCACCGGCGCCATGCTCGCCTTTGCAAAGCCTGACAATCCGATGCGCGAGCCGAGCAAGATGGATGCGGTTCCGTGGCCGGATCGCGGCAATGGCACGGCGATCTACGATATTTCCTCCGGCGTGGTGCACATGCCGAATGGCGAGAAGCTCGAAGCGCATTCCGGCATCGGCAAGATGCGCGACAACCCCGATTACGTACATGTGAGAATGCGCGGTTCGACGCCGCCTTCCAGCTATCGTCTGACGATGCGCGAGGCGCGGTTCCATGGCGTCGAGGCCATTCGCCTGACGCCGGAAAACGGCGTCAACCCGCACGGCCGCGACGGCCTTCTGGCCCATACCTACATGCTGGCGAAACGCGGCGAATCGAATGGCTGCGTGGTGTTCCGCGATTACCCGCGCTTCCTTGCGGCCTTCAAGCGCGGCGAAGTCAAGCGCATGGTGGTGGTGCCGAAGTTGAACGGCAACCGGCCGACACTTGCGAGCAGCGGCGGTAAAAGTGGCGGCAAGACCCTGCTCGGCATGTTTTCGCGCGGCAGCGATTCCTGAGCTTTCCGCATTTTCCTGACTGGAAATGCTCTAGCGACCGCGCCGCTGTGTCAGCACCATGCCGGCGAAGATGAGCAGAATGCCGAGTGCGCTTGCCCAGAGTTTCGGCGGATGATCGCCGAAAAGATCGAGAACCACGCCTGAGACCATCTGGCCGCTGATGACCAGAAGGGCGGTGTTGACCGCACCGATGCGCGGAATGAGCCAGCTTCCCGAAGCGATGAAGACGACGCCGATCGGCCCGCCGATAAAGGCAAGCCAGGGCGCATCGGCCGCGCCCGGCGGAATGAGGCCGCCGACGATGAGGCCGATGACCGTCAGCACGGCAAAACCGACAATGTGGTTCCAGAACGATGCGATGAGCGGCGAGTTGGACAGGCTGAGGCGGCCGTTGATCTGGCGGCTCAGCGCCACGAAGACGCCGCCGGTAAAGGCCATGGCGATCCAGACAATCATGCCGTTCTCCCGACAAGGATGATGAGTGCGCTGCCGCACAGGATCAGCGCCACAGCCGCCATGTCCCGCAGGTCCGGCTTTCTTTTGGGCAGGCCGAAGAGTCCGAAAAGATCCGCCAGGAGGCTGAAGATCACCTGTCCACCAAGCCCGAGCGCAATGGTGCCGGAAAGCGCCAGCGGCGAATTGACGGCGGTGGAGGTGAGGATGACGATGGCGGCACCCACGACCCCGCCGCAATAGGCCCAGAGCGGCGCTTTCGGTTTTTCTGCCGCGCCCACGTCTTTCTTCGGACGCATGATGGCGAGATAGATCAGCGCCGCCACCGTGCCGGTGCCATGCGCCGTCCAGGAGGAAAACAGCGCATTGCCGTAATGGGCAAGCTGACCGTTGAAATGCACCATCAATGTCAAAAGGCAGCCGCTGGCGAAGGCGGCGGCAAGATGCAGCGGGTTGAGGCGTGAATGCGTCGTGTCTGTCATGGCGGGCCGGCAAAGCTGAAGATGGAGACGAGCTTTAGCCCATATATGCCTGAAGCGGAATCGAATTGCGCCGGCTCACGGTTTTAGACGACATTATCCTGTGCGTTGCGGAACAAGCGATGCGGCCACGCATTATTCCACCATGAAGAAAACGACGCGCAAACCATTGAACCGGATGACGATTTTCGTCATTTCGATTTTCATTCTCGCAGCCGTGATCGCGGCCGTCTATCTCGTCGGCTTCACGCCTGGCGAAGCATAAGACGGATCGATCAATGACCGGACGGGGCGGTCTTGCCTTTGCCGCGCTCCATCGCAACGCACATTTTGGCGACGGCGAAGCGAATGCCGCGCAGCAGGAACCGGCTGGTTTCCAGATAGGCGCGATAGGGCAGAACGGTGAAATAGCGCCAGCGCGGCAGGCGGTAGATGCGCAGATTGTTCTGGATCTGGCTTTCCCCATCCGCATCCTGCGTGGCGCAGAGCGGGTAGAGGAAGGCCGCCTTCAGCCCCGCGAGATATTCCAGATCGAATGCGATGTCATAAGCGAGCCGCATGGGGATGAGTTTCGATATCCATTTTCCGGCGCGGCGGTTGACGAGATAGGCTCCCGACCCTTTTTCCCGCGTGATGGCAATGGCGAGCGAACGACCGTTGGAAAGCGGGCGGAACGGGAATTTCCGGCCATTGCTGACGGTCGTGAGCCGCAGCAAGTCCCAGTCGCCGCCATTCAGCACCGCCTCGTCTATGGCGTTGAGAAAATCATCGTCGAAGACCACGTCATCCTCGAGGATGAGCGCGATATCTGCATCGCCCGCCATGAATTTATTGGCGCAGGCGACATGGCTGAGATAACAGCCGATTTCCGGCGGCGAGGTGCGGCGGCCATGCATGAGCATGTAGGACATCTCGCTGAATTCCGGGATTGGGTAATTCAGTTCCCTGCCATTGACGCCGGGGACACGCTCCGCCTTGAGCCCCATGGCGTCGAGGCGCGCGGTCATATCCGCGAGGCGTTTGGTGGCGCTGTCCATATTGATCAGGAAAACGGCGAGCCTGCGCTGGCTTTTCGGTAATATATGCAAAGCTGTCCTCGCCGGTTCCACTTCCCCATTGCAACTCCTTTATTGCAACGGCATGACGCAGGCTATGGAAAAAGCGGCCTTCAGGCACTCATGGTTGTCGAATCAGACCTTTTCCACAAATCCGTCCAGCACGCGCTTCTGGCCGGCGCGGTCGAAGTCGATGGTCAGCTTGTTGCCCTCGATGGCGGAAATATTGCCATTGCCGAATTTGAGGTGGAAGACGCGGTCGCCGACAAAAAATTTCGATGGCGTGTCGGCAACGGATTTCGCCACCAGTTCGCCGTCAATCGTGCGGGTGCGCGGGCCGCTTTCGCCATAACCGATCCGTTCCACCGCATGGCCGGAGCGCGTGCCCCAATTGTCACGGGTGGCGTCGCTGCGGTTCTGCTGCGCGCGCTTCCAGCCGGGGGTGGAATAGTTGTTGGCGAAGGGATCGGCCTTGTCGAAACGCGACTGGCCGTAACCGCCGCGGCCGCCATAACCGCCGTAACTGCTGTCGGATGCCGCGACATCCACATGGGCGGGCGGCAATTCATCGAGGAAACGCGAGGGCAGGGTGGATTGCCACAGCCCGTGAATGCGCCGGTTCGACACGAACCAGATATGGCAGAGCTTCTTGGCGCGGGTGATGCCCACATAGGCAAGACGGCGTTCTTCCTCCAGACCGGAACGTCCGCCTTCGTCCAGCGCCCGCTGGTGCGGGAACAGGCCTTCTTCCCAGCCGGGCAGGAAGACGGTGTCGAATTCCAAACCCTTGGCGGAATGCAGCGTCATGATGGAGACGGCATCGAGATTTTCGTTCTGTTCGGCATCCATGACAAGCGCCACGTGCTCGAGGAAGCCGCGCATGCTCTCGAAGGCCTCCATCGAGCGGATGAGTTCCTTGAGGTTTTCCAGTCGTCCGGGCGCTTCGGCCGTCTTGTCGGCCTGCCACATGGCGGTATAGCCGCTTTCGTCGAGAATCTGCTCGGCAAGCGTGGTGTGCTCGGTGTTTTCCAAGAGGCCTTGCCAGCGGCGGAAATCCTGCACCACATCGAACAGCGCCTTGCGCGCCTTCGGCTTCAGCTCGTCGGTCTCGATGATATCGGCGGCTGCGGCCAGCATCGGAATATCGCGGGCGCGGGCATAGTCGTGCAGATTGCGGATCGTCGTATCGCCAAGACCGCGCTTTGGCGTGTTGACGATACGCTCGAAGGCGAGATCGTCGGCCGGCTGGCAGACAAGGCGGAAATAGGCCATGGCGTCGCGGATTTCGAGGCGCTCATAAAAGCGCGGGCCGCCGATGACGCGATAATTGAGGCCAAGCGTGACGAAACGGTCTTCGAACTCGCGCATCTGGAAGGAGGCGCGAACGAGGATGGCCATGTCGTTCAGATTATGGTTCTTGCGCTGAAGCTGTTCGATTTCCTCACCGACCGCGCGGGCTTCCTCCTCGGAATCCCAGGCGGCATGCACCACGACCTTTTCGTCATCCGGGCTGCTGCGTTCGGTGAACAGCGTCTTGCCGAGACGGCCCTCATTATGGGCGATCAGATGTCCGGCCGCGCCGAGAATATGCTCGGTGGAGCGGTAGTTACGTTCGAGCTTGATGACCTTGGCGCCCGGAAAATCCTTGTCGAAGCGGAGGATATTGTCCACTTCCGCGCCGCGCCAGCCATAGATCGACTGGTCGTCGTCGCCAACGCAGCAGACATTCTGCGGTTCGCCCTTGGCGCGCTGGGCGAGAAGCCTCAGCCACATATATTGCGCCGTATTGGTGTCCTGATATTCGTCCACCAGAATGTAACGGAACTTCTGGTGATACTCCTTCAGAATATCGGTGTGGCGGCGGAAGATGCTGATGGGGTGCATCAGAAGGTCGCCGAAATCGCAGGCGTTCAGCGTTTTTAGGCGGTTCTGATAGGCGGTGTAAAGTTCGCGACCCTTGCCGTTGGCGAAGGCGCGGCTGTCGCCCTCGGGAATGTCCGGCGGCATCAGGCCCTTGTTCTTCCATCCGTCGATCATGCCGGCGAACTGCTTTGCCGGCCAGCGCTTGTCGTCCAGCCCTTCGGCTTGAATGAGCTGCTTGATCAGCCGCACCACGTCATCCGTATCGAGAATGGTGAAGTCCGATTTCAGGCCGACGAGTTCCGCATGGCGGCGCAAAAGCTTGACGCCGATGGAGTGGAAGGTGCCGAGCCAGGGCATGCCCTCGACAGCGCCGCCGACCAGAACGCCGATACGTTCCTTCATCTCGCGGGCAGCCTTGTTGGTAAAGGTCACGGCAAGAATCTGGCTCGGATAGGCGCGGCCGGTGGCCAGAATATGGGCGATGCGGGTCGTCAGAACGCGGGTCTTGCCGGTGCCGGCACCGGCGAGCACGAGAACGGGGCCGTCCAGCGTTTCCACGGCCTCGCGCTGTTCCGGGTTGAGGCCGGAAAGATAGTCGGGCGCAGCACGCGTCTGATCGCGCGCCGCCATGGCGCGGGCGGCAATGCCAAGCCCGCCGCCGCTTTCCGCACCGGCATTGTTCGTTGCCCTGCGCGGTGCGGCGGGTTCCTCATCGAAGAACGGCATATCGTCAAAACTGTTGCTCATGCGGCCCAATGTAGTGATTCGGGATATAAAGGCCAGAACCGTGTTCTGCTTTTATTCCGGTATCAACCGTCAAAACGCCCATTCCAAGGCATTTTTTCGTTTCATGTCTGCCTGTCGGCGTCGAAAGCGGCGTCAACGGGCACTTGCAGCGCCACCGCAAGCTGGTTGGTCTTGGCGGCAAGCGCGATGACGCGCAGCAAATCGGCATGCTGCTCTGTCGTCATGCCTTTGGCTTTGGCGGCGGCCGTGTGGGAATGGGCGCAATAGGAGCAGCCATTGGTGACGGAAACGGCGATATAGAGCATTTCCTTCACCACGGGATCGAGCGCCGAAGGTGTCGCCATCACCGCCTTCACCTCACCCCATGTCTTTTCAAGCAGATCGGCATCGAAGGCGAGGTAGAGCCACATATTGTTGATGAAATCCGATTTGCGGGTGGCGCGGATGTCATCGAACACCGCCTTGACGCGAGGATCGGTTTCCGGGTTTTCGGTCTTCGTCACGGTGCTCATCGCTTCCTCCGGTTATGGCGTCTCGGGGGCAGATTAGCCCAATGGCGGATATTTGCGACAGGAATGCGTGGCCCGGATTGCCGTTTGGCTGCGCCGGGCGGCATTTGCGCCCAAATTACAATTACGTAAGGAACGGATTTGTGCGTTGCCTTGCCTTGGCCAAGCAGGAATACTGCATCTGTCCCGGAACGTGTCGTTTTCGGGAATGCTTTGTGCTGCGCGGATCAACCGGAGAAATATATGCGGGTCTGGAAACAGGTGGGTGTCAGTGTTGCCGTCGTGGGAGCGGGGCTCTGTCTCTGGGGCTTCTATTCGCCCGAAGCCCGCAATGTGCTCGCCGCGATAGGGCTTGGCAAAACGCCTGCCGGGGCGATTGAAGTCGCCGCATCCGGCGGCCCGGCAGCCGGTGCGTCCACAGGCCAGAATGCCGGCGGTGCGCGCCGCAACGGCAACGCCACACTGGTGGTGACGGCCACGGTGAAGAAAGGCACGGTCAATGACCGGCTGAATGCCATCGGCAATGGCGAGGCGATCCAGTCGGTTGTCGTCATGCCACAGGCTTCCGGCACGCTTTCGGAAATTCGCACGTCGTCCGGCGCTCGTGTCGTGAAAGGCCAGGTGCTGGCGCGGCTCGACGATGAAGAGCAGGTGATCGAGCGCGACAAGGCGCAGGTGGCGCTGCGCAGCGCCGTTGAAAAATCCAATTCCTACAAGAACCTGAAATCCGTCTCCCGCCTCGATGTGCTGGATGCGCAGATTGCCGAGGAAGCCGCCAAGCTGGCGCTGAGCACTGCCGAACTCAATCTTAAGCGCCGCGACATCGTTGCGCCGATAGAGGGTGTGGCGGGTATTGTCGCCGCCAATATCGGCGATAACGTCACCACGCAGTCAACCATCGTCAGCATCGACGACCGTTCGGAAATTCTCGTCAATTTCTGGGCTCCCGAACGGTTCGCAACCGCGATCAAGGTCGGCATGCCGGTGGAGGCGACGTCGATTTCCCGACCGGGCGAGACTTTCAAGGGTGAGATCGAGGCCGTCGACAACCGCGTCGATGAGGCGAGCCGCACGATCCGCATCCGGGCGAAGTTCGGCAATGAGAAGGACGAGCTGAGGGCCGGCATGTCCTTCGGTGTCACCATGCGCTTTGCCGGAGAAACCTATGCCTCGGTCGATCCGCTGGCCGTACAGTGGGATGCGGAAGGCTCCTATGTCTGGCGTGTGACCGACAATAAATCGAACAAGGTGCGGGTGCAGATCGTGCAGCGCAATCCCGATGCCGTTCTCGTCAAGGCGGAGCTGGCGGATGGCGAGCCTGTCGTGATCGAGGGCCTTCAGCGCGTGCGCGAAGGCGGCGCGGTCCGCGTCGGCAGCCAGCCGAAGCCCGAGGAGGTTGCCAGCCAATGACGACGCAACCGCCCTCGGTTAAGGATTCCAAACTCGCCTTTACGGCATTGTTCGTACGCCGGCCGATTCTGGCGGCGGTTCTCAACACGCTGCTGGTCGTTGCCGGCCTTGCGGCGCTGGTGGGTGTCGAAGTGCGCGAACTGCCTGACGTCGACCGGCCGACGATCAGCGTCAGGACCACCTATGAGGGAGCCGCACCCGAAACCATCGATCAGGAAGTGACGCAGACCATCGAAGGTGCGGTGGCGCGTGTCAGCGGCGTCAAGTCCATTTCGTCCAACTCGCAATTCGGCACCAGCCGCGTGACGCTGGAATTCGGCGACAATGTCGATCTCGCCGTTGCAGCCAATGACGTGCGCGACGCCATTGGCCGCGTCACCAACCAGTTGCCTGACGATGCCGACGAGCCACAGATCATCAAGGCGGATTCCGACAGCCAGCCGATCATGCGCCTTGCCGTCACCTCCTCCACGCTTAGCATGGAAGATCTGACCAAGCTGGTGGATGACGAGATCATCGACCGTCTGGCCGCCGTCGACGGCGTGGCCGATGTGGAGCTTTACGGCGATCAGGAAAAGGTTTTCCGGGTCGATCTCAATCAGGCCGCATTGGCGAGCCGTGGTCTGACCGTGACCGACGTTTCCAATGCGCTTGCCAGCGCCGCCCTCGATGTGCCGGCGGGATCGCTGAAAAGCACGACGCAGGATATCGTCGTGCGCGCCACGGCCAGCCTGACGAAGCCCGAAGATTTTTCCAACCTTCTCATCAAGAACAATATCCGCCTCAGGGACGTCGCGACCGTCATGCTGGGCGCGGACGACGAATCCACCTCGCTGCGCTCCAATGGCGTGCAGGGCGTCGGTCTTGGTGTCATCCGTCAGGCGCAGTCCAACACGCTCAGCATCTCGACCGGCGTGAAGGCCGCCGTCGACGCCATGTCGGCCAATCTGCCCGAGGGCACGCGTATCGTCGTGACCAGTGACGATGCCGTCTTCATCGAAGGCGCGCTGCACGAGGTCGAACTGGCGCTCGGTCTCTCGGCGATCATCGTCGTCGTCGTGCTCTATCTCTTCCTGCGCGACTGGCGCGCCACCCTCATTCCGGCAATCACCATGCCGGTGGCGCTGATCGGCACCATTGTCGCCATCTATATGGTCGGCTTCTCGGTCAATATCCTGACGCTGCTTGCCATCGTTCTGGCGACGGGCCTCGTGGTCGATGACGCCATCGTGGTGCTGGAAAATATCGTGCGCCGCCGGGCGGAAGGCATGGGGCCGCGGGCCGCTGCCGTTCTCGGCACGCAGGAAGTCTTTTTCGCAGTCATCGCGACGACGGCGACGCTTGCCGCCGTTTTCATTCCGCTCTCCTTCCTGCCGGGCCAGCTTGGCGGTCTGTTCCGCGAATTCGGTTTCGTGCTGGCCTTCGCGGTGGGCTTGTCCTCCATCGTGGCGCTGACGCTCTGCCCGATGCTCGCCTCGCGTATGCTGAAGGAGGGGCTGAAGGAGCCAACGGGGCCGCTCGCATGGTTCGGCAATGTCTTTGCCTCCACCTACAAATCGACGCTTTCCGCCTGCCTCAACAATCCGCTGATCGTCATCGTCGTGGCGCTGATCTTTTCCGGTTTGTCATGGATCGCCTTCGGCATGATCCAGAACGAGTTGACGCCGCGCGAAGACCGCGCCTCGATCATGATGCGGGTGACAGCGCCGCAGGGCGTCAGCCTCGAATATACCCGCGACCAGTTGCAGCGGATCGAGGAAAACCTGCAGCCGCTGCGCGACAGCGGTGAAATCCGCAATATTTACTCCATCACCGGCATGAACGGCTCGTCCAATACCGGTTTCATGGTGCTGACGCTTGCGCCCTGGGCCGATCGTGAGAGGACGCAGAACCAGATTGCCGCAGATGTCACCTCCGCCGCCAACAGGGTTCCGGCGCTGCGCGGCAATGCGATGCAGCCGAACAGCCTCAGAATTCGCGGTGCCGGCAACGGCCTGCAGATGGCGATGGTTGGCAGCAACTATGCGGCGCTGACCGAGGCAACGCAGAAATTGCTGCTTTCCATGGAGGAAAGCGGCCTGTTCGATACGCCACGTTTCGACAATGAGCCCAATCAGGCGCAGATTTCCGTCTCCATCGACCGCGAGCGTGCGTCGGATCTCGGCATCGATATCACCGGCCTGTCGCGCGCCATGCAGTCGCTGCTGGAAGGACGCTCGATTGTCGACGTCTTCGTGGATGGCGATGCGATCCCGGTGCGGCTCCTGTCCTCCACCCGACCGATCAACGATCCGACCGATCTGGAAAACGTCTTCCTGAAGACGGGCGACGGCAAGATCGTGCCGATGTCGGTCATCGCCACCCTGAAGGAAAATGCGGTTGCGCCGCAGCTCAACCGCGAGCAGCAGCTTCCCTCCGTTGGCTTTACCGCCAATCTCAAGGACGGCGTTTCGCTGGGTGAGGCCCTGCAAAAGGTGAATGAGCTCTCGCAATCCGTCCTGCCGCCCGGCGCACGCCTGCTGCCGCTGGGAGAGGCTGCGACGCTGGAGGAAAATTCGAGCGGCATGTTGCTGACCTTCGGTTTCGCCATCGTCATCATCTTCCTCGTGCTCGCCGCGCAGTTCGAAAGCGTGCTGAGTTCGGTCATAATCATGACGACGGTGCCGCTCGGCCTTGCCTGCGCAGTCATCGCGCTGCTGGTCACCGGCTCGAGCCTCAACGTCTATAGCCAGATCGGGCTTGTGCTGCTCGTTGGCGTGATGGCCAAGAACGGTATTCTCATCGTCGAATTCGCCAACCATCTGCGCGATCAGGGCGCAACCGTGCGGGAAGCCATTGAAAAGGCCACCAGCATTCGCCTGCGCCCCGTCATGATGACGATGATCGCGACCATTCTCGGCGGCGTGCCACTGGTGCTGGCGCAGGGTGCCGGCGCGGAAGCGCGCATCGCGCTCGGTTGGGTCATCGTCGGCGGCCTCGGTTTTGCGACGCTGGTGACGCTTTACATCACGCCGGTCTCCTACCTGCTGATCGCCCGCTTCGCCAAGCCGCAGGCGGATGAGGAAATCCGCCTTCACCGCGAGCTTGAACTTGCCGCCCGCCGCAAGGCGCTGGAAGAGGACAAGCCGCTGCTCGCAGCGGAATGAAAAACGGTTGCCGCCAAACAGTGTTTGGCGCAATCGCGATGCTGGACAAAGCGTTAACCTTATCCCATACCACCTGACGGAATTTCGTAACGGATCGAATCCTTTACGGGCAGATGTTGCGGTGGAGACGGACGATGGCGCTGAAAGATGTGGTGGCGGGAAAGCGGAACGAAGAGGGTATCGCGTCTTCGCTCGCGGTGCTGAAGCAGCAGCTCGGCGACAGGCTCCAGACCGGACAGGCGTTTCGCGAGCAGCACGGCCACACCACCACCTATCTGACGCTGCAGGCGCCTGACGGTGTCGTTTTTGCCGAGAGCGCGGACGATGTAAAGGCGGTGGTGAAGGTCTGCGCGCAATACAAGGTGCCGGTCATTCCCTTCGGAACGGGGTCTTCGCTGGAAGGGCAGGTGAATGCGCCTGATGGTGGAATCTGCATCGATTTCAGCCGGATGAATCGCATCATTGAGGTGAATGCCGAAGATCTTGACGTGACGGTGGAGCCGGGCGTGACGCGCGAGGACCTCAATGTCTATCTGCGCGATACCGGCCTGTTTTTCCCCATCGATCCCGGCGCCAATGCCTCCATCGGCGGCATGGCCTCGACGCGGGCCTCCGGCACCAATGCCGTGCGTTACGGCACGATGAAGGACAATGTGCTGGCCGTTACCGCCGTTGTTGCCAATGGCGAGGAAATCCGCACCGCGCGGCGCGCCCGCAAGTCGTCCGCGGGTTACGATCTGACACGGCTTTTCGTCGGTGCTGAAGGCACGCTCGGTGTCATCACTTCCGTGACCTTGCGGCTTCAGGGTATTCCGGAAAAAATCGCCGGTGGGGTCTGCACTTTCGACAGCATCAAGGCGGCTTGCGATGCCGTCATCATGACGATCCAGATGGGGGTTCCGGTCGCCCGCATCGAATTGCTGGACGAAGTGCAGGTGCGGGCCTGCAACGCCTATTCCGGCCTGAACTATGCGGAGAAGCCGACACTCTTCGTGGAATTCCACGGCACCGAGGAAACGGCGGCGCTGCAATCGCAGCAGTTCGCCGAAATCGCGGCCGAATGCGGCAGCGTCGACTTCCGCTGGACAGGCGATGCGGCCGAGCGCAACAGGCTATGGAAAGCGCGGCACGACGCCTATTGGGCCTCGCGGGCGCTTGCCCCCCATCTCGACGGGCTTTCCACCGATGTCTGCGTGCCGATTTCGCGTCTTGCCGACTGCGTTGTGGAAACACAGCGGGATATCGAGGAAAACGGCTTTCTCGCACCGATCGTCGGCCATGCGGGCGACGGGAACTTCCACGTCCTTATTCTGTTCGATGGCAAGGACGCGGAAAGTGTGGCGAAAACCGAAGCCTTCGTCGCCCGTCTCAACCGCCGCGCCATCGCCATGGACGGCACCTGCACCGGCGAACACGGCATCGGACAGGGCAAGATGAGTTTCCTCGCCGAAGAGGCCGGTAATGCACTGGATCTGATGCGCGCCATCAAAACGTCGCTCGATCCCGATAACATCTTCAATCCGGGCAAGTTGTTCCGGCTTGTCTGATCATTCTCACAATTGATTGGTACAAAAGGCTGCTTGCCGTTAAGGCAGAAAAGAATAGGTTTGCAGCGTTCGCGAAGGGAGATGCAGGTCAGTGCTCGGACGTATTCTGGTTTTTCTGGGCGGACTGCTGGCCGTGGTGCTGTTTTCGGCGCTGCTTATTCCCTATTTCGTCGACTGGACGGATTTCCGCCGCGATTTCGAGGATCAGGCGAGCCGTATTCTCGGCAAGAAGGTGGTGGTGCATGGCCGGGTTGAAGCCCGTATCCTGCCTTTCCCTTCGGTAACTTTGCACGATGTGCGGGCCGGAACGGATGCGGATGGATCGCCGCTCATTCAGGTCGCCCGTTTTTCCATGGATGCCGAGCTTGCGCCTTTCCTCTCCGGCGAGGCGCGCATTTTCGACATGCGCATCGAGGAACCGAAAGCCAAGATAAGGCTGCTGAAGGACGGCACGCTGGACTGGATGCGCGGCAGCCGCGCGGAAATTCCCGCCCGCACCGTGGTTCTGGAAAGCGTACAGATCGAAGGCGGGCAGATCGAATTCATCGACGAGCAATCCGGCCGCAACCGTGTCGTGACCGGCCTCAATGCAGACATGTCCGCCAATTCGCTGGCCGGGCCGTGGAAGGCGGAGGGACGCGCCGCCGTCGACGGGCATCCGGGCTCCTTCTCGCTCTCCAGCAGCGAGCCCGATTATGCCGCCGGCCGCATGGGGCTCAGGGTGCGGGTGGTGCCGGATGAACATCCGGTCGAGGTCGATCTCGATGGGGCGATTGCTGCAACAGCGGGCAAGCCCGCCTATAGCGGTTCTTTCGCTTTCAGTTTCCGCGAAGACGAAAAGCAGAAGCAGCAGGCCGGACAATCGCTGTTTTCCTCGCCGCGCACCCGCGGCAGCTTTGAACTCACCAATGAGAGCGTGCGTATCCCGAGCTACCGAATGGAGCTCGGCGGCAGTGAAAATCCCTATGTCGTGACCGGGGAAGCGACGCTCGATACCGGCGCCAAGCCGGAATTCCTGCTGACGGCCGATGGCCAGCAGATCGATGTCGCCCGCTTTGCGCCGCCCGTCGTGCAAGCGGGCAAGACCTCGCGCCAGCCCACCGCCTCGGTTCGCCAGCGTATCGAGGCTTTTGCGGCCATGGTGGCCCGCATTCCGGTGCCGCCGGTACCGGGCAAGGCCAGCATCAGCCTTCCGGCGCTCGTTTCCGATGACACGACCATTCGCGATATCAGGCTGGATGTGCGCCCTGAAGGCAGCGGCTGGCAGGTGGTGAATGCCGTGGCGACCCTGCCGGGCAGGACGCAGCTCGAAGCCAAGGGATCGTTGACGCTTCTCGGCGGCCCTGCTTTCAACGGCAATCTGCTTCTCGCCTCAAACCAGCCTTCGGGTCTGGCGAACTGGCTTTCCGGTTCCGTCGATCCGGCGATCCGCCAGCTCAATGCTGCCGGTTTTTCTGCCGATGTCTCGCTGACGACGCTCAACCAGCGTTTCGACAATCTGGAGCTTGCAGTTGGCGATGCGTCGCTGAAGGGTGAGCTGGAGCGACGTTCCGACGGCAAGACCTCCAATCTTTCCATCGATCTTGCCGGAAACGAAATCGATCTCGATGCGCTGAAGGCGCTCGGCAGTCTGGCGCTTGGCGATCAGGTCGGCAGCTCCGTCCTTGACCACCGCATTACCGCAAAATTCAAGGCCGACCGGTTCAACATGGCCGGTGTGACCGCCAATCACGTCGAGACCGCCTTCACCATGGCGGGGGGCGTTCTCTCGCTGGAGAACATGACGGCCGGAGACATCGCCGGTGCGGAAGTCAGGGCAAGGGGTGAGCTGCAGGGTTCGCTGCTGAAATATGCGGGCAAGGGCACGGTGAACCTGCATGCGGCGGATATGCAGCCGTTCTTCACCATGCTGCAGCAGAAATTGCCGAACCATCCATTCCTCAGCCGTCTGGCGGCGAGCGCTCCGTGGTACGCCAATTCCGATCTTTCAATGGATGTTTCGGTCAATAGCGAAAATGGCGGCGCCAATGTCGCCGTTTCCGGCACCGTCAATGGCAGCCGGCTGTCGGCCGTGGCCAAGATGCCGGATTTCCTGTCGATCACCGATGATACCGCCATGTCGCTGGAAGCGGTTCTGAAAAACCAGTCGACGGCCATCCTGTTCGGGCAGGCGGGGCTCGATCCGCTGCCCTTCGATGCGGATGGCGAAGGGCTTTTATCCGTCAAGCTCAACGGCACGCTCGGCTCGCCCGCCCAGACGGAACTGCGCTTCTCGACGGAGCGCACGCATTTTTCAATGAACGGTTCCTTTGCCGTTTCATCCGCCAATTTCGGTGAGGGCAGCGCCGACGTGGCGCTCGAAAGCGCTGACATCGAGCCCTATCTCATCATGAACGCCGTCGGCCTGCCGCAGCTTGGCGGCGGCATGGCGTTGAAGGCCAATGCGAAAGTGGCGGTGGATGGACAAAAGATCGCGCTTTCCTCGATAGGTGGGCAGGCGGGCGGAAATCCGTTCTCGGGCAATCTGACCTTCCAGCGCGCCGCGCCCTATCCCGTCACCGGCGATCTTGCGGTCAGAACGGCCGATCTCGCCTGGCTGGGTGATGCGATCTATGGGCCGGTGATCGATCCGGAAACCGGGGCGCTCAATGCCAAGCCGCTGGCCATGGCCGCGTTCCCGCAGCTCAAGGCTTCGCTTGCCTTGAAAGCGGAAAGCTTCGAGGCTGGCCCCTTCGGCACTGTCACGGGTGTTTCGGCCAAGGTCACGCATGATGCGGGCAGTCTCTCGCTCGATGATGTTGCCGGCACCTTCATGGGCGGCAAGCTCACGGGGCGGCTCGCCATGTCGACGGGCGAGGGGGCGGGCATTTTCCGCACCAAGATCGCGGTGACCGACGCCAATCCGGAGCCGATCCTGTGGGCGAATGCCAACGGGCCGGTCGCGGCGGGCCGGGTCGCCATCGACCTGACGGCCGAATCGACCGGCAAGAGCGTCGGTGAAATGCTGAAATCGGCAGGCGGTTCGGGTGAAATCCGGGTCGGTGGGCTGGTGCTGAGGGGGCTAAATCCCGGTGCCCTGCCTCCGATCCTGCAGGCGGCCGATGGCTTGCAGCAACCGATCGACGCGCCCAAGGTGCGGCCGCTGGTGGACCAGAGCCTGTGGCAGGGTGAAATCGGTCTCGGCGATGTGGCCCTGCCATTCTCGCTGAATGGCGGTGCGCTTCATTTCAAGAATCTGCGGGCGGGGATCGATCCGGTAACGCTGACGGCCGATGCGACGGTCGATCTTGCGGCTTCGACAGTGAATGGCGACCTCGATCTCCTGTTCAATCCCGGCACCGAAACGGTTGCGGGGGCCGAGCCTTCGGTACGCCTGAATTATAACGGCCCGCTTGCCGCGCCGGCTTTGACGACCGATGTTTCGGCGCTCAGCAATTACCTGTCGCTCCGGGCTTTCGAAAAGGAGCGCCGCCGGGTGGAGGCCATGCAGGCCAGCGTTCTCGAAAAGCAGCGACTGCGCCGGGAAGTGGCGCTTTATCGCTCTCAGGCGGCCGAGCGGCAGGCCGAGAAGGAACGGGCAGAGGCGGAAGCCAAGGCCAAGGCGGAAGAAGAGGCGCGTTTGAAGGCCGCAGCCGAAGAACGTCTGCGTCAGGAAAAGGAACAGCAGGAGCGGTTGCAACAGCAACAGCAGCAACAGCAACAGGGGCAACAGCCGACGCCCGAGCGGCAATCCGCGCCTGTTCTGGTGGTGCCTCCGACGGAAAACGCCATCCGGCAACTGGCGCCGGAAAACGCTCCCGCCACGCCGTAAGCTTGCGTGGCAGGGAGGCCGATTTCCCTTTAAGCGAGTTGACGGACGGCGCTGGGCTTCCCTCCGCATGCCGCATCATGCTCTGGCCTGTTTGTTGATGCGTTTAGATTTTTGGCGCAGTTCCGAGGACGTCGAACGAATATGGGTTCTTCACCGGTGACTTTAAGGGCGCCGGACAGCAATGGCTTGACCTAGCGATAAGGCCAAATCTCGCAAAAGATTTGCGGTCTTCCGAGGCGAGCATTTTGCGCTGGCCATCAATCGCTTTGACGGAAAGATAACTGTCAAACCCAGGTTTCGCGTTCGCCGAATGGCGTGTCGGCGTCGAAATTTTTGGTGCCGATCCTGGTGCTTTCACCGGAAAGGCCGGGCTTTTCCGCATTCTCGCTCGAGGATGCCGATTTTTCGGCGCTGTTTTCGAGCGCCTCGAGCTGAGCCTTGAGCGACGCGATTGCGCTCTTCAGCTCTTCCTGTGCTTTTGCTTCCGTGGTCTGGGCAAGCTCCGACTGCTTTTCGGCAATCTGTGCTTTCAGTTCGGAGACGTTTGAAGACGATGTGGATGAAGAAGAAAGCAGGGAAACGGCGGCGCTCGTTCCCGAAACGGCAGAAACCATGGTCGCCTCGTGGCGGATATGTGGAATGGAAGGATATGAAACAAAATCTGGAAGCAAGGCTACGCAATACGGGGATGCCTTGGAGCGCAGATTATGCCGCTAATGTTTAATGAATACTTTCACGGCGTTACGAGTTTTCGGCGGAATTTTTCGTAGTGGCTGATGGGTAAAATCCGGCGGCGACATGCCCGCTCGTGGCAGCAGCCTCTTTGACAGACAGGTTGCGGAAGGTCAGTGGGTTTTCAGCCAGTTCAGCACATAGACCCGCAGGGACGAGGACAGGTTGCTGTCGGCGGAGCGGTTGTCGTCTATTTCGGCAAGCAGGGCCGCGAAACTGATCTTGCGTCTTTCCGCAATGGTTTTCAGCTCGTCCCAGAAGGCGTCCTCTAGTGAAATGCTGGTGCGGTGGCCGTGCAGCGTCGCGGAGTGCTTGCGGATCATCAGATCGGTCTCCGGTGAAACCGGTTGGAGGTCTGAATCATGTCTCCCCGGCAAGTCCCTGTTTTGCGATTCTTTTCCGATAGTCCCGAAATCCGCGACGGTCGGCCGGCAGGTCAGTCTTTGCCGGTCCCGTCATCGTTTTTTTCGAGCCGCCCCTGATCGAGCGCCTTTCCGGCCTTTTCGTTCAGGGCCGAGGTGAGATTTTTTTCGGTCTTGGTGCGGCCGAAGGACAGGCGGTTCTGCTCCGCCTGCTTTTCTTTTTCGCTACGGGCTTTCTGTTTCCGAAACTGGCGCAGATTGACGATATCGGCCGGCATGGGGATATCTCTCCTCGGGTTTCGTAAGCTCGGCGTAAAAGCCGTTATTGCTTCTTGCGGAAGGCATCCAGCGAAACAACCGAGCCTTCCTTCTTTTCCTCGCCGGATTTGGGCGTCTCGGCAGCGGCAGCGGCAGCGGGCTTTGCCTCATGGGAAACGGGATAAGCGGTGATCTCCGCGTCTTCGATTTCTTCCTCTTCGGCCAGAGGCACGTCGAATTCGAGTTCGAAATTGACGGAAGGATCGTAGAAACCACGAATGGCGTTATAAGGGATCACCAGCTTTTCCGGCGTATCCGAGAAGGACAGACCGATTTCGAAGCCGGTTTCGGTTACTTTCAGGTCCCAGAACTGATGCTGGATAACAATGGTCATCTGCTCGGCATATTTCGCCTTGAGGTGCTGGGAAATCCGCACGCCCGGCGCGCCGGTCAGGAAGGTGATGAAGAAGTGATGGTCGCCGGGCAGACGGCCGGTTGCGGCCACTTCCCCCAAAACCTTACGAATAACGCCGCGAAGGGCATCCTGTGCGAGAATGTCGTAACGGATATGATCCTGCCCCATGCGGTCCTGTCTTTCCCTTATTCGAACGTCTTTTCATGCACGGCGCGGCTTGCGCGCCAAGGACGCTGTAACACTTTGAATCTTCGCGTAATCCTTGAGCCGGGATCATTTCCGATCCTGACGCTCACGCGTTGGCCAAGTATACGCAATGTCCTGAACGGCAGCAACGGAAAAGCCGATGCCGATTGCGAGTCAGCTATCATATAACCAATTCAGGCAAAATGGAGAAGGTGGAGGTTTCTGTTGCCAGGTACCTCCGAACCCCGCCTCACGGGGCTAACCGTGAGGACTTTAGAGCGGAATTCCCGCACCGCCATTAGGCAGCGAGAGCATATTCCTTAGCGTTGTTGTCGTTTGCAACTACACTTGTGACCCGATAACGGCGGTATCATGCCGAGCAAAAGTTCGATCTTTACGCCCTTGTCGATCCTATTTCGCCCCCATCAAAAGCCGGCCTTCGTTTCATGAAAGTCCGCCGGTTTTTGGTGGAGGCGCCGGGTACCGCCCCCGGGTCCAATAGGTTTATTACACCGACCGTTTATCGCCATAGCCGGGTTGCCCCGGCAAGGCTCATATAGGCGTTTCGACCGCCTGAGAAAAGGGGGGTGATGACAATTCCATGAAAAGGTTTCGTGATTGCGGCCCGCACTTTAGACAATTCTTGACGACGAGGGATTGCTGTCCCATTGTCCATGCAACCGGTCACCAGAAGCAACACCGGGCCGGGGACACACGAAGGAGTGGACATGACTGACTATCTCGCAGATGTGAAGAAATACGACGCAGCAGCCGACGAAGCCGTGGTCGGCAAGATCGTCAAGCATCTCGGCATCGCCCTGCGCAACCGGGATTCCTCGCTGGTGTCCGCTTCCGATCCGGAAGAGCTTGCACGTGTGAAGGCGAGCTGGTGCGGCAAGAAGCTCGGCGTGACCGACGGTACGGCCGATCAGGCGATCGATGCCGTTGCCAAGGCCATGGCGGCGGACCGCTCCAAATCGCGCGTGACCTTTTATTATCTGGTCGCCAAGGAACTCGGGAAACTGCAATCTCTCTGATTTTTCCTGAAAGGCGGGGATAAGCGTTTCCCCGGTGATTGGTTCTGCCGCCCTGTGCTATTATATTCCCCTGATATCAGGGAATCGGCGGCAGAACGCATGAAACAATATCTCGATCTTCTCCGGCATGTGATGGAAACCGGCTCCGACCGCGGAGACCGCACCGGCACGGGTACGCGCTCGGTGTTCGGTTACCAGATGCGTTTCGATCTCTCCGAAGGCTTTCCGGTTCTCACCACCAAGAAGCTGCATCTGCGCTCCATCATTCATGAACTGCTGTGGTTCCTGAAGGGCGATACCAATATCGCCTATCTCAAGGAAAACGGCGTTTCCATCTGGGACGAGTGGGCCGACGAGAACGGCGATCTCGGTCCGGTCTATGGTGCGCAGTGGCGCTCGTGGCCCGCACCGGACGGTCGCCACGTCGATCAGATCGCGCTTTTGATCGAGGGCCTGAAAACCAATCCGAACTCCCGCCGTCACATCGTTTCGGCCTGGAACCCGGCGCTGGTGGATGAAATGGCGCTGCCGCCCTGCCATTGCCTGTTCCAGTTCTATGTTTCCGATGGAAAGCTGTCCTGCCAGCTCTATCAGCGCTCGGCGGACATTTTCCTCGGCGTGCCGTTCAACATCGCGTCCTATGCGCTGCTGACGCTGATGGTGGCGCAGGTCACTGGCCTGAAGCCGGGCGATTTCGTCCATACGCTCGGCGATGCGCATATCTATGCCAATCATTTCGAACAGGCGAAGCTGCAGATGACGCGCACGCCCAAGGCCCTGCCGACGATGCGCCTCAACCCGGATGTGAAGGACCTTTTCGCCTTTAAGTTCGAAGACTTTACGCTGGAAAACTA
The DNA here is from genome assembly GCF_044626815.1 of Agrobacterium sp. P15N1-A. Classification (NCBI taxonomy): domain Bacteria; kingdom Pseudomonadati; phylum Pseudomonadota; class Alphaproteobacteria; order Hyphomicrobiales; family Rhizobiaceae; genus Agrobacterium; species Agrobacterium sp. P15N1-A. The sequence continues at coordinate 305,103 of NZ_JBIUPF010000002.1, read as the reverse complement.
CGAGGCCGATTCAAGCATCAAGGCGCCGATCGCGGTATGAGCGAGCCGCGCGTCACCATCATCGTCGCGGTGTCCGAAAACGGCGTCATCGGCCGCGACCTCGACATGCCGTGGAAGCTTTCCACCGACCTTAAGCGCTTCAAGGCGATGACGATGGGCAAGCCGCTCATCATGGGCCGCAAGACATTTTTATCCGTCGGCGAGCGTCCATTGCCGGGCCGCCCGCATATCATCGTCAGCCGCAATGCCGATTACCGGCCGCAAGGCGTGGATGTCGTCTCCTCGCTGGAGGAGGCTTTGAAGCTCGCCAGAAGCAAGGCTGCGGAGCTGGGTGTGGATGAGGTATTTGTGGCCGGTGGCGGTGAGATTTACCGTCAGGCCATGCCCTTCGCCGATCAACTTTCCGTCACCCATGTCGCGGTAAAGCTCGATGGCGACACTTTTTTTCCGGAAATCGATCCTGCCGTTTTTGAGAAAATCGAGGAAATCCCGGCTCCCGCAGGGGAAAAGGACAATTATCCGGTTCTGTTTACCACTTATGTGCGAAGAGCCGCGTCAAAGTGAACTATTTACCCTGATTGGGTATTTAGTTACCACCTCTGCGTTGAAACGGACGCTTCTCCTTCCTATAACGGGTCGATATTCCCGCCGCACGCGAGCAATCGCTTTCGAACGGAACCGGGAGAGGCTTTTATAAAGAGGTATTGATGCCCTGGAGCAATCAGAATGGCGGCGGCGGCCCTTGGGGCGGCGGCGGTGGAGGAAACAACCAGGGCGGCGGTGGCGGCCCATGGGGGCAGGGGCCTAACCGGCCTCGCGGCGGTGGCGGCCCGCCCGATCTGGAAGAGATCATCCGGCGCAGCCAGGATCGTTTCAAGAATGTGCTGCCCGGCGGCTTCAACGGCGGCGCAGTTGCCATCGTGGTTCTCGTCGTGCTGGTTTTCCTCGGCATCCAGTCCATCTATACCGTCCAGCCGGACGAGCGCGGTGTGGAGCTGCGTTTCGGCCGCCCGAAGGACGAAATCTCGATGCCCGGCCTGCATTTCCATCTGTGGCCGATCGAGACGGTTGAAATCGTCAAGGTCACCGAGCAGCAGCAGAATATCGGTTCGCGCGCCTCGTCGTCTTCGTCGAGCGGCGTGATGCTGACGGGCGACCAGAACATCGTCAACGTGCAGTTCTCGGTGCTCTATACGGTTTCGGATCCGAAATCCTATCTCTTCAACGTCGACAGCCCGGCCGAAACCCTGCAGCAGGTTTCCGAAAGCGCCATGCGCGAAGTCGTCGGCCGTCGTCCGGCACAGGACATTTTCCGCGATAACCGTCAGGCGATTGCGGCGGATGTGCGCACCATCATCCAGTCCACCATGGACGGTTATGGCGCGGGCATTTCCATCAATGCCGTGGCCATCGAAGATGCGGCGCCGCCGCGCGAAGTGGCCGACGCCTTCGACGAAGTGCAGCGTGCCGAACAGGACGAAGACCGCTTCGTTCAGGAAGCCAATCAATACGCCAACCAGAAGCTCGGCGCCGCTCGCGGTCAGGCCGCGCAGATCCTCGAAGAAGCGAACGCCTACAAGTCGCGCGTCGTCAACGAGGCGCAGGGTGAGGCGCAGCGCTTCGTCTCCATCTATGACCAGTATCGCACCGCGCCGGACGTGACCCGCCAGCGCATGTTCCTGGAAACGATGGAGCAGGTCCTGAAGGGTTCCAACAAGATCATCATCGACGAAAAACAGGGCGTGGTGCCTTATCTGCCTCTGAACGAGATCATGCGTAACAATCCGGGCGCAGCACAGCAGGGAGGCAACTGATATGGGTAACCGTCTTTCTGCCATTCTCGTCGGTCTCGCCGTCGTGCTTTTCCTCGGTTATTCGTCGATCTTCGTCGTCAACGAGCGCCAGCAGGCCATCGTCGTCCGCTTCGGTGAAATCCAGGATGTGAAAACCGCGCCGGGCCTCTATTTCAAGCTGCCCTTCGCCTTCATGGATGCCGACCGGGTGCAATATATCGAGAACCGCGCGCTGCGCTTCGATCACGACAATATCCGTGTTCAGGTTTCCGGTGGTAAGTTCTACGAGGTCGATGCCTTCGTGGTCTATCGCATCACGGATGCGCGCCGCTTCCGGCAGACGGTCTCGGGTGACCAGATGTCGGCGGAGTCGCGCCTGCGTACCCGTCTCGACGCATCGCTGCGCCGGGTCTACGGTCTGCGCGGTTTCGAATCGGCGCTTTCGGACGCACGTGCATCGATGATGCAGGAGGTGCGCGACGATCTGCGTCCCGATGCGGAATCGCTCGGCATCAGCATCGTCGATGTCCGCATCCGCCGTACCGACCTGACGCAGGAAGTCTCGCAGCAGACCTTCGAGCGCATGAAGTCGGAACGTCTGGCCGAGGCCGAACTGATCCGCGCCCGCGGTAACGAAGAAGCGCAGCGCCGCCGCGCCATCGCCGACCGCCAGGTCGTCGAGCTGGAATCCGATGCCCGCCGTCAGTCCGAAGTTCTGCGCGGTGAAGGCGATGCGGAGCGCAACAAGGTGTTCGGTGAGGCTTTCCAGCGCGATCCGAACTTCTTCGAGTTCTATCGCTCCATGTCGGCCTATGCCAATGCGCTGAACGGCAACGGCACGACGCTGGTTCTGTCCCCGGACTCGACCTTCTTCCGTTATTTCAACAATATCGACGGTGCGGCTCCTGCCGCTCCAGCTGCCCCTGCGCCAGCACCGGCGAACTGATAGCGGATAAAATGATTTTGGAGGGGCCGGTTTTACCGGCCCTTTCTTTTTGGTCCGTTTTCGTGCCAATGCTGTGGCTAAGGGCAAGGCGTCCCCCGCCTGTTCACGAAAAGGTATTTTTACACTTCATCATTCCGCCTTATGCTTTGCCGATATATGCAGGGCAAGACTATTTGAAACGCGAGGACGCTTATGGCCGTGACCCTTCTTTCGCCTTTTCGCAGCAGCATCGCCGCAGTCGCGGGCATCGCGCTTGTGGCAGGTAGCCTGACGGCACCGGTTGCTGCGAGAGCGCAGAGCCATGGGCCGGAATCGGTGGCCGATCTTGCCGAGCCGCTTCTCGATGCGGTGGTGAATATTTCCACGTCGCAGAACGTCAAGACCGAGGGCAAGGGCCCGGTTCCGCCGCGTCTGCCGGAGGGCTCGCCCTTTCAGGAATTCTTCAAGGATTATTTCGACAGCCAGAAGCCCGAGGGCGGCGAAAAGGTGAGTTCGCTGGGCTCGGGTTTCGTCATCGATCCGGCCGGCTATGTGGTTACCAACAACCACGTCATCGAGGGCGCCGACGCCATCGAGGTGATTTTCCCGAACGGCTCGAAGCTCAAGGCAACGCTGGTCGGCACCGATACCAAGACCGACCTTTCGGTGTTGAAGGTGGAGCCGAAAACGCCGCTGAAGGCCGTCAAGTTTGGCGATTCGCGCAGCATGCGCATCGGCGACTGGGTGATGGCCATCGGCAACCCCTTCGGGCTTGGCGGCTCGCTGACAGTCGGCGTCATTTCCGCGCGCGGGCGTAACATCAATGCCGGTCCCTATGACAATTTCATCCAGACGGATGCGGCCATCAACAAGGGCAATTCCGGGGGTCCACTCTTCAACATGAAGGGTGAGGTTATCGGCATCAATACGGCGATCATTTCCCCGAGCGGCGGTTCGATCGGCATCGGTTTCGCCGTGCCGACGGAGCTTGCCCAGAATATCGTCCAGCAGCTCATCGAGTTCGGCGAGACGCGTCGCGGCTGGCTCGGCGTTCGTGTTCAGCCCGTCACCGACGATGTGGCGGCAAGCCTCGGCATGGACAGCGCAAAAGGTGCGCTCATCTCCGGCGTCGCCAAGGGCGGACCGGTGGAGAACGGCCCGATCCAGGCCGGCGATGTCGTGCTGAAATTCGACGGCAAGGATATTCATGAAATGCGCGACCTCTTGCGGATCGTGGCGGAAAGCCCGGTCGGCAAGGAGGTCGATGTGGTGATCCTGCGTGACGGCAAGGAGGAAACCGTCAAGGTCAAGCTTGGGCAATTGCAGGATACGACCGACGAAAAGGCCTCGGCCGAAGATCAGCAGAACGAAGATGGCGATAGCGGTGTGGTTGCACCGGAAGATGATGGCGGCGCCGACGATCAGGCGCAGGACCAGACGCCGGAAGTGCGCGAGGCGCCGCAGAGCGTGCTCGGCATGAATCTCGTGGTGCTGAGCAACGAGTTGCGCACCGAAAAGGGCATTGCCGAAAGCGTCGAAGGCGTGCTGGTCGCGAGCGTCGATCCGGGTTCGCCCGCCGAGCAGAAGGGCATGAAGGCCGGCGATATCATCGTCGAGGTCGGGCAGGACTTCATGGAAGTTCCGGGCGACGTGCTGGTGCGCGTCAACGGCCTGAAATCCGAAGGCCGCAAGAATGCGCATATGATGGTGGCCGATGCGCAGGGCAATCTGCGCGTCGTGGCGCTGCCGCTGGAATAAGGCGCTTTCCGCCCGGCCGGGCAGGAATCGGGTGGTTGTGATCCCGGCTGCTCTCTAATTCTTGGTCTCCATCGAACGGAGGCCAAGGATATGAAATTACTCGAAAACAAGGTTGCCATCATCACCGGCGCGTCATCCGGCATCGGCCGGGCGACGGCGATGCTGTTTGCCGCCGAAGGTGCGGCCGTTGTCATCAATGCGCGTGGCGAAAAGGCCCTGCATGAGGTTGCCGCAGACATTCGTGAGGCTGGCGGCCGTGTCCACACGGTTGCTGGCGATGCCGGTGTTGCCGAAACCCATTCCCGGTTGGCGGATGCGGCCATAAGCGTCTTCGGTGGCCTCGATATCGCCGTCAACAATGCCGGTGCGGTGGGAGCCATGAAGCCGCTGGCGGAGATTTCGCCAGCGGAATGGGATCATGCGCTCAACGTCAATCTCACCTCCGCCTTTCTGGGGGCGCGTTACCAAATACCGCCGATGTTGATGCGGGGTGGAGGCTCCATCGTCTTTACCTCGAGCTTTGTCGGCACCAGTGCCGGCATACCGGGCATGGCGGCCTATGGCGCGGCCAAGGCGGGGTTGATGGGGCTGGTGAAAGGCATCACCGCCGACTATGCGGTCAAAGGCATTCGCGCCAATGCGCTGCTGCCCGGCGGGGTCGATACACCTGCCGCAGGAGACGACGCGCAAAAGGAATGGGCCGCCGGCCTGCACGCGATGAAACGTATCGCTGAGCCGCCGGAAATTGCGCGGGCAGCGCTTTTCCTCGCGAGCCCCATGGCGAGCTTCGTCGCCGGTGCCGCTCTGTTCGCTGATGGCGGCAATGCCGCGGTGAAATGACCTTGGGAGCTGGCGGGCAGGTGTCTTATCGCGCCCGCCATTCCTCCAGCGTCAGCGCATAGGTGACGTGCGGCCGCAGATGCGGATGCGTGTCTTCCGGCACGCGCGGATGGTCGAAGTCGCGGGAAGGATCGCGCTTCAGGCCGATGCGTTCCATTACCGCCGTCGAACGGTGATTGTTGTGGACGGCGAAGGAGACGATTTCCGGCGTTTCCTTTTCGTCGAAGGCCATGACGAGCAGCGACCGCGCCGCTTCCGTGACATAGCCGTGGCCCCAGAAGCGGGTGGCGAGCCGCCAGCCGATCTCCATGGTGCCGACCGGGAAGGGCGGATCGAGGTTCATGACGGGGGAGATGCCGCAGAAGCCCATGACTTCACCGGTCTCGCGCAGTTCCATCGCATAAAAGCCATAGCCGCTGCCGCGGATCATGCCGTTGATGGTTTCCAGCACGGCGTCCGCTTCCGCATGGCTGCGGCGGAAGGGGAAAAACTCCATGACCTTTTCGTCGGCGTTGATTTCGCGGAACAGGTCACGGTCGCTCTCCTTCCACTCGCGCAGAATGAGTCGTGGCGTCTCTCGGATGATCATGGAGTGACAAAATCCGTCTTGCGATAGCCCTGGATGTAAAGAAGCGCCGTCAGGTCGCCATGGTCGATGCGCATCTGCGCCTCGGCGGCCACGGCCGGCTTGGCGTGCAGGGCAACGCCGGCGCCGGCCAGATGCAGCATGCCGAGATCGTTGGCGCCATCGCCGACCGCCATCGCCTCTTCCGGCGAGATGCCGAGCCTTGCGGCGATATCGTTCAGCGCATCCACCTTGGCCTGTTTGCCGAGGATCGGTTCGGCAACGGTGCCGTCAAGCTCGCCATCGGCTTCGCCGAGCAGATTGGCGCGGTTCTCGTCAAAACCCAGCATGGCGGCGACGCGGCCGGTGAAGACGGTGAAGCCGCCGGAAACGAGGGCGGTGTAATAGCCCTTGCCCTTCATGGTGGCGATCAGCTCCCTGCCGCCGGGGGTAAGCGTGATGCGCTTTTCGATGACGTCGTCGATCACCGAGACAGGCAGGCCCTTCAGCAGCGCCACACGTTCCCGCAGTGCGGGTTCGAAGGCGATCTCGCCATTCATGGCGCGGGCGGTAATGGCGGAAACTTTTTCCTTCAGTCCGACTTCGGCGGCCAGCTCATCAATGCATTCCTGGCCGATCATGGTCGAATCCATATCGGCGATCAGCAGTTTCTTGCGGCGCTGATCCTGTTCCTGGATGACGATATCGATCGGTTTTCCGACAAGCGTGGCTGCAATAGCACTGCGAGCCTGTTCGGCTGCGGTGCCGGAAGGCAGGGCGATATCGCAGGCGATGCCATCGGCCAGCCAATAAAGGCCCGATGCGTTGACGGCCTTTGCGGCCGCCTCGCCGAGGGCCGGTGTCAGAACAGGATTTGACGGATTGGCGATAAGCGTGGCAACGAGAGCCATGATGAAAAACCTTGATGAGAATTTTGATGCGATCCTGATAACCGGCCCGACGGCAAGCGGCAAGTCCGCGCTTGCGCTTCGTCTGGCGCGGGAGCGGGACGGCGTCGTCATCAATGCCGACAGCATGCAGGTTTACGACACGCTGCGGGTGCTGACCGCGCGGCCCTCCGAAGACGAGATGGAAGGCGTGCCGCATCTTCTCTACGGCCATGTGCCGGCGAGCAGCCTCTATTCAACCGGCGAATGGCTGCGGGAGATTTCCGCCCTGCTTGCGGATTTGCGCGGGCAGGGGCGTTTGCCCGTCATCGTCGGCGGTACGGGGCTTTATTTCAAGGCGCTGACGGGTGGGCTTTCCGACATGCCCGTCATTCCCGATGACATCCGCGATGGGCTGCGTGCCAAGCTGATCGGGGAGGGGGCGGCTGCGCTCCATGCCGAACTCGCACGGCACGATCCGGCCATGGCGGATATGCTGCAGCCGGGAGACGGCCAGCGTATCGTCCGGGCGCTTGAGGTGCTCAAGACGACCGGAAAGTCGATCCGGGATTTTCAGCGCGCCAGCGGCCCGATGATCGTCGATCCCGACCGGGCGCAAAAATTCGTCGTCCTGCCGGAAAGGCCGGTGCTGCATGACCGCATCAACCGGCGTTTCGAGATGATGATGGATAGCGGGGCGGTGGAGGAGGTGCAGGCGCTTCTCGCGCTCAACCTGGCATCCGATGCCACCGCAATGAAGGCGATCGGCGTTGCCCAGATCGCCGATATGCTGGCCGGGCGCATCGGCGAGGCGGAGGTCATCGAAAAATCGGCGGCCGCGACCCGTCAATATGCCAAACGGCAGATGACCTGGTTCCGCAACCAGATGGGAGACGACTGGACACGTATCCAGCCGTGAGAGCGCCCGTCAGTCTTTCCGGTAGAGACTGCCGAGCGGCTTCTTCAGCAGGCTTTCGCGGAGCGAAGGACGTGCATCGCCGGGCGGCGGGCCATTCTGCGCCTGCATCTGGAAACTCGCCTTGCGCAATTCGTTGACCGCGCCGGAGGCGGCATCGGTTGCCGCCGGATTTGGCGATGCGGAGAGCGTGCGGCCGGGCAGCATGTCCGGGCGGTAGGGCTCGTATCCCTCCGGTGCGGCCGTTCCCAGTTCCCGCTTCCAGCGGTCGATGTCGTCCGTCTCCCGTGGTGCGGCTGCCGGCTCCGGCAGATCGGAAAAGGCTGCCTCGACGCTTTGCTGGAAGCCGGTGATAACAGGCTTGGCCGTGGCGCGCATGCGGGTGACGATGTTGTTCAGATCGACCGTGTCAGGGGTTTCATGGTTCGTATGGCTGATGGTGCCGCTTGCTTTCGGCAATTTGGCCGTGGCCACGCGGTCGAAACGCATGCGCATCGGTACATTGACGGCCTCGCCAAAGGCGATGGCCTCGCCATTGCCGATGGAAGACAGAAAGCTGGTGGTCGAGGTCGATGCGTTCGGTACGGCGGAGAGAATGATCTTCTGGTCGATCTCGTTCGACAGCCGCATGGCGAAAACGGTCGAGCATTGCGACAGGATGGTCTGATCCAGCTCGCTTGGCCGCTGGCTGATGACGCCGAGCGAAATGCCGTATTTGCGGCCTTCCTTGGCGATCTGGGCAATGGATTGCCGGGTGGGGAAAAAGCCGCGCTCGGGGTCGGCGGGCACATAACGGTGCGCTTCCTCGCAGACGACAAGCATATGCAGCGAGCCGCGCGCCAGCACCGCCAGTTCGAAGGACATGCGGCAGAGGACGGAGACCACCGAATTCACCACTTCGGAGGGGATGCCGGAAAGCTGGAACACCGAAATCGGCTTGCCTTCCCCGGGAATACGGAAAATATGCGCGACCGTCTCCAGAATGGTGTCGCTGATCGTATTGCTGGAGAACATGAAATTATAGCGCGTGTCGTTGATGGCCGAGAGGATGCGGCCTTTCAGCGAACGCAGCGCGGGTTTTTCGCCACGCCCTTCCAGCCGGCCGATACGCTCGTCGATGAGGGCGAGAAGATCGGCCATGCGATAGGGCACCGGCGTATCCGGCGTGATCGCGCTCTTGTCGGACGTGCGGCGCACGGCGGAACCCTCGGTGCCGCGAAATGCTTTTTTCGCTTCCGGAACGAGGTCGCGAAGGACATCCATTTCTTCCGGCACCGGTTTGCGGCCGCGGAAAATCACTTCCGCAAATTCCTCAAGGCGCATCAGCCAGAAGGGAAGATCCAGCGTATCGGTGTCGATGACGACCGAATGATCGGGAAAGGCGGCCGCGAATTCATTATGCGGATCGAGAATGAGGACGCGCAGCTTCGGGTCGGTCTCGATCGCCTTGTTCAGAAGCAGCGAGACGGCGGTGGTCTTGCCCACGCCCGTCGAGCCGACGACGGCGAAATGTTTGGAGAGCATCTGGGGAATGCTGATGGTGGCGTTGATCGTATCGTCCTGCGTCAGCCTGCCGATCGTGCAGGCGTCGCGCTTGCCGCTGTCGTAAATCTTGGCAAGATCGCTGGTGCGGATGCGATGCGCCACCGCACCGAGATAGGGATAACGGGAAATGCCGGTGGAAAAGCGCTCGCTGCCATCCTCGGTGCGATAGACTTCGCCCACCAGTTCAACGTCGATCAGCAGCCTGTTCGGCCTGTCCGCCGCCCAGTATTCCTCGCCGGTTCGCATGGAAAAGACCAGCGCTGCGACACGGCTCGTACCCATTTCGATGGAGATCAGGCGTCCGACGGACCAGAGCTGCGATGCATCGGTGGTGCCGGGTTCGGTTTCGGCGGCGATGGTGGCATGCGCACCGTTACAGGCGATGACGCGGCCCAGCATGCGGTTCGCCGGCTGCTGGCCGGATCGCCGTTCGTTTTCGTCCATGCGGGACGCATTATGAAACGTGTCGTTACTCACATTTTTTCCCGGTACATGCGGATGATCGCGGTGGTTCGGGCAGTATCTGCGTTCTCGATATTAAAAGATTATGCTTAACAACATGTGTATCGGCTGCGTTCGAAAATTTCGCGCAAGCAGCCTTTCAGGTAATAAAAGAAGGCGGCGGCGATTTTTTCCCGCAATATGCGTTGACGGCTGGGGCTTTTGTGGCTAACACTCCGGCCCATGAAAAATCTTAACGTACTTATCGTGGTGGGACGGCGCATGGGCAGGATGGTGTAACCATCCGGCGAAAGCACCCATGCGCTGAACGAGGCTCCTTAAGGGGCCTTTTTTTATGTCTTCAAACAGGCCCTCGGGCTCCTCGATATCCAAAGCCAAAGCGGGATGGAAACAGGCAATGACGGATAAGGACAATACGGAAAACAGCAATCGCATGACAGGTGCGGAGATCGTTCTGCAGGCGCTGAAGGACAATGGCGTCGAGCACATCTTCGGTTATCCTGGCGGTGCCGTGCTTCCGATCTATGACGAGATTTTCCAGCAGGAAGACATCCAGCATATCCTCGTGCGCCACGAGCAGGGCGCTGGCCACGCCGCCGAAGGTTATGCCCGCTCCACCGGCAAGGTCGGCGTCATGCTCGTCACCTCCGGCCCCGGCGCCACCAATGCGGTCACCCCGCTGCAGGATGCGCTGATGGATTCCATTCCGCTCGTCTGCCTGTCCGGCCAGGTTCCCACCACGCTCATCGGTTCCGATGCGTTCCAGGAATGCGATACCGTCGGTATCACGCGCCCCTGCACCAAGCACAACTGGCTGGTCAAGGACGTCAACGAGCTGGCGGGCATCATCCATGAAGCCTTCCGTATCGCGCAGACGGGTCGTCCCGGTCCTGTCGTCGTCGATATTCCGAAGGACATCCAGTTCGCCACCGGCACTTACACGCCGCCCTCCGCCGCCACCCAGCACGAGAGCTACAAGCCGAAGGTTCAGGGCGATCTGAACGCCATTCATGCCGCCATCGACCTGATGTCGAAGGCGAAGAAGCCGGTTTTCTATACTGGCGGCGGCGTCATCAATTCCGGCCCGGAGGCAACCCGGCTGCTGCGCGAACTGGTCGAGCTGACCGGCTTCCCCATCACCTCGACGCTGATGGGTCTCGGCGCCTATCCGGCTTCCGGCAAGAACTGGCTCGGCATGCTGGGCATGCACGGTTCCTACGAAGCCAACATGACGATGCATGATTGCGACGTTCTGGTCTGCGTCGGCGCGCGTTTCGACGACCGAATTACCGGCCGCATCAATGCGTTCTCGCCGAATTCCAAGAAGATCCATATCGATATCGATCCGTCCTCGATCAACAAGACGGTTCGCGTCGACGTGCCGATCATCGGCGATGTCAGCCATGTTCTGGAAGATATGGTTCGTCTGTGGCGCGCTCTGCCGAAGAAGGTTGAGAAGGCGCAGACGGCCGACTGGTGGGCGCAGATCGAGCGCTGGCGCGCACGCAATTCCTTCGCCTACAAGAACTCCAACGATGTCATCATGCCGCAATATGCCTTGCAGCGGCTTTATGAGGCTTCGAAGGGCCGCGACACCTATATTACCACCGAAGTCGGCCAGCATCAGATGTGGGCGGCGCAGTTCTTCGGTTTCGAGGAGCCGAACCACTGGATGACCTCGGGTGGTCTCGGCACCATGGGTTACGGCCTGCCGGCGGCCATCGGCGTTCAGGTCGCGCATCCGGACGCGCTGGTCATCGATATTGCCGGTGACGCCTCGATCCAGATGTGCATTCAGGAAATGTCCTGCGCCATCCAGTACGGTCTGCCGGTGAAGATCTTCATCCTCAACAACCAGTATATGGGCATGGTGCGCCAATGGCAGCAGCTGCTGCACGGCAACCGCCTGTCCAACTCCTATACGGAAGCCATGCCCGATTTCGTCAAGCTGGCGGAAGCCTATGGCGCGGTCGGCATGTATTGCGACGATCCGAAGGAGCTGGACGACAAGATTGCAGAAATGATCGCGGTCAAGAAGCCGGTCATTTTCGATTGCCGCGTCGCCAATCTTGCCAATTGCTTCCCGATGATCCCGTCTGGTAAAGCCCATAATGAGATGCTGTTGCCGGATGAGGCGACGGATGAAGCGGTTGCCAACGCCATCGACGCCAAGGGCCGTCAGCTAGTCTGAGCCGGGAGAGGAAAAGGACATGAACGCACACCTACAACCCACCGGCTCGGCCTATTTCATCCAGAAGGAAACGGCTGCCGTTGAAAATCACACGCTGTCGGTTCTCGTCAGCAACGAGCCGGGCGTCCTCGCCCGGGTCATCGGCCTGTTCTCCGGCCGCGGTTACAACATCGAAAGCCTGACGGTTTCGGAAACGGAACATGAGGCGCATCTGTCGCGCATCACCATCGTCACGCGCGGCACGCCCATCGTGCTGGAGCAGATCAAGGCGCAGCTTGAGCGCATCGTGCCGGTGCACCGGGTTCTCGATCTCACCGTTCGCGCCCGCGAGCTGGGACAGGAGCGGCCGATCGAGCGCGAAGTGGCGCTTATCAAGGTTGCCGGTTCCGGCGAGGACCGCGCCGAGACGCTGCGCCTTGCCGATGCGTTTCAGGCCAAGGTGGTGGATGCGACGGTGGAGCATTTCATCTTCGAGATCACCGGCAAGTCGTCGAAGATCGACCAGTTCGTGGCGATCATCAAGCCGCTCGGCCTGATCGAGATTTGCCGCACCGGTATCGCGGCGATGAATCGCGGCCCACAGGGGATGTAATCTCCATATCCGGAGCATATGCTGGAATATAAGCCCGCGGTTCGCCGCGGGTTTTTTTATGGCCTCGCCCGGATCGACAGATGTTCAACCATATGGTTGACTTTCAGGGTGGATAGTCTATATTCAACAACATGGTTGAATTATCCGCTTCACATCTCGACACTGTCTTTCATGCCCTTGGCGACGCCACGCGGCGCACGATGCTACGCGATCTTTCCCTTGGTGAGCGAACGGTGAGCCAGTTGGCCCGGCCGTTCGACATATCGCTCGCTGCCGCTTCCAAACATATCAAGGCGCTGGAAAATGCGGGGCTTATCCGCCGCGAGGTGAGGGGGCGCATCCATGTCTGCCGCCTTGCGCCGGAACCGTTGGCGCAGGCGCATGAATGGCTCGATTTCTACCGACAGTTCTGGGGCAGCCGCCTCGATATTCTTGAGCAGATGCTCAGGGAGGATGATCAGGGAAAAATCCCTGCAGATGGAGGAAATGACAATGGCTGATATTGCAATGCCTGACGCCTATGGCCGTCTTGTCGAACCGACGACCCTTAAGATCGAACGGCTGCTGCCGGGGCCTATCGAGCGGGTATGGGCCTATCTCACACAAAGCGAGCTTCGCCGTCGCTGGCTGGCTTCCGGCGAAATGCGGCTTGCGCCCGATGCGCCGTTCGAACTCGTCTGGCGTAACGATGAGCTTTCCGATCCGCCAGGCCGTCGCCCGGAAGGCTTTTCCGAAGAGCACAGAATGGCGTCCCGCATCATCACCGTCGTTCCGCCGCACCGCCTTGTCTTCAGTTGGGGCGAGGGCGCGGAGGTGTCCATCGAGCTTCAGGCTCTGGGCAAGGACGTGCTTCTGACGCTGATCCATCGCCGACTGGCGGATCGCACGGCCAAGCTCAATGTCAGCGCCGGCTGGCACGTGCACCTCGACATTCTCGCTGCCCGGCTTCAGGAAGAGGAACCGGGACCCTTCTGGGATACCTGGCTGGGGTTGAAAGAGGAATACGAGCAGCGCATACCGTAATGAAGCGCGGTGCGTTCTCATGGTCTGACGGCGCGGCTTGTCGCGCCGTTTCTTCTGGTCCGGGATTGATGACGCAACCCCGAACAACAGGCCTGCTTTTCGGCGTGGCGTTCACATTCCGATTCAACCGCTTGAGCGATTGATTCCGAAGTGTTTCGTAACCCTCGGTTACCTCACAGCATTTCCAGCGAAGTTTTGCGCATCGGCGGCGGGAAGACGGCGTCGAGAGCGGCCCAGTCTTCCTCGGTTATTTCAAGATCGGTCGCGCCGCGATTTTCCTCGACGCGGGAAACGCTGGCGGATTTAGGAATGGCGATGACGTCATCCCTCTCCAGAAGAAAGGCGAGCGCCAATTGCGCCGGTGTCGCCTGATAGGCCTTGGCGATGCGGATGAGTTCGTGGTTCTTCAAGATGCGGCCCTGCTCGATGGGGGAATAGGCCATCAGCGGCACGCCGCGCTTCTGGCACCAGGGCAGCAGCGAAAACTCCGGCCCACGCCGGGACAGATTGTAGAGCACCTGATTGGCGGCGCAGTTCTTGCCGCCGTCAACCGCGAAAAGCTCCTCCATATCGTCGGTGTCGAAATTGGAGACGCCCCAGTCGCCGATCTTGCCGTCGCTCTTCAGCCTTTCGAAAGCCGCCACGGTTTCTGCAAGCGGGTGCTCGCCGCGCCAGTGCAGCAGATAGAGGTCGATATGGTCGGTGCCGAGCCTTGCAAGGCTGCGCTCGCAGGCCTCCGCCGTGCCTCTGGCGCTGGCGTTCCAGGGATAGACCTTGCTGACCAGAAACACGTTCTGTCGACGGCCGGCGATGGCCGCGCCGACCACTTCCTCCGATCTACCGTCCGCATACATTTCCGCCGTGTCGATCAGCGTCATGCCGAGATCGATCGCCTTGCGGATGCTTTCGACCTCCTGCGGCGCGGAGGATCTCGTCTCCCCCATGTTCCAGGTGCCAAGGCCAAGGGCCGGAACCTCTTTTCCGGAGGGCAGGGTGACGGAAGGAATATCGTCATACATGGGTTCGCTCCAGCGGTTGGTGATCGGACAATAGAACTTTGTTCCGACTTCTCAAAGCCGGCATGGAGAGGATCGATCCATCAAAAAAATTGACCTCGGCCATCGACCCGGCGGGGTGGCCTGATGTTGGCCCGGCGGATAGGATTTCGGCTCAAGGAGAAATCATGACTGTCGAAACTCTTGTCGCGCTGGTGCTGTTTGCCTTCACCACATCCATCACGCCCGGCCCGAACAATATGATGCTTTTCGCCTCCGGCGTGAATTTCGGATTCCGCCGCACCATCCCGCATATGCTGGGCATCGGGGCGGGGTTCCTGTCGTTGCTGATCGGGGTCGGCTTCGGTCTCGGCGCGTTGCTTCATTCGGTGCCCGTGCTATACACCGGGCTGAAATTCGCAGGCGGGCTCTATCTCGTCTGGATCGCGTGGAAGATCGGCACCTCCCGCAGCCTGAGTGAGGGTTCGGCCGCATCGGAGCCGATGAGTTTCCTTGCCGCCGCCGCCTTTCAGTGGGTCAATCCCAAGGCGTGGGTGATGGCGGTGACGGCAATGGCGACCTATACGGATGAGCGGCAATATTTCCTCACCGTGCTTCTCGTCGGCGTGGCCTTCGCCGCGGTCAATCTTCCCAGCGTTTCCACCTGGGCGGGTTTCGGCTCGGCATTGCGGGGATGGCTGGCTGTGCCGGTCCGGCTCAAATGGTTTAATATCACCATGGCCGTGCTTCTCGTCATCAGCCTCTGGCCGATGCTGAAATAACGGTCTTCACGTCGGGAACTGCCGGTAACATTCCTCGGCGATTGCCTGCACCTCGTCGCGCGTCAGCTCGGCGGACACGGCGTAACCCAGTTCATTGTCGATCCAGTAGAAGGTCTCGATACCGTCGGCGCTGGCCATGCGGAAGCTGGTGGTGCGGTTTTCCTCGTTGTGGCCGATCAGCACCGTCACCCGGCGGCCGGTCTTGTCCTGATACATCAGCATCGCGCCCGGTTTGCCGCTGACGGGGATAAGGCGCCCGCCGACGAGGTCGTATCCGATCTTCGAGAGATCGGGGATGGTGAAGGGGTAACCGAGCCGCTTGCCGAGCCATGTGGCGAGATGCTGCTGTTCTCCCGCGCCGACTTCGACGGGATGGCGCACTTCGCTCGCATAGATGAGATAGGCGGATTTCGCCTGCGCCGGAATATCCGTCGTCAGCGACGCCAGGGTCACGTCCTGCGGCGTGGAAAAAGACGGCGGCAGAAGCCTGCCCGCCGCAGCACCCGCCACGAAGATCAAAAGGGCGGCCGCTGTTTGCAGCAGAACCGGTTTTGCCCGCCATGCGCGGTCCCTCTTTTGCGGGCTGAGCATCGATGCGTCATGCGGATGTGCGGCGGCATAGGAGGCGAAGGCGTTGCGCAGAATGTCGGCCTGTTTTCTCCATTCCTCCACACGGGCCTGCTCTTCCGGCCTTTCCGCCAGCCAGGCCTCGACAGCCGCGCGGTCATCGTCGGAAAGAAGTCCGTCGACATAGGCGTGCAGATCGTCTTCGGTTATGGCGTCCGGCCGTTTCATCGTGGTCTCCGCAGGGGAATGATATTATCTGCCGCCAGATGCTGGCGAAGGGTTTCGCGGGCGCGGGAAAGTCTGGACATGACGGTGCCGAGCGGGATCGCCAATGTCTCGGCCGCCTCCTGATAGCTGTAGCCTTCCACCGTCACCAGCATCAGCACGGCGCGCATGTCCGGCGAAAGAAGGGCGAGTGCGCCGTGCAGCCGGTCGTTCTCCAGCGTGTCGGAGAGCGTCTCCGCGCCGGCGATGCTCTCATGGCCGTCCAGGCTCTCGGACGGGTGGCGTTTCTCGGCGCGGTGGCGGTTACGATAAAGATTCGTCATTATCGTGTAAGCCCATGATTTCAAACCCGTTCCGCGCCATTGCCTTTTATTGGCCAGCGCCTTTT
Source organism: Agrobacterium sp. P15N1-A (assembly GCF_044626815.1). NCBI lineage: Bacteria > Pseudomonadati > Pseudomonadota > Alphaproteobacteria > Hyphomicrobiales > Rhizobiaceae > Agrobacterium > Agrobacterium sp. P15N1-A. Next base: position 288,649 of record NZ_JBIUPF010000002.1, on the reverse strand, counting down.
CCACGCAGTCCTGCAAGAGGTCCTCGCCATCGGCATCTGAACGGGAAAGGCTGCGGGAATAACGGCGCAGCATGGGCATCAGCGCCAGCATTTCGGTTTCGAAACTGCCGGCTGCGGGGGAATGGTTCCCCCGCTTTTCGTCCGTCATGCCATCAGGGTTTTGCGGCATCCCATACACCGTTCACACCATCACCGGTGGCATCGCCCTTCTTGGTATCCTTGACCCAGTAATAAAGCGGCATGCCATCCTTTGCCCACTGCATCTTGCCATCCTTGCGCTTCACGAGGGAATAGGCGCCCTCGGCCTTGTCGCTGGCGGCTGCGAAAAACGGCGGCCAGTTCACCGCGCATTTGTCATAACAATTGGATACGCCCTTCTTGTCGTTCTTGAAAGTGTAGAGCGTCATGCCTTTTTCGCCCGCCAGCACATCGCCCTTGGCGGTCTTGACGGTTTCGACCATAGGGGCGGCGTAGGCCGTTCCGGCAAAAGCCAGAACGAGGGCGGGAACGATAAAGCGGATCTTCATGGACATATCCTCCTTGGTTCGGGCGGCCTCTGCCGCCAGCACATCAAGAGACACCGCAACCCGACGGATTATTCCCTGGGGCAAAGAATTTTCGCGATTTTTAAACTTATCCATTGAGCTAACTATTTCGACGTGATAGTTAGCCTTATGGAAAACTATTCAGCTGCGCTCGACGATATCTTCCAGTCTCTTGCCGATCCGACCCGCAGGGCGGTGATCCTGAAGCTGGGCGGCGGGGAGGCGAGCATCGGAACGCTGGCCGAGCCCTTCGACATGGCCCTGCCATCCTTCATGAAACATATCCGCCAGCTGGAAGAGGCGGGGCTGATCGTGACGCGCAAGCAGGGGCGTGTCCGGTTCTGTTCCCTGGAGAAGCAGAGGTTTTCCATGCTCGATGGCTGGTTGTCGCAACAACGCGCCATCTGGGAAGGCCGCACGGACCGGCTCGAACAATTCATCATGGCGCAACAGGACAGGATGTCCAGCAAAGGGGAGAATGACCAATGACCGAGACTTTCAATCCCGATCTCGATCTGAAGATTTCACGCATCATCAGAGCGCCGCGCCGGCTCGTCTGGAATGCCTGGACGGACAAGGCCAGCCTCGAACAATGGTGGGTGCCGCATCCCGGCCAATGCCGGGTCGACCGCATGGAGCTCCATCCCGGCGGCGCCTTCGAAACGCGCTATAGCGAGGACGGCACGGCCTTCGGTCCGCATGTCAAAGGATGTTTTCTGGCGGTGGATCATGAGCAGCGTCTGGTTTTTACCGACGCGCTGACGGCGGGTTTTCGCCCCTCCGCCCAGCCGTTCCTCACCGCCGTGATGACATTTCGCGATCACCCCGACGGCATGGAATATGTGGCCTATGCCATGCACAACAATCTTGAGGATCGCGACAGGCACGCGGAGATGGGCTTCTTCGACGGCTGGAACACGGTTGCGGAGCAATTGGCGCAGCTTGTCGAGCGACAGGCGGCCAATTGAGCCGCATCAGCCGAACAGGAGAATGTCCGGCTTGTTGAGCATGAGCCAGATGATGCCGAGAACCGCGAAAAAGGCGGGAAAACCGCAGGCGAACCAGATGCGGTAAAGGCGGAACCATTGTGCCGGCAGGGCCTGTCCGGTGGCGGCGCAGTCGCGGGCGATATCGCGCAGTCTGATCTGTATCCACACCACCGGCAGCCAGAAAATGCCGGTGAAGACATAAAGGGCGAGCGAAAGCGCGATCCAGCCTTCGGTCAGCGGCCAGCCGATGATGCGCGCGAGAAAATATCCGGTGACCGGCTGGATGATCGCGGCGGTGGCGGTAAAGACCGTGTCGGCGATGACGACGGTGCCTGCGACATGGGCGATCAGCGCCGGGCTTGCTGTCTGCCGTGCCATCACCATGAAAAAGGCAATGCCCGCGCCGGTGCCGAACAGCACCGTTGCGCCGATGACATGGGCGAGCCGCAGCAGTTCCTCAAGTGTCATCAGCGTTCATCCAAGGTGGCGAGGGCAACGAGCGTCAGGGCGACGGAAGGCAGAACCTTGACCAGAGGACCGAGCGGATCGAGCCAAAGGGTTGGTTCCAGCAGGCTGCCGCCAGCGAGGTAAGCGGCGCTGACCAGCAACATGCTGATGAGCGCCTTTCTGGCGAGCGGTCGCAGCAGGACTGTGACGCCGAGGGCGATATCGAGGAGGCAGGTGGTGAGTGTGAGCGCGACCGCCAGTGCCTGCGGCATGAAGGGCAGGAAATGCGCTGCTGCTCCAGTGATATTCAGCAGCGGCATGAGGCCGGACAGCAGCCAGAATAAAGACAGGCAGAGAATGACCAAGGGTTTCAGCAGATATAATCTGGCAAACCACAGGTCCTGCACACCGGAAGGGTGGGCGGCCAGCGTCTGTTCCAGGGTCTTGAGTGAGGCCATCGCCGGTCCTGCTTCATTCTCCGTTACGATGCCTTCCGACATGACCGTCATGGCGGTCGAACGCAGCGGCGACCGCCAGCCGAGTCTGCCTGCGGCATCCGCCACAAGGCCGACGGGGCGCATGAAGGCGGCGGGAAGATTTATGACCGGAGCACGGGGCAGGCCCAGCCATTGCCGGTGTCTGGCGACCACGTCCTGCAATGTCAGCGTTTCCTTCGCGGCGAGTTCGAGATCGCTGTCCGGCGGGATTTCGCCTTCGATCGCCGCGCATACCATGGTTGCCACATCCTCCGCCGCGACCGTCCGGACGGCGATTTGTCCATTGACGAGCGGCACCACGAAGGGAAAACCTGCAAGCGCGCGCACGAGCGCCGTGCCGCCGTGCGCGTTTCGCCCAACCACCAGCGCGGGGCGCAGAATGACGTGAGACAGACCGCTTGCGGCGAGCGCCTCATCGGCGCGGCGTTTGGTGGCAAGGAAGGGCAGGCCGGATGCGGCCCCCGCCGTGCGGGCCGATATCTGGATTATCCGTCTGCCGCCCGCCTGCGCCGCTGCTTCATAGAGCGCCAGCATCGCCTTTTCCTGCGTCGCGGCAAGGTCATCCGACAGGCCGTCCTGAAGCGCGCCCGCGCAATTGACAATGGCGTCGTGGTCATGGACGAGCGATGACCAGTCTGTCGCGTGCGTCATCTTGGAAAGATCGGCTGAGACCCAGTTGGCGAAAGGCCATTTGTCCCGGGCGCGGGTGACCGAACGCGCCAGCCCCGTCACGGAATGCCCGCGGAGGTGCAGGCTTTTGAGAACCTCCGAACCGATGAAACCTGTTGCGCCGAGAATCAATATCTTCATACGAGGGATGATAGCGACCACGGCTTAAAAACCAGCCGTGTTTTATTGCCGCATTCTCACACGGCGATTCATCTTTCGTTCTTTTTCTGTTGCGCATCAGGCTCGAATCCTGCGATGAGGGCGCATGTTATTTTCACCGCAACAGGACGAAGCGCTGAAGGCTGTTTCCCGCTGGCTGAAGGAAGGCCGGACGCCGGTTTTCCGGCTGTTCGGTTATGCCGGAACGGGCAAGACGACGCTTGCCAAGCATTTCGCGGAAAATGTCGATGGCGAGGTGCTGTTTGCGGCCTTCACCGGCAAGGCGGCGCAGGTGCTGCGCTCACGCGGGGCGACCAATGCCCGCACCATCCATTCGCTGATCTATCGCCCGCGCGGCGAAGAAACCGTGGAAGACGAGGAAACCGGCAAGACTTCGATTGCGCCGATGTTCTCCATCAACCGCCAGAGCCCGCTCGCCAAGGCGGCGCTCATCATCATCGATGAATGTTCGATGGTGGACGAGCAGCTCGGCAGGGACCTGATGAGCTTCGGCACGCCGATCCTCGTGCTCGGCGATCCCGGCCAGCTGCCGCCGGTTTCGGGCGGCGGTTTCTTCACCGAGCAGGAGCCGGACTATCTGCTGTCGGAAATCCATCGCCAGGCCAAGGACAATCCCATCATCCATCTCGCCATGGACGTGCGGGAGGGCCGGGAGATCATGCGCGGCGATTACGGGACCGCGCAGGTGATTTCCAAGTCCGAAGTGACGCAGTCGCTCGTGCTCGAGGCCGATCAAGTGCTCGTCGGCACCAACCGCACCCGCCGCCGCTACAATCAGCGGCTTCGCGAGCTGAAGGGTTTTACCGCCGATTACCCGCAATCCGGCGACAAGCTGGTCTGCCTCCGGAACGATCCGGCCAAGGGGCTGCTCAACGGTTCGCTCTGGCAGGTGATGAGTTCATCGCGCGAGACGGTGAAGCCCGGCATCAACCTGATGATCCGGCCTGAAGACGACGATATGGATCGCGGCGCGGCCAAGATCAAATTGCTGAAGGCGGCCTTCGAGGATGTGGAGACGGAAATTCCGTGGTCCACGCGCAAGCGTTATGACGAATTCGATTTCGGCTATGCGCTGACCGTGCACAAGGCGCAGGGTTCGCAGTGGAACAACGTGGTTCTTTTCGACGAGAGCTATGCTTTCCGGGACTCGCGCGAGAGGTGGCTTTACACCGCCATTACCCGCGCGGCGGAGACACTGACCATCGTTCGTTGATCGTGACTATGCGCGGATGACGCCGAGCAGAACCGCCTTGGCGACCGCCTGAAAGCGGTTGCTGGCATTGAACTTGCCGATGATCTTCGCCTCGAGAACATTGAGGTCGCTGCCCGAAAGACCAAGGGCGCGGGCGAGCCGCACCGGCGCATAACCCTCCGCCATCAGTTCCAGGCATTTGCGTTCGGTGTCGGTGAGGGCGATGTCCTTTGCCGGCGCCCGTTCCGCGCCATCCATGCCGTCCGCATCGGTGTCAGTGACCAGCAGTTCCTCGATCTGCTGGGCCTGGCGCTGAAGGGTGGAAAGCTCGGCCGTCAATTCCCGCTTCCGCTGCCGAAGCGCGGCGTGGAATATATCGTCCGCCTCGCTTTGCGAGAGCGAACGGACGAATTTTTCCATGATCTCGGTAATGGCGGCGACGGAAATGCCCACTTCGCGGCAGACGTTGATGACGGCCATGCGCTGGACGTTGCGGTGGGTGTAGACCCGCATCTGGCCGATGCGCTTCGAGGTCAGCAGCGCCTTTTCTTCGTAAAAATGCAGCGTCCGGTGGGTCACCCCGAAGATATTGGCCATGTCGGCGATGGGCACGGGTTCCGCGGGCAGGGAGGAGGGCAGGCTTATATCCGGTAGAAAGCTGCTGATCCTTAGATTGGGTTTGTCCTCGTCGCCGTGACTTTCGAACGGCATCCGGCCATCCTGCATTGTCTCCCCCTTCGCGCTCTTTGACAGTGTGCCTGCCTTTTTTAAAGGTGTCCGTTGCTTGTTCCCCCAAGACGGACATGTTTTCCGATCAAGACCTCATGCCAAACGCTACATCAGAACCGTAACGTGTATTGCCTGTTTTCGTTCCCGCAATAATAAAAAATTTGCCGGCCTCCTTGCGATTGGCCTCAACCTGCGTGAAACAGGATGTCAATTCCGAACCGGAGCCCGATGCCATGCCCGCAAAACTTTCTGTCAATCTGAACGCAATTGCCATGTTACGCAACCGCCGCGATCTTCCATGGCCGGATGTCGCGCATTTCGGGCATATTGCACTGGCGGCGGGGGCAAGCGGGCTGACTGTACACCCGCGGCCAGATCAGCGCCATATCCGCTTTTCCGATCTGCCGGTGCTGCGCGCCCTGATCGACGACAGTTTTCCCGGCGCGGAATTCAATATCGAAGGTTATCCGAGCGAGGATTTTCTCGTGCTTTGCGAGAAGACCCAGCCGGAGCAGGTGACGCTGGTGCCTGACGACCCGTCGCAGGCGACGTCCGACCATGGCTGGGATGTCCGCAAGCACGCCGTTTTCCTGAAAGACGTGGTGGGACGCCTGAAGGCCGGCGGCATGCGCGTCTCGCTTTTTGCCGATGGCGATGGCGAACGCGAGCCGGTGGAACTGGCCGCCGAGACGGGTGCGGCGCGCATCGAACTTTACACCGGCCCCTATGGCGGCTGTTTTGACGATCCGCAAAAGGGTGAGGCGCTTCTCGAAAAGCTCGGGCAGACGGCGGATCATGCAAGAGCGCTCGGACTTGCCGTCAATGCCGGCCATGATCTCACTGTCGCAAACCTGCCCAGGCTGATGAAACGTATCCCTTATCTGGCTGAGGTTTCCATCGGTCACGCGCTGACGGCGGATGCGCTTGAATATGGCATGGCTGAAACAGTCCGGCGTTTTTGTCACGCCTGCGGTCAGCCTATTTCATAACCAAAGTCAATTTTTTCGCCTATGCTTTGGCCGCGCATGCTCCGTGCGCGAGCTTTTGAAGGCAGAAGACATATGCAAGAACATCACGTTGTCGTCGTGGGTGGAGGCTTCGGCGGTTTGCAACTGGTACACGGGCTGGAGGGGGCCCCTGTCCGCATCACACTGATTGATCGTCGCAATCACCACCTGTTCCAGCCATTGCTTTATCAGGTTGCGACGACGGCTCTGGCGACATCCGAAATCGCCTGGCCGATCCGCCATCTCTATCGCGACCGCAAGGAAGTCACGACCCTGCTTGCAGAAGTGACCGGCGTGGACCGTGCGGCGCGGACCGTGCATCTGAATTCGGGTCAGGTCATCGGTTTCGATACGCTGGTGCTGGCCACCGGCGCCCGCCACGCCTATTTCGGCCGCGACGAGTGGGAGCGCTCCGCCCCCGGTCTCAAGACGCTTGAAGATGCGACGACAATCCGCCGCCGCCTGCTTTTGGCTTTCGAGCGGGCCGAACTCGCCACCAGCGAAGAGGAACGGCAGGCGCTGCTGACTTTCGTCATCATCGGCGCAGGTCCGACGGGCGTGGAAATGGCAGGCATGATTGCGGAGCTGGCGCACAAGGCGCTGCCGGCGGAATTCCGCAATGTGGATACCAGAAAGACCCGGGTGCTGCTCGTCGAGGCTGGCCCTCGCGTTCTCCCGGTCTTCACGGAAGACCTTTCTGCCTATGCGAAGGAAGCGCTCGAAAAACTTGGCGTCGAGGTTCTGCTCGGCACGCCGGTGACAGCTTGCAGCGATGAGGGCGTGACGGTGGGCGAGACCTATTACCCCTGCCGCACCGTGGTCTGGGCCGCCGGCGTGCAGGCGTCGCCCGCCGCAAAATGGCTCAACGCCGCCGCCGACCGGGCGGGACGTGCCGTTGTCGGGCCGCATCTTCATCTGGAGGACGATCCGAATATCTTCGTGATCGGCGATACGGCCGCCGTCAATCAGGAAAACGGCAAGCCGGTACCGGGCATTGCGCCTGCGGCGAAGCAGCAGGGCGCCTATGTCGCGAAAGTCATCAAGGCGCGGCTGGCCGGCCAGCCGTCACCACCGCCGTTCCGCTACAGCCATCAGGGCAATCTGGCGACCATCGGCAAACGCGCGGCGGTGATCGATTTCGGCAGGTTCAAGCTCAAGGGCGTGCTGGCATGGTGGATATGGGGGCTTGCCCACATCTACTTCCTCATCGGAACCCGGTCACGGCTTGCCGTGGCTTGGAGCTGGCTGTGGATTTACCTGAGCGGCCAGCACAGCGCGCGGCTGATTACCCAGAAAGAGACGTTGAAGGACGAGGCCTGAGGGGCGGGCGGGCAAAGGAAAAGACGGGAAGCATTGGCTTCCCGCCCTTATGTTATGACAGCTGCGCCAAACTACTCCTCCGTCATGCCGGACTTGATCCGGCATCCAGCCGCCGCGCGTATGCGCGGCGAGAAGAGTTTTTCAGCCCAAGGACTTGAGCTGGCTGGACCCCGGATCTAGTCCGGGGTGACGGAGTGTGGATGGGGCGGGTTTGCCCAATCCAAGGCTCACGCGTCGAGCGATGCCATGTCGATGACGAAGCGATACCGCACATCGCTCTTCAGCACGCGCTCATAGGCTTCGTTGACGTCCTGGATGTTGATCGTCTCGATCTCCGACACGATGTTGTGCTTGCCGCAGAAATCCAGCATTTCCTGGGTTTCCTTGATCGAACCGATCATCGAGCCGGACAGGTTCTTCGCACCGAAGATCAGCGCGAAGGCGTGAACCGGGATCGGATGTTCCGGCGCACCGACGACGACCATGCTGCCCTTGGGCTTCAGGAGGCCGAGATAGGCGTTCCAGTCGATGGCGACGCCGGCCGTGCAGATGATCAGGTCGAAGGTGCCGGCCAGCTTCTCGAAGGTCGAGGCGTCGCTGGTGGCGTAATATTCCTTTGCGCCGAGCTTCAGGCCGTCTTCCTTCTTCGACAGCGTCTGGGAAAGCACGGTGATATCCGCACCCATGGCCGCGCCGAGCTTGACGCCCATATGACCGAGGCCGCCCATGCCGACAATCGCGACCTTCTGGCCGGGACCGGCATTCCAGCGGCGCAGCGGCGAATAAAGCGTGATGCCGGCGCAGAGAAGCGGTGCGGAAGCGTCGAGCGGCAGGTTGTCCGGGATCGACAGGACATAACCTTCCTTGACGACGATCGAGTCGGAATAACCGCCATGGGTCGCGGTCTTCGTGAACGGATCGACGTCGTTATAGGTCTGGACGAGGCCGGGCATATAATGTTCGTTGTCGAGATCGCGAGTGGCGCAGCCAACACAGGAATCGACGAAGCAGCCGACGCCGACATGGTCGCCGACCTTGAACTTCGTGACCTTGGAGCCGACAGCCTTGACGACACCGGCAATCTCATGGCCGGGAACGATCGGGTAGACGGCGTTCTTCCATTCGTTGCGGACGGTGTGGATGTCCGAGTGGCAGATGCCGGCATATTTGATGTCGATGACGACGTCATCATCGTTCGGCTCGCGACGTTCGAAGGTGAACGGGGTAAGCGGCTTGGACGCGTCGGTCGCAGCGTAACCTCTAGCAATAGCCATCTGAATATCCTTATCGAGGGGTTGGGGACGACGGAATATGCGATGGAAGCGCGAGACAGCGTTAGAGCGATTCTCCGAGCTTTTTGCACGATCCTGCAAAAATATGGTGGCGCACTCTTTGCGCGGGCCGTGCGGCTTTCTAGATAAAAGGCAGCAGACGCACCTCTTCCTTCAGTTAAGGGATTTCCCCTATGTCCTTGCCGTTCAATGTCTATCAGGAGATCGCCTCAATTGCCGCGCGGCATGCTACCCAGGACGGTGAGGTGCAGACGGCAATCGACTCCCTCGGCATCAGCAGGCGTACGACGCCGAGTGCGCCTTGCCACGGCAGCTATCGCCCCTGTCTCGCGCTGGTGATCCAGGGCTCGAAAAGCGTTCAATTGGGAACGGACACCATCAATTATGGCGCGGGGGATTATCTCCTGACCTCGCTTGATCTGCCGGTTGCATGGCGGGTGGTGGAGGCGAGCAGGGAGGTGCCGCATTTCTGCATTGCGCTTGCCATCGACAGTGAGAAGCTGCTCGATCTCATGCGGCGTGTGCCCATCGATCCGCCTGCCGAGCCGGCGAATGCCCAGCGCGGCATCGTCGTCAATACGGCCACGCCGGAACTTCTCGATGCGGCTATCCGCCTGTTGCGCCTGCTCGACCGTCCGGCGGACATCGCGGCCATGGCGCCGCTGATCGAACAGGAAATCCTCTACCGCATTCTGACCGGACCGGCAGGCGGGCAGCTTATGAACATCATCGCGGCCGGCAGCCATGGCAACCGCATCGCCCGCGCCATCGCCTGGCTGCGCGAGAATTTCGCACGCCAGCTACGTATCGAGGATCTGGCCGATCATATCGGCATGAGCGTCTCGTCCTTCCATCATCATTTCAAGACGATCACGGCCATGACGCCGGTTCAGTACCAGAAACAACTGCGGCTGCATGAGGCGCGGCGGCTGATGCTGCTGGAGCGGCTGGATGCGGGCACCGCCGGCCACCGCGTCGGTTATCAGAGCCCGTCGCAGTTCAGCCGCGAATATAGCCGTTTCTACGGGTTGTCGCCGTCGCGGGATATCGATGCATCGCGTGAGATTATCGCGGCGGAACAGGCTGTTTCGCCCTCGACCCTTCGGGCTTGAGCATAGGTCGTTGTTTTATGGCCCGTTCCTTCCCGGAGGGGACGGAACGGGCCGGCATTTCAGCCGAGCAGCGCGGATCTATGCGCGCTGAAGAAATCCGCTGCGGATTGCGGCGTCGCGCCCGTCAGCGTTTCGAAGTCTCGGGTCACGATGTCGAAGTTTCCGGCGGCGATATTGGCGTCGGCGGAGGCAATCATGCCGGCAATGATTTCCGGCAATCCCGTCGCCGCTATTGCCTGCTTGAGCTGTTCGGGCGTGACCTGCACCACGGCAAGCGGCTTGCCCGTCACCTCGCTTATCAGGGAAGCCAGCCCGTCGGCTGTCGATGTTTCAGTTCCGGTTAGCGTATAGGTACGGTTTTCCGCCGGTTTCAGCAGGGCGGCGGCAGCGGCATGGGCGCAGTCTTCACGGGAAATATCTGCGACCCTGCCGTGGCCCCGCGCGGTGAACCATTGGCCGTTTTTCAGATTTTGCGGCATGCCGTGCAGGTGGTTGTCGAAATACCAGGCATTGCGAAGAATGGTATAGGGCAGGTCGCTTGCCTTGATCGCTGTTTCCGTTCCCAGATGATCGGGTGCGAAGCTGACGAGCGATTTGTCGGGGCTTGGCATCGACGTATAGGCGATATGCCGGATGCTGGCTTTTGCGGCGGCCTCCACCGCCGTTTGATGTTGTCTGAGGCGAAGGCCGGGGACCATGAGCGCGTCGGTGGAGATGACCAGCAGCGTGTCGATGCCGTAAAAGGCCGCGTCAAGCGAAGCGGGGTCGTCGAAATCCGCCCGTCTTACTTCGATGCCCTTTGCAGCAAGGGCGGAGAGCCGGGATATGTCGCGGGTGGCGGCGACGATACTGGCGGCGGGGACATGGTGGGTTTCCAGGAGGTGGCGAATGACGGCCTGTCCAAGCTGTCCGGCGGCGCCGGTCACCAGAATTCTGCTCATGATTTCTATCCTTTCGGTGGTCTCAAAAAGAGAGCAGCACTAAAATAGGAATTGCCGAAAGGCTGTAAAGAAGGCAGGTTCTGTGCGGATCGTTACCAAAAGGGAACCATGCTTATGAACGTTGCCGGGCCCACAAGGCAAGAAAACAGGCTGGACGAGGCCTTTGGGCTGGTGTTTTCCGCCACCAGTCTTGCCGATTGTCCCGTGCGGGATGTCATGAACCAGATCGGCGGCAAATGGTCCACTTTGCTGTTAGGGGCGATAGCATCGAAGCCCTATCGTTTCGGCGAACTGCGGCGCATGGTGCCGGATATTTCCCAGCGCATGCTGACCCAGACGCTGCGTGATTTGCAGCGCGAAGGTTATATTCACCGGCAGGTCTTTCCGACCAAGCCGCCGAGCGTGGAATACAGCATTACTCCGCTCGGGGCATCGCTCTACGCGCCGCTTAAAGTCGTCATTCAGTGGGCGCTCGACAATCACGATGCGATACGCGAGGCGAGAAGCCGGTACGACATCGAGAACTGAATGCCGGCGTCTGCCGCGCTTCATGGTGCACCGCGTCAATTCTCATCCTCCTCTGAAGAATCCGCTTGACCGGGAAGCTGCCTCCGCTTAAATGGCGCTCGAACCGTACCGTACGGTACATTAATCGAGCCCCTGGAGTGGAAAAGACTTGGCTTCCGACCCGATCACAGCGCAGGAATTTTCGCCGCGCCAGAACGCCGTTCTGGATCAGGCATTGCGTCTATTGGTCGAGGGCGGCGAGAAAGCGCTCACTACATCCGGGCTGGCGCGCGCCGCCAACTGTTCCAAGGAAAGCCTCTACAAGTGGTTCGGCGATCGCGATGGTCTGCTGGCGGCGATGATCACCTTTCAGCAGAGCAAGGTCCGCACCTTCGAGAAGGCGGGCGACCGCGTTTCCGCGCCGCAGCTTGCCGATCATCTCGAGGTTTTCGCGCATGATCTGCTGGATGTGCTGGCGGGTGACGTGTCACTGGCGCTTAACCGTCTGGCGATAGGGCAGGCGAGCCGTGACGGCTCGAAGCTCGGCGATCTGCTCTTGGAACGCGGCCGTCGCCAGATTGACCGGCGGGCGCGTGGGTTGATCGAGGCGGGTCGCCGTTCCGGCTACCTGCGTTTCGATGACGCTGAAGAGGCGTATCGCAGTTTTTACGGTCTCATCGTTTCGGATCTGCATGTGCGCATGCTGCTGGGCGAGGCGCCGGACAAGGATTTTTCCGCCCGGGCGAAGAAGGCGGTCGTCGCCTTTCTGACCCTCTACGGCACGGAAAAGGTACATTCGGAACTCAGCGGCAAACCCGCCTGACATTCCGGTTCAGACAACTGAGAGACAAGCATTAGGGAAGGACCATAAAATGCGCGTTTATTATGATCGTGATGCCGATCTCAATCTCATCAAGTCCAAGAATGTCGTCATCGTTGGTTACGGCTCCCAGGGCCGCGCCCATGCGCTGAACCTTAAGGATTCCGGCGCCAAGAACGTCGTCATCGCCCTGAAGGCCGGTTCGCCGACCGTCAAGAAGGCAGAAGCCGACGGCTTCAAGGTCATGACCGTTGCCGAAGCCGCCAAGTGGGGCGACCTGCTGATGATGGCGACGCCTGACGAATTGCAGGCCGACATCTACAAGGCCGACATTGCCGGCAATATCCGCGATGGCGCAGCGATTGCCTTCGCACACGGCCTCAACGTTCACTTCGGCCTCATCGAGCCGAAGGCATCGCTCGACGTCGTCATGATCGCACCGAAGGGCCCCGGCCACACGGTTCGCGGCGAGTACCAGAAGGGCGGCGGCGTTCCCTGCCTCGTTGCCGTTCACCAGAACGCTTCAGGCAACGCCCTTGAACTCGCTCTCTCCTACGCCTGCGGCGTTGGCGGCGGCCGTTCGGGCATCATCGAAACCAACTTCAAGGAAGAGTGCGAAACCGACCTCTTCGGCGAACAGGTCGTTCTGTGCGGCGGTCTCGTCGAGCTCATCCGCGCCGGTTTCGAAACCCTGGTTGAAGCCGGTTACGCTCCGGAAATGGCCTATTTCGAGTGCCTGCACGAAGTGAAGCTGATCGTCGACCTGATCTATGAAGGCGGCATCGCCAACATGAACTACTCGATCTCCAACACGGCTGAGTGGGGCGAATACGTCACCGGTCCGCGCATCATCACCGCCGACACCAAGGCTGAAATGAAGCGCGTCCTGCACGACATCCAGACCGGCAAGTTCACCTCCGAGTGGATGCAGGAATGGAAGGCCGGCGCTGCCCGCTTCAAGGGTATCCGTCGCAACAACGACGCCCACCAGATCGAAGAAGTCGGCGCCAAGCTGCGCGGCATGATGCCCTGGATCGGCAAAAACAAGCTGGTCGACAAGGCTGTCAACTAAGCTTCATTGACTGGTAGAGAATAGGAAGGCCGGAGCGAAAGCTCCGGCCTTTTTTGTTTTCGATGCGCCGTTACACGATGGCGTCGTCTTCCTCGATGACAACGGAAACGGGGAAGTGATCGGAAAAACCACCGAGATTGACGTTTTTGACCGCATCGCCTTTCGACAGGCCGAAGCGGATCGGTCCCTCATTCTTGCTGTGGCTGACCATGGCGGCAATCGCTTCGATTTTTGCCGTCTCCTCACGCGCCTTGAAACCGCTGCTACCGGTCAGAAGCGATCGGGAAACGAGGATCTGATCGAAGATATTGGCGTCTCCGTTGAAATAGAGTGTGCCGTAGATCGTTCTTGCCGTGCCGACGGAATCGACCACCGGCTGGCGCAGGTAATTCCAGGTGAGATTGTAGAACATGGCCGATTGCGAGTTCTCGACATCGTCGCGCTCGCGGGTGGAGTTGGCGTGGTAGCGCAGTGATGCATCGGAAGGATCGTCGTTGAAGTCGCCGAAGGCGATGACGGCGATGTCGTTGCCTTTCTCTTCGCGAATTCGCTGATGCCAATAGCCCAGCGTTTCACCTGCCGTCATGCGAAAACCGGCGCTTTCCACCGCGCCGCCAGAGCGCGACGGCCAGTGATTGGAGAGCGCGATAAGCTGGCGGCCGCCCTTGGTGATGAAGGTGCATTGGGTAATGTCGCGTGTGCCGGTGCGGCGCATCACGAAATGGCTGAAAATCTCGTTCTCGTTGATCAGCAGCTTTTTGCTGTCATAGATGAAGGCGGTATCGATGCCGCGCTGGTCCTTGCTGGAATCGGCATGCACGACCCGATAGGAGCGCGCGGGCATGAGGTCGTTCAGATGTTCCGCCAGCGTCTCCAGAACGAAACGGTTCTCGACTTCGCAGACACCGAGCAGATCCGGTCCCGCGCCGCCGATCTGGCTTATGATCAGACCGAGCTGTTTGACCTTGGTTTTGAACAGGTCCTCGGTCCAGCCTTTCAGATCGTTCTTCAGCCGCTCGGCAATCCACGGCTCGCGCGCCGGATAACCCTCCGGCGCAAACAGGTTTTCGACATTCCAGAACGCCAGGACATATTGGGTCATGATCCGCACACCTCCGGTTGGTTTTTCAAGCCTAGTGGAAGTTTTTGTCATAACAACTTGAAATTGTCATGAAGGCCGGCGGCCAGCGCAATTTTCCCGTTTTTGGCCTTATGTGGCCGGCGGGATGACGCCCTTCGTCAGAAGGAAGCAGCCATAAAATCGTGTCTCCCCCGTGGTGATGACGCAATAGGCTTTTTTTGCCTGTTCGTAGAAGGCGAAGCGCTCGATGCCATACATAGGAGCGGATTTTCCTTCCGCCACGTCGATTTCTTTCTGCACTTCCACCTGTACCGGCTCCAGCTGATCCGGTGCGCCCATCACCTCCATGCGGCCGACCGAGGGCTGCAGCGGTGTGTCGAGCGGCAGGACGGAGAGGATCGCCTTCATGGCGCGGGCTGCGGAGACGTTGTCGATATGCAGCACCTTGCCGACGGTCGTGTGGCGGGCAACCGAATCGGAAGGGAAGTTGGTGTCGGAGATCACCAGCGTATCGCCATGCCCCATGGCGCGCAGCGCGTGCAGGACATCGGCATTCAGCGCCGGGTCGATGTTTTTCAGCATGTCGTCAAACTCCCATGATGCTTTCGCCGTGTTGCGGCGCGCGCGCAATCCAGCCGGAAAACCATGCCGCGTCAATCGCAAAGGTGTGATTGTGAAGCTTTGCGCAAGGGTGTATTTGGCTTTGTCCGCAAAATCGGGCCTCAAGGCAGGTCGGTTGCGGGCAATGTGCAGGGAGGCAGAAATAATTCGAAAAACTGATAAGTCAGTATTGCTGACGTATCGACATTTCTGTAAAGATGCACGCATAAAAACGACACAAGAGGAAACGTACCCATGCTTAATTGGGAACAAATTTTCGCCACGCGCTCTTCGCGCATGAAAGCGTCCGAAATTCGCGAGTTGCTGAAGCTGCTCGAACAGCCCGATATCATTTCCTTTGCCGGTGGTATTCCGGATCCGGCTCTTTTCCCCGCAGAGGAGTTTCAGCAGGCTTATGCGGAAATTTTTTCGGGTTCGCAGGTAAACTCGGCGCTGCAATATTCTGTCAGTGAGGGTTACAAGCCGCTGCGCGAATGGCTGGCCGGCGAAATGGCCGAGATCGGTATCGACTGCACCGCCGACAACGTCTTCATCGTTTCCGGTTCGCAGCAGGGTCTCGATTATCTCGGCAAGCTGTTTCTGTCGCCGAAGGATACGGCGCTGGTGACCTGGCCAACCTATCTCGGCGCGCTTTCCGCCTTCAACGCCTATGAGCCGAATTACGACCAGCTGAACCCCGGCGGTAACCGCACGCCCGAGACCTACCGTGAGAATGCCGCCAAGCTCGGTGGCGCGGTGAAGTTCGCTTATCTCTCCGCCGATTTCTCCAACCCGACCGGCGAAACCGTCGATCTGGCCGGCCGCGAAAAGGTTCTGGCACTGGCCGACGAGTTGGATATTGCCGTCATCGAAGACGCCGCTTACCAGTCGCTGCGTTACGATGGCGAGGCTGTTCCGCCGATCATGGCGCTCGACATCGCCCGCTCGGGCGGCATCGAGAACACCCGCACCATCTATTGCGGCAGCTTTTCGAAGACGCTCGCACCTGGCCTTCGTGTCGGTTACATCGTCGCTTCCGCGCCGGTTATCCGCAAGCTGGTGCTGATGAAACAGGCCGCCGACCTGCATTCCTCGACCATCAACCAGATCGCCATCGAACGTGTCGCCTCGCGCGGCTTCGACAAACAGGTCGCCAAGATCAAGGCAGCGTATAGCGCCCGCCGTGACGCGATGCTGGCCGCGCTCGACAGATACATGCCGAAGGGCACGCGCTGGACGAAGCCGGAAGGCGGCATGTTCATCTGGGTGACGTTGCCCGAGGGTATGGATGGCGCGGCACTGCTGGCGAAATCCATCGCCACGGAAAAGGTCGCCTTCGTTCCCGGCCGGGCATTCTTCGCGGATGGCTCCGGCACGAATACGCTGCGCATCAGCTTCTCCTGCGCCAACGAGGCGATGATCGAGGAAGGCATGAAGCGGCTTGGCCGGTTGATCGCGACGGCGCAGGCGGAAACGGGCGAGGCGATCGCGGCGATTTGAGGGCGGCGGTTCTCGGCAGCGACGGAGTTTGTGGCTTCACCCCCTCTGTCCTGCCGGACATCTCCCCCTCAAGGGGGGAGATCGACCTGTGGAAAGGTCTCCCCCATCTCAACGTTTGCGAATGAAGTGGCGGTAGCGCCTCTTGCCAATCTCCCCCCTTGAGGGGGAGATGCCCGGCAGGGCAGAGGGGGGTGAGCCGCAAGCGCCAAGGGGTACTGTTCCCCTCAATCCCGCTTGCCCCAACAGATCCACCCCAAAAATCCTGCCTGTCACATACATGTTATGCAATCATGTTTTAGCGGTCCCACCAAACAACAGGGACTGGACCCATGAAAACGCTGCTCTCCGCTTTCACCGCCATCGTGTCGCTCGGCTTCATCGCCACCGCCGCCAATGCCGCCGATCTGGTGCTTTACACCAGCCAGCCCAACGAGGACGCACAGGCGACCGTTGACGGTTTCAAGGCCGCCAATCCCGGTCTCGAGGTTGAATGGGTACGTGACGGAACGCCGAAGATCATGGCCAAGCTGATGGCTGAGATCAATGCCGGCAATCCGGTTGCCGACGTGCTTTTGATCGCCGATACCGTGACGCTGGAACGCATGAAGCAGGCCGGTCAGCTCCTCGCCCACAAGTCTGCGGAAGCCAAGAATATCGACGCCTCGCTCTACGATGCGGACGGCTTCTATTATTCCACCAAGCTCATCACCACCGGCATCATGTACAACACCGCCGCCGCGATGAAGCCGACGAGCTGGAAGGATATCGCCAAGGCGGAAGCCAAGGGTCTCGTCACCATGCCAAGCCCCCTGACCTCGGGTGCGGCGCTGATCCATGCGCAGACGCTTGCCGCCGCAAACGGCCTCGGCTGGGACTATTACAAGCAGTTGAAGGCCAATGAAGCCATTGCCGGCGGCGGCAACGGCGCGGTCCTGAAGTCCGTCGCATCGGGCGAAAAGGCTTATGGCGTGGTCGTCGATTACATGCCGATCCGCGAAAAGGCGAAGGGCGCGCCGGTCGAGTTCGTCTTCCCGGAAGAGGGCGTTTCGGCCGTCACCGAGCCGGTCGCGATCATCAAGGGCACCAAGCATGAGGAAGCGGCGAAGAAGTTCGTCGATTACGTGCTGTCCGAAAAGGGCCAGCAGGGCTTCGTCAAGCTCGGCTACATCCCGGTTCGCGCCGATGCCGGCATGCCGGAAGGTTTCCCGGCCCGCGAAAAGATCAAGGTCCTGCCGCTCAACGCTGCCGATGCGCTGAAGAATTCCGAACAGGACCTGAAGACCTTCTCCGACATCTTCGGCTCCAAGGGCTGATATAGCGGAATGACCCGTTCCAATGCCTATGGAAGCAGCCAGCCGCGCTGGCTGTTTCCTTTTGTGGTCAGTGTTGTTTTTGCGCTCAGCGCCCTGCCGCTCGGCCGGCTCGCCTATACCGGCATCATTTCGTCACTTAACGGTGACATATGGCGGCTTCTCGCCGATGCGGCCCTGTGGGATGCGGCGCTGAACACGCTCTCCACATCGTTTTTCGGTATACTGATTTCGCTTTTGATCGGCGGCGCTTTCGCGCTTTCGCTGACGCTTTGCGACATACGCGGCAAGTCGATCCTGAGTTTCCTGTTCATGCTGCCGATGATGATCCCGCCGCAGGTGACGGCGCTGTCGTGGATCGGCATGACCGGTCCTTCGAGCACGCTGTTGAAGGCCTTCGGCCTTGCGCCGCCGATGGGGTCGCCGCAGCCGCTCTATTCCATTGCGGGCATCGCGCTTCTGCTCGGTGTGCAGCATGCGCCGCTCGTCTATCTGTCGCTGCGCGCCGGTCTGCTCGCCTTGCCGCAGGACGGCATCGAGGCTGCGAAGCTCTCCGGCGCGTCGCCGCGTCGCGTATTGTTCGATATCATCCTGCCGCTGTCGACGCCGGGATTGATCGCAGGCGCAGCGATCTCCTTCGTCTCCAGTGTCGGCAATTTCGGCATTCCGGCGATCCTCGGCATCCCCGCCTCGGTCTTTACCCTGCCGACGCTCATCTACAGCCGTTTTGCCAGTTTCGGCACCAGCACGTTCGGCGATATCGCCATTCTCTCCACCATGATCGCCATCATCTCCGTCGCCGGGCTTGCGCTGCAGGAACGGGCGATGAAGGGCAGGGACTATCGCATCATCGGCCTTTCCGGCAAGGCGGCGACCTTCCGGCTGGGGCTATGGCGGGTGGCGGCGGAGCTTGCCCTGTGGCTCGTGCTGTTCTTCATGCTGGTGGCGCCGCTGACGGCGCTGGTGGCAAGCTCGCTCGCGCCTGCCTATGGCGTGCCGCTGAGCCTCAAGACCGCGACGTTGCATGCCTATGAAGAGTTGCTCTATCGGCAGAGCGTAACCCGCACGGCGTTCCGCAATTCGCTGTTTCTGGCGACGGCGACATCCTTGTGTCTCCTGGCGGTGACGGTGCTGACGGCTTATTTCCTCGTGCGCGGCAAAAGCCGTTTCATGTTCCTGCTCTCGGCGCTGGTGGATATTCCCTATGCGCTGCCGGGGGTGGTGATTTCCGTCTCCTTCGTGCTGCTTTTCGCCGCTCCCATTCCACTGCTTGGCATCACGCTTTACGGCACGATCTGGATCATTCTGCTCGCCTATTTCTCCTCCTTCTTCGCCGTCAGCCTCAAGCCCATGGTCAGCGCTTTCCTGCAATTCGATCCGTCTCTGGAAGAGGCGGCAAGGCTCTCCGGCGCCGGTTTCTGGCGGCGGCTCAAGGATATCATCCTGCCGCTGGTCGGGCCCGCAGCGGGGGCTTCGGTCATTCTCGTTTTCCTGATCGCCTGCAACGAGCTGACGGTCTCGGCGCTGCTGTGGTCCGCGGGCACGCAGACGCTCGGCGTGCTCATCTACAATCTCGATGATAGCGGCAGCTTCGATCTCGCCTCGGCACTTTCGGTGCTTGTCGTCATCATGGTGATTTTCCTCATGGCTCTGCTGGAAATTCTGGGGCGCTATCTGCCGAAAGGAGTGGTCCCTTGGCGAAACTGATCCTCAACCGCCTGTCGAAAAGTTTCGGTGCCGGTTCGAAGCCAGCCGTGGACGATGTGTCGCTGACGGTGCGTGACGGCGGTTTTCTCGCTCTGCTCGGGCCTTCCGGCTGCGGCAAGACGACGGTGCTGCGCATGATCGCCGGTTTCGAACAGCCGACCGATGGTTCCATCCTGCTCGGCGAGCGGGTGCTGGCCGATGCCGGCAGCATGGTGCCGCCGGAACGGCGCAACATGGCGATGGTGTTCCAGTCCTATGCGCTGTGGCCGCATATGTCGGTTGCCGACAATGCCGGTTATCCCTTGAAGGTGCGCGGCATTTCGGGCGAGAAATATCGCGAGAAGGTGCGCCAGGCGCTGGCCGCCGTCCGCCTCGAGAGCTTCGCTGATCGCCGCCCCGCCGAATTGTCCGGTGGCCAGCGGCAGCGCGTGGCGCTTGCCCGCTGCCTCGTTACCGAGCCGGACGTGGTGCTGCTCGACGAGCCGCTCGCCAATCTCGACCGGCATCTCAGGCAGGAGATGGAGGAAACGTTCCGCGAGTTCCACATCCGCTCCGGCGCAACGATGATCTATGTCACCCACGATCAGGCCGAAGCCATGGCGCTGGCAACCGATGTCGCCGTCATGTCGCAGGGCAAGCTGCTGCAGGTCGCGCCACCGGCGGAGCTTTATGCGCGGCCCGAAGGCAGGCTGGTCGGCTCGCTGGTGGGGCAGGGGTCAATCCTCACCGTGCCGGTTCCGGAAGGCACCTCTCGGGATATCGACGGGACGGCGCTTCGGGCCGCGATGGAAAGCGGCCGGCAATTGCCGCAGGCGGATATTCTCGTGCGGCCGCAGGATGTGGTGCGGGATGCAGACGGCATCGCCTGCACCGTCACCTCGGTTCTCTACGAGGGCGAGCGTTATTCCCTGCGTCTCGACCTGCCGGACGGGCAGGCGCTCAGAGCCTATTCGCGCGAAGCGGTTGACGTCGGGGACCGTCTGCCGGTCGCCATTCGCGCGGCATGGCGGCTTTAGAGGTGGTGTCACGGGCGATCTGTCGATGCAATAATACGGCAGATCTCGCTTCTCCTATTTTATTGGGTTCCCCGTCGTTCCGGCCTTGAGCCGGAATCCAGCCGACGCGCGTCTGCGCGGCGAGAGAGTCCTTTCAGCCCAAGGACTTGGGCTGGTTGGATACCGGCTCAGGGCCGGTATGACGGAGAGAAATTCAGCAATGGGAAAGAGATAGGCAGCGCCGCACTCGTGCGAGAACACTCCACTGGCGAAACGGGTCTGGAATCGCTAATCTCGGTATTCAAAACAGGGATCATTCATGTCGCTTCGGCTTGCCACCTTCAATATCGAAAATCTCCTCACCCGTTTCGATTTCACCGGCTTTCGCAACCAGACGCGGCGCGACAGGGCGATCCAGCTTTTCGATATTCGCGACGAGGCGACCTATCAGGCGCTGGAAAGCGCGCGGATGGTGTCTTCCACAGACGATACGCGCCAGCTTTCGGCGCTCGCCATCGCCGATGCGGATGCCGATATTCTCTGCCTGCAGGAAGTGGACAACATGGCCGCGCTGCAGGCCTTCGAATATGGCTATCTCTACCGCATGGTCGGCAATGGCTACCTGCAGAAATATCTGGTCGAGGGCAATGACAGCCGCGGCATCGATGTCGCCGTCGTCATGCGCGAGGAGACGCGGGACGGCGACAGGATCGAGGTGGTCGATATCAAGAGCCATGCGGCGCTGACCTATCGCAATCTCGATCTCTTCAATTCCGCGCTTGCCGCCACAAACCAGATCGACGACAAGATTTTCAAGCGGGATTGCCTGGAAATCGATCTGAGGATCGGCGGCAAGCCGCTCACGCTTTACGTCACGCATTTCAAATCCATGACCAATGCCCGCGACGCGGTCGACGCCCGCATCGCCACCATGCCGATCCGCGAGGCGGAGGCCATGGCCGTGCGTCGTATCATTGAAAACCGCTGGGGCGTGGGCAATACCCGCAACAAGAATTTCGCGATCTGTGGCGATATGAACGATTATCAGGAGCGTGTCGCGATTTCCGGCGACAGGCGCAGCGGCTACAGCTTCGCGCCCGTCGAGGAGGAGCGCAGCGCGCTCGATATCCTTTCGGCCGATGGTTTCGTGGTCAATCCGATGATGCGCCGTGATGTCATGGACCGCTGGACGCTTTACCATTCACGCGGGCCGCAGGAGCAGCATCTGTGCCAGCTCGACTATATCTGGCTGTCCCCGCGTCTGGCGGAGACGAACGCCACGCATGTCCCCGAGATCATCCGCAATGGGCAACCTTTCCGGACGGTATTCCCGCCGGGGCAGGGGGTTGAACGTTATCCCCGCACCGGCTGGGATCGCCCGAAAGCTTCCGATCATTGCCCCGTGGTCATGACGCTGGATTTGATCTAGTCGAAGCAAAACCCGCCGCCGGCGATGTTCTTAGCCGTTCGCGACCTTTGGGAAATAGGTTGCCCAGACCCGGTTGCGGCCCGCGCGCTTGGCTTCGTAAAGCCGGTCGTCGGCGATGGCGATCAACTCGTCCCAGCTGTTGATCGCACGCGCTTCCTGCCAGACCACGCCGAAACTTGCCGTCAGTGACAGGCCGCTTTGCTCGTCGATGGTCTGGGCTTCGATCAGGCGGCGAAGGCGGTCGGCCGTGGCCGTCGCCGTGGCATGGCTGACATCCTGCAGCACGACGACGAATTCCTCACCGCCGTATCGGGCAAGAATGTCGTGCTTGCGCAATGCGCTGCGCAACAGGCTCGCGGTCTTCTGAAGCGCGATGTCACCCATGGCATGGCCGTAACGGTCGTTGATCGATTTGAAATGGTCGATATCGACAATCATCACGCCAAGCGACTGACATTGTTCGTCGCCCGTCAATATGGAGCGAACCGCCTTTTCGAGTGCGCGGCGGTTGAAGACGC
Organism: Agrobacterium sp. P15N1-A; assembly: GCF_044626815.1. Taxonomy (NCBI): domain Bacteria; kingdom Pseudomonadati; phylum Pseudomonadota; class Alphaproteobacteria; order Hyphomicrobiales; family Rhizobiaceae; genus Agrobacterium; species Agrobacterium sp. P15N1-A. Next base: position 266,190 of record NZ_JBIUPF010000002.1, on the reverse strand, counting down.
CCGTCAGCGCATCGGTTTCGGAAAGGGTGCGCAGTTGTTCGGCCAGCGCACGCTGCTGGTTTTCCATTTCGCCCTTCTGGCGAAGCTGTTCGCGCAGGAAATCCAGTTCCTCGAACATCTTCTTCACTTCCGGAGCGACCCTGTCCTCATGATTGCTCTCGGAAAGATCACCGCCAGCGATGGCGGCGATCTGCGCCTGGACGGATTGCATGGGCCGGAACAGCGCGGTTTTATAAACGGATGTCAGCCTTAACAGGACCAGGACCGCGATGCCGGCGACAAAGAGCGACGTTCCGCCGTAGATCAGGGCCTCCTGCTTTTTCTTTTCGATCCGCGCGCGCGTTTCGGACAGGATAAGGTCGCGCAGCGTATCGGACGACCGCATGCCGGCGATATAGTTTCTGGAAAATTCAAGTGCGCTTGGTTGGGCGGATGGCACGGCCATCACGATCGTATTCTGCGCGTAACGCAAAGCCTGACCGAAATACTGGGTTTCAAGATCGCGCAATGCCCCGTCCAGTCGCGGCGTCGACAGATAGGCGGCGGTATAATTGGTCAGCGATGCTTTCAGCGACAGCAGGCTCTGCATCTCGGAGTCGAACTTGGTGCGATAACCGAGCTTTTCCTGCCTGTTCGCCTTGAGACTCATGATCACATAGGAACCGAGGCGGCCGATCCGGTCCCGCATCACGCCCGCCGTGCCAGTCAGTGCGATGTCAATCGCCACGTCGGGCGTCACCTTGATGATGGCGCGTGCGGCCCTGCCGCGCAGCAGATTGACGCTGTCCGCTGCCTTGAACATCGATGAAATCGCGTTGGACGTCGCGCCGTGGTTACGCGCGTCAGGGGGGAGTGCCGCAACCTGATCGACCAGCTCTCGCGATTGTTCGAGCTTCTGGCGGGTTTCAGCAAGCGAGTTCGCCAGTTCAGGCTGTGTCCTGATATCGTCGGCGAAGGATTTCTCCAGCTCCGATAGCTTGTCGTCCGTTGCCTTGCGCGCGGCGGCAAGCCCCTCGACCAGCCTTGCATCCGGCACGGATGCGCCCATCAGATTATTGGCGGGGCCTCGCTCGGCCGACACCAGCCATGCGGACTGGAGAGCGGTTTCAAAGCGGGTGAGCTGCGCGGCATTGGTGCGATAACGCAGATAATTGTAGACGCTGGGCAGCGCGGCAAGGGTTGCCAGCAGGATGGAGCTTACGGCGATGATGATCGTGCCCGTCAGCTGGATTTTCTGTATGCTCGCGCGCATATGATGCGTTGTTCTCACTGGAATGGTTATGTTTCATCGCCATTCTAGTGGTGCTGCGTAAATACTTCGCTTATTTTCCGGGCCTTTTGCTACAATTGCGATCACGCGAACAGCGCGTACGGCCACGGTGTGGAAAAGCAGTCTGTCGATGCCACAGCGTTAGTTTTTGCTTTACACCAAGTCAGAATCTGATAGTTGGCAAGGCACTGGCTTGCCCTTGTAGCTCAGTTGGTAGAGCACCTGATTTGTAATCAGGGGGTCGCGGGTTCGAACCCTGCCGGGGGCACCAGTAAAATCAATCGCTTAGCTATGATATGTTGAAATTCTCTGTTGCGCCATGTCGCGACTGATTATTATTGAATTTCAATGGTTTTGCCTCACCATCGGCAATTCGACGCGACACGGATTGCAACATGCAACACGCTCTGGCAGGGTGCGCCCACGTTTACGGGGGTAATCAATGTTCACGATACTGGTGTGGCTCGGCGTTTTGCAGATGATCGGCGGACTGATCGTCGCTTTCACGGCAAAGTCAGCAATGCATGAAATCATCGCGGTTATCGCTTTCGGCATGGGCACAATGGCGCTCGGGCTTTCCAAGGTTGTGGATTTGCTGGAGCGCTTGAGAGCCGAAGTTCGGAGGAACGAGCAGTGACAGAGTGGAAGCATGAACTGAACAGAGAGCAGTACGAGCTACTAATCGACAGCCTTCTGCGCGCATCGACAGTCGCGACCGTCATTGAGGAGATGGCAGACAGTCTCGATCCGGCCACCCTGAAGGAGATGGCCGTTGCGATGAGGGAACGTGTGACTGACTGCCTCCTGCTCGGCAATTTCGAAGAAGACGACATCAAAGCGATCCACAAAGATGTTATGGCTGCCATGTACACCAAGCCGGACGCCTAAGCTGCCCTCCTGAACCATCCATCAAAGACCTCGGCCGTGAGCATGTGCATGGGTACGAAGGGGATGACGTTGTGGCGCGGCACTGGCTTGCCCTTGCGCTTGCATGACGAACTGCAGAACATCGCCTTCTTGCTTTTCGCAGTGAACGCCTCACCACAACACGCGCATTCCTTGTCGAAGGCCTTCTTCGATGCAGCAGCGTTCTTGCACTCGACCGAACAGAACTTTGACGAGTCACGTGCGGGTTGGAATGGCTTCTCGCAGCACTCGCACTGGATCATGGCCCGCTTCAGGCGCCCGACGTTGTAACAGGCCTTCGAGCAATAGATCGCATCTGACAGCTCCCTGACGACAGAGAACATCTTGAGGCAGACAGGGCATTCTCTCGGCGCGGTCTTGGTCTTGAGAACCATACGATATGCCGACCATGCCAGATTGCTGTTGCGCCAACCGTTCTCATAGGTTCGGTAGACCAGCGCGGCCCGTGCGCATTCATTCGAGCAGAACCGATACCGGCGCAGGCCTTCGCGTGCATCCTCTGGCATCGGGCCGCCGCACTTCTTGCATTGCTCGTCGGGGATTGTGTGCTCTGGCTGGCCTTGGTCCCATGTCGGGTATTCAGCGCCGATCATGCGGAGCGATTCGCCCACGATGCTTGCGGCCTCGATTTCAGAAGCCAGCCAGGTGTTGCCGCTGATACAGAGGGCAGAGCGCAGACCGGCATGCAACGCGCCCTGATTTTCGAACGGTGACAGCCGCCAGTCTCCCAGCCTGTCCATGACCTCATGGATGACAGCCTGCCGACGCGGACCCTTGATGATCTGCGCCGGCTTCTTCGGTTTGCCCTTGAGCAACCGTTCCTTTCTCGCGGTGAGGTATCCGTCGAGATATGCCATCAGACACCCCCGAATTGCGCATCAAACAGACCGGCCGTCAGCGGAGCCTTTGAGACAGGCGGGAGAACCTTCACGCCTTCCGGTGTGTTCGGCTGCTTCTTGTAGACCGTTTCGAGATAGGCCTGATCCATGGCGATGAGGATTGCTACGTGGCGCGGTTCGATCGGCAGTGAGTAAATACGGCTGTAGGCCGCAATTTCCGCGTAGGTGATCGGCTGCGGGCCAGCCATGCCAGCCTGCCGGGTTTTGTGCAGGGCCATGAACCATTTCCACAGCAGTTCGCCGCCGGCAGGGATGTGCGGACCACGGTCCGCACCAGATGCCGTCAACTGGCGCTTCAGTTCGGCGCAGAGGAGCTTTTCGAGGTTCATCCGCTTCTCTGCCCCCACTCTTCAGGGATCGAGGCATTCGTCGCGACGTATTCCAGGCCCGTGTCGTTAGCGTCATTGTCAAATTTTTGCTCGGCCATGCTGCGCTTGACGCCGGTGGAACCGCGCGCCGATCGCCCGGGCGGCTGCAGATCAATCTCCATCGTCAGCGTCCGTTCTGAGCCGGATATGGCGCCCTTGTTGTATCGCACCTGGTCGATCTCATAGACGGACGATGCGAGGATGCCCAAGACCTCGTTCGTATTCGGAACGCCGCAGAGATGGGCGATGATGACCGGGCTGTTTTGATAATTGTACTGCTCTATGATCGCCATCGCGTCGTCTGGATCGTTCACCGGGATATTGGAGAACGTGATCGTGCGAGTGGTGACGGCGGTCCCTACAGCGGATGTCATCGACCCCATGCTGAGAAAGCGGTTCGGCTTGTAGACCAATCCGTTGAACGTGAAGTCGCGCCCGCCCATGTGGTAGCCCTTGGGTGGCAAGCCGGGGATGTCAAAGCGAACGAGATCAAGGCGGGCAATGCCTCCCTTGTCGATCTGGGTGGTTACTGCTGGGTCAAGGCTCATGAGAAGAATATCTCCGTTGCGGTAAAGCTGCCCTCGCGGCTGTTCCATGACTTCGGCGCCTGCACGCTGCCGGGATCGATCATCATCAGGCACGAGGGCTTTTCGAGATGGCCGGTGCATGTTGCGTTAAAGTTCTGCGTGTCCAGCGGGTACATAATCTGCACGGTCGCGAAGCCGCTTGCGTCAGATACGGCAGGCTCGGTGATCCGGTGAAGGGACCGCTTCAAAACGCTGGCCCTCACCTCGACATAATCGCCGGGGGTGAAGATGAAACCGGCCGGCAGACCACCGAGATACAGAGTGTTTGCGCTCACGGCTTGAAAGAAGACGTCGCCGTTGAACGCGCCGCCCGCTGCCTTTGTGCCAGACAACGGCGCGCCCGTGTCCATTGCGATTGGCCGCGGACGGAAGACATCGTAACCAAGGAAGGGCTTGCCCCTGACATCCGCCTTCATCGTGAAGGCATCGAATATCCCGAACAGATGCGTCTCAAGCCAGTGCGTGGCGAGCTTCAGCGTCCAGTACGGAGTGCCGAAGGACTGAGATTCCGTCCTGCGGCCTTCCATGCGCGACGAACTGGCCGGGCTGATCGGGTCGAAGCTGCACGATGCCCACGGCAGTACCTCGGGGATTATCTCGTAATCGGCCATCAGTTATCTCCACCATTCTGCTTGAGATTTCGCGTGTCTTTGTTGTTCTGGGTGATGAGCTTCACCGACTGGTTTCCTGCCTGCTTGAGGATTTCGCCCACCAGTTCCGGCGAAAGCTTCACCAGCACCTCAGAGGAGCCGCCAGACGCGTTTCCCGCACCGGAGGCGGTAGAACCATTCACTGCCACGCCAAGGCGCCCAGAGCCGTCCCTAGAGAGCGGCATGATTGCTTCCGGCCCAGCTTCACCCATGAGGCCAGCACCATCGGCAAAGGCGAACATGGTTGGCTTGCTGACGACCTGATTTGAAAAGCCGTTGATGCCATTGGGGAAAGTGCCGCCATCAGCAAAGAGGCTGGCACCGGGAGCCGATGGAAAGAAGTTCTTGCCGCCGCCACCGCCGCTAAATAAGCCGCTGAAGAGGCTGGAAAAGAAGCCACCGCCACCGCCGCCACCGGATGCTGCCTTGTTGACCTGAAAGATGCTGTCCAGCACATCGTCAAGCATGGTGTCGGCAATGCGCTTGAGGCTGTTCACGGCAACGTCGCCCATGGCCTCCCAGAAGTCCTTCCCTTGCTCGATCGCGCTGAACAGGTCATCAAGGCCGGCCCGTGTCAGGTCTCGCCAATACAGCCGCCGCCTTTCCGCCTCATCCTGCGCTTCCTGCTCCTGATAGATGGCCTCGTTGAGCGCGATAATCTTCCGGCGCTCGTCATCCGTGGCGGCCGCTCCTGCCTGTCTGGAGGCCGCAGAGGCGCGCTTGGCGGCGTCAGACTGGTTGACAAGGCGAAGCTCTTCCTCAAGCTCTTTGATGAGGTCTTCGACGGCCTTTCGCTCGCGGTCGGTTGTCTTCGCAGCGCGCTCCGATTCAGACGCGGATTTCTTTGCGGCTGCATCGCGCTCGCCTCGCGCCACGCTCTCTTGGGCCAATGCGGTAGCTTGCTCGCGGGTCAGGCTCGCACCCTTGCTGGCAGCATCGGCCAGTATCTTTTCTGTCTCGGTTGCGATTTGGCGCTCGCGGTTGGTCTTCGCCAGTTCCTCGCGATAGGTGCGCATGTAATCTGCGCTCGTATCTTTTGGCGTGAAGGTGGGTGCAGCAGGAGCCGTGGGAGCGTCGGGATTGTAACCTTGCCGACGATCCAGAATGTCACGGAATTTCATAGCCTCGGAGGTGAGGCGTTCAACTTCCTGTTGGGCTTGCTTGATGTTGATGGCGTCGGCGGGCGAACCGATGCTCACCTGCTCAAGATCCTTCAGGTTCTGCTTTGCAGCGTCGAGCTTCGAGTAAACGTCGCCCAACGCGCCACGCACCCGCTTGTCGGATTGCTGTTCAAACTCCTGCCAGGAATTGTAGAACAGCAGCCAGCCTTGCGCGGCCTCAAGGATTTCTTTCTTCAGGCGATTGCCGATGGTATTGGCAAGGATGTTGATTTTTTTATCAACTTCCTCGGCCTGCTTCACCATGCCCTCGTTCATCACAAGGCCCATCTCGCGGGCGAGCTTGATGTTTTCGTTCAGGCCTTCGGCGCCCTGGTCGACCAGTTCCACGAAGCGCTCACCAGCAGTGCCGCCGAATATCTCATCACCGAGACGTATCTGCGCAGCGCGTTCGAACTGCTTCATCCGGCCGATGATTTCGACAAAGAGGTCAGACGGTTTCTTGATCTTCTTTGCGAGCTCGTCGGAGCTGTAGCCGAGACGCTGGAATGCTTCGGCACCGCCGCCGGCTCCTGTCGCTATGAACTCATCGGCGCGCAGGTTCATTTCCTTCAGGCCGTCCGTCAGAGCGTCAACGCCAATCTTATTCTGCTCGGCCACGAACTTGAGTTCCTGAAAGGCCTCGATATCCACGCCTGCCATGCGAGCCTGACGGCTCAGTTCCGCGGTGCTCTGGATGGCGTTTTTCGTCGCGGCGACAAAGCCCGTGATGCCTAACGTCGCGGCACTGAGGCCCATGCCATCAGCAAAAGCCTTCCCGAATGAGCCAATCTTCGTGCTGACGGTCGCCATCGCCTGATTGATGCGCGTGGTCGATCGGATCGCATCCTTCTCCATCTGGTCGGTTGCTCGCTTGGAAGACTGCGACATCTTGCGGAACTCACGCTCCGTTGTGCCGCTGGCCTTCGCCATATTGCGCTCTAGGTCCTTGATCCGGGCCTCAAGCATAATCACGAGGCGTTCTTCGTCGGTCTGGCTCATGCGTAGCTCCAATCGTCCATGTCACCTTCGAAGGTGTCGTAAGAGGAAATGTTGGTTTCACCGGCAGCGCAGCGGGCAACGGCCATTGCGGTCGCTACGGCTCCATCGATGCGGTCTTTGCTCTTGCCCTTGTGGAAAGAGCGGTTGCCGGCCGTGTCGGTGCGGATGGCGATGTTATCGAAGTGCCAGCGAAGGATCGGATGGCCACCATGCTGGAACTGTCTGGCGAGGATGGCGCGCTCAAGCTCGGTGATCGCTGGTGACATCGTTACCCAGCCCTGCCGGAACTCGACCACGGGCAGACCCTTGCCCTGAAGATTGTTCAGAGAGTTGCGGGCAAGGTGCGGGTCAAAGGCGATTTCGCGGACGTTGAACCGGGCACAGATTTCCTCGATTTGAGCCTCGACAAAGTCATAGTCCACGACATTGCCCTCAGTCAGGGTAATGAGGCCTTGCTCCTCCCAGACAGCGTAATTCACGCCATCCTGTTCAGCCTTGCGGAGGATGTTGTCTTTCGGCAGGAAAAACCACGGGTGCACGGCATAACCGCTCTCACGGTCGCCCCATGCGGCAACAACGGCGGTTAAGTCGCTGGTGCTGGAAAGGTCCACGCCGAGATAGCAAGGCGTCTGGTTCGCTTCCAATTCGTCCAAATCTGGACGAAAGTTCCCCTCGTCATAGATCGGCATGGAGACGAACGGAGACGCGCTGTAATCCAGCCAGGTGTTGAGATGGTACTGCCGGAACGCATCGCGCTCTGCTGGCCGCTCTCGGCCTTCTCTGGCGTAATCGCGCAGGCCGTCGATATCGGGATAACCCAACTCAAGGCCGGGGTTCATGAAGTGCCAAAGGCGTTCATCTTCCCAATCTTCGAACTCCTCGACGTCGTCACCTTCCCACTTCGACTTTTCAGCCGGATCGGTTTCAAACAGGATCGGCAGGAAGCTCGGATCCTCGACTTCACCGGATTGGACCTTGCGCGCATATCCCAGCAGATCGAACGCGAGGTTCTCCTGTCCACGGCCTGCCTGGGTGATGATGACAAGCAGTGCGCCCTTGGCCTTGTTCATGCCGGTGCGGAGGGCCTGCCATGTCTTGCGCGATCGGTCGCCCTCCCATGCGATCAATTCGTCAGCGAGAACGAACTGCGGCGTCTTGCCCAACTTGCCTTTTCCGCCTGAAGCCAAGGCGCGGAACTTCGCCCCGGAAAGCTTGTGCTCCAGAATGAACGTGCTCTCGTTCAGCTTGAACCGGTTCTCGCCAAGCCAGTCGGTTTCCTTGATGATGCCGACAGCCTCCTCGTAGCTGATCGCTGCGTCTTCTTCGGCAGAGGCCGCGACCATCGCTTGACCGCTGGGCTTTCGTTCCCAACCGGCCGTGTGAAGCAGAGCGAGGCCAGCGCCGAGCGTCGTCTTGCGAGCACCACGCGGCAGCAGCGCGAAGACGGTTCGAACCTGTCGGCGTCCGTCTGGGAATGACGGGCCATAGATGCGACGCACGATCCTTTCCCAATGTCGCGGCAAGTCGAAGCTGCCCGACGCGCTCTTCGGATGCTTCAGGCGGCGAAGGAAGTCTACGGCGCGCTCGCCGTAGCCGAATGGGTCTTCGATCTCGCTGTCATCAAACAGCCAGGCCGGCCGGCGCGCCTTGATCATCGGCTTCCCCTTTCTTTCCTTGGAATCCCTGCTTCGCTCTCGCGGCAGGCGTCAGGCCAAGCTCTGCCGACATGCGGGCCACCGTCTCCTGCGCCTTGGACATGAGGCCGGATGCTGGGTTCGGCTTGAGATTGCCGTGGGCGGTCTTGGTCAGGATGCCATGCTCCTCGATGGCCTTCTGGCACTCGCGCACCGTCCAGAGGGCAATGAGGTATGCTTCGAGCAGTCCGGTCATGGAGGCGGTGAGGATTTGACGCTGCACCATTTCGGCAGCGATGGTGTTCCATTCTTCCTCCATTTGGGTCGGCAAATTTGCAGAGGCTTTGGGAACGCCCTTCAAACCGCCGTCGATGGCCTTCAGCGTGGCCTTTGCGCCGCGTGTCCCTTTGCTGCTCATGCGGACACCTTGCGTTCACAGCGCAGGTCCAAGCCCTTGCGGCGGCCGATCTCTTTCACCTCGCGGACGTTGTATTCTTCGCCCTCGAATAGTATGCGAGACTTCGGGCCAATCGTCCCGAAGTAGCGGGTACGGAAGATGATAGACGTCGTGTCGCTGGCACCGTTTGTCAGGAATTCCTCGGTGCTGCTCTGGATGATCTGGGCGCGCACGGTGGCAACATCGGTCCACGTCTCGATAGGCGTGCCGTAGCCGTTCACGGTGCTGGTGAAGCTCTGGACGGTGATAGAGCGATCAAGCTTTCCGGCTCTCATGCGACCTCCTGAACAAGCGCGTCGATGGTGACAATGGCGTGGCTCGTCTTGCCGTCAGGATCACGGAGGAAGCGGGAGCCGCGGACACGGCAGTCAGCGAAATGGAAGCCGTCAACGGGCTGAAATCTCGGCCCGTTAACTGCCTTGCGGATTGCCCCGGCGATGCGCTTGCTGGTCTCTGTCGATGGCTCCTCGACCCAGACATGAAGGTCCATGTAAACCCGTGTCAGCGTGCGGGCGATGCTCTCGCCTTCGTCCACGCTCTGGCCTTCACCAATGACGATGGAGGGGCGCGGGTTTGGTCGCTCGTTGCGATCCAGAATATGCCCCACGGGCACATTATCGGTAACAACGGGCTGAGAAATCAGCCGGTCGCGAATGGCTTTCTGCAGGGCGAGTTCAGCGCTCATAGGCCACCCCAATTCTTCTTTACGGCGGTGGCAGCGGCGCGCTTGATGCGGCCTGTAATCTTCTTGCGGAGGAGCCGGAAGGCGGGCCAGAAATACGGCTGCGCTGCGGCCTCCTGTGTGCCGTACTCGACAAGGTGCGCGTACCGAACATCCTTGTTTCCAGCGGTCACAGCGACGGCCAGTTCCGGCACCGTGACGCGGCCACCGGGCGTGGAGTAGGGCGGAGTGTTCGAACCACCCGGCGTTACCGTGATGCTCTCCTGTAGGGCGCCTGTGTCCCGCGGTGCGAGGATGCGGGCTGTCACGGCCAGATCGTTGCCCGACTTCACCAGCTCCGGCACCATCGCGGCGCGGACGTTCTTCGGGATCATCGCCAGCCGCTGCTTGATGCGACCGATTCCACCATCGTCAGCCAAAGCTATACTCCCTGTATTCGTTGACGATCTGCCAGACGCCGAAGGGCAGTTCCTGGCCGTTCACACCGATAAGGGTTGCTTCCCGGTTTTCGTACCAATGCGCCGCCAGTTGACAGACAGCCTCAACCAGCGCCGGCGGAATTTCGTCTTGATCCGTGCCGCCATAGGTCTCCTCAATCTTGAAGCCAAGAAGGCGTTCGATATGGTTCTGGGCAGCGTCGATCTTGCGCTCGATCAGCGCGTCATCGTCCGTTCCGGGGATGCCGGTGGCGTTCAATTGCTGCTTCAAAATCGCAACGTCTACAATCATTGAACAACCTCCTTTCTGTCGTTCACAAAATCAGGGCCAATTGAGAAATTTTTCGCACGATGGACCCGCCGCCGGTCCCCTTGAGGGGTGGAAAGTTGAAGACCACCCCCCGGTGCTGGGTCAGGTTCGCTCAAGCACGATGTCCTCGCCTTTGAGGTAGACGTTGAAGCCCGGACCACTGAAGTCACCACCCTTGAACAGGCGCATGGCCTGATAGAGCGTATCCTTCTGTTCCTTCGTCAGCGCCCGCTCAACGATCATGAGGAGGTTGCCGTCCTCGTCCTTGCTGACTTCGACCTTGATCCTTGTATCCGGCCAGGTTGGTGGAAAGTCGCTGATGGATGTAGCTATCAGCATGGGGTCAAGCCTCCTCTGCATCGACACGCACCACGTTGCTGTTGACGCCAAGGGAGGCGTTCAGCTTCATGACGGAGTTGGCTGCATCGTACTGTTCGGACTGGCCCATGACCTTGGCAATGAACAGGCGTTCGGAAGGGGTGCCGCCTGCGGGTGCATCGTTGAGAACGACCCTGAATTCGTAATCGTGTATGGTCTTCTCTGCGGCGATGAGAGCCTGCTGACCGGGATCGGAATAGTCGATGCCCATGACCAGCTCCATCGTGCCGGCAGAGCGTGGGCCCTTCAGGGTGCGGGTACGGCTGTCACCGATCGAGGTGAAGTTGATGGCCTCGCTGGTATCGCCCACGGAACCGAGACCTTCGACTTCACCGATCTCCTTCCATGTGACTGCATTGGCAGCGGAGAAGTCAGCCAGCACATAGTCTGTCTTCTTCTGTTCCTTCGTGGTGCCGATGTAGATTTTCGCACCGGCCGTCGCGTTGATAGTCATTGCTCATTCCTTTCAAGAGCGCGCCGTTCATTCGCGGCGTCGATGGCGTTGCACCTCTGGCAACCCGGCTTCCAGTTGGATCGGACCATGCGCAGGTCTGGGCGCTGACGGATGCTCTTGACGTGCATCACGACCGTGGCCTTTGCCCCACACTGGCAGAACTCGTTTTGAGGGAGGGAGAGGAAAGCCTTTGCCTCCCTTTCCCATGTGCTGTCATAGCCACGCTGGCGGGCGCTGGGGCGCTTCTGGTCGTGGCGGGCTTTGCTCTCCTGCTTCATGCGTGTAACTGCCTTGCAGGTCTCACCACGAGGATGAGCCTTGTTGCAGTGTCCGCAGACTGAGGGAGCGCGTGTAGGCATGGTCAGGCCCACCCGTAGAAGGTGCCGGTCGTGCCTGTTGCCAGAACACGAACCGGACGAATGGGGAGGATCTGGCCGGCCGTCATGGCATAGGGCAGATCGACACCTAGCTCGTCACGGCAAACGATTGTGCCGTCAGCCTGGCAGTAGACTGCCTTCGGGCGTGTCGGCAGATCAGCCGAGTTGCTGGGCACGATCTGGAAATGACGCCTTGCGGACGTCATCACCGAATCTACGTTGGGATAGTTATCGGCCATGTTATGCCACCGGAGCGATGTGCGGGTGGCCAAGGATGGCAACGGCGCCCATCTGGATCGACGTGCCGCCGGCCTTCGTGACAGAGAGGCGGATATACCGCTTCTTGCCACGATAGCCGAGCTTGTAGGCCGTGGTTGCTGCCATGGTAGCGGGAGCGGTGCCGATGACATCAGCGGCAGCTACATCCGTAAAGCCGGAGCCCGACTGGTCGCTCTCCTGAAGCTTGAACGAGAAGTCACCCGCACCGGTAATAGCACCAGCGTTCACGAGGAAGAGCGCCGACTGGAAGCCCTTCATGTCGATGGTTGCACCGTCGCCGGCCGCACTGGTCGATGCAGAGGCCAGAGCCTGCACCGCTGCGAAGTTGGAATAAAGATCCTTGCGCATTGGAAGCCTCCTTAAGCCTTGATCTTGAGGAACTTGATGGCATTGAAATCGCCGGCGCCGCCGCCCACGCGCTTGTAGACGTCGAAGACCACGCGGCCCTTCTGGGTCAGCTCGTCGCGGTTCACGCGAACGCCCTGACGATCGACAATCACATAGCCCTGGCGGAAGTCACCGAAGGCGATGGGAAGAGCGCCGGCAGCGATGTCGGGCATGCCTTCGTCTATCTCGACCGGATAGCCGAGCAGCGGGTGCTCGATGCCCTCGATGAGGTTGCCGGTCGGAGCCCACAGCGCGCGGCCATTGGCATCAACGAGCGCCCGGAGAATGGTGGCGGTGTTGGTGTTCATCAGGAAGCGAGCATTGGACTTGTAGGGACGACGCAGCGCACCGATCAGGCCGATCAGAACCTTCGTCCACTGGGCAGTCGTCAATTGCCCACCGCTGAGAGCATCCGATTCCACATGCTGGTGCTTGCCCCAGGCGCGTGTGAAATCCTTCTCGACGGTCGTGCCATAGTCCAGCAGGCCGCGGGGCTTGCCTTCGACACCATCACCGCGCATGAAAGCTTCGCCTTCGGTTTCAGCGAAGTCGTGGGTGGCGTTGTTGATCAGCCAGGAAGCGATATCCGTGGCCGCATCATCGAGCAGGTGGCGGGTTGCAACGGGGGCAGCATACAGTTCCGAAACCGGATAGCTTTGCTTGATCAGCTCGGGGCGGGCAGTATCCTGCGGGCGAGCATCACGCTCGGCCACCCACTGCGCACCGCGGCGTCCCATGGAATAGAACCGCTCGTATTTGTCACCACTGCCGATGCTGACAACCTCGGCCAGGCTGCGCAGGGGCGACAGGTCGGTGAGCAGTGTGCGGATCGAAAGATCGATGGTCGGCAGGACGAAATAGCCACCGGCGGGGTCGCTGTCGGACGATGCTGCTGCCTTGGCTTCGAATACGCCGCCTGCGTCCTCGATAGCAGCGGCGAGGCCAGAGCGCAGCATGGAGGCAAGAGCCTTGCGCTCCAGCTCGATCTGTTCGTTCGCGTCCTTCTTGCCGCCGGGGCGGTTCGCCTTGGTTTCGAGTTCGGCAATACGGTCCATGAGCGCTTTCAGCTCGGTGCCGCCTTCGACCTTCTTGAGGCGTTCGTCTACGGCCTTCTGCAGTTCCGCAAGCGACTTGGTGACCATGGACAACGGATCGTCATCGTCGCCCTTTCGTTCCATGATTGCCACGCTGCCGAGCAGCGCCTGTTTCGTGACATGCTGCATGTCAGTTCCTTCCGATATGCGCGGCTGCGCGGTTGATGGCAGCGGCGATCGAAATCGCCTCTACTGCCGACTTGGCCGAAGTCACCTTCGCGCCGGGGTGCATCGGGATCGTCACGAGAGACGCTTCCAGAAGCTCAAGAGATTTGATGAGACGGCCGCCGCCGGTGCGAGGGCTTGAGGTCTTGGTGATAAAGCCGATGGACAGGCCACGGACGGCGCCGGATTTGACCAAGGCCCGAACTTCTCGAGCGCGGGCAACATCGTCCACCAGCAGCTTGCCGGTGATGTGCAGGCCGTCCGACTTCTCGGTGGCGATATCCCATGTGCCAATCGGGTCGTTCATGTCGTGACCGAACAGCATCGGGATAGGCAGCTTCACGCCCTTGAAGGCACCGGGGTCAATCCAGTCGCCCACGCGGTCAGGCGCGCCGAACTTCCACGCGAGGCCGGACACGGTGCCAGCGTCGTCGGCAATCATCTTTGTTTCGATGAAGAGCCTGTCCATCACGCCACCTCACTGCGGAAGTTGGCACGGTCGGCGGCAAAAGCGTCTGTCTGCTGCTGGATCCATGCGACCTGTAGAACCTTGGCGACGGCGGCGTGGCCGAATTTGGCGTTTAGGCCGAAGTCGGCGGCGATGTCCCAATTGATGACGCAACGGGCCAAGCAGTTGATGCGCGCCTTCTCGCGGGCTTCAAACGATGCCTTGCCGTCCACATCAGCGGCGGCGGCCAGCTCGTCCATCATAGCGATACGGGCCTTGTGCTGGGTCTGGCTGTCAGGGCCGGCGATGAGAAGGCGAAGGCCGGTCGGCTTGCCATCCCACGGGTCCACGACTTCCAGCCAGCGGCCTTTGTCCTGATCGGCAAGGTTGCCGTGGATTTCATCGAGCGTCATCGTTCGGCTCCTTGTCGGGATCGTCTTGCTTGTCGTCTTCGAGCTTCTGGCCGCCGTTGTGGCCTAAGCCTGGCTGGCTGGCTCCGGTGTTCGGGTTCGCGTATTCGTCGCCGCCGTCGTAGGGCGGCAGATCAAGCCATTCGCGGGCGGTGTTTGGATTGATGACGCGGGAGGAAACAAGGCTGCTGATCGCGGTGGCGCGGGCAGTCAGGTCCACGTTCGTGAAATCGTCGCGGTCGAACCGGATGGCATATTTCTTCCGGTCTTCCTTGGAGAACAGCGCACGGCGCAGGGCGCTTTCGAGGGCGCGCAGCCATGGCTCAAGGCAAAGCTGGAGAAATTGGCGCTGCATCTCGGCCGCGTTGCTCCATGTGGCACGTGTCATGTCCCCGAGAAGGGAGGCCGGGATATTGAAGGCGCGGGCAATTTCCTGAAGCTGGAAGAGGCGGAGCTGCTGGAACTGCGCATCGACGCTGGAGAGCGTCATCTGGGACCATGTGGCGCCATCGTAGAGGAATGCGGTTTTACCGCCGTTGTCGGAGCCGTCCATTGCGGCTTTCCAGCCGGCGATCATCTTCTTCATACCTTCGTCGCCAAGCGGCTTGGGAGAAGTCACCACTCCACCGGGGCGCGCTCCCTTGCCGAACAGGCGGGCCGCGTGCTTCTCCATGACGATGGCAACGCCGATAGCTTCGCGGCAGAGGGTAAGGGGTGATTTGTCGAACGGGCCGCGAAGGTGGATCACATCGCTTGCGTTGCGAAGAATGCCGTTTGTCCGATAACGGGGCTGGAGCGTGTCGTCAGGATAATCGACGTTGATGAAGCCCGGACGATAGCGGATGATTTCTCGCACCTCGTCGCCCACACGGTTGACGTAGGCGAGGCCGCCCTGATCCCGGCAGAGAGCATCGACCATGATGGAGCGGATGAACTCGAAGCCGGATGTCCACTCGTTCGCGTCGTCGCGAAGCAGCGCCAGGACGGGGTGATTGGGAACTTCGGTTTCCGTGCGGTCGGCGGCAATCTCGACCACCTTGACCGAGAGAGAAGCGGCGGCTTCGGAAATGGTGCGGACAGCAGCAGCAACGGCCGGCACCCGCAAGGCGCTCTCTGCCGATACGGCAATCCCGGTTGCGGTCGGGATGCCCCCGCCGAGCATCTCAAGGATTTGCTCGTCCGTCAGGGCTTTCTTTGTGCGTTTGAAAGGGTTCCAGCTCATGGGCTGGAATTTCCGCCATCACAGCGGAAATGTGTATCGGAGAGAATGGGTTAGACTGGGTTTGTTTATGTTATGCTCGAAAGAAGGCCAGCAAGTCGCCTTCGTGCGCGCAGTATCGCCCTCCGATCTGCTTCACTGGGCTACCTTCGACCTTGGCCAGAGTATCGCGGACGAAATCGGCTGATACCCCGATCCGGGCGGCTATCGCTTCGGCCGTCCATATGATCCGAAACGGGTTGCCGGTATCATTCGGCTTGCCAGCGAGGATGGCATCGAGGCGCGAGGCCGTGAGCTTCGGTTGGTTCATGCCACGTTCCTCCGATAGACCAGTTGCCCGACCCGCTGATAAAACCACTGCTCGGTTTCCTTCGACCTCAACATGCAGACATCAGCCCAGTGGAACGGCATGAACATGTCGCTGCTGTCCGTGGTCCGGTTAAATGCCGTCTCGCAAATCTTGCTCATCTCGCCCGCGCCGATCTCCTTGCCTTCGGTCATCTCAATGACGATCCTGTCAAACGTGTCCAAGAACTCATTGTCGTTGGCATAAGCCGAAGGGACATTCTCTCTCGCGTATAGAGATACGGTAACCGTCTTTATTCCAGAGCCGGAAATTTTATCAGGGGTAATGCTGTCAGGTATATTGGTGCATACGGGTGAACCTTCACCTACCCGTTTCTGCACCTTCACCTCGTCCTGCACCTTCACTTTCTGCACCTTCACCTCGGGGTGATTTTGCACCTTCACCTCGGGCAGCTTGAAGTGGATGCGGCGCAGCCTTCCTATGGCTTCTCCCTTCTCGTCTCGCTTCACCATGGTCTGGCGTTCTATCAGGTCAGCGCCTTCAAGAGATATCAGCCCGCGCTTCGCGGTAGAGGTGTTTGTCGTTCCGATCGCGCTGGCGAGGTCTTCGTCAGTCGGGAAAGCATATCCATATTCACGGCTGATGAACGTGGGAAGTACAGTGGCCACGCGAAGGCCAGCCTTGGAAAGAGCGCAGCTTGACGCCACGCTCCTCCATTTATCGCGGAGGTCGTTGAACCGGGCTGCATCGCCAGACAGGAAATCAATGCGGGTCGCGCTCAAGAACGTCCCCCATATCCTCGGAGACAAGCTCCGCTATTCCGTAGTAGCCGGCCTGCGGCACCGTTGTGAAATTGAGTTCCTTGAGTTTACCATCGACCATGTAGTCGAGGGCGGCCCATACAGCATCGGCCCGGATCGGTTTTGAGAACCATCGGGAATTCCATTCCTCTGTGTGGGGGAACTGGTAGAAAAAGAAAAACCCAGGCCGCACGTCGGATTGCCAGATGAGCGTCAAAGGGACCGGCCAACTGCTGCCTTCGAACCACGCGACAAGATAGTCGGACGGCTTCGGCAGATCATTGTCGGCAATGAACTCCAGTGCCGCTTTGATGCCGCCCAAATCGGACACGGTGTCCGGTTTCAGGCCAGACCGCGCCAACTGCATCAGGCGTCTGGCTTTGCGCTCATGAACCCCGGTGCGGACAAGGAACGGTGCCCAGTCCCCGTGCGGGCATTCCTCTTTCGCTTGTAGCAAGAGCGTGCCTGCATCGATCGACTTTTCGATGAACGTCTTTTCAGCAGAAATGGAGGCCTCGTCGGCCTCCTTCACTCGCTCCGCCAGATCGGCAAGATTGTTTGACAAACTCGTCAAGTTTACTTCCTCCCCAGCACATGAAGGCGTTGAAGCTCTCTCGCCACGTCTTGCAGCGAGAGTTCGTAACGAGCGCCGGCAACAACGGTGTTCGGGGAAATCTCGGTCAGCATGTAGCCTCCGAAATTATCCATGCCTTCGGCCTTGCGGGATTTGTGGAAGTCGTAGCCGCTTTCGCGGGCGAGCTTCTTCAAGCGGGCTTCGGGATTGACACTCATTGCTCCCAGTCCCCCATGCTCCATCCAGCGGGCAGCGGGCTTTCACCAAAGCGGGGATTAGCCCAGCCCATGCTTAGCTCGCTGTCGGACGTGTCGTCTTCCAGATCGTCCTCAATGCCATCGCGGCCAAGTCTGCCGCCAGTGCCGAGTGAAGGTTCCGTATCGCCGTTATCTTCCAGGTCGCAGTCGCCATCGACCAGATCGAGGAGAGCAACCAACTCCTCGATCTTCGCTTCGAGACGGGCGCGGGTGATTTCGATGGGGGCGTGTTTCATCGCAGCTTCTCCCCGATGAAGCTCTCAAAGCGAGGCTGTGAAAGCGTCATCCATTTCGAGCGATCCCTTTCACCAACCGGAATTACTGAGAAGGTTGGCTGGCCGCCGATCTGGCGATCCAGTTTCTTGACCCGGTATCGCGAGTAAGTATCGTACCTGTTGCCGCCGCGATAAGTGCCATCACCCTCGTACCGGCCCTTAGCCCACTGAGCTACGATCATAAGCGGCAAAGGGAGGCTTTCATCCAGTTCAACTCGGATACTATCCTCAGCGAAACGGACGTTGGGGTTTATCTCCATTACCGTTGCTTTGAATTCGTCCATCAGCCGGTGTAGGCGCTCGTGGACTGTCTCTTCTGGTGTTGCAATGGCGGCATTGGCAACGGCAGCGATTGGCAGAGAGGCGACGGCAGCGCCGCCTAGGAACGTGCGACGTGTCGTTCTCATTGATGCACTCCCAGGTTCTTCTCGGCCTGCATGAGCTTCATGTACGCCTCGTAAAGCGTATCAGCCAACGCGCTCAGATCGCCTTCACAACCACCGCTCAAGTCTGGCGATTGCAACGCCATCCAGACCACCAGCACGATGGCCTTGGCTCTGTTCACTTCGTCGGCGGCATGCGTGTCTTTTATTTCACGCGCAGCCGTGGTATTCGTTGCCTCGTTCATTTCTTCTTTCCTCATGCAGGGGTGAGTGATTGAGCCACGGTCCGGGAGCGCGCCAACGCTTGCCGGGCCTTTTGCTTTCTTGGTCATGCTGCCTCCATGAAGAAGTCGATGAGCTTCTGACGACTGGCGACGTAGCGCTCGCCCACTTGCTTCACCATCGGAAGATGACCGGATTTCACCATGTGGTAGGTCTGCTGATAGTTGCGGCCGATCAGCTTGCCGATTTCATCGAGGCCCCAGATGAGGTCCATCGCCTCTGTTTTTTCGTTCATTCCTTATCACTCCATTAGGGTTAACGACACCACATTAGTGTCACACCACTTTGGTGTCAAGACATGGTGTCATTTTGGTGTTATGGAGTGAGTGTAATTTATTTCAGGGGTCCGAAATGCCGTCCGAAGACGAAGAAATCCGAATTACGCTGCGAATGTCATCAGGGCTAAGAGATCGGTTGTCGAGCGCCGCATCTGAAAGTTCGAGATCAATGAACGGCGAGATTGTAGAGAGACTGGAAAAGTCCTTTGATGCGTTGCCAGCGATGCCCGATGAGCTAATTGAGCGGATCGAAAGAAAGTCAGAAGAATTAAAGATTCCGGTCAGGTCGCTGGTCTTGAACGCATTGGAAGAAGCTTTTCCGTTTGGCTATTCCATAGGCGAGTTCATTGACGTGTGGGTGTTGCCCATAAGTAAGATCGGCACCCATGCTACGAGAGAAGCTGCGATTGCTGATGCGAACTATGACCCTGAGAGCAAAGCAGCAGGCCTTTACATAAAGCAGTACGCCATAGACGATCTACATATTCTGGAGGTGTATCAGCGCTATGTGGCGGGCTCAAGCGAACCCGTTGCGAGTGTTCTGGTGCAAAGCTTCGGAGAGCCCGATGTCAGTCCGTAAGCGCGAATGGACAACGCCAAAAGGCGAAGCGAAATCCGCCTGGGTGGTTGACTATGTCGATGGCAACGGCACACGCCGGCTGAAGACTTTCAAGCTCAAGAAACAGGCCGACCAGTTCGCAGCCACGGCCACGGTTGAGGTCAGGGAAGGCACGCACGTTGCCGACAGTGCGACTGTTACGGTTGAGGAAGCAGGCAAGCTGTGGATAGCCTCCACGCGAGCGGCAGGTCTTGAGCGGTCGTCTATCGAGGATTACGAGCGCACCCTGCGCCTCCATATCGTGCCGTTTATCGGATCATTGCGATTGAATGCCCTCAACACGGCGCGGCTGCGATCCTATGAAGATCAACTGCGTGACGAGGCTCGCTCCCCATCGATGATCAAGCGGGTAATGACGACGCTCGGCACACTGCTTGCTGATGCTCAAGAGCGTGGCCTTGTAGTGCGCAATGCTGCACGCGAGATGCAGGCGAGAAGGGGAAAGAGCGCAAATCGTCAGGAGAGGCGCCAGAAGGGGCGCTTGAAGGTCGGGGTAGACATTCCCGCCCGTGACGAGGTGAAGGCGCTCCTTGGTGTGTCTGAGGGCCGCTGGCGAGCTTTCGTGCTGGTGGCTGCCTTCTGTGGGCTGAGAGC
The DNA here is from genome assembly GCF_044626815.1 of Agrobacterium sp. P15N1-A. Lineage (NCBI taxonomy): Bacteria > Pseudomonadati > Pseudomonadota > Alphaproteobacteria > Hyphomicrobiales > Rhizobiaceae > Agrobacterium > Agrobacterium sp. P15N1-A. The sequence continues at coordinate 246,230 of NZ_JBIUPF010000002.1, read as the reverse complement.
GTCAGAACTCCGCGGACTGCGATGGCAGGATATCGACTTCAAGAAGAACGAAATCAGGGTGCATCAGCGGGCGGATCGCTTCAATGACATCGGCCGGCCAAAGTCTATCTCGGGCGAGCGCGTTATTCCGGCGCCACCGATCGTCACCAATGCGTTGAAGGAATGGAAGCTGGCTTGTCCCCGAAGAGACACCGGCAAGCGCGACGATGACGATAACCCGGTGCTCGTGCTTGATCTGGTTTTCCCGAACGGGCTGGGCAAGGTTGAAAGCCTGAAGAACATCCTCCGCAGACACATCCATCCTGCGTGGGTAAAGGCCGGCGTCGTCTCGGACGTGGAAGAACTCGATGAGGATGGCAAGCCAGTGCTGGCACCGAAGTATTCCGGCCTGCATTGCCTTCGTCACTGGTTCGCGTCGTGGTGCATCAATCGACGGGAAGATGGAGGCCTCGGGCTACCCCCGAAGGTGGTGCAGGAGCGCATGGGGCACTCGACAATCGCAATGACGATGGACACCTATGGCCATCTGTTCCCGCGTGATGATGACGGCTCGGAACTGGCTGCTGCCGCTGACTACTTCACATCTTGACGCGACATGGACGCAACAGGTAAGGCGACAACCCATGTATTACGGGCTTTAGATTATGATTTGTAATCAGGGGGTCGCGGGTTCGAACCCTGCCGGGGGCACCAGTAAAATCAATCGCTTAATCCTGAAATCTATTTGGTTGAATGCACCGGGTGACGGGCGACATTGCGTCTGCCGCTGCCGGTGGTTGAGCCCCGATGAAACTGGAATGCCCGGCTTCGGCCTGCCGGCCCGGGGAACTTTCGCATCGGGAAGCTGGTCCTGCCCACTGGAAGGTGAGATCGGGAAGGGCGGGGCATCCGCCAGAGTTGTAAAGCCCGAAGGTTTAAGCATATTGTTCGGCGGATAAGTTGAGCAACAGCGGGCGCTTTCAATGGATGCATATGGTCATTTGCGGATATTGGTAAGCCTCATCCTCGGCCTGGCCATCACCAGGGTGTTGTCCGGTCTTTCCAGAAGGCTGCAGGAGCCGCAGAAAACCGACCGCATGCACGCGCAGATCGTCTGGTCGATTGTCCTGCTTCTTGGAGCGGTCCATTTCTGGTGGTGGGAGTTTGCCCTGCGGCTGATCCACAACTGGAATTTCTGGATTTACATTTTCGTTCTGGTCTACACGTCGCTGTTCTTTTTGATGTCGACGCTGCTTTATCCCGATCACATTCAGGAATTGTCCGAACGGGAAAGTTTTTTCGTGCGCAGGCGACATGCGTTCTTTGCCCTGTTTGCCGCCTCCTTCGTCTTCGATCTGCTGGACACCTACATCAAGGGCAGGGAACACTTCGAACAGCTCGGGCCATGGTATCTGGCAAGGATAGTCGGCGGTCTGCTTATCGCGATTGTGGCGATGAGAACCGATAGCAGCCGCAAAATCATGTGGCTCGGTGTTATCTGGCTCTTCTTTAACGCGCTCTGGATAACGGCGATCTACAGCGACCTGTTCTAACTCCTTCATCGGAAAAGTAACCGGATCGCGAGCGGGGTGGCGGTTTCGGTGATGCCTACGGCTTTATGTGATAGAGCTTGTGCACGATCGACCAGTTGCCGTCGCGTTCCAGCAGGGAGAGATATTCGTAAAAATCCATGCCGTCGAAACGGGTCGTCAGCTTCACCGAGGCGCTGTCGCCTTCCTTGTCGATGCCCATGATTTCAAAGGCGGGATCGTGATCGGGGAGGCCGCGTTCGCTTTTGCGCATCTGGTCGACAAAGTCCTCCAGGGACAGCCATTCGATTTCGCCCTCGAAGGTTCCGACGATGCTGGCGCGCGGGTCGAAAACGTCGCGCATCAGGCTTTCATCCGCATAGGCCATGGCATGGACATAGTCCGTGACGGTCTGGGTAATCGTTTGCGGCATCGGATCGTCCTCCCTTTCAATCCAAAAGCCGAGCTTACACCCGTTGACGTCTTTCCACCATAACCCCCTGAAAACGCGCCGGTTACGCTTCTCCCCATGGTGTTTTCCGGCCGGTTGCGGCAGCCGCGGTGCGGAACCGTGCGGCATGTTTTGCCGCCGCTTTCCACAATTTTGTCCTGCCTGTCATTATAGTCGCCTTGGGTCCGACAAATTTCGGCATCAAGGGCTTTTCCGCCCGTTACGATGCGGCGCGCCATGAGGCTTTGTGTGGGCTTTGCCGGTTTAACCGCCCGGGCGGGGTGCCGCGCCGGGCGGAATTGGCCTATGATCCGCCCGCGTGCCAGACGGGAGCGGTGTTGGGCATGCGGGTAACAGTTTGCGTTTGAAGGTGTTTTTGTGATTGATCCCTATGTTTTGCTTGGCGTGGAGCGCGATGCCGACGAGGCGGCGATCAAGTCGGCCTACCGCAAGGTGGCCAAGGCCGCGCATCCCGATAGCGGCGGCGACGCCGAGCAATTCGCGCGCCTGCAGACGGCCTATGAGCTGCTGAAGGATCCGGTGCGCCGCAAGGTATTCGACGATACCGGCTACGATCCGCAGCTTGCCGACGCCAAGGACCTCAAGGGCTTGCTGATGCTGGAAACGCTGGTGAATGAATTCATTCTGGACGAACGCGAACCCGGCAGTTTCGACCCCGTGGCCGCCATGCGCCGCAAGCTGACCGACGATATTCTGAAAAGCCGTTTCCATATTCTCGAGCTTGAACGGCACCGCACGCGGGTTCGCAAACATATGGACCGTCTCGGCCGCAAGCCGGAAACCGATGTGCTGAGTTCCATGCTGCGCGCCCGCAGCCAGTCCATAGCCGAAGCCATCCGTAATGCCGAAGCGCAGATCGAGGCAATCGAACAGGCCTATACGATGCTCGAAGGTTATTCCTACGAGCTGGAAAGCGTGACGCTGGCCGAGCCCCTGCTGAAAGGCGAGGCGGCGGAATAGCCGCGGCCGTTCAGGGGCCGTTGACGAGGGCCAGGATGAGCTGATGCACCCGCCCGCCCGGGGAAAGCTCGTCGCGGTCGAAATCGCGGCCGCGCTGGCGCTGCTCGTTGGAAAGCTCACCCAGACGCTGTTGCAGAACGGCGCGCACCTTCTGGCATTTTGGATCGTTCTCCGCCCTCAGCCCGATGCTGAAGGCCTCGATCTTTTTCACCATGTCGAGAATATGGTCACCATGGACGCGCTCGTGGGTTTCCACGCCGGAGATGAAGGTTCTCCAGCTGGCGGCGACGCCGGGCGGCAGATTGGCCGGCGCTTTCGGCCAGGTGTAGATGATGGTGAGATTGGGCCTCGCGGTGGCCAGCACGCAGGCGCCATCCGGCTGCGGACGGTAATCCCGCCGCCATGTCAGCTTGAAGGTGGTGTGGGCAATGGCCTGCACGCCGGCGGTCGGACCACGCTCGCCAATCGATTGATAAAGCGCACCGCCCGAATTGCCGCTGATGGCGTAGGTTTTTATCTGCTCGGCCGGTTTCCAGTCGGCCGCCTGCGCTGACAGCGGCAGGGCGCCGAGCGCGATGGCGGTGCTGATGGCAAAGGAAAAGAGGCTATTGGCGGGCACGCAGCGATCCTTGGTGATTTGCGCGCCGAAGATAGGCGAGGCGCGCGCCGTCAGGCAAGTGCCCTCCGGCAGAGCGTGCCGGGTTTTTCCATAGGGTGCCACATATGAAAACCCCCGCGACAGGGCGCGGGGGGACAAGCTTGCGGACTGCAGGGGTAATCAGTCGTCCAGCTTGTCGTAATCGAGCTTCGGGGCGTTCTGAAGCGCTTCCTTGGTGGTGTCGACATAGGCCTTCCAGGTGCCGTTGTCGTTGTGGACAGCAACGGAAGCCGGGTCGAGCACCACATAGCTCTTGTCGATGCCGAGGAAACCGCCGACGCTGGCCACAAGGCCGATCACCGACTTGCCGTCGCCGATGACGACATCTTCGATTTCGCCGATGTTTTCGTTCTGGGCGTTATAGATGTCCATGCCATCGAGCTGGGACGCGGTGAGGTCGGTCTTCTGGACATTGACGAACTTCAGCGGGCCGCTGGCCTTGGTGCCCATGGTAATGCCTGGGCCGGACAAAGTGGCGTCCGCGCCGGCAGCAGGAGCAGTAGTGGCCGTCTGGGCGAAAGCCACGGAAGAGGAGAGCGCTGCTGCCGCAGCGAGCGCGATGACCTTGATTTTCATGATGTTTCTTCCCTTTGTATGCTGAACGTTGCGTTCGGGGAGGAAACGATGGGAGGCGGATTTGGTTCCTCATGGGAGGACAGGAAAATTTCGTCTATGCTAAAAAAAGGAACAGGCGTGCGTCGAAATCGGGAGGATGCCATGGCGAAAAACACGATGACGAAAGATGCGGAGGAGACCGCACCATCGGACTTCATCGACCGCAAGATCGCGGAGCTCGGCGACTGGCGCGGCGAGACGCTCGCGCATATTCGCGCGGTGATCAGCAAGGCCGATCCGGAGGTGGTGGAAGAGGTGAAATGGCGCGGCGTGCCGGTCTGGTCGCATGCGGGCATTCTCTGCACCGGCGAAACCTACAAAAGCGCGGTGAAGATGACATTTGCGAAGGGAGCCTCGCTGGAGGACCCGGCGGGGCTGTTCAATTCGAGCCTTGAGGGTAATACGCGGCGGGCGATTGATTTTCACGAGGGGGATATCGTGAATGAGGAGGCGCTGGCGGCGCTGATCCGGGCGGCGGTGGCGTTGAATAACCTAAAAATCTAGTTTCTTGAAAACTGTAGTAAATATCGAAGAATTCTGCGTTCGTGGTAGTTATTATAAATAACATTTGTATTTCATAAATGAAATTATAGCCTATCGCGCGATTTGTGAATTTACATTCATCTACAATATAATAGGTGTATTTACATCTAATTGATTCTGGGTGTTTTAAATGGAAATGGACATAAATAAAATCGCCGTAGGGGTTGTCACGGATTTAACTAAAACAACTGTTAAAAGTATTTTTTCCTATTTGCCGGGAAAAATTATTTCAAAATACGAGGTATATTTCCGAAACTTTGAGGATTACCTTGAGAAGACGCATAAGGTTTGCAGTATAGTTAGGACTATTATTAGCAAAGATAGGCCTACAAGTATTGAAGATATTTATGTAAAAGGAAGATACAAGTGCGGCAAAGAGATCATTGGAGACGATGAGCTCGCGCAAAAAATCCGAGACGGGCAGAGGGTAATTGTTTCTGGTTTTGGGGGAATCGGTAAAACGATATTCTGCAAATATTTATGGAAATCATTGTATGATAATCCAATAGGAAAAGTTCCTATATATTTCGAGCTACGTAATATAAATGATATAACTACACAAAATCTTTCCACTTATATTAGGCTTTCCTTGACGGTGGCTGATCGCCCCGTCCCCGAGGCAATATTCAGTGAAATGATGGCCAACGGACGATTTGTATTTATTTTTGATGGATTTGACGAGGTGCCTGAAAGATTTCGTCTTGATATCCAAGCGCAAATACTGGAGTTAGCTGCGCGATATGAAGGATGTGGCTTCGTTGTTTCAAGTCGTGCGGACGACAGATTTAGTTCGTGGTTAGAGTTCCACACTTATCACGCCAACGAATTCGACAAAGAGCAGTCGCGACTGGTTATTCAAAAAATTGAATTTGATCGCGAAATTAAGAAGGAGTTTATGTCGGAGATACTGGAAAAGCGATATGAAGACTATAGAACGTTCTTTTCAACGCCGCTATTAACTTTGATGATGTTGATGACGTATTTGCAAATAAGATATGTACCAGACAGCCGTCATGTTTTTTATAGGTATGCCTTCCAGACACTCTACACTTTACATGATGCTTCAAAACAGGGCTTTCAAAGAAAGCGTTTCATTGAAATGGGAGAGAGTGATTTTATAAATGTTTTTTCTTTGTTTTGCCTTGTTTCTTACGCTGACATGGAGCACTCTTTTACAAGATCTGAGATAATAAATTATATTAATAAAGTAAAATCTAGATCTAGGGTGGATTATGATCCGGAATTATTTTTGAAGGAATGCGTAGAATCTGTGAATCTTATATACAAGGATGGCGATAATTACTCATTTATACATAGGTCTTTTCAGGAATATTTTTGTGCGTACGCGGTGACACATTATTTCCCGGACAAAATATCGGAAGTTATTGAAAGAATACCCGTTCAAAGGGCCGATTCTGTTTTTCCGATGATGTATTCTATTAATCCGGAGATTATGGCCAAAATGTACGTTATACCCGTATATAAAGGGTTGCAGAAAGATATAATTGCAGCAACAAAAAAGACGGATCCTATGGATATAATTTCATTATTTGCTAACAAAATAGACATTTTTTTTAATTCTGACAGTCGGCAAATATCATATGGTTATAGAATAGATTACAAGGAAAGACTGCATCATTTTGTTGAGTCGATAGTGTGTACTTTTAAGAATGACGTTCCAAGTGAAATGAATAGGCAGTTTGTTGGCCACTCAGAACTGAGAGCTCTGGTGACTGCGCTACGGAGTTTGATACCAAAAAGTCGCGGCAAAAAATCAATTGTATTCTATCATGCGACGTTTGATTTTGCGAAAAAGCGTCTATCGCTCTCGGCTGGCTCAAATAGGTTCTCGGAAGATGGGGACGAATTACTAAAGGACATGAACGCCCAGGAAACGAGTTTAGTAAATATGCGCTATTTCTCTGTTCTATCTCAGAACTATAAATCTCACGTGGTTTTTGTAAAAAAGAAATGCGACGAAATGGTTAGAATAAATAATGAGGTGAATAAGAGCGGGGATGATATATTATCCTTGTGATTAGTTTTAATTAACCGTCCTTTCACCGCCCCGGCCGGCCCGTCTTGCCCTTGGTCCGGCTCTTGCGCTTCTGCTCGCCGGCATCCTCATAGGAACCCGCGCCGATCTTGCCACGCACCAGCGGCCGCGGGTCATCCGTGGCTCGTTCGGGCTGACCTTCGAGAAGCGGTGAGAACCGTTTGCCGGGCTCGGTCTCGGGCTTGTCGGGCACCGCGCCGCGCACGGGTTTTTCGGTTCTGCCCACCGTCATCTCGTCCAGCGTGTTCCTGCGGAAAAGCGGTTTTCCCGCATCCGAGCCGGGGCCCATTTCATCCAGCGAGGGTTTGGCGAAGAGGGATTTGCCGCTTTCGTTCGCTGCGGCGCCCGCCTCCGTCCTGCCGGATGTCTCAGCCTCCGGCGGGGAGATCGACAAGTGGCTGCGTCTGTTGTTTTTTCCGCCGCCTTCGATGGCGCGGGCCTCCTCCTTGGCCATCGGGTCGTCCATGGTCGCCAGTTCGGCGGCCTTGAGGCGTTTGATTTCGTCGCGCAGGCGGGCGGCTTTTTCGAAGTCGAGATCGGCTGCGGCGTCGCGCATGGATTTTTCCAGCGCGTTGAGATGGGCCTGCAGATTATTGCCGACGAGGTGGCCGCCATCGGCGAAGCCCTTGCCGGAAACGCCAGAAATATCGGCCCTTACGTGATCGCGCTCATAAACAGAATCAAGAATGTCGGAGATCTTCGCCTTGACCGATTCCGGCGTGATGCCGTGTTCGGCGTTATAGGCCATCTGCTTTTCGCGGCGGCGGGAGGTTTCCTCCATCGCCCGCTTCATCGAGCCGGTGATGTTGTCTGCGTAGAGGATGACCTTGCCGTCGACGTTGCGGGCGGCGCGGCCGATGGTCTGGATCAGCGAGGTTTCCGAGCGCAGGAAGCCTTCCTTGTCGGCATCGAGGATGGCGACGAAACCGCATTCGGGAATATCGAGACCCTCGCGCAAGAGGTTGATACCGACAAGCACGTCGAAAGCGCCAAGGCGCAGGTCGCGGATGATCTCGATGCGCTCCAGCGTGTCGATATCCGAGTGCATGTAACGGACGCGGACGCCCTGTTCATGCAGATATTCGGTCAAGTCCTCGGCCATGCGTTTGGTCAGCACGGTGCAGAGCGTGCGATAACCCTTGGCGGCGGTTTCGCGGATTTCGCCGAGAACGTCGTCCACCTGGCTGCGGGCGGAGCGCACTTCCACCGGTGGATCGATGAGGCCGGTCGGGCGGATGACCTGTTCGGCGAAGACGCCGCCGGACTGTTCCATTTCCCACGAGCCGGGGGTTGCCGAAACCGCCACGGTGAGCGGGCGCATCGCGTCCCATTCCTCGAAGCGCAGCGGCCGGTTGTCCATGCAGGAGGGCAGGCGGAAGCCGTATTCGGCCAGCGTCGCCTTGCGCCTGAAGTCGCCGCGATACATGCCGCCGATCTGGCTGACGGAGACGTGGCTTTCATCGATGAACAGCAGCGCGTTATCAGGGATATATTCGAACAGGGTCGGCGGCGGTTCGCCGGGATTGCGGCCGGTGAGATAACGCGAATAGTTCTCGATACCGGCGCAGGAGCCGGTCGCCTCCAGCATTTCCACATCGTAGCGGGTGCGCTGTTCCAGCCGCTGGGCCTCCAGCAGGCGTCCGGCCTTTTCCAGTTCGGCGAGGCGGCCCTTCAATTCTTCCTTGATCGACTTGATCGCGCCGTTGAGCGTCGGGCGTGGGGTGACATAGTGAGAATTGGCGTAAATCTTGACGGATTGCAGATCGCCGGTCTTCTGGCCGCTCAGCGGGTCGAATTCGGTGATGGAATCGATCTCGTCGCCGAACATCGAGATGCGCCAGGCGGCGTCCTCAAGGTGGGCCGGGAAGATTTCGATGGTATCGCCGCGCACGCGGAACGAGCCGCGCTGGAAATCCATGTCGCGGCGCTTGTATTGCTGGGCCACGAGGTCGGCCAGAAGCTGGCGCTGGTCCAGCCGGTCGCCCACCTGCATCTGGAAGGTCATGGCCGTATAGGTCTCGACCGAACCGATACCGTAGATGCAGGAAACCGAGGCGACGATGATGCAGTCGTCGCGTTCCAGCAACGAACGGGTGGCGGAGTGGCGCATCCGGTCGATCTGTTCGTTGATCGAGGATTCCTTCTCGATGAAGGTGTCGGAGCGCGGCACATAGGCTTCCGGCTGGTAATAATCGTAGTAGGAGACGAAATATTCCACCGCATTGTCGGGGAAGAAGTTCTTGAACTCCGAATAGAGCTGCGCGGCCAGCGTCTTGTTGGGCGCAAGGATGACAGCCGGGCGCTGCGTCGCCTCGATCACCTTGGCCATGGTAAAGGTCTTGCCCGAGCCGGTGACGCCGAGCAGCACCTGACTGCGCTCGCCGGAATTGATGCCTTCGACGAGATCGGCAATGGCGGTCGGCTGGTCGCCGGCGGGCTGGTAATCCGAGGCCATGCGGATGGCGACGCCGCCTTCCGATTTCGGCGGGCGGGCCGGGCGGTGCGGCGTCCACAGCTTGCCGTCCTTGAACAGCGGATTGCCGCTCTCGATCAGCTTCGACAGCGCGTCCACCGTTGCGGTGACTGCGCCCGGCGCGAGGTTGGCGGCATCCTCCAGCGACACGTCCATGCCGGCGACCGGATTGAGGCCGGCGGCGGCGCGGGTTTTCGGATCGCTCGATGCGCCGATGGAAACGCCGCGTGCGGTCTTGGAGGCCGTGGTGTTCTTGGCCGTCTTCGGGGGGGCTTTCTGGGCCTCCTTGCGTGCCTCGATCTCGATCTTCTTGCGGTGCTTGCCCGCCTTCGAGGCGATTTCGCGCTGGGTTTCCACGGAGGACGCCTCCGCTTCCGCCTCGAGCTGCTTCACCCAGTCAGCGACGCTGCCGCTGAGCGGCGCGCCTTCGAAGGACGATTGCGGAGCTTCCTCGAAGCCCGAGGGCGAGGAGGGGGACTTTTTCGGTGATCTGGCCATGGGCGAAATATGGAGGGAGTCACGCATAAAGGGAAGGGGATGCGGTGAAAAAATGAGTACAAAAAGGAAACGAAGCGCGGGGAACAAATTTTGGCCGAATGCGTTGCGTAGCGGCTGACGATAGCTCTGATAAAATTCGTAGAAAATCGATTCCGGTTTTCGGGCGGATGCGCTAGAGCAAATCCATACGGGCGGAATGAGGGTTCCCTTCTAACTGCCTTCTCCTGCCGCATTTCATGACATCCCTCCCTTTTTTTTCCAGGACCCATCATGCCGTTCTCAATCAGCCCTGCCCATATCTGGCCTGTCCTGATGCTTATCGCCTCCAATGTTTTCATGACCTTCGCCTGGTACGGCCACCTCAAGCACAAGGGCAGCGCGCTCTTTCTGGCGATTGTCGCCAGCTGGGGTATCGCCTTCTTCGAATATGTGCTTGCCGTTCCCGCGAACCGCATCGGTTCGGAGGTCTATTCCACCGCGCAGCTCAAGACCATTCAGGAAGTCATCACGCTCGCGGTCTTCGCGCTGTTTTCGATCTTCTGGCTGAAGGAAAGCATCACCATCAATCACGTGATCGGTTTCGCGCTGATCGCCTTCGGTGCGTCCTTCATTTTCCGCTCCTGAAAACCAACGACTAGACCGGCGCCTTGCCGGCCCGGAACAGTCGCAACGGATATGAGGTGATGTATCGATGAAAATACGGCCTGCGAAAGTTGACGATGCAACGGGAATGGCGGCGGTTCAGAACGAGATATTCTCGTCCGGCCTTCGAAAAGCGCCGACGGATATCACGGCGGTGCTGGAGAATTACATCCAGCACGCCGACCGTATCGAATGCTCGGTCGCCGAGGACGACGACGGGCGTATCCTGGGCTTCCAGTCGCTGCGTTATGCGCGCACGGGCAATCCCTATGGCGTGGCGGAAGGCTGGGGCATCATCGGCACCCATGTCAGCCCGCAGGCGGCGCGAAGAGGTGTGGGATCCGCCCTCTTCGCGGCAACGCGCAGGGCGGCGGAGGCGCGGGGCATTCAGAATATCGATGCCAGCATCGGCGCGGACAACATGCTCGGGCAGAGTTATTACGACGCCATGGGATTTACGACCTATCGCCAGCCGGAAGGGCTGGTCTGCAAGGTTTACCGCCTGGGCTAGACGCGGCCTGCTTCCGGTCAGCCGCGATTGTCGTTTTCGGAATATTGCAGGCGCGCCTTGCAGATGCGAACGTGGTTCTCGTCAGCCCATTGCACCAGCAATTGCATCGGCACCAGAAACGAGCGGCCGAGATTGGTCAGCTCATATTCAACGCGCGGCGGCACCTCGGCATAGAGCGTGCGGCGGATGAAGCCATCCTCTTCCAGCCGTTTCAGGGTGCGGGACAACATCTGCTTGGAAATATCGTCGATCCTGCGGTTCAGTTCGTTGAAGCGCAGCACGCCGCCCTGCAGGGCTTCCAGAACCAAAAGGCTCCATTGATCGCCGATACGGTCGAGCACGTCGCGGATGGGGCAGGGCTGGTCGAAGGCAAAAACTTCTTTCGTCTGCGTATCCGCCATGTCCTTATCCCTTGCCCTTTTTACCCTTGCAGGTCATCGCCATGTGACCAGATCAGCCGCCGCTGACTTCTTGCGACTATGGCTGCGATACCATAGCTCTTCTTCGCGGTCTATAATCTAGACCGGCAACGATAGTGACAAGAGGAAAGAAGCCATGGCTAAAATCGCGCTCATCGGCGCTTCCGGCAATGCCGGGTCCCGTATTCTGAAGGAACTTTCCGACCGGGGACATCAGGTGACGGCAATCGCCCGCAATCCTGAAAAGATCGCCAGCCTGCCGAATGTGGAGGCAAAGAAGGGCGATGTTTTCGATCAGGCAGGGCTTTCGGAACTGCTGAAGGGTCACGATGCCGTGATCAGTTCGGTGCATTTCACCGCCAGCGATCCGGCAACGCTGATCGAGGCCGTGCGCGCCTCCGGCGTTCAGCGCTATCTGGTCGTCGGCGGCGCCGGCAGCCTTGAAATCGCGCCGGGCCAGCGTGTGGTCGACCTGCCGGATTTCCCGGCCGCCTACAAGGCCGAAGCGACCAAGGGTGCGGAGTTTCTGGATATTCTGAAACAGGAAAAACAGCTCGACTGGACCTTCCTGTCGCCGTCCGCCGAGTTCGTGCCGGGCGAAAGAACGGGCAAATTCCGCATCGGCAAGGATAATCTCCTCAGCAACGATAAGGGCAGCCGCATTTCCTTCGAAGATTATGCCATCGCGCTTGTCGATGAAATCGAGAAGCCGCAGCATTCCCGCCAGCGTTTCACCGTCGGTTATTGAGAGGTATCACCCATGAATTTCGTAACACGCCGTCTTGCCATCGCCGCTTTCGCCCTCGTGCCGGCCTTGATGGCGGCACCGGTTCTGGCGCAAACCGCAACGCGGGATTTCGCGCAGGAAGAAGCCAACCGCAAACTGGTGATCGAGTTCTACGATACGGTCTTCAACAAGCATGATGTGGCGAAGGGCGCCGCCGTCGTCGTCGACAGCTACAAGCAGCACAATCCGATGGTGCCGGACGGCAAGGCGCCGTTCGTCAATTATTTTACCGGCTTCTTCAAGGAGAATCCGCAGTCGAAAGCGCGGATCGTGCGCAGCGCCACGGATGGCGATCTGGTCTATCTGCACATCCATTCGACGGAAAATGAAGGCGATCGCGGCAGGGCCATCGTCGATATCTTCCGCGTTACCGATGGCAAGATCACCGAGCACTGGGACGTGATCCAGGAGGTGCCTGAAAAGGCGGCGAACAACAATACGATGTTCTGAGGGCCGTTGCCGTCGCATTGCCGATAACAGGGAAACAGCCGGGATTTTCGCCCGGCTGTTTTCATTTTCAGATTGTGCGTCGTTTCTGGCGCGACTGTACGATCATATCCAGCGCCAGCATGGCCAGCAGGCTCGCGCCCACCAGCGGGAAAATGATGCCGCCGATGGCGAGCATGACGAGCAGACCGCGCAGGACGCGTTTTTCCTGCGGCAAAGGCGGCACGCCGAGTGACCCTTTCGGACGGCGTTTCCACCACATGATGCCGGCGGATACGGCAAGCAGCACAATGCCGATACAGGCTGCCAGAAGCACGATCTGGTTGGCGAGGCCATATTGCTGGCCCAGATGCACGTTGATGCCCCATTCCAGCGCTTTACCGAGCGGGCCGTAATCGGCGTAGCTCATATCGATCAGCGGGTCGCCGCTATATTGGTCGAGATGGACGACCCGTTGCTGCGCCAGATCGTCGGGATAGACGGAGCCGCTATAGACGCCCGTTGGTTTTCCCGGCAGGGCGACAGCGTAACCGGCGGCAAGACCGAGCGCGTCGAAACGTGCTATCGCCTCGTCGATCCCGATTGGCTGGCCTTCCGCGGAATGGGTGGATTTCGGGATTTTCGCCTGCTCCAGCGACCAGCTTGTTTTCGCGACGTGATCGAGATGCTCGCCCGACATCGGTACATCGGTGCGAATGCCCGCCGGATATCCGAAGTTGCTGCCATTCGCCCATTCATTGACCTTGGCGCCCCAGACGCCCGACCAGGGCATGCCGGTGACGGCAAGGAAAACGATGAAAAAACCGACGAAAATGCCGGTAACGGCATGGGTATCGCGCCAGAACACCCGCTTTTTCGGCGTGCCGCGCACGGTCACGACACCGCCGGTCTGCTTTCGCGGCCACCAGAGATAGATGCCGGTGGCGACGAGAAGGATGGACCAGCCGGCGGCGATCTCGATCAGATAGCGGGCATAGGTGCCGAAATATTTCAGGCTGTGGAGATAGCGGATCGTCCACATGACGGTACCGCGATCCGGCAGCCCGCAACCTCGGCAGTATAGGGATTGACGTAGACGGCGCGTTTCCCATCCGCCGTATTGACGGTGATTTCCGCCGACGCGCCCGGATCGACGGGGGTGGTATATTTGACGGCGGTGCCGGGAACGGCCGCAAGCGCTGCGGTCACGATCTCGGAAGGCAGCGCTTTCGGCGCATTTTGCACCAACTCGATCCGCTTCAGATCCGAATGGATGAGATTATCGAACTCGTCCCGGAAGAGATAAAGCGCGCCGGTGACGGCGAGCGATATCATGAAGGGCAGGACGAGCAGACCGGCGTAGAAATGCCAGCGCCATACGGCGCGGTAAAGATTTGCGGACGAGGAATGCGCAGGCGCACGCTCGCCCCCGAAAGAGGTCGTAACGGACATGGATGTCTCCGCAAGAGAATTGATTTTCCGGCAGGCCGGAGAGTGTTCTAGCGCTGCGGAGCGGAGGGAGGTGCGCGCGGGCGCGATTCCAGATTGGGCGGCGATGGCGGCAACGCCGCGTCGATAGTCCGGAAGGCGACTTCGATCGCAGGGAGAATATTGTCCGTGCGCTCGATGGGAATAGCTGGAAGAGCGGCGACCGTGGCCGAGGCCAGACGGCAGAGCGTGCCGCAGCAGTCGTCGGCGATCTTGCCGGCGGGGTTCTGTTTGCCGGAGCCGCCTTCCGGCATATGGCTGGAACAGATGATCTCATCCGCCGCCAGCGCGGCCATCGCCATGTTGCCGCTGGTCAGGCCGTTGGCGAGCCCCTGCAAAAGGAAAAGCAGAACCGCCAGCATGGCGATGGCGCCAGCCGAACTTCTGTCCTGCATGATCCTGCGAATGAATCCCATGCAATCGGAATGTCATATTTGCGGCGAGATGTCACCGCGACACAATGACGGCAACACAGGTCAGCGACCCTCAGCATCCTGACCCGGCCATGTAATTATACTGATAATTACTTTCGATTTTAATTGGATTTATAAATTAAATCCGTTTATGTCTCTGCATGGTACGGTTTTTATTTAAGAATACGAATATAATCATGTTATTTTGTTTGCATCGTGGAAATAAAATAACTGAATTATCTCACGTCATTTCGCTCATGCGCGATCATGATCCGGAGTTTCTGTAATTTGGTGCACTTGGCGAGACAAAAAAACGGCGGCCGCAGGGTATCCCTTTCATGAAAATAGCCATCGTGCAGTTCGATAGCCGTCCGCTCGATGCGCTGGGAATTCTCGCGCCGTTAATCGTCCGCAATTCGCATTATGCAGAACAGCAGGGGTACGAGCATTTTTTTGTCAATCGGCTCGGGATAGATATTCCGCCCTTCTGGGCAAAGCCTCTTGTCGTGACGTCCTATCTGCGGTCGGGCTATGACATCGTGTTATGGCTGGATACTGATGCGGTCGTTCACGATCTTTCGGTACCCGTCACCCGGTTTTTCGTGGGAGAAGAGGTTTTCATATATGCCTCGGATAACCCTTACTGGCGCAGTCCCTTCAATGCGGGCGTGTTCATTTGCAAGGGTATCCTCGCATCGGAGCTTATGCTGGAGTGGGCGGCGCTGTATCGGCCGGACCAATGGGAAAAGCACGGCGAGCAGTGGCGATGCCGGGATGCGCGATGGGCGGGACCAGCCTATGAGCAGGGCAGTTTCGTCATCAACATCCTGCCAAAATACGGCCAGTCGGTTCTCTTCAAGCAACTGCCGTGGCAGGTGCTGCAAAGCCCGTTCCCGCTCGACAATTCATTCACCCTGCATTTTGCGGAGCGGTTCAAAGCCAATATCGGCGTCTGTTGCGCCGCGTTCCCGCAAACCCGGCTTGCCCGCGAAGAATGATCGACGCAATGCGGGTGGGCCGACGTGGCTTGCCGGATATATATATATATATATATCTTAAATCGAGGGCGGCGCTGGAGCCCAGCGCCGCAGCGCGCTTATTCCGCTGCCGGAATGGGCGTGGGTTGTCCGGTTTCGTCCATCGCCACCATGATGAAGGTTCCCGCGGTGACTTTTTCCAGCTTGTCATAACGCGACCGTTGCGCCCAGGCTTCCACCGTCAGCGTGATGGAGGTGCGGCCAACGCGGGCGATGTCGGTATAGATGGACAGCGTGTCGCCGATCTTCACCGGCAACTCGAAGGCCATTTCCTTGACCGCCGCCGTGACGACGCGACAGCGGGAACGCTCCGCTGCGCGGATGCCGCTCGCCAAGTCCATCTGCGACATGACCCAGCCGCCGAAAATATCGCCGGCCGGATTGGCGTCGGCCGGCATGGCGAGCGTTCTGAGCGTCAGCTCGCCGGTCGGTTTGATGGTCTGGTCGGTCATGTTGAGATTTGCTCCGTGCGAATGACAAAGGCGCAGCATGCGTTGCGCTTTGCGATTTCGCAAGGAAGGCGAAGCGTCAGGACGACGCTTTGCCCAGAAATTGCTGCGTTGCATAAAGGGCGATGGCTGCCGCATTCGAAACGTTGAGCGATTTGATCTCGCCGGGCATATCGAGACGGGCGAGCGCCGAGACGGTTTCGCGCGTTTTCTGGCGCAGGCCCTTGCCTTCGGCGCCCAGCACCAGCGCGATTTTTTCGCCGCTGAACGTCTGTTCGATGGGGGCGGGGCCTTCCGAATCCAGACCGACGGAGAAGAAGCCGAGCTTGTGCAGCTCGCCCAGCGCATCGGCCAGATTGGTGATCTGGATATAGGGAATGAGTTCCAGCGCACCGGAAGCCGATTTCGCCAGTACGCCTGACTCGGTCGGGCTGTGGCGCATGGTGGTGATGACGGCGCCGGCGTTGAAGGCGACCGCCGAGCGCATGATGGCGCCGACATTGTGCGGATCGGTGACCTGATCGAGCACGAGGATGAGCGGGCTGTCCTTCAGCGCGCCGAGACGCTTGACCGGCAGCGGCCGGGTTTCCAGCATCACGCCCTGATGGATGGCCTCGGGGCCGAGGACCCTGTCGATATCCTGCGGCGAAACCATCTCGACGGGGAAGGGCTGGGCATCCGCCTCACCGATATCCAGCCGCGCAAAGGCGTTCTGGGTGACGGAGAGCCTGACGATCTGCCGTTCGGGATTGGCGAGCGCCGCACGCACGGTATGCAGGCCGTAAAGATGCACCTGATCGGGCGCAAGCTGCGGCGGCTTCCAGTCGTCTGCGCCACGGTTCTTGCGCTTCGGCTGCTGCGGGGTCGGAATTTCGCCGCGCTCGCGCTTGGCGTCGCGCACGGCGCGGCGCAGGTTGGCATAGTGCGTGTCGCGGGTGGATTTGTTCTTGGGATCGTCTTTGCTCATGGCGCCTTATATCTCTGCCGTGAGGCGCGCACCAGCCCCCGCGATAATCCACAGGGCCGTAAAGAGGTTTGAATTTTTTCCCGAAAATTCGTGAAAGGGCGTGTTGACAGAAACGAACGAGGCCGTCATATACGCGCCACAGACGACGCAACGGCGCTTCGCCGCAGCGAAATCTGAAGAGCTTGGTCGCTCGATCCTAGCAGAAAGCTGGAGGGATGCCCGAGTGGTTAAAGGGGACGGACTGTAAATCCGTTGGCTACGCCTACGTTGGTTCAAATCCAACTCCCTCCACCATTCTGCACGGATCGAAATCACCACCGCGGGTATAGCTCAATGGTAGAGCAGCAGCCTTCCAAGCTGAATACGCGGGTTCGATTCCCGCTACCCGCTCCAGCTTCTCCCCAATATCATCGATAAAGTTTCTTTAGCGCCGTTTTTCCGCCTTTGCCTCGATGGAAACATGCGGCCGTCTTCTGGCATTTTTCCACTTCTAGGAAGGGCGTTCTTCCTGAGCGCTTTGTTCTGAGGTCTAAGGATTGCGTCTGTGGGCTCCTGCCATGCAGACCTCGTCTTTCAGGATGGCTCCAGCGCCGACTGGATCCGCAGTTTCTCCGCATCCAGTTCGCTCAGCCTTCCCATATGCGCCGTGATTTCCTCAAAGATCGAGGTGCGATCCGTTTTCGACAGGCGCTCCACGCGACGCAGGGCGGTGATGACTTCGATCAGATCAAGTCGTTCCTGCTCAAGCTTTTCCAGATTCCAGAACATCGCGTTTTCACCGTTGGCACGCGTCGAAACGGCTCGCAGGGCAAAAGGTTCAGATCAGTAGAATTTAAGGTAAATTTTATCTTGTCGGCAACGGCCCGGGCTGGGGATGCAACCCGGGCCTCAGTCGACTCAATAGGGTGAACGGCACTGCGTCCGCGTCCCGGCAGGGGCCATAAAGCTGTTGTCGGTGGGCTGGTAGGATGCGTAACGCGCCGCACACCATTTTATATGGTCGATTTCGGCTTGAGACAGGGCATAGCCGTTGGGCGTGGCCTCTTCGCCTTTCCCCGCCGCAAAGGCAGACGCGGGGTAGCCTCGCTGATCTGAATTCTGTGCCTGCGCCTGTGTTTCATAGGCCGGCTGGATGAGGCTCAACGCATGGGCGGGCACGACAGTAGCGGCAGATATCGCGACGCCAAGAGCGAGCGCGGAGATGGTCTTCGGCATCCTCAACATCGATAAATCCTCGTTATTCGTTCGGTATGCTAACGAAAACTTAGGAAATTCGTTCCGGTGAAGGGTTGACGCCACACGAACACGTGATTCTCCGGGCTGGGCGCGGGAGGCGGTTGAAGCAGCGATATCGGGATGCCGCGCGTCCTGCGGTGCGGCGTTCATCACGACAGCGCTATGCCGCCTTCACCGGGGAAGACGGTGTGTCCGGTGAGCAAGTTCCATTCCCGCCTGCTTCGCTTCTCCGTCCTTTCGCACTGCTCGTTGACAAGCGGAAAATCCGGTCAGATAGTCGGCCGGCAATCATGCAAACGGGAGTCTTCAATGTTTAACAGGGTTGTCATTCTCTCATCCTTTGCGCTGCTGGCATCGGCGGCGTTTGTCTCCCCCGCAGCCGCACTCACCATGAAGGAGTGCAGCGTGAAATATCAGGCGGCGAAAGCCGACGGGTCGGCCAAGGACGTCAAGTGGAACGACTATCGCGCCAAGTTCTGCGGCAGCGAGGCGGCAGCCGAGGATGCGGCCGACGACAAGCAGGTCGCGGCCACCACCGAAAAAGAACCCGCAAAAGCGACGACAAAGGCCCCGAAGGGCGTCGCTTTCCCGAGTGCTGTCGATAAGAAATATTCAAGCGAGACGCCTGCAAAGGCCCGCCTGAAAACCTGTGTCGACTCCTATCACAAGAACAAGAATGACGGCACGCTCGGCGATCTGAAATGGATCCAGAAGGGCGGCGGCTACTGGAGCCTGTGCAACACGGCCCTGAAGAGCTGAGACAGGCAGGGGCGGATTACCTCCGGCACTGGCGCGTTATCCGACATGGTTTCGGATGACGCGTGAGCCGATTCGGTCGCGATCGTTTGCCCCTGGCCCCTTTTCCCCTTAGCCGCCATTCGCCGGCAGATGCGGATATCGCTTCCTGTCCGCGATCAGGACCTGATCGCGGATGAGGCCGTTCCTTGATGGGTGGAAACGCGCGGCATGGGGCAACCCCGTTTTCGGGCGGGTAAAATCTGCGAATGGCTTGCGATTCAGTCTCTTGATAGAAAGACTTGACCCTGCGGCTCGATCCGCATCCAGCAATTCAACGGCTGCGGCTGTCCGATGACGGCTCGCCGGCAATGTGGGCGGATGACCAGACGATTTCGAAACTATCTCACCGTGCTGGCCATATCGCTGCTGATGTGGACGGTGATCCTTGGCGTCGTTTATTGGCTTTTTCGATAGGTTTTGCCACAGCTTGCCGGCCTGAACGATAGTGCCGCAAGGCCTGTGCGGCGATAAAGCCGCCTTATGCCTGGGAGGCCGATATTCCCGAAAATTTGCTATGGTGAGAGGCGGCCGCCCCATTTCGGCTTTGCTGGCGTGACCTTATGGTTCGGTGAAATCAGGAAAGGGTCATCATGAAAAAATCCGTTGCCGCGACATGCCTTGCAGCTTTCTCCATGTCGGTCGCTACTGGCGCCATGGCTGAAGAGCTGGTGATTCCGCTTCCGAAAGACACGACGGTCGAAAAGGTGGAGACCGTCTATCAATGCGCCACTGATAAGGTGGAGGCCGTCTATTTCAATGCCGGTGAGATCAGCCTCGTACGGCTGGGGCTGAAGGATGGCGTCACCGTTGCCGCAAATGTCATTTCCGGGTCGGGCGCCAAATATCAGGGCGGCATCTATGTCTGGTGGTCGAAGGGCGAGGAGGCGGATCTTTACGATCTGATGGCGGATCCGGAGATGAAAAAGCCGGTTCATTGCGTGGAGGCGAAGAAATCCTGATCGTTGGGAGCGTTGCCTCAAAGGAGCGGCGGCAGGGCGGTTTTTGAAAACCTTGCCATGCCGCCGGTCAGCGTGGGAGTGCGCGCGCGGCGCGTTCAGCCAAGAACGAGCGACGCAAGAAGCGCCAGCAGGATAAGAGAGCTGGCGACAACACCGAGCCTCACCCTGCGAAGGCGGCGGGTGCGACCGCCGCTCCAGTCATAAGCCATTGGCAGCTTTACCTTTCTTTTTATTATTATGACTTATTGACTAGCTCCCTAGGCTTGCCCGTGGCTGACCTCAATTGTCAGAATCCATCGGCAAAAATTCACGATTTCCCTGTCTTCTCCCGATGTTGCAGCAAGCGCGCCGGTTGATTCTTCCTGTCCTGCGACGGCAAAGAGGATGAGGGGACCTGACGGGCGCAGGCCATGAAAAAGGCCCGGAAACTGGCGTTCCGGGCCTTCTGGAGAAGCGTATCTGCTGGTCGTTTCAGCTCAGATAGGGCTGGAGATAGGGCAGAACCTCGAGGGTGCCGTGATACAGCATGTTGAGGGCGACATAGATGATGACCATCAGGCCGAGATAGGAAATCCAGCGATAGCGGTGCAGCAGCTTGGCGACGAAGTTGGCGGCAAGGCCCATGAGCGCAATCGAAACGACGAGGCCGATGATGAGCACCGTCACATGTTCCTGTGCGGCGCCGGCGACGGCAAGGACGTTGTCCAGCGACATGGAAACATCGGCGATGACGATTTGGGTCGCGGCCTGGAAGAAGGTCTTGTGACCCTTGGTCAGGTCGGCCTCTTCGTCCGTCACCTCGTCTTCGATGGAGCCTGCGGCCTCACGCAGTTCGACCCACATCTTCCAGCACACCCAGGCGAGCAGCAGGCCGCCGAACAATTGCAGGCCGACAATGGCGAGAAGCTGCACGGTGACGGCGGCAAAGCCGATGCGCAGAACCGTGGCGGCGATGATGCCGACCAGGATCGCCTTGCGGCGAAGGTGAGCGGGCAGACCGGCGGCGGCAAGGCCGATGACGATGGCGTTGTCGCCCGCCAGCACGAGGTCGATTGCGATGACCTGTAAGAATGCCGTGAAACCGGCGGCTGTGAAGATTTCCATGGGATGGTCCTGAAACGGATAGAGAGGTCGCGAGGGAGGCGACGGATCGAGATATGGCTTGGGATGGCGCGCCCGCACCGGATTCCAGTCGCCCGTCTCCCCCCCGGCGATGAAATGTCCTTAAGCCATCATGCCGGTGCAGGTAAAGAAGTTGTGATAGAAATATCTTATTTAGTGATCGGCCATTCCGGAGGAGGGGGTCGTCGGGCGGATGCCGGCTTCGCCCTCGCGAGGGTTTGAATGTCGCAAATCAGATACCATATACGGGCCTCAAGGCACGCTTAGGGCGCGCGCGAAGACGCTTTCACACTTAAGTCTTGCGCATTCGCTTACAAAGCCTTAAACGGCGACACCAAACCGGTACGCCGGGGAAACTACTTCACGTTCACAGGAAGCAATTCACATGGCAAAGAGCAAGTTTGAGCGCAATAAGCCGCACGTCAACATTGGCACGATCGGTCACGTTGACCATGGCAAGACGTCGCTGACGGCAGCGATCACGAAGTTCTTCGGCGAATTCAAGGCGTATGACCAGATCGACGCCGCGCCTGAAGAAAAGGCCCGTGGTATCACGATTTCGACGGCACACGTTGAATACGAAACGCCTGCCCGTCACTACGCGCACGTCGACTGCCCCGGCCACGCCGACTACGTGAAGAACATGATCACCGGTGCTGCCCAGATGGACGGCGCGATCCTGGTTTGCTCGGCTGCCGACGGCCCGATGCCGCAGACCCGCGAGCACATCCTGCTTGCCCGTCAGGTTGGCGTTCCGGCAATCGTCGTGTTCCTCAACAAGGTCGACCAGGTTGACGACGCCGAGCTTCTCGAGCTCGTCGAACTTGAAGTTCGCGAACTTCTGTCGTCCTACGACTTCCCGGGCGACGATATCCCGATCATCAAGGGTTCGGCTCTCGCTGCCCTTGAAGATTCCGACAAGAAGATCGGTGAAGACGCGATCCGCGAGCTGATGGCTGCGGTTGACGCCTACATCCCGACGCCTGAGCGTCCGATCGACCAGCCGTTCCTGATGCCGATCGAAGACGTGTTCTCGATCTCGGGCCGTGGTACGGTTGTGACGGGTCGCGTTGAGCGCGGTATCGTCAAGGTTGGTGAAGAAGTCGAAATCGTCGGCATTCGTCCGACCTCGAAGACGACGGTTACCGGCGTTGAAATGTTCCGCAAGCTGCTCGACCAGGGCCAGGCCGGCGACAACATCGGTGCTCTCGTTCGCGGTGTTAACCGTGACGGCGTCGAGCGTGGTCAGATCCTGTGCAAGCCGGGTTCTGTGAAGCCGCACAAGAAGTTCAAGGCTGAAGCCTACATCCTGACGAAGGAAGAAGGCGGCCGTCATACGCCGTTCTTCACGAACTACCGTCCGCAGTTCTACTTCCGCACGACGGACGTAACGGGCATCGTTACGCTTCCGGAAGGCACGGAAATGGTTATGCCTGGCGACAACGTCA
The DNA here is from genome assembly GCF_044626815.1 of Agrobacterium sp. P15N1-A. Taxonomy (NCBI): domain Bacteria; kingdom Pseudomonadati; phylum Pseudomonadota; class Alphaproteobacteria; order Hyphomicrobiales; family Rhizobiaceae; genus Agrobacterium; species Agrobacterium sp. P15N1-A. Next base: position 223,745 of record NZ_JBIUPF010000002.1, on the reverse strand, counting down.
CCGTTGACGTCGAGCTGATCGTTCCGATCGCGATGGAAGAAAAGCTGCGCTTCGCTATCCGCGAAGGCGGCCGTACCGTCGGCGCCGGCATCGTTGCCTCGATCGTCGAGTAATTTCAAACCCGCAAGGGATTGAAGAAAACCCCGCTGGAAACGGCGGGGTTTTTTATTGCCTGAAAGGGCTCAGCAGTCGATGCGGACGATATCGCCATCCTTGAGATGGAAGAATGCGTCCTGCGGCACATCAAGGCGCAATGCCTCCTCCTTTGGAAGGTTCGCATAGACGCCGCGCAACAGGCGGCTGGTGATGCCGTGGCAGATGACGATCGCATCGCGAGCCTGTCTCTGCTGAATGGTCTCCAAGCTGCGGGCCACCCGGCTTGTCATTTTTTCGAACGTCTCACCGCCCGGCGCGTGGAAGAACCATTCGTATCGATCCAACCCGTCGCGCATGCCGGGATATTCATAGTCGATCTCGTAATCCGTCATGCCATCCCATACGCCCATGCCGATCTCCATCAGGCCGGGATCGAGGGTGATGCCGTCGATCATGCCGATTTCACCCGCGACGATCTCGCAGGTCTGCCTCGCCCTGCCGAGCGGGCTGGAGAAAATATGGACTTCATCGGTTTCGATCAGCGCGGCGAGCCTGCGGCCCATGCGCATCGCCTGTTGTCGCCCCAGTTCCGTCAGCGGCGAATCGACCTGACCCTGCCAGCGGCGAACGGCGTTGAATTCGGTCTGGCCGTGACGGACGAGATATATGCTCATGGGCGTTCCTGTGAAATGGGGGAAGATCAGCGAATTGAACGATGTACCCCGTGGGCGGGTGTGCCGGGGTATTTTGCCAGACAATGTGAAAAAACAAAAAACACACTTGCCATTCTTTTCCCTGCACCTTAAAGGAGCGCATACCGAATTGGCCAAGCGATTTCGCGGCCGGTTCAGGTGATCAAGGGGTATAGCTCAGTTGGTAGAGCGGCGGTCTCCAAAACCGCAGGTCGGGGGTTCGAGCCCCTCTGCCCCTGCCACTTTCCATTCGCAAGCGCGGGTCCTCGCTGCATGGCAGATGGGTGCCGGATTTCCGGCGAATTTCGCGGAATGTCGATTTCCTCTTGTTAAAAAGGGAATCGGTGTTTATGTAGGGTCAAAACAGACACGCGGTGCGTGGGGCTGATCAGTATCGGCTTTACGCGCCGTAATTGCGTGGGCAGTCAATGGCATCCAAAACCAATCCGTTTACGTTTCTGCAGCAGGTTCGCGCCGAAGCGTCAAAAATCACTTGGCCGTCGCGCCGCGAGACCATGATTTCGACGGCTATGGTGCTGGTGATGGTCATTTTTGCGGCTCTGTTCTTCTTTGCTGCGGATCAGCTCATCGGCTGGCTGCTCAGCCTGGTGCTGAACGTAGGCCGGTAACGGCGCGGTCAAAGGCCCGGTGGAAGGATCGAACGGAGAATAAAAATGGCAGCGCGCTGGTATATCGTTCACGCATATTCGAATTTCGAAAAGAAGGTCGCCGAGTCGATCGAGGAAAAGGCCCGTCAGAAGGGCCTGGATCATCTTTTCGAGAAAATCCTCGTGCCGACCGAAAAGGTGGTCGAGGTGCGTCGCGGCCGCAAGGTCGACAGCGAGCGCAAGTTTTTTCCAGGTTACGTGCTGGTGCGCGCCAACCTGACGGATGAGGCCTATCACCTCATCAAGAACACGCCGAAGGTTACCGGTTTCCTCGGTTCGGACAGCAAGCCTGTTCCGATTCCCGATTATGAAGCCGAGCGTATCCTCGGTCAGGTTCAGGAAGGTGTCGAGCGTCCGAAGTCTTCGGTTTCGTTCGAGATCGGCGAGCAGGTTCGCGTTTCCGACGGTCCGTTCGCGTCGTTCAACGGCGTGGTTCAGGATGTCGACGAAGAGCGTTCGCGCCTGAAGGTGGAAGTGTCGATTTTCGGCCGCGCTACGCCGGTCGAGCTGGAATACAATCAGGTCGAAAAGGTCTGATTGGCGGGGCGAAGCCCCAAGCGCGTGGAAGGCTAACTGGCTCTTTAAGCCGGGGCAGGGCGCCGCACCACGCAACCGCAGCCGCCGGAGCAATCCGGCTTAAGAGAAGCCGGGTAACCGGTTTGAATTGAAAGGCAGAGAGATATGGCTAAGAAAGTTGCAGGCCAGCTCAAGTTGCAGGTAAAGGCCGGGGCGGCCAATCCGTCCCCGCCGATCGGTCCGGCACTTGGTCAGCGTGGCATTAACATCATGGAATTCTGCAAGGCGTTCAATGCCGCCACGCAGGAAATGGAAAAGGGTATGCCGATCCCGGTCGTCATCACCTATTACCAGGACAAGTCCTTCACCTTCGTCATGAAGCAGCCGCCGATGACCTACTGGCTGAAGAAGGAAGCAAAGATCACCTCCGGTTCCAAGACGCCTGGCAAGGGCGCCAAGGTCGGCTCCATCACCAAGGCTCAGGTCAAGACGATCGCTGAAGCCAAGATGAAGGATCTGAACGCAGCCGACATCGAAGGCGCAATGGCAATGGTTGAGGGCTCCGCCCGCGCCATGGGCCTGGAAGTGGTAGGTTGATCATGGCCAAGGTAGCAAAGCGCATTCAGAAGATCCGCGAAGGCGTGGATCCGAACAAGCTCTACGTTCTCACCGACGCCATTTCGATGGTCAAGGAACGTGCTGTCGCCAAGTTCGACGAAACCGTTGAAGTTTCGATGAACCTCGGCGTTGACCCGCGCCACGCGGACCAGATGGTTCGTGGCGTCGTCAACCTGCCGAACGGCACAGGCCGTGACGTTCGCGTCGCCGTCTTCGCCCGTGGCGCCAAGGCTGATGAAGCCACGGCTGCCGGCGCTGACGTTGTTGGTGCGGAAGAACTGGTTGAAATCGTTCAGGGCGGCAAGATCGACTTCGATCGTTGCATCGCGACCCCGGACATGATGCCTCTCGTCGGCCGTCTCGGCAAGGTACTCGGCCCGCGTGGCATGATGCCGAACCCGAAGGTCGGAACCGTGACCATGGACGTTGCCGGTGCTGTCAAGGCATCCAAGGGCGGCGCTGTCGAATTCCGCGTCGAAAAGGCCGGTATCGTACACGCTGGCGTTGGCAAGGCTTCGTTCGACGCCAAGGCTCTTGAAGAAAACATCAAGGCTTTCGCCGATGCCGTCATCAAGGCAAAGCCAACCGGTGCCAAGGGCAACTACGTCAAGCGCGTCGCGATTTCCTCGACCATGGGTCCGGGCGTCAAGATCGACCCTTCGTCGGTCACGGCTTAATCAATTCTCGCGCTTCCCAAGGGAAGTGTGAATAAAAGAATTTCCGGCTCCCAGGAGCCGGAGATTTCCGGGGAAACCCGGAACTCCTGTCCGAGATTGCGGGTGGCCTTGTCTTTCGGGACCTGGCCTTAATCATTCAACCTGCATGAGACGGGTGAGGCTGGATTTGAGGCATCCTGGATGCCTGACTGTCCGGTTCGAACCTGGTGTGCCTGTGCCTGAAGCCGTTTGCGGCGACAGAGCGGGGGACAGGATCCTCGAGCGTCGCTCGGGATCTTTGTAAAAAGGTCCCTTGGGGCAAAGGCAAACCCGACGGGTTCACATGTTGTGTTCCCGTCTACTGGAGACAGACAGTGGAAAGAGCGGAAAAACGCGAATTCGTCACGGAGCTGAACGAAGTCTTCAAGGCTTCCGGTTCGGTTGTCGTGGCCCACTATGCTGGTGTCACCGTTGCGCAGATGAACGACTTCCGTTCGAAGATGCGCGCTGCCGGAGGCACCGTCAAGGTCGCGAAGAACCGCCTGGCCAAGATCGCTCTTCAGGGCACGGAGTCGGAAGGGATGACAGATCTCTTCAAGGGCCAGACGCTGATTGCATACAGCGTCGACCCGATGATCGCTCCGAAAGTCGTCATGGATTTCGCCAAGACCAACGACAAGGTCGTTGTTCTCGGTGGCGCCATGGGTGCAACCACGCTCAACGCCGAAGCAGTCAAGTCGCTTGCGACCCTGCCTTCGCTGGACGAGCTGCGCGCAAAGCTGCTGGGCCTTCTCAATGCCCCGGCAACCCGCGTCGCTACGGTTGTCGCCGCACCTGCAAGCCAGCTGGCACGGGTGTTCTCGGCTTACGCCAAGAAGGACGAAGCCGCTTAAGGCGGTTTTTCGCTGTAAATATTCAAACTGGTTCGAACTGAACAAAAGGAACTATCAAAATGGCTGATCTCGCAAAGATCGTAGACGACCTCTCCTCGCTGACCGTTCTGGAAGCTGCAGAACTGTCCAAGCTTCTCGAAGAAAAGTGGGGCGTTTCCGCTGCTGCTCCGGTAGCTGTTGCTGCTGTTGCTGGCGGTGCAGGCGCTGCTGCTGCTGCTGAAGAAGAAAAGACTGAATTCGACGTGATCCTGGTTGACGCTGGCGCCAACAAGATCAACGTCATCAAGGAAGTCCGCGCTATCACGGGCCTCGGCCTGAAGGAAGCCAAGGACCTCGTTGAAGGCGCTCCGAAGGCTGTCAAGGAAGCTGTTTCCAAGGCTGAAGCTGCTGATCTCAAGAAGAAGCTTGAAGAAGCCGGCGCTAAGGTCGACGTTAAGTAATCTTGCGATTACTGGCGGGAAGGGGCTTCATGCCCCTTTCCGTCGTTATCGTTTTTAAAACTCATTACCCAAAAGCCGCGTGAAAATGGCTTTTGGGTAATGGGTTCTTCAAGAGAATGGTTCCGAACCGGCTCATCTAGGCAATCCGGCCTGATCGATCCGGGATGTGGAACGAGATTGATGACACCCATTGCTTGACGGGATCGACTGGCCATCGGTTCCCGTCCGTTGCAGGCCCGGATGCAATTTTTAAAGGAGCGACGATGGCTCAGACCCTTTCGTTTAACGGTCGCAGGCGCGTACGCAAGTTTTTCGGCAAAATTCCAGAAGTAGCGGAAATGCCGAACCTCATCGAGGTTCAGAAGGCTTCGTACGACCAGTTTCTCATGGTTGACGAGCCCAAGGGTGGCCGTCCCGACGAGGGATTGAATGCCGTATTCAAGTCCGTATTCCCGATCACCGATTTTTCCGGCGCCTCCATGCTTGAATTCGTGTCCTACGAATTCGAAGCGCCGAAGTTCGACGTCGAGGAATGCCGTCAGCGCGATCTGACCTATGCTGCGCCGCTGAAAGTGACGCTGCGCCTCATCGTGTTCGATATCGATGAAGATACGGGCGCAAAGTCCATCAAGGACATCAAGGAACAGTCCGTCTACATGGGCGACATGCCGCTCATGACCAATAACGGTACGTTCATCGTCAACGGCACCGAGCGCGTCATCGTTTCGCAGATGCACCGTTCGCCGGGCGTGTTCTTCGATCACGACAAGGGCAAGAGCCATTCTTCCGGCAAGCTGCTCTTCGCTGCCCGCGTCATCCCGTATCGCGGTTCCTGGCTCGACATCGAGTTCGACGCCAAGGACATCGTCTATGCGCGTATCGACCGTCGCCGCAAGATCCCCGTGACCTCGCTGCTGATGGCGCTTGGCATGGATGGCGAAGACATTCTGTCGACCTTCTACACCAAGGCTTCCTATGAGCGCGACGGCGACGGCTGGCGCATTCCGTTCCAGCCCGAGACGCTGAAGAACGCCAAGGTCATCACCGACATGATCGACGCCGATACCGGCGAAGTCGTGGTCGAAGGTGGCAAGAAGCTGACCCCGCGCCTGATCCGTCAGCTGACGGAGAAGGGCCTGAAGGCGCTGAAGGCGACCGACGAAGACCTCTACGGCAACTATCTGGCCGAAGACATCGTCAACTACGAGACGGGTGAAATCTATCTCGAAGCCGGCGACGAAATCGACGAGAAGACCCTCGGTCTCATCCTGCAGTCCGGCTTCGACGAGATTCCGGTCCTCAACATCGACCACGTCAATGTTGGCGCCTATATCCGCAACACGCTGTCTGCCGACAAGAACGAGAACCGTCAGGAAGCCCTGTTCGACATCTACCGCGTCATGCGTCCGGGTGAGCCGCCGACCATGGAATCGGCGGAAGCGATGTTCAACTCGCTGTTCTTCGATGCGGAGCGTTACGATCTGTCGGCCGTTGGCCGCGTCAAGATGAACATGCGCCTCGACCTCGATGCGGAAGACACCGTGCGCACGCTGCGCAAGGAAGACATCCTCGCCGTCGTCAAGATGCTGGTCGAACTGCGCGACGGCAAGGGCGAAATCGACGACATCGACAACCTCGGCAACCGCCGTGTCCGTTCTGTCGGCGAGCTGATGGAAAACCAGTATCGTCTGGGCCTTCTGCGCATGGAACGTGCGATCAAGGAACGTATGTCCTCGATCGAAATCGACACCGTGATGCCGCAGGACCTGATCAACGCGAAGCCGGCAGCCGCCGCCGTTCGCGAATTCTTCGGTTCCTCGCAGCTGTCGCAGTTCATGGACCAGGTGAACCCGCTTTCGGAAATCACCCACAAGCGCCGTCTTTCGGCTCTTGGACCGGGTGGTCTGACCCGCGAGCGCGCCGGCTTCGAAGTCCGCGACGTTCACCCGACCCATTACGGCCGCATTTGCCCGATCGAAACGCCGGAAGGCCCGAACATCGGTCTGATCAACTCGCTTGCAACTTTCGCCCGCGTCAACAAGTACGGCTTCATCGAAAGCCCGTACCGCAAGATCGTCGACGGCAAGGTGACCAACGACGTGATCTACCTCTCCGCCATGGAAGAGGCCAAATATTACGTCGCGCAGGCCAATGCGCCGCTCAATGAAGACGGTTCGTTCTCGGAAGAGTTCGTCGTCTGCCGTCACTCGGGCGAAGTTATGCTCGCACCACGTGACAACATCAACCTGATGGACGTTTCGCCGAAGCAGCTCGTTTCGGTCGCAGCGGCTCTCATTCCGTTCCTGGAAAACGACGACGCCAACCGCGCTCTCATGGGCTCGAACATGCAGCGTCAGGCCGTTCCGCTTCTGCGCGCCGAGGCACCGTTCGTCGGTACCGGCATGGAGCCGATCGTCGCCCGTGACTCCGGCGCTGCCATCGCAGCCCGTCGTGGCGGTGTGGTCGATCAGGTGGATGCGACCCGTATCGTTATCCGCGCCACGGAAGACCTCGATGCCGGCAAGTCCGGTGTCGACATCTACCGTCTGCAGAAGTTCCAGCGTTCGAACCAGAACACCTGCGTCAACCAGCGTCCGCTGGTTTCCGTCGGCGACAACATCTCCAAGGGCGATATCATCGCGGACGGTCCGTCGACCGACCTCGGCGATCTGGCTCTCGGCCGCAACGCGCTTGTCGCGTTCATGCCCTGGAACGGCTACAACTACGAAGACTCGATCCTGATGTCGGAGCGTATCGTTTCCGACGACGTGTTCACCTCCATCCACATCGAAGAATTCGAAGTGATGGCGCGCGACACGAAGCTTGGTCCGGAAGAAATCACGCGCGACATTCCGAACGTTTCGGAAGAAGCGCTGAAGAACCTCGACGAAGCCGGTATCGTTTACATCGGTGCGGAAGTTCAGCCGGGCGATATCCTCGTCGGCAAGATCACGCCGAAGGGCGAAAGCCCGATGACGCCGGAAGAAAAGCTTCTGCGCGCCATCTTCGGTGAAAAGGCTTCCGACGTTCGCGACACCTCCATGCGCATGCCTCCGGGCACGTTCGGTACGGTCGTCGAAGTCCGCGTCTTCAACCGTCACGGTGTGGAGAAGGACGAGCGCGCGATGGCTATCGAGCGCGAAGAGATCGAGCGCTTAGCAAAGGACCGCGACGACGAACAGGCAATTCTTGACCGTAACGTCTACGGCCGTCTGATCGACATGCTGCGTGGCCACGTTTCCATCGCCGGTCCGAAGGGCTTCAAGAAGGGCGTCGAGCTTTCCAACGCCGTCGTCTCCGAGTATCCCCGCTCGCAGTGGTGGATGTTCGCGGTCGAAGACGAGAAGGCCCAGTCCGAACTCGAAGCGCTTCGTGGCCAGTACGACGAGTCCAAGTCGCGCCTTGAACAGCGCTTCATGGACAAGGTCGAAAAGGTCCAGCGCGGCGACGAAATGCCTCCGGGCGTCATGAAGATGGTCAAGGTCTTCGTTGCCGTTAAGCGCAAGATCCAGCCGGGCGACAAGATGGCCGGCCGTCACGGTAACAAGGGCGTCGTCTCGCGTATCGTTCCGGTCGAGGATATGCCGTTCCTCGAAGACGGCACGCATGTCGACATCTGCTTGAACCCGCTCGGCGTGCCTTCGCGCATGAACGTCGGCCAGATCCTCGAAACCCACCTCGCATGGGCATGCGCAGGCATGGGCAAGAAGATCGGCGAGATGCTCGAAGAGTATCGCAAGACGATGGACATCAGCGAGCTTCGCAGCGAGCTGACGGAAATCTACGCGTCAGAAGCCAATGACGAGGTTCAGCGTTTCGACGACGACTCGCTGGTGAAGCTTGCCGAAGAAGCCAAGCGCGGTGTTTCCATCGCGACCCCGGTCTTTGACGGTGCGCATGAGCCCGACGTCGCCGCGATGCTGAAGAAGGCAGGTCTGCATGAATCCGGTCAGTCCGTCCTTTATGACGGTCGTACCGGTGAGCCGTTCGACCGCAAGGTCACCGTCGGCTACATGTACATGATCAAGCTGAACCACCTTGTTGACGACAAGATCCACGCTCGCTCGATCGGTCCTTACTCGCTCGTTACCCAGCAGCCGCTGGGCGGCAAGGCGCAGTTCGGCGGACAGCGCTTCGGGGAAATGGAAGTCTGGGCTCTGGAAGCATACGGCGCGGCCTACACGCTGCAGGAAATGCTGACCGTCAAGTCGGACGACGTGGCCGGCCGCACCAAGGTCTACGAAGCGATCGTCCGTGGCGACGATACCTTCGAGGCCGGTATTCCGGAGAGCTTCAACGTTCTCGTCAAGGAAATGCGGTCGCTCGGTCTTTCGGTTGAGCTGGAAAACTCGAAGATCGAGAACCAGCCCGAAGACCAGCTGCCCGACGCGGCGGAATAAAAATGAGAGAGGCGGGCGCCTTCCGGGCGCCTGCCGGTTTCCCGTCAGCGCGGCTGGCGGGGGACACTTTCGCCGCATTGTGCGGTTAATCCGTATTTAAAGCTCTGGACGGCGACCCGGGAAGAAACCGGTCCGGATGCAAACAGGGGCAGCAGCTAGCCTCTCAAGGAGACAAGGCATGAACCAAGAGGTCATGAATCTTTTCAATCCTCAGGTGCCTGCGCAGCATTTCGATTCCATCCGGATTTCGATTGCTTCGCCGGAAAAAATCCTGTCGTGGTCCTACGGCGAGATCAAGAAGCCGGAAACCATCAACTACCGTACGTTCAAGCCGGAACGCGACGGCCTTTTCTGCGCGCGTATCTTCGGACCGATCAAGGACTATGAGTGCCTGTGCGGCAAGTACAAGCGCATGAAGTACAAGGGCATCATCTGCGAAAAGTGCGGCGTCGAAGTCACGCTGTCGCGCGTTCGCCGTGAGCGCATGGGCCATATCGAGCTCGCAGCGCCGGTTGCCCACATCTGGTTCCTGAAGTCGCTTCCCTCGCGTATCTCGACCCTGCTCGACATGACGCTGAAGGATGTCGAACGCGTTCTTTATTTCGAGAACTACATCGTCACCGAGCCTGGCCTCACTTCGCTGAAGCAGAACCAGCTTCTGTCCGAAGAAGAGTACATGATCGCCGTTGACGAGTTCGGCGAAGACCAGTTCACCGCCATGATCGGCGCTGAAGCCATCTACGAGATGCTGGCTTCGATGAACCTCGAAAAGATCGCCGGCGACCTGCGTGCCGAACTTGCTGAGACCACGTCTGATCTCAAGCAGAAGAAGCTGATGAAGCGCCTGAAGATCGTCGAGAACTTCATGGAGTCGGGTAACCGTCCTGAATGGATGATCATGAAGGTCGTTCCGGTCATTCCGCCGGACCTGCGTCCGCTGGTTCCGCTGGATGGCGGCCGTTTCGCGACGTCCGATCTCAACGATCTCTATCGCCGCGTCATCAACCGTAACAACCGTCTGAAGCGCCTGATCGAGCTTCGCGCACCTGGCATCATCATCCGCAACGAAAAGCGTATGTTGCAGGAATCCGTCGATGCGCTGTTCGACAACGGCCGTCGCGGTCGCGTCATCACCGGTGCCAACAAGCGTCCGCTGAAGTCGCTCTCCGACATGCTCAAGGGCAAGCAGGGCCGCTTCCGCCAGAACCTTCTCGGCAAGCGCGTCGACTATTCCGGTCGTTCGGTCATCGTGACCGGTCCGGAACTGAAGCTGCACCAGTGCGGTCTGCCGAAGAAGATGGCGCTCGAACTGTTCAAGCCGTTCATCTACGCCCGCCTCGACGCCAAGGGTTACTCCTCGACCGTCAAGCAGGCCAAGAAGCTGGTTGAAAAGGAAAAGCCTGAGGTCTGGGATATCCTCGACGAGGTCATCCGCGAGCATCCGGTTCTTCTGAACCGCGCACCGACGCTGCACCGTCTGGGTATCCAGGCTTTCGAACCCATGCTGGTCGAAGGCAAGGCCATTCAGCTGCACCCGCTCGTCTGCACGGCCTTCAACGCTGACTTCGACGGTGACCAGATGGCTGTCCACGTGCCGCTTTCGCTGGAAGCCCAGCTGGAAGCACGCGTGCTGATGATGTCGACCAACAACATCCTGCATCCGGCGAACGGTCATCCGATCATCGTTCCGTCGCAGGACATGGTTCTCGGCCTCTATTACCTGTCGATCATGAACCAGAACGAGCCGGGCGAAGGCATGGCCTTCTCGGATATCGGTGAGCTGCATCACGCGCTTGAAAACAAGGTCGTGACGCTGCATGCCAAGATCCGCGGCCGCTTCAAGACCGTGGATGCCGACGGCAAGCCGGTTTCGAAAATCCATGAAACGACCCCTGGCCGTATGCTGATTGGCGAACTTCTGCCGAAGAACGTCAACGTGCCTTTCGACGTCTGCAACCAGGAAATGACCAAGAAGAACATCTCCAAGATGATCGACACGGTCTACCGTCATTGCGGCCAGAAAGACACGGTCATCTTCTGCGACCGCATCATGCAGCTCGGCTTTGCCCACGCCTGCCGCGCCGGCATTTCGTTCGGCAAGGACGACATGGTCATTCCGGACAGCAAGGTGAAGATCGTCGGCGACACCGAAGCTCTCGTGAAGGAATACGAACAGCAGTATAATGATGGTCTCATCACCCAGGGCGAAAAGTACAACAAGGTTGTCGACGCCTGGGGCAAGGCAACCGAAAAGGTCGCCGAAGAAATGATGGCACGCATCAAGGCTGTCGAGTTCGATCCGGAAACGGGCCGCCAGAAGCCGATGAACTCCATCTACATGATGTCCCACTCGGGTGCTCGTGGTTCTCCGAACCAGATGCGTCAGCTGGGCGGCATGCGCGGCCTGATGGCGAAGCCGTCGGGTGAAATCATCGAGACGCCGATCATCTCGAACTTCAAGGAAGGCCTGACCGTTAACGAGTACTTCAACTCGACCCACGGTGCCCGTAAGGGTCTTGCAGACACCGCCCTGAAGACGGCGAACTCGGGTTACCTGACCCGTCGTCTCGTCGACGTCGCGCAGGATTGCATCGTCAACTCCAGGGATTGCGGCACCGACAAGGGCCTCACCATGACCGCCATCGTCGATGCCGGTCAGGTCGTTGCCTCGCTCGGCGCGCGTATCCTCGGCCGTACGGCTCTGGATGACATCGACAATCCGGTCACCGGCGAGAACATCGTCAAGGCTGGAACGCTGATCGACGAAGCCGACGTTGCGACCATCGAAAAGGCTGGCATCCAGTCCGTCCGCATCCGCTCGGCGCTTACCTGCGAAGTGCAGATCGGCGTCTGCGGCGTCTGCTACGGTCGCGACCTTGCACGCGGTACGCCTGTCAACATGGGCGAAGCCGTCGGCGTCATCGCCGCACAGTCTATCGGTGAACCGGGCACGCAGCTCACCATGCGTACGTTCCACCTTGGCGGTACGGCAAACGTGGTCGACCAGTCGTTCCTCGAAGCCTCGTATGAAGGCACGATCCAGATCAAGAACCGCAACATCCTGCGGAACTCCGAAGGCGTTCTCATCGCCATGGGCCGTAACATGTCCGTTACGATCCTCGATGAGCGTGGCGCGGAACGTTCCACGCAGCGTGTGGCCTACGGTTCGAAGATCTTCGTGGACGATGGCGACAAGGTTAAGCGCGGTCAGCGTCTTGCAGAGTGGGACCCCTACACCCGTCCGATGATGACGGAAGTGGAAGGTACCGTTCACTTCGAAGACCTCGTCGATGGTCTCTCCGTTCTGGAAGCGACCGACGAATCCACCGGCATCACCAAGCGTCAGGTCATTGACTGGCGTTCGACGCCGCGCGGTTCGGACCTCAAGCCTGCTATCGTCATCAAGGACGCTTCCGGTGCGGTTGCGAAGCTTGCCCGTGGTGGCGAAGCCCGCTTCCAGCTGTCGGTCGACGCCATCCTGTCGGTCGAGCCGGGTGCGAAGGTCTCCCAGGGTGACGTGCTTGCACGTTCGCCGCTGGAAAGCGCCAAGACGAAGGACATCACCGGCGGTCTGCCGCGCGTTGCCGAACTGTTCGAAGCCCGTCGTCCGAAGGACCACGCCATCATCGCTGAGATCGATGGTACGATCCGTCTCGGCCGCGACTACAAGAACAAGCGTCGCGTGATGATCGAGCCTGCGGAAGACGGCGTCGAGCCGGTCGAATACCTGATCCCGAAGGGCAAGCCCTTCCATCTTCAGGAAGGCGACTATATCGAAAAGGGTGAATACATCCTCGACGGTAACCCGGCACCGCACGACATTCTGGCGATCAAGGGCGTGGAGGCTCTGGCTTCCTACCTCGTGAACGAAATCCAGGAAGTCTACCGTCTGCAGGGCGTTGTGATCAACGACAAGCACATCGAAGTGATCGTTCGCCAGATGCTGCAGAAGGTCGAGATCACCGATGCTGGTGACAGCCAGTATATCGTCGGCGACAATGTCGACCGTATCGAGCTGGACGACATGAATGACCGTCTGATCGAAGAGGGCAAGAAGCCGGCTTACGGCGATCCTGTCTTGCTCGGCATCACCAAGGCTTCGCTGCAGACGCCGTCCTTCATCTCGGCCGCATCCTTCCAGGAAACCACCAAGGTTCTCACGGAAGCTGCGATCGCCGGCAAGACGGACACGCTGCAGGGCCTCAAGGAAAACGTCATCGTCGGCCGTCTCATCCCGGCCGGTACTGGCGGCACCATGACGCAGATCCGCCGCATCGCCACGTCGCGCGACGACCTCATTCTCGAGGAACGCCGCAAGGGCACCGGTGCAGGTTCTGCGAACCAGATGCTGCAGGACATGACGGACCAGGCTCCGGCCGCCGAATAAGGCGGGAAGGGCAGGGGCTTTGCGAAGCCCCGCCAAAGTTCAGAACAAAACGCCCGGAGCAATCCGGGCGTTTTTGTTTGTGCGGAATAGGGGCTGTCGCTTTTGCGGTCGGCCGGTGTCTCCAGCCACGTGCGGCGGGGTCAGCCCTGTTCGCGGATGTTATAACGGGTCAGGACGGAGAGCCGGCGAACGAGATCGGTCTGGCCGGTGCTGCCGGTCTTCGCATAGATCGACTTGGCGTTGCTGCGCACCGTTTCGTGGGAAATCTGCAACTGCTTCGCCACGGCGGGAAGCGAAAGCCCCTTCATGATTTCCAGCGCCACACGGGCCTCGCCTCTGGTGAGGTCGTAAAGCCCCTTCAGCAGTGAGGTCGCGTCGGCGACGGTGCCCATGGGTTGCGATATCAGCACGATGGCGCAGCCTTTCGGGGACAGATCCAGTGCGTTCCTGCGCAACGGTATGACGTGCAGGATGCAGGAGCGATCTTCGCCGGTCGGCAGCGGGAACGAGCCGATATTATGCCCGGCAAGCGCCTTATAGAGCAGCCGGTTCACTCTTTCGTCGGAGATCACGAGCCTGTCGTGGGCGCGGGTGGAAATACATTTCCTGAGGGAGAGAAACATGTCGTTTGCCGAAAGCACACGGCCGCTCGCCTGAAGCACCGCCGCCGGCGCCCCGATGGCGTTCAGTCCAAGCGTCATGGCATCGGCTTTCTGCCGCTGCAAGCGGGTTGCCAGCGTGAGGCTGCGGGCAATATGCGGCCTCAGCCGGCCCAGCGCCGCCATGGTTTCCGGCCCGATGACGCCGCTATCGAGCTTGCGTTCGAAAAGCACTGTCATTGCCGGATGGTCGGGCGGGGCAACCTGGGTGGCCGCGCCATATCCCAGGCCGCGCGGCATGAGGAAATCGCGCACGATCGGCAGTCCCGCCCATTCATCATGGGTAAAAACATCGAAATCCTGCACGAAGGAAAATTGCCCCTCACGGATTGCGCGGGTCAGGCGGTCGTTTCGGCGGTTCCAGCCGCCATCCATGAAGGCCTGCATCAGCTCCTGGAAATTGGGCGTGTAAAGCCAGGCTTCTTCTTCACCCTTGCCCCAGGTAAGGGCGCCACCCCAGAAATCCAGCCGGTGGCCGATGGCGGCTATGACCTGTGCCCAACGATCGGGGAAAAGCGCTGCCTCATAAATGTCATCGATAATGTCTGCCGACAATATAGTATTCAACCCGTCACTGGAATCTTGTGTCGGGCGTATTTAAACATCATATTCCGGTATTGTTCAACGTATAATCAAATAATACTATTGTATTCAAAGTATATAATCTATGAGTGACTTAATATATTGACCAATTTGCCAAAGGGATCGCGCAGAAACAGCCGGCGCACGCCCCAGGCCTCGGTAACCGGGCCATAGTCGATCGGCAAGCCCGCTTTCAGGATTCTTTCGTGGACCTCTTCGAAATTATCGACCTCGATGGAAAGGTCCGGCACTGCCGCGCCGGAGCCGCCTTCGCTTGCGAAGCTGACCTGCGCCCTGGCTTCGAGCGGACTGGCATAGGTCAGTATCCAGCCGTGGTCCATGGCGACGTTCATGCCGAGAATATCGCCATAGAACGCCTGAACCCGAGCGGGGTCGGGCGTTGCGATGTTGGCGACGACACGTCTTACCGCCACGGACCTGCGCCTCAGGCGAAGCGGATGATGGCGACTTCGCCTTCGAGCGCGCCCTGATAGGCGGAGGCGTGCGGCTCTTCATCGGGGATCTCGGTCAGCATGCCGATCTGGTCGAGATCGGCTTCGATGAAACCTTCCTCGGAAAGGGCATTCAGCGTTTCGCGCACGGCGGTATCGTCGTCCGGTGCCCGCAGGATGACGTGGATGTCGATGCCCTCGGAATTGTCGGTCTCATAGGCCTTGCCGATGACGATGAAGACCATCGGCTCGTCGCGTCCGTTGTCGTTGTCGGGGAGGGTGCTCATGACGCGGTTCCTTGATCTGTCGTTGCTGTGATGCGGGCCGAGGGAATCGGTCCCGCCCATGGCGAAGCCGCTCCGGCCCGCCATGGGGAATCAATAGACGGATTTTATGAAAAGCCAAAGCGCGGAGGTCAAAATCGCTGCCTTCCGTGCCGACTTATGTTAAAGCGGGTTGGAAATGGCCCGGACGTGGGCTTTGCGGCCATGGGTGGCGGCGCAAAATGTGGATTCACCCTTGACGAAAGCTGGCTAAAACAGTAGTACGCCCGCCATCGGAGCCTCTGTGGGTGCTGGCCGTTCGGTAACCTTTTTCCCGAACATCATCTCAAACGGGTCTCCATTGCACGTAGAAGACACGAATGTTGCACGCAAGACGCCTCATCCGGTGTCCTCTGCTCTTGGTGGTCCATCCGTGAAAACGGATCGGGCCACGTTTTGCGCATGAGGATATATGCGTGCATCGTCGCCGGCAACGGCATAGCCGCCACCCGTGAGGGTGGCTAAAGTAGTTTTTGCAAGGGATGGTTATATGCCTACCGTAAACCAGCTGATCCGCAAGCCTCGCCAGGCACAGGTAAAGCGCAACAAGGTTCCTGCTCTTCAGGAAAACCCGCAGAAGCGTGGTGTTTGCACCCGCGTTTACACGACGACCCCGAAGAAGCCGAACTCGGCTCTGCGTAAGGTTGCCAAGATCCGCCTCACCAACGGCTTCGAAGTCATCGGCTACATTCCGGGCGAAGGTCACAACCTTCAGGAACACTCCGTGGTCATGATCCGCGGCGGCCGCGTAAAGGACTTGCCGGGCGTGCGTTACCACATCATCCGCGGTGTTCTCGATACCCAGGGCGTCAAGAACCGCAAGCAGCGCCGCTCCAAGTACGGTGCGAAGCGTCCGAAGTAATTCGGGTTTCAACAAATTCCGGCGCTGCGCGAGGTTCTCCGCGTGGTTTAGCGTCAATAACATTGAGAGACAAAGAATATGTCCCGTCGCCATAGTGCAGAAAAGCGTGAGATCAACCCGGACCCGAAGTTCGGCGATCTGGTCGTCACCAAGTTCATGAACGCCATCATGCTTCACGGCAAGAAGTCGGTCGCAGAAAGCATCGTTTACGGCGCGTTCGACGTCGTTCAGGGCAAGACGAAGCAGGAGCCGCTCGGCGTGTTCCACTCCGCCCTCGACAACGTTGCTCCGCACGTTGAAGTGCGTTCGCGCCGCGTTGGTGGTGCCACGTATCAGGTTCCCGTCGACGTTCGTCCCGAGCGCCGTCAGGCCCTCGCTATCCGCTGGCTGATCACGGCTGCCCGCAAGCGCAACGAAACGACCATGGTCGATCGCCTTTCCGGCGAACTCATGGACGCTGCGAACAACCGCGGTTCCGCTGTCAAGAAGCGCGAAGACACGCACAAGATGGCCGACGCCAACCGCGCATTCTCGCATTACCGCTGGTAATCTTAACCGGTCGCATATCGAAAGGCAGTCCATTATGGCTCGCGAATATAAAATCGAAGACTACCGCAATTTCGGTATCATGGCGCATATCGACGCCGGCAAGACGACGACCACCGAGCGTATCCTTTATTACACCGGTAAGTCGCACAAGATCGGCGAAGTTCACGATGGCGCTGCCACGATGGACTGGATGGAGCAGGAGCAGGAGCGTGGTATCACCATCACCTCCGCTGCCACCACGACCTTCTGGAAGGGTCGCGACGGCAAGATGCGCCGCTTCAACATCATCGACACCCCCGGCCACGTCGACTTCACCATTGAAGTCGAGCGTTCGCTGCGCGTTCTCGACGGCGCCATCGCGCTGCTCGATGCCAACGCCGGTGTTGAGCCGCAGACGGAAACCGTCTGGCGTCAGGCCGAGAAGTATCATGTTCCGCGCATGATCTTCTGCAACAAGATGGACAAGACCGGTGCTGACTTCTACCGCTCGGTAGAAATGATCAAGACCCGTCTCGGCGCCATCGCCGTTGTCATGCAGCTGCCGATCGGCGCTGAGACCGAGTTCAAGGGCGTTATCGACCTGATCGAGATGAACGCACTCATCTGGCGCGACGAATCGCTCGGCGCTCAGTGGGACGTCGTCGAAATCCCGGAAGACATGAAGGCCAAGGCTGACGAATATCGCGAAAAGCTGATCGAGACCGTTGTCGAGATCGACGAAGAAGCGATGGAAGACTACCTGAACGGCATCATGCCCGACAACGACAAGATCCGTGCGCTCGTTCGCCGCGGCACCATCGACGTGAAGTTCCACCCGATGTTCTGCGGTACCGCGTTCAAGAACAAGGGCGTTCAGCCGCTTCTCGACGCAGTTGTCGACTACCTGCCTTCTCCGCTGGACATTCCAGCGATCAAGGGTATCGACTTCAAGACCGAAGCCGAAATCGAGCGTCATGCCGACGACAGCGAGCCGCTTTCCATGCTCGCGTTCAAGATCATGAACGACCCCTTCGTCGGTTCGCTGACCTTCGCACGCATCTACTCGGGCAAGCTCGAAAAGGGTACGTCCGTCATCAACACGGTCAAGGACAAGCGCGAGCGCGTCGGCCGTATGCTGCAGATGCACTCCAACAGCCGTGAAGACATCGAAGAAGCCTTTGCCGGCGACATCGTTGCTCTGGCTGGCCTCAAGGAAACCACGACTGGCGATACGCTCTGCGATCCGCTGAAGCCGGTTATCCTCGAGCGCATGGAATTCCCCGAGCCGGTCATCCAGATCGCGATCGAGCCGAAGACCAAGGGCGACCAGGAAAAGATGGGCCTCGCGCTCAACCGTCTGGCTGCTGAAGATCCTTCGTTCCGCGTCAAGACCGACGAAGAGTCCGGTCAGACGATCATCGCGGGCATGGGCGAACTTCACCTCGACATTCTCGTTGACCGTATGCGTCGCGAGTTCAAGGTTGAAGCAACCGTCGGCGCTCCGCAGGTTGCCTACCGCGAAACCATCACGCGTCAGCACGAAGAAGACTACACGCACAAGAAGCAGTCCGGTGGTACCGGTCAGTTCGCGCGCGTCAAGATCATCTTCGAACCGAACCCCGAAGGCGAAGACTTCAAGTTCGAGTCCAAGATCGTCGGCGGTGCTGTTCCGAAGGAATACATCCCGGGCGTTCAGAAGGGTATCGAAAGCGTTCTGTCTTCCGGTCCGCTCGCTGGCTTCCCGATGCTCGGCGTCAAGGCGACGCTGGTCGACGGTGCATTCCACGATGTTGACTCGTCGGTTCTCGCCTTCGAAATCGCATCGCGTGCCTGCTTCCGTGAAGCAGCGAAGAAGGCTGGCGCACAGCTTCTCGAGCCGATGATGAAGGTCGAAGTCGTAACGCCGGAAGACTATGTCGGTGACGTTATCGGCGACCTGAACTCCCGTCGTGGTCAGATCCAGGGCCAGGAAAGCCGTGGTATCGCCGTCGTCATCAACGCGCATGTTCCGCTCGCGAACATGTTCAAGTACGTCGACAACCTGCGCTCCATGAGCCAAGGCCGTGCACAGTACTCGATGACGTTCGACCACTATTCGCCGGTTCCGTCGAACGTGGCGCAGGAAATCCAGGCTAAGTACTCCGGTCAGAAGTGATCGGGGTACGCCCCACCGAATTTTGAAGATTATTCCCGTCAAGGGACAAGAATGGAGAGCCACTAATGGCAAAGAGCAAGTTTGAGCGCAATAAGCCGCACGTCAACATTGGCACGATCGGTCACGTTGACCATGGCAAGACGTCGCTGACGGCAGCGATCACGAAGTTCTTCGGCGAATTCAAGGCGTATGACCAGATCGACGCCGCGCCTGAAGAAAAGGCCCGTGGTATCACGATTTCGACGGCACACGTCGAATACGAAACGCCTGCCCGTCACTACGCGCACGTCGACTGCCCCGGCCACGCCGACTACGTGAAGAACATGATCACCGGTGCTGCCCAGATGGACGGCGCGATCCTGGTTTGCTCGGCTGCCGACGGCCCGATGCCGCAGACCCGCGAGCACATCCTGCTTGCCCGTCAGGTTGGCGTTCCGGCGATCGTCGTGTTCCTCAACAAGGTCGACCAGGTTGACGACGCCGAGCTTCTCGAGCTCGTCGAGCTTGAAGTTCGCGAACTTCTGTCGTCCTACGACTTCCCGGGCGACGATATCCCGATCATCAAGGGTTCGGCTCTTGCCGCTCTTGAAGATTCCGACAAGAAGATCGGTGAAGACGCGATCCGCGAGCTGATGGCTGCGGTTGACGCCTACATCCCGACGCCTGAGCGTCCGATCGACCAGCCGTTCCTGATGCCGATCGAAGACGTGTTCTCGATCTCGGGCCGTGGTACGGTTGTGACGGGTCGCGTTGAGCGCGGTATCGTCAAGGTTGGCGAAGAAGTCGAAATCGTCGGCATCCGTCCGACCTCGAAGACGACTGTTACCGGCGTTGAAATGTTCCGCAAGCTGCTCGACCAGGGCCAGGCCGGCGACAACATCGGTGCTCTCGTTCGCGGTGTTAACCGTGACGGCGTCGAGCGTGGTCAGATCCTGTGCAAGCCGGGTTCGGTCAAGCCGCACAAGAAGTTCAAGGCTGAAGCCTACATCCTGACGAAGGAAGAAGGCGGCCGTCATACGCCGTTCTTTACGAACTACCGTCCGCAGTTCTACTTCCGCACGACGGACGTAACGGGCATCGTTACGCTTCCGGAAGGCACGGAAATGGTTATGCCTGGCGACAACGTCACCGTTGACGTCGAGCTGATCGTTCCGATCGCGATGGAAGAAAAGCTGCGCTTCGCTATCCGCGAAGGCGGCCGTACCGTCGGCGCAGGCATCGTTGCCTCGATCGTCGAGTAATTTCGACCTTTGAAATTCTGACTGGCGGCGGTGTGAACAACACCGCCGCCGGACTTTTGGTAAAAAGCCTGGCGGCGTTGCATTTTTAGTGCTTGAAAAATTCGGTGAAAGCGCGTAAACGCGCACTCACACTCACCGCTGGATTCGCAAGCGATTGCGAAACGCGGTGTTTTAGCAATACAGACAACTGAAATGATTGGGATGCGACAGCGCATTTCTCTCGATTTTTGAAAATCTGCGGCGCCACGATCAATAGAAGTTCATGTGTTTCCGCGTGCGGAAACGAATAACAAAGAACAAGGACAAGACGAATGAACGGCCAGAATATCCGTATCCGCCTCAAGGCGTTCGATCACCGGATCCTCGATGCCTCTACCCGTGAAATCGTGTCGACCGCAAAGCGCACCGGCGCCAGCGTTCGCGGCCCGGTTCCGCTCCCCACTCGCATCGAAAAGTTTACCGTCAACCGCTCTCCTCACGTTGACAAGAAGAGCCGTGAACAGTTCGAAATGCGGACGCACAAGCGTCTTCTCGATATCGTTGACCCCACCCCGCAGACTGTCGATGCTCTGATGAAGCTCGACCTCGCTGCTGGCGTTGACGTGGAAATCAAGCTCTGAGACCCGGCCTGATCCATTAAAGGTGAGGGCTGAAGTAACAAGGCCGGACCTCACTTTTGGGTGAGGGCCAATAACAAGGAAGGTACGTGGAGTAATCCAACGACTTCCAAACCGGAGACCGGAAACATCGTGAGATGTCGAAGGGCACTCCTTAACAAAGGCCAGAGAGGGTTTTCCCTTCAAGGCTCGCAAGAGGATGAACCAATGCGTTCAGGTGTGATTGCACAGAAAGTGGGTATGACACGCGTCTATAACGACGCAGGTGAACATATCCCCGTAACAGTATTGCGACTGGATAACGTACAAGTCGTTGCCCAGCGCACGGAAGACAAGAATGGCTACACCGCAGTTCAGCTCGGTGCCGGCCAGTCCAAGGTCAAGAACACGACGAAGGCGCTTCGCGGTCATTTTGCCGCTGCCAATGTCGAACCGAAAGCCAAGCTCGTCGAGTTCCGGGTTTCCCCCGAGAACCTGATCGACATCGGTGCAACACTGACCGCAAATCATTTTCAGTCCGGCCAGCTGGTCGACGTCACTGGAACCACGATCGGTAAAGGTTTTGCCGGTGCTATGAAGCGACACAACTTCGGTGGTGGCCGCGCTTCGCACGGTAACTCCGTATCGCACCGTGCACATGGTTCGACCGGTAACAACCAGGATCCGGGCCGCGTCTGGAAGGGCAAGCGCATGGCTGGTCATATGGGCCAGACGCGCGTTACGACCCAGAACCTCGAAGTCGTTTCGACCGATGAAGACCGTGGCCTCATCCTCGTGAAGGGTGCAGTTCCCGGCTCGAAGGGTTCCTGGATCATCGTCCGCGACGCCGTCAAGTCGGCTGCGAAGTAAGGGAGCCTTATCATGGAATTGAACGTCAAGACCCTCGAGGGAAAAGACGCCGGCAAGGTTTCTCTGTCGGATGAGATCTTCGGCCTCGACCCCCGCCAGGACATCCTGGCCCGCATGGTTCGCTGGCAGCTTGCAAAGAAGCAGCAGGGAACCCACAAGTCCAAGAACCGGTCGGAAGTTTCCCGCACCGGCGCGAAGATGTACAAGCAGAAGGGTACGGGCCGCGCTCGTCACCATTCGGCTCGCGCACCGCAGTTCCGCGGCGGCGGCAAGGCCCACGGCCCGGTCGTTCGCAGCCATGCACACGATCTTCCGAAGAAGGTTCGTGCGCTCGCTCTGCGTCACGCCCTGTCTGCAAAGCTGAAGGCTGAAGAACTGATCATCGTCGATCAGCTCGTCGCGTCCGAAGCAAAGACCAAGGCTCTGCTGGGCAGCTTCGCTTCGCTTGGCCTGACCAACGCTCTCGTTATCGGCGGCGCCGAACTTGATGGCAACTTCAAGCTCGCTGCTCAGAACATCCCGAACGTGGACGTTCTGCCGGTTCAGGGCATCAATGTTTACGACATCCTGCGCCGTGGCAAGCTGGTGCTTTCCAAGGCTGCTGTAGAGGCTCTGGAGGAGCGGTTCAAATGACGGATCTTCGCCACTACGATGTGATCGTATCTCCTTCGATCACGGAAAAGTCGACGCTGGTATCCGAACAGAACCAGGTCGTATTCAACGTCGCCAAGAATGCTTCCAAGCCTGAAATCAAGGCTGCCGTGGAAGCTCTCTTCGGCGTCAAAGTCACGGCTGTGAACACGCTTATCCGCAAGGGTAAGACCCGTCGTTTCCGTGGATTCGCCGGTAAGCTGAAGGACGTCAAGAAAGCCGTCGTCACGCTCGCCGAAGGTCAATCCATCGACGTGTCCACCGGACTCTAAAGGTTAGGCCCAAGCGGGCAAAGACCCAAAAGGGAACAAGAAAATGGCATTGAAAAGTTTCAATCCGACCACGCCGAGCCAGCGCCAGCTGGTTATCGTGGACCGCGCTTCGCTCTACAAGGGCAAGCCGGTAAAGGCTCTCACCCAGGGCCTCAGCTCCAAGGGTGGCCGTAACAACCAGGGCCGGATCACCGTCCGTTTCCAGGGTGGCGGTCACAAGCGGACCTACCGTCTGGTTGACTTCAAGCGTCGCAAGTTCGACGTAGAAGGCACCGTTGAGCGTCTGGAATACGACCCCAACCGCACCGCGTTCATCGCGCTGGTTACGTATACCGACGGCGAACAGGCTTACATTCTCGCGCCACAGCGTCTCGCTGCCGGTGACAAGGTGATCGCCTCCGACAAGGCAGTGGACGTGAAGCCCGGCAACACCATGCCGCTTCAGTACATTCCGGTCGGTTCGATCATCCATAACGTCGAGATGAAGCCGGGCAAGGGCGGTCAGATCGCTCGCTCCGCCGGTACGTATGTCCAGCTCGTCGGCCGCGATGCCGGCATGGCCATCCTGCGTCTCAACTCGGGCGAACAGCGTCTAGTGCACGGCTCCTGCCTCGCATCGATCGGTGCTGTTTCGAACTCGGACCACGCCAACATCAACGACGGCAAGGCCGGTCGTTCCCGTTGGCGCGGCAAGCGTCCGCACGTTCGCGGCGTCGTCATGAACCCGGTCGACCACCCGCACGGTGGTGGTGAAGGTCGCACGTCGGGTGGTCGCCACCCGGTTACTCCGTGGGGCAAGCCCACGAAGGGCAAGCGCACCCGTTCGAACAAGTCGACCGACAAGTTCATCATGCGCTCGCGCCATCAGCGTAAGAAGTAAGAGAGGTAGTCACTAATGGCTCGTTCAGTATGGAAAGGTCCGTTTGTTGACGGCTATCTTCTCACCAAGGCTGAGAAGGTGCGCGAGAGCGGACGTAACGAAGTAATCAAGATCTGGAGCCGTCGCTCCACGATCCTGCCGCAGTTCGTTGGTCTGACCTTCGGCGTCTACAACGGCAGCAAGCATGTGCCCGTCTCCGTCAACGAAGACATGGTCGGACACAAGTTCGGTGAATTCTCTCCGACCCGTACCTATTACGGTCACGGCGCGGACAAGAAGGCAAAGAGGAAGTAATCATGGCGAAGGCTAAGACCGAACGCCGGCTGAAGGACAACGAGGCTCAGGCCGTTGCCCGTACGCTCCGCGTCAGCCCCCAGAAACTGAACCTGGTTGCCGCTCTTATCCGTGGCAAGAAGGTTGATCGCGCTCTCGCCGAGCTCGAATTCTCCCGCAAGCGCATTGCAGGCACCGTCAAGAAGACGCTCGAATCTGCAATTGCCAATGCGGAAAACAACCACGACCTCGACGTCGACGCTCTCGTCGTCGCCGAGGCCTATGTTGGCAAGTCCATCACCATGAAGCGTTTCCACGCTCGTGGCCGTGGTCGTGCTTCCCGCATCGAAAAGCCGTTCGCTCACCTCACGATCGTTGTTCGTGAAGTTGAGGAAAAAGGGGAGGCCGCATAATGGGTCAGAAAATCAATCCGATCGGCTTCCGCCTCGGCATCAACCGTACCTGGGATAGCCGCTGGTACGCTGACACCGCAGAATACGGCAAGCTGCTGCATGAAGACCTGAAGATCCGGGCTTACCTGATCAAGGAACTTAAGCAGGCCGGTATCGCCAAGGTCGTCATCGAGCGTCCGCACAAGAAGTGCCGCGTCACGATCCACTCGGCTCGTCCGGGTCTGATCATCGGCAAGAAGGGTGCGGACATCGAGAAGCTTCGCAAGAAGCTTTCCGAGATGACCAACTCCGAAACGCACCTCAACATCGTTGAAGTGCGCAAGCCGGAAATCGACGCGACGCTGGTTGCCCAGTCGATCGCTCAGCAGCTCGAGCGCCGCGTGGCTTTCCGCCGTGCGATGAAGCGTGCTGTTCAGTCCGCAATGCGTCTTGGCGCCGAAGGCATCAAGATCACCTGCGGCGGCCGTCTTGGCGGTGCTGAAATCGCTCGTACCGAATGGTACCGCGAAGGTCGCGTTCCGCTGCACACGCTGCGTGCGGACATCGACTACGGCACGGCTGAAGCTGAAACCGCATTCGGCATTTGCGGCATCAAGGTCTGGATCTTCAAGGGCGAAATCCTTGAGCACGATCCGATGGCTTCTGAGCGTCGCGGTCTCGAAGGCGACGCACAGGGCCCTGCAAGCCGTGAGCGTGGCGATCGTGGCGATCGTCGTCGCGAAAACGCTTGATTGACGCTGGCGAAAGATAAGCTCGGAGAAGTAAGAAAATGTTGCAGCCAAAGCGTACTAAGTACCGTAAGCAGTTCAAGGGACGCATCAAGGGCGTCGCCAAGGGCGGCTTTGACCTGGCATTCGGTGAATTCGGCTTGAAGTCGCAGGAACCGAACCGCGTGAATGCACGCGAGATCGAAGCGGCCCGCCGCGCGATCACGCGTTACATGAAGCGCGCAGGTCGCGTGTGGATCCGCGTATTCCCCGACGTTCCGGTCACGGCCAAGCCGACCGAAGTTCGTATGGGTAAGGGCAAGGGTTCGGTCGATTACTGGGCATGCAAGGTCAAGCCCGGTCGTATGATGTTCGAGATCGACGGTGTGTCCGAGGAGATCGCCCGTGAGGCGCTTCGTCTCGGCGCTGCCAAGCTCTCGGTCAAGACGCGCTTCGTACAGCGCATCGCAGAGTAAGGAGCAAGGCACATGAAAGCCGATGAAGTTCGCGGCCTCAGCGCCGACCAGCTCAAGGACAAGCTCGCCGATCTGAAGAAGGAGCAGTTCAACCTGCGCTTCCAGAAGGCAACTGGTCAGCTGGAGAAGTCCTCGCGCATCAACGAAGTCCGCAAGGATATCGCCCGCGTTAAAACCATTGCCCGCCAGAAGGCGGCAGAAGCCAAGGCCTAAGGAAGAATAATATGCCGAAACGCATTCTGCAGGGCGTCGTTGTGTCCGACAAGAACGAGAAGACTGTCGTAGTTCGCGTTGAGCGTCGATTCGCTCACCCGCTGCTTCAGAAGACCGTTCGTCGTTCGAAGAAGTACAAGGCACACGACGAAAACAATCAGTATAAGGTCGGCGATGTCGTTTCCATCGAGGAATGCGCACCGATCTCCAAGGACAAGCGCTGGACGGTCGTTTCCGCCCAGGCTTAATTTCATCAGAATCGCGCCTTGTGTCTTGCACTTGGCGCGAATTCCTGTATGAAGCAGCGCAAGGACGCTCGTGACCCGAGCGTCTTTTGCTTTGATGCGCACGGAAGGTCCTTCGGGAAACCACCCTGTCACGACATTTCCGCGCAAAAAAAGAGATATTCATAAGCTGGGGCAGGGGGCTCGCTCGGGAGAGTTTGCCCAACCGTTCCGGTAACAACAAGAAGGCGACCTGACATGATTCAGATGCAAACAAACCTCGACGTTGCGGATAATTCCGGCGCACGTCGTGTCATGTGCATCAAGGTGCTGGGCGGCTCGAAGCGCAAATATGCTTCTGTTGGCGACATTATTGTCGTTTCCATCAAGGAAGCTATTCCGCGCGGCCGCGTCAAGAAGGGCGACGTGATGAAGGCGGTTGTCGTGCGCACCGCCAAGGACATCCGCCGCGCTGACGGCAGCGTCATCCGTTTCGATAACAACGCAGCCGTTCTTATCGACAACAAGAAAGAGCCCATCGGCACCCGTATCTTCGGACCGGTTCCGCGCGAACTTCGCGCCAAGAACCACATGAAGATCATCTCGCTGGCTCCGGAAGTACTGTAAGGAGCGACAAGCGATGCAGAAGATTCGTAAAGGCGACAAGGTTGTCGTATTGACCGGTAAGGACAAGGGCCGTACCGGCGAAGTAATCCAGGTTTTGCCGAAGGAAGATCGGGCCGTTGTGCGTGGCGTTAACATGGTGAAGCGTCACCAGCGCCAGACCCAGGCCCAGGAAGCCGGCATCATCAACAAGGAAGCATCCTTGCACATCTCCAACATCGCCATCGTCGACAAGGATGGCAAGCCGACCCGCGTTGGCTTCTCTGTTGTGGATGGCAAGAAGGTCCGCGTGGCCAAGCGTTCGGGAGAAGTGATCGATGGCTGATAAGTACGAGCCGCGTCTCAAGACGGAATACGTTTCCCGTATCCGTGGCGCCATGCAGGAGAAGTTCTCCTACGCAAACGTCATGATGATCCCGAAGCTTGAAAAGATCGTGATCAACATGGGTGTTGGCGAAGCAACTGCCGACTCCAAGAAGCCCACGATTGCTGCCGGTGACCTGGCTGCGATTGCCGGCCAGAAGCCGGTCGTTACCCGCGCTCGCAACTCGATCGCTGGTTTCAAGGTTCGCGAAGGCATGCCGATCGGTGCGAAGGTTACCCTTCGTGGCGCCCGCATGTACGAATTCCTTGATCGTCTGGTCAACATCGCGCTGCCGCGCGTTCGCGACTTCCGGGGCCTGAACCCGAAGAGCTTTGACGGCCGTGGCAACTTCGCCATGGGCATCAAGGAACACATTGTGTTCCCTGAGATCAACTACGATAAGGTTGATCAGATGTGGGGCATGGACATCATCGTTTGCACGACGGCGACGTCGGACGACGAAGCTCGGGCTCTGCTTACAGAGTTCAACTTCCCGTTCCGTCACTAACCGTAACGACGAGCGTAGAAAAGGAACTCCGATATGGCGAAAACAAGCGCAGTTGAAAAGAACAAGCGCCGCCGCAAGTCGGTCGCCCAGCAGGCCGCCAAGCGCGCTGCTCTCAAGGCGATCGTTATGAACCAGTCCCTTCCGATCGAAGACCGGTTCAAGGCCACTCTGAAGCTCGCTTCGCTGCCGCGTGACGGCTCGAAGACGCGTATCCGCAACCGCTGCGAAGTAACGGGCCGTCCGCGCGCGTTCTATCGCAAGCTCAAGATGTCGCGTATCGCGCTTCGTGAGCTGGGCAATTCCGGCAAGGTGCCGGGCATTGTCAAGTCGAGCTGGTAAGGAGACGGGCACATGACCATGACTGATCCTTTGGGTGATATGCTCACCCGCATCCGCAATGGTGCTGCTCGCCGCAAGTCTTCGGTAAGCACGCCGGCTTCCAGCCTCCGCGCACGCGTTCTCGACGTGCTGCAGGCTGAAGGCTACATTCGCGGTTATTCCAAGGTCGATTTCGAAAACGGCAAGTCCGAATTCACGATCGAGCTGAAGTACTACGAAGGCGCGTCCGTGATCCGTGAGATCGGCCGCGTTTCGAAGCCGGGCCGCCGGGTTTATGTCTCGGTAAAGTCCATTCCGCAGGTCGCGAACGGCCTCGGCATCACCATCCTTTCGACCCCGAAGGGCGTGATGGCCGATCACCAGGCTCGCGAACAGAACGTTGGTGGCGAGGTTCTTTGCTCGGTCTTCTAAGACCCGAGCAAGGATCTCCATAACGAACAGACAGGATTGAATAATGTCTCGTATCGGTAAAAAGCCCGTTCCGGTTCCAGCAGGTGTGACGGCCAATGTCGACGGCCAGAAGGTTACTGCTAAGGGCCCGAAGGGTGAACTGTTTTTCGTCGCTAACGACGACATTCAGCTGAAGCTCGAAGATAACGGCGTTTCCGTAACGCCGGCTAACGGCACCAAGGAAGCTCGTTCGAAGTGGGGCATGTCCCGCACGATGATCGAGAACATCTTCAAGGGTGTTAAGGACGGCTATGAGCGCAAGCTCGAAATCAACGGCGTCGGTTACCGTGCCGCCATGCAGGGCAAGAACCTGCAGCTGGCTCTCGGCTTTTCCCACGACGTTGTTTACGAGCCGCCGGTCGGCATCACCATTGCCGTTCCGAAGCCGACGGAAATCATCGTTTCCGGCATCAACAAGCAGCAGGTTGGCCAGGTAGCCGCGGAAATCCGCGAATACCGCGGTCCCGAGCCCTACAAGGGCAAGGGCGTGAAGTACGCTGAAGAGCGTATTGTCCGCAAAGAAGGCAAGAAGAAGTAAGGATCACGCGAAATGGCTAGCAGGAAAGAAGCACTTGCACGTCGCGCGAGTCGTGTGCGCCGCCAGATCAAGGCGGTTGCCAACGGCCGCCCGCGCCTGTCGGTTCATCGCTCGTCGAAGAACATCTACGCCCAGATCATCGATGACGTTGCTGGCAAGACGCTTGCGTCTGCTTCCACGCTCGAAGCCGATCTGCGCGGCTCGCTCAAGACCGGCGCCGACGTTGCAGCAGCAACTGTCGTAGGCAAGCTGGTTGCCGAGCGTGGCGTCAAGGCTGGCGTCAAGGATGTCGTATTCGACCGTGGCGCGTTCATCTACCACGGCCGCATCAAGGCCCTGGCAGACGCTGCCCGTGAAGGCGGCCTGAACTTCTGATTTTTTCCGCCCGGACAACGATCCGGGCGGAATTTCACCGGACCATGCGGATCTCTTCATCGGGGCCGCTGGTCTTTTCGTTTGCCGTTCCACCCGTAAAAGAAAAAGGACAAGGACAATGGCACAGGATAAAAGAGGTTCCCGCGAAGAGCGTCAGAACCGCGAAGAGCGCGATAGCGAATTCGTCGACAAGCTGGTCGCGATCAACCGCGTTGCAAAGGTTGTTAAGGGTGGCCGTCGCTTCGGCTTCGCCGCTCTCGTCGTCGTTGGCGACCAGAAGGGCCGCGTTGGCTTCGGTCACGGCAAGGCTCGTGAAGTTCCGGAAGCGATCCGCAAGGCAACCGAAAGCGCAAAGCGCGATCTGATCTTCGTTCCGCTGCGCGATGGCCGCACGCTGCACCACGACGTCAATGGCCGTCACGGCGCAGGCAAGGTTCTGCTGCGTTCGGCCAAGGCCGGTACCGGTATCATCGCCGGTGGTCCGATGCGCGCCGTTTTCGAAACGCTCGGCGTTCATGACGTTGTTGCAAAGTCGACCGGTTCTTCGAACCCGTACAACATGGTTCGCGCCACGTTCGACGCTCTGAAGCATCAGGTTCATCCGAAGGACATCGCTGCACAGCGCGGTCTGAAGTATGCGACCCTTCAGGCTCGTCGTGCCGCTTCCGGCAACGCTTCTGAAGAATAAGGAGCTGGATCATGGCCAAGAAAACTACTGAAGCCAAGAAGACTGTTACGGTCGAACAGATCGGCAGCCCTATTCGCCGCCCGGCAATCCAGCGTCAGACGCTGGTCGGTCTGGGTCTCAACAAGATGCATCGTCAGCGCACCCTGGAAGACACTCCGGCGGTTCGCGGCATGATCCGTGCGGTCCAGCATCTCGTTCGCGTCGTTGACGAGAAGTGAGACGGAGTAACCTATCATGAAACTCAATGAAATCAGAGACAACGAAGGCGCCTCCAAGGACCGTATCCGCGTAGGTCGCGGTATCGGTTCCGGCAAGGGCAAGACCGGTGGTCGCGGTGTGAAGGGCCAGAAGGCTCGTTCGGGCGTCGCCATCAACGGCTTCGAAGGCGGTCAGATGCCCATCTACCGTCGTCTGCCGAAGCGCGGTTTCAACAACATCTTCGCTTCCGAATATGTTGTCGTATCGCTCGGCCGCATTCAGACCGCCATCGACGCCAAGAAGCTTGACGCTTCCGCTACGATCGATGCCGCTGCTCTCAAGGCTGCCGGCGTTATCCGCCGCGCCAAGGACGGCGTACGCATTCTCGCCGACGGCGAGCTGAAGGCCAAGGTCGCTTTCGAAGTTGCCGGTGCTTCCAAGCCCGCAATCGAAAAGATCGAAAAGGCCGGCGGTTCGATCAAGCTTCTCGCAGTTGCAGCAGAAGCCGCCGAGTAATATATAGACTTCAGACGCCCGGGGCTCGTCGCTCCGGGCGTCTGCGCTCCCTGGCCTATGGTGCTTTCGATCTAAATCGATTTATGGAGCATCAGGGCAATCTCTTCGCGGTGTGCTTCCACGGCCCCGCTTGCGGCAGAAAGTGCTGCAGGGAGAGCCTCACAGTTCTTGAACTTCCGTAGGGGAGGGGATAGGACATAAAAAACAGGGTGAGGCATGATGGCGGCTCAGAGCCGCGTTTGTCCGAAGCCCGGTTTTGACCAGTATCTTTTAGACCTTTCCGCATCGGCCGGTTGCGCTGGCTGGCAAGGGTCATTCGGAGAAATTTATGGCTTCAGCAGCGGAACAACTGGCTTCGAACCTGAATTTTTCGACCTTCGCTAAGGCGGAGGATCTGAAAAAGCGTCTCTGGTTTACTCTTGCCGCACTTCTCGTCTACCGTCTCGGCACCCACATTCCGCTTCCGGGCCTGAACCCCGAAGCCTATGCGCAGGCCTTCCGTGGCCAGGCCAACGGTATTCTCGGTCTTTTCAACATGTTTGCGGGTGGCGCCGTCGAGCGCATGGCGATTTTCGCGCTCGGCATCATGCCTTACATCTCCGCTTCGATCATCGTGCAGCTCATGACCTCGGTCGTGCCTTCGCTCGAAGCGTTGAAGAAGGAAGGCGAAGCCGGCCGCAAGATCATCAACCAGTATACGCGCTACGGCACGGTGCTGCTCGGCACGCTGCAGGCCTATGGCATTGCGGTCGGCCTCGAAAGCGGCAACGGTCTCGTGGTCGATCCGGGCTGGTTCTTCCGCATTTCCACCGTCATCACACTGCTCGGCGGCACGATGTTCCTGATGTGGCTCGGCGAGCAGATCACCTCGCGCGGTATCGGCAACGGTATTTCGCTGATCATCTTCGCGGGCATCGCCGCAGGCCTGCCCAAGGCGCTGGCCGGGACGCTGGAACTCGGCCGTACCGGTGCGCTTTCCACCCCGCTCATCCTGACGGTCGTTGTGGTCGCCATCGGCGTCATCGCGCTCATCGTCTTCGTGGAGCGCGCGCAGCGCCGCCTGTTGATCCAATATCCGAAGCGACAGGTCGGCAATCGCATGTTCCAGGGCGATACCTCGCATCTGCCGCTGAAGCTCAACACGGCCGGCGTCATTCCCGCGATCTTCGCATCGTCGCTGCTGCTGCTGCCGGCAACGGCTGCGGGTTTTGCCGGAAACACCAACCTGCCGGGCTGGGCAACCTCGATCATCGCGTCGCTGCAGCACGGACAGCCGCTGTTCATGGCGCTTTACGGCCTGCTGATCGCGTTCTTCGCGTTTTTCTATACGGCGATCGTCTTCAATCCGAAGGACACCGCAGATAACCTCAAGAAGCATGGTGGCTTCATTCCGGGCATCCGTCCGGGCGAGCGCACCGCGGAGTACATCGATTACGTCCTGACCCGCATCACCGTGGTCGGCGCGATTTATCTGGTCTTCGTCTGTATCCTTCCTGAGACACTTATCGCACGCACGGGCATTCCATTAGCCCTTGGTGGTACTTCGCTTTTGATCGTTGTCAGTGTAACTCTGGACACGGTTGCGCAAATTCAGGGCCACCTGATCGCGCAGCAGTATGAAGGGCTGATCAAGAAGTCGAAGTTGCGTGGAGGAAAGAGGGGACGATGAGACTGATATTTTTGGGTCCGCCGGGTGCGGGCAAGGGAACCCAGGCCAAGCGGCTGACGGACAAGTACGGGATCCCGCAGCTTTCCACCGGTGACATGCTTCGCGCTGCGGTCAGCGCGGGCACCGAAATCGGCAAACGCGCCAAGGCCGTCATGGACGCCGGCGGGCTTGTTTCCGACGATATCGTCAATCAGATCGTTTCCGAACGCATCGAAGCACCGGACTGTGCCAAGGGCTTTATTCTCGACGGCTATCCGCGCACCGTTCCGCAGGCCAAGGCGCTTGCTGACAACATGCGCAAGAAGAATCTGGTCCTCGATGCCGTCATCGAACTCAAGGTGGACGAAGAGGCGCTGATTCGCCGAATCGAAAACCGCGTCGCTGAAACCATTGCCGCCGGCGGTACGGTTCGCTCGGACGACAATCCGGAAGCGTTCCGCAAGCGCCTGACGGAATATCGCGAAAAGACCGCGCCGCTGTCCGCCTATTACAGCGAACAGGGCGAGCTCGTGACGCTGGATGGCATGGCTGACGTCGATGCCGTCACCGAGGCTATCGAGCGCGTTCTCGAGAAAGCCTCCGCCTGATTGACGGAGCGGATGGGCGAGGCTGTTGCGCTCTTGCCCATATCTCGCTTGCGCATGGCGGCTGATCCTTTGGATCGTAAAAGAATCTTGGCGGAGCCGGTTGCTTTTTTGCGCTGATTCCGTTAAACACCGCGCCAACTCGCGACATCCCAAGCGACTGGCGCGGATTTCCCTTAGGGAAGGGAGATCCGGGTTCGGTCGTTTTGACTTGTCACGGACACCAATTTGAACTGGCGGTCTTGTCGGCCGCTCGAATGGAATCACCACTTGCCGGATGGCAACTGGAACCAAGGAGAAGAGACGTGGCACGT
Organism: Agrobacterium sp. P15N1-A; assembly: GCF_044626815.1. Classification (NCBI taxonomy): domain Bacteria; kingdom Pseudomonadati; phylum Pseudomonadota; class Alphaproteobacteria; order Hyphomicrobiales; family Rhizobiaceae; genus Agrobacterium; species Agrobacterium sp. P15N1-A. The sequence goes on along the minus strand of NZ_JBIUPF010000002.1, from coordinate 190,835 downwards.
ATCGCTGGCGTCAACATCCCGACCGCGAAGCGCGTTGTTATTGCGCTGACCTACATTCACGGGATCGGTCCGAAATTCGCGCAGGAAATCATGGACAAGGTCGGTCTTCCGGCTGAAAAGCGCGTTCATCAGCTGACGGATGCTGAAGTTCTTCAGATCCGCGAAGCCATCGACCGCGACTACCAGGTCGAAGGCGACCTGCGTCGCGAGACCTCGATGAACATCAAGCGTCTGATGGACCTCGGTTGCTACCGCGGCCTGCGTCACCGTCGTGGCCTTCCGGTCCGCGGTCAGCGCACGCACACCAACGCCCGCACCCGCAAGGGTCCGGCGAAGGCTATCGCTGGTAAGAAGAAGTAATTTTCCGGTTCTCCGGAAGGGGGAGGCTGGTGCAGTCCGCGCCAGCCTTTCTGAGTTTGGCGTGAAGCCCCGATGGGGTTGATCGCCGGTGTAGCCGCTGGTGTTACGGCGGTGAAGAGATCAATGAAAGGTATAAAATGGCCAAGGAAGCCGCACGTATTCGCCGTCGCGAACGTAAGAACATCACGTCGGGCGTTGCGCACGTCAACTCGACCTTCAACAACACGATGATCACCATCACCGACGCACAGGGCAATGCTATTGCCTGGTCGTCCGCTGGTGCCAAGGGCTTCAAGGGTTCGCGCAAGTCGACTCCGTTCGCTGCCCAGATCGCTGCTGAAGATTGCGCGAAGAAGGCTCAGGAACACGGCATGAAGTCGCTTGAAGTTGAAGTTTGCGGTCCGGGTTCCGGTCGTGAATCGGCACTTCGCGCCCTGCAGGCTGCCGGTTTCATGATCACTTCCATTCGCGACGTGACGCCGATCCCGCACAACGGTTGCCGTCCGCGCAAGAAGCGCCGCGTCTGACGCGACCGTGGTTCGGAAATTCCGCCTTACCTCAGGTCTGGCGGAATTTTCGTGTATCTGGCGTGTGCGCGTCGATTTCGATCGACGGACTTGCGCTCAAGAACCCACCGATGAACCGCTGAATTAGGTTCCTCTCGGTGTTTTCATGCTCGGTCCGTCACGATTGGATGGTGGCGGCGAACGGAAGGTTTAAAGATGATTCAGAAGAACTGGCAGGAACTTATCAAGCCGAACAAGGTCGAGTTCACCTCGTCCAGCCGCACCAAGGCAACGCTGGTTGCCGAGCCGCTGGAGCGTGGTTTCGGTCTTACCCTCGGCAACGCGCTGCGTCGCGTTCTGTTGTCTTCTCTGCGTGGCGCCGCTGTGACGGCCGTGCAGATCGACGGTGTCCTGCACGAATTCTCCTCCATCCCCGGCGTTCGGGAAGATGTGACGGATATCGTGCTCAACATCAAGGAAATCGCCATCAAGATGGACGGCGATGATTCCAAGCGCATGGTCGTGCGCAAGCAGGGTCCGGGCGCCGTAACCGCTGGTGACATCCAGACGGTTGGCGATATCGAGATCCTGAACCCCGACCACGTGATCTGCACGCTTGATGATGGCGCTGAAATCCGCATGGAATTCACCGTCAACAACGGCAAGGGTTACGTACCGGCTGAGCGCAACCGCGCGGAAGATGCCCCGATCGGCCTCATTCCGGTGGACAGCCTCTATTCTCCGGTCAAGAAAGTGTCCTACAAGGTGGAAAACACCCGTGAAGGCCAGGTTCTCGACTATGACAAGCTGATCATGACGATCGAGACCAACGGTTCGGTTTCCGGCGAAGACGCCGTTGCCTTTGCCGCTCGCATTCTTCAGGACCAGCTCGGCGTCTTCGTCAACTTCGACGAGCCGCAGAAGGAAGCAGAAGAAGAATCGGTTACCGAACTCGCGTTCAACCCGGCGCTTCTCAAGAAGGTCGACGAGCTCGAGCTGTCCGTTCGTTCGGCAAACTGCCTGAAGAACGACAACATCGTTTATATCGGCGACCTGATCCAGAAGACCGAAGCCGAAATGCTTCGCACGCCGAACTTCGGTCGCAAGTCGCTGAACGAAATCAAGGAAGTTCTCGCTTCCATGGGTCTGCACCTCGGCATGGAAGTGCCGGCATGGCCGCCTGAGAACATCGAAGATCTCGCAAAGCGTTACGAAGACCAGTACTAACAATCAAAAAGGCAGACCCTTTAAAGACTGCCTTTCCCCGTCAAACAGCAGGTAAGTCACCTGCATGTGCCAGGAAACGGCAGGCCTTAGAGAAGGAACCTGCGAAGAAGGAGAATAGCAATGCGCCACGGTAATTCAGGCCGCAAGCTCAATAGAACCGCCAGCCACCGCAAGGCAATGTTTGCCAACATGGCTGCTTCGCTCATCACCCATGAGCAGATCGTAACCACGCTTCCGAAGGCGAAGGAAATTCGCCCGATCGTTGAGAAGCTCGTCACTCTCGGCAAGCGCGGCGACCTGCACGCTCGTCGTCAGGCGATCTCGCAGATCAAGGATCAGGACGCCGTTCGCAAGCTGTTCGACGCGATCGCAGCCCGCTACGCAAACCGCAATGGCGGCTACCTGCGTATCATGAAGGCCGGCTTCCGCCAGGGCGACAATGCCGCTCTCGCCGTCATCGAATTCGTCGAGCGCGACGTTGACGCCAAGGGCGCAGCCGACAAGGCTCGCGTTGCCGCTGAAGCTGCTGCTGCCGAAGCTGCATAAGGTTTGACGCCGTTCAGGCGTCGTGAGTAAAAAAAAGCCGGGCGAGAGATCGCCCGGCTTTTTCGCGTTAATTTATCTGTTCAGGGTTAGCGGTCTGGCAAACACCGGCTGATCTGGAGAAGAAGATCGGCAATGGGCGCGGTCAAATAAAATCGGTCAGAAGCGTGATGCGCTTGCCAAAGCACTTGCAGGTCTTCTTCTGTAATCTCGCCGCTCTCAATGAGTTCGCCCAGCTGAGAGAGGGCGCGCTGATGCTTGTCGCCTAAGGCTTGCGCAATTCGAGCGGGAGCGAAAGCCACGCCGTCGGCCGCGGCGTGGAATATCTCGGAAAGCGCAGCTTGAGCGCCGGCGAAAATGTCAGGTCGGTGGGAAGCGGTTCGATTTCGATCATTTGGCTTCATGATTTGGACTGATGTTGTAGAGGACTCCTGTTGGCGCGTCTTCCCCGTTTGTGTTGCATGATCGAGGGCCGCACCAGCCGATACCCCAGCAGCACCACCATCGTGCTGATATAAAACACCGGCTCCAGCGTGATCGACTTTCGCGCCAGCACGAAATGCAGCACGCCGACGATGAGCACGAGATAGACGAGTTTGTGCAGCGTGTTCCAGCGGCTGCCGAGTTTGCGGATCGACCAGCGGTTGGAGGTGAGCGCCAGAGGAATGAGCATGAGAAGGCCGGCCATGCCGAGCATGATATAGGGGCGCTTCAGTATATCGCCGGCGATGGAGCCGAGGATCAGGCCGCGGTCCAGCACCAGATAGACGGTGAAATGCGCCAGCACGTAATAAAAGGCGATCAGCCCCAGCGCGCGGCGATAGGCGATGAGGTTGATGTTGAAGAGATCGCGTAGCGGCGTCACCAGAAGCCCCAGGCAGAGGAAGCGCAGCGCCCAGATGCCGAGCAGGTGTTCGAAATCCTTGACCGGATTGAAGCCGAGGCCGCCGGTTGCCGCGAGATAGAAATACCAGAGGCCCGGACAGAGGCCGATCGCATAAAGCGACCAGATTGCTGCCGGCTGGTAACGCTTCGGCAGCGAGGGAAGAGGCAGGGCGAAGGCCATGGTCAATAATTCGCTTTCAGGTCCATGCCGGCATAGAGGCTCGCCACCTCGTCATAACCGTTGAACATCAGGGTAGGGCGGTTCTGGGTGCCAAAGAAACCGCCTTCGCCGATGCGCTGTTCCGTCGCCTGGCTCCAGCGCGGATGATCCACATTCGGGTTGACGTTGGAATAGAAGCCATATTCGCGGGCGTTGGAGTTTTTCCACGTCGTTTCCGGCTGTTTCTCGACCAGCGAAATGCGGACGATGGATTTAATGCCCTTGAAACCGTATTTCCATGGAACGACGAGGCGGATCGGTGCACCGTTCTGGTTGGGCAGGGTCTCTCCATAAAGGCCGACGGCGAGAATGGTGAGCGGATGGCGTGCTTCGTCGAGGCGAAGCCCCTCGACATAGGGCCAGGAGAGAGGCTGAAAGAGGCCGCTTTGCCCCGGCATTTCGTCCGGCCGCACCACGGTTTCGAAAGCGACATATTTCGCGCTGCCGAGCGGCTCCACCTTGTCGAGAAGGGCTGCGAGCGGGAAACCAATCCACGGAATGACCATCGACCAGCCCTCGACACAGCGCATGCGATAGGTGCGCTCTTCGAGAGGGTATTTCATCAGGTCTTCGATGCCGAATTCCTGCGGTTTGGAGACGAGGCCATCCACCTTCACCGTCCAGGGGGTAGGCTTGAACTTGCCGGAATTCTCCTTCGGGTCGGATTTTCCGACGCCGAATTCGTAGAAATTATTATAGCTGGTGACAGCATCGAGCGGGGTGAGCTTCTCATCCAGCTTGTAAGCGCCGGGTTTTGCGGAAAGCGGCGCGGCAACAGCCTCGCGCCCGGCCAGCCCGATTGCCGCCAGCCCCGCCGCCGTGCCGAGGAAGCCACGTCTGGACAGGTAGATATTCTTCGGCGTGATTTCATTTGCCGAGATGAGGGGCGGACGATAGGCGGGCATTGGAACCTCCACAAAAGCCGGGTACATCGGCGATAAATCGATTATGATAGCCAATACGGCCGCTGCACAGATATGTTTCAGCGCTCTGCGGAAAAACAACGGTGGGGCGGCGGAAATCGCGCATTTGTGATGAAGGCGCGGCCCGATAGCACGATGAAGAGAAAGCGTACCGTACCGAACCGTACTGTTTTGCCTCAAGGTGACAGTGACAGGGCTTGCGGTTTGCGCTAGAAAAACCGCAAAATAGGGCAGAGGCCGTTTTGACCGCGCTACGGAAGACGCGTCTTCGCCCAAGAGATTGAGGAAAACACCATGCCAGCCTATCGCTCCAGAACGACAACCCACGGCCGCAACATGGCGGGCGCGCGCGGCCTTTGGCGCGCCACCGGCATGAAGGACAGCGATTTCGGCAAGCCGATCATCGCAGTGGTCAATTCCTTCACGCAGTTCGTGCCGGGCCATGTGCATCTGAAGGATCTTGGCCAGCTCGTTGCCCGCGAAATCGAGGCGGCCGGCGGTGTGGCCAAGGAATTCAACACCATCGCCGTCGATGACGGTATCGCCATGGGCCATGACGGCATGCTCTATTCGCTGCCGTCGCGTGAGATCATCGCGGATTCGGTGGAATATATGGTCAATGCCCATTGCGCCGATGCGATGGTGTGCATTTCCAACTGCGACAAGATCACCCCCGGCATGCTGAATGCGGCGATGCGCCTCAACATCCCCGCGGTCTTCGTTTCCGGCGGTCCGATGGAGGCCGGCAAGGTCGTCCTGCACGGTAAGACGGTTGCGCTCGATCTGGTCGACGCCATGGTTGCGGCTGCAGACGACAAGATTTCCGATGAGGATGTGAAGGTCATCGAACGCTCTGCCTGCCCGACCTGCGGTTCCTGTTCCGGCATGTTCACGGCCAATTCCATGAACTGTCTGACCGAGGCGCTGGGTCTGTCGCTGCCCGGCAATGGTTCGACGCTCGCCACCCATTCCGATCGCAAGCGGCTGTTCGTCGAAGCCGGTCACCTGATCGTCGATCTGGCGCGCCGTTATTATGAGCAGGAGGACGAAACCGTCCTGCCGCGCACCATCGCCAACAAGGCGGCGTTTGAAAACGCGATGTCGCTGGATATCGCCATGGGCGGCTCCACCAACACGGTGCTGCATATTCTGGCGGCGGCGCATGAGGGCGGCGTCGATTTCGGCATGGAAGACATCGACCGTCTTTCCCGCAAGGTTCCCTGCCTTTCCAAGGTCGCGCCCGCCAAGCAGGACGTGCACATGGAAGACGTTCATCGCGCTGGCGGCATCATGCGCATTCTCGGCGAGCTGGAACGCGGCGGGCTCATCAATCGCGATACCTATACCGTTCATGAGGCGACGCTGGGCGACGCCATCGACCGCTGGGACATCACCCGCACCAACAGCGAGACGGTGCGCCAGTTCTTCAAGGCCGCCCCCGGCGGCGTGCCGACGCAGGTGGCCTTCAGCCAGTCCTCGCGCTGGGACGATCTGGATACGGACGGCGAAAACGGCGTCATCCGCTCGGTCGAGAAGCCTTTCTCCAAGGATGGCGGTCTGGCCGTGCTTTACGGCAACATCGCGCTCGACGGCTGCATCGTGAAGACGGCGGGCGTCGATGAATCCATCCTGAAATTCACCGGTCCGGCAGTGGTTTACGAAAGTCAGGATGCGGCGGTGAAGGGCATTCTCGGCAACGAGGTCAAGGCGGGCGACGTCGTCGTCATTCGTTACGAAGGGCCGAAGGGCGGGCCGGGCATGCAGGAAATGCTTTATCCGACCAGTTACCTGAAATCCAAGGGCCTCGGCAAAGCCTGTGCGCTGATTACCGATGGTCGTTTCTCCGGCGGCACCTCCGGCCTTTCCATCGGTCACGCCTCGCCGGAAGCGGCGCAGGGCGGCGCCATCGGCCTCGTGCGCCAGGGCGACCTGATCGAGATCGACATTCCGAACCGTACGATCAACCTGAAGGTCACCGATGCGGAGCTGGCTTCGCGCCGCGCCGCGCAGGAAGAACTGGGCTGGAAGCCGGAAGCGCCGCGCAAGCGCAATGTCACCACGGCGCTGAAGGCCTATGCGGCCTTTGCTTCCAGCGCGGACAAGGGCGCAGTGCGGATTCTGCCGGAGTAAGTTCCGGATTTGCGAGATGATAAGAAGTCGCCGTTGATAAACGGCGGCTTTTTTGTGCCGATCACTCTTTATCGAGCCGATAAGGTCGAAGCGGCACGATTTTCCGCCGTGGCCTGCAAAAGGCATTTGTACGGCCGGTCGCAACAAAGGCCAGCTTGTCCATCATTTTAAAAGGCCGCAGGACAAGGCGTGATGATTTCAGTTGCGGCATCGTTTCCTGTCTTTGCATTTGCGGCAGGGGAATAGTCCTCAAGATCAGAAACTGATTCAAGCGCTTTGCATCTCGATTCCGGAATTCAGGCCAACGCCCTGTTTTCATAGGGATTTTGCGAGACCATCGAATTGGGGTGTGGAAATCCGGTGCTTGAAATCAGGTCACATTGGAGTGATTGGCGGCGTTTCCTCTTTTCATCGCCGTATGGCTTCCTAGCTCAGTGACATGAAAAGACGAACCGCACTTGCCCTTATCGCCTCCCTGCCTTTAGCCCCGCTCACCCGTGCGCAAAGCACCGGCAATGGCATCCGTTTCGATCCGTTGCTGCGGGAGGCGGATGCGCTTTCCAGCCTCAAGGCGATCATTGTCAGCATCGATGGCGAAGAGGTCGCGAGCCGCGCCTATCACGGCGCCGGTTTGAACGGCTCCACCAATATCAAGTCGGCCTCGAAATCGATCATTTCCGCTCTGGTCGGCATGGCCATCGATCGCAAGATTCTCGAAGGCGCCGACCAGCCGATCGCGACCGTTCTGCGCGGCGATTTTCCGCAAAATCCCGATCCCCGGCTGGAACGGATCACCGTCGGCAACCTGCTGTCGATGCAATCCGGCCTGGAGCGCATGTCCGGCCCCAATTACGGCCGCTGGGTCGCCAGCCGCAACTGGGTGCGGATGGCGCTGGGTTCCGGTTTTGCCGGAGAACCGGGCGGTGGCATGCTTTATTCCACCGGCTCCACCCATCTGCTCTCGGCGATCCTGACAAAAGCTTCAGGCCGTTCGACGCTGTCGCTTGCGCGCGACTGGTTCCGTCCGCTCGAAGGATTTTCCATCGGCGGCTGGGAGCGCGATCCGCAGGGCATCTATCTCGGCGGTAACCAGATGGCGATGACGGCGCGGTCTTTGCTGGCCTTCGGCGAGCTTTATCGCCTGGGCGGTGTGACACCCGGCGGTGAGCGGTTGATTTCTCAGGGCTGGGTCGAGCAATCGTGGCGGCAACGTACCAATTCCGTCTTCAACGGCGACGGCTATGGCTATTGCTGGTTCATCAAGGAGATGGCAGGCGAGACGGTCTATTATGCCTGGGGTTATGGCGGCCAGATGCTCTATATCGTACCCGCCAGACGGCTATCGGTTGTGATGACCTCTCGCGAGGACGCACCTTCCGCCCGAACCGGTTATCGTGACCAGTTACATGGCCTTATGGAAAACATCATCCGGGCGGTGTGAGGAGGTCAGAGCGGCCGGTTGATGCTCTGGAACGCCTCTCCGAGACGTTTCATCCGTTCCTCGTAAGCACTGGTAAGGCAGGCAACGTCCGCTGCGCATTCCTGGCGCTTCTTCAGCCACTGGCTCTGCTCGTCGCGCAGCGTGTCGCGTGCGCCCATGGCCATCAGCTGGGTGAGGATGTCGAAGGTGGTGGCCATCTTCACATCCTGATCGTTCAGCGTGCGGTTGTCGCAGATCGCCTTTTCATCCGCGGCCAGATCGGTCTTTGCGCAATCGAAGCTCGCCGCGCTGGCCAGCGAAGCGAAAGAGGGGGAGAGGAGGATGCCGCAGGCAAGGAGGATCGGTTTCAGATGCATGGGTCGTCTCTTTTTAAGGAAAGTCAGGTGCCGGTGAAACCGAAAAGGGGCGCTGTTGGTTCCAATGTCGCCCACCGATCCATGCCTGGAAAAGGACGGCCATCATCTTGCCGCTCTTTGCTTTACAGGCTTTGGCGTTATAACTCCATCATACTGATGACGATGAGGAATCACATGCGAAGCGTGTTGAAGTATCTGTCCACCGGCTTTCTCGCCGCACTCATTCTCCTGCCCGTGGGTGCTGTGGCGCAGGATAACAGGACCGTGCCGTCGAGCCACACGGAAATGCAGCTTTCCTTCGCGCCGCTGGTCAAGCGCACCGCGGGCGCGGTGGTGAATGTCTATGCCGAACGCGTCGTGCAGCGGCGTCTGTCGCCCTTTGCCGGTGATCCTTTCTTCGAACAGTTCTTCGGCCAGCAGATGCCGAACCGCACGGAAAAGCAGTCGTCGCTCGGCTCCGGCGTGATCGTGACCGCCGGCGGCCTCGTGGTGACCAACAATCACGTCATCGACGGTGCCGATGACATCAAGGTGGCACTGGCGGATGGGCGTGAATTTTCCTCCAAGGTGCTGCTGAAGGATGACCGGGTCGATCTCGCCATTCTGCAGATCGATGCGAAGGAGCAGTTTCCCGTGCTGTCGCTCGGCAATTCCGATGCGATTGAAGTGGGTGATCTGGTGCTGGCCATCGGCAACCCCTTCGGTGTCGGCCAGACGGTGACGAGCGGCATCGTCTCGGGTCTGGCACGCAACCAGGTCACGCAGGGCGATTTCGGCTTCTTCATCCAGACCGACGCTTCCATCAATCCCGGCAATTCCGGCGGCGCATTGATGAACATGGCGGGCGAGCTGATCGGCATCAATACGGCCATCTTCTCCAAGGGCGGCGGCTCGAACGGTATCGGTTTTGCCATTCCCGCCAATCTGGTCAGGGTTTTCGTCGCTGCCGCCGAGCGTGGCGATGCGAGCTTCGAGCGACCCTATATCGGTGCGACCTTCGATCCGGTGACATCGGATGTCGCCGAGGCGCTTGGCCTGCATCGCGCCCGCGGTGCGCTGGTTGTCAGTGTCATCAAGGACGGTCCGGCGGAGAAGGCGGGTATCGAGCCGGGGCAGGTCGTCACCGCCGTCAATGGCCTCGAGGTGGAACATCCGGATGCGCTGGGTTATCGCCTGACGACCGCCGGCATCGGCAAATCCGCCGAACTGACGGTGATGGACAAGGGGAAAGAGAAAAAGGTGACCATCGCGCTCGATACCGCGCCGGAAACCGCACCGCGCGATGAACGGCTGATCGAGGGCCGCAATCCCTTCGCCGGCGCGACTGTCGCCAATCTTTCGCCAAAGCTTGCCGATGAACTGCGCATGCCCTCGCAGGTGACCGGCGTTGTCATTGCCGATGTGAAGCGTGGCTCGCCGGCCTATCGTGTCGGTTTCCAGCCGAAAGATGTGATCCTGTCGCTGAACGGCGCGGATATCGGCACCACCGCTGCGGTTGAGAAGGCGCTGGATGACAATCCCGGCTTCTGGCGCGTGGAAATCCTGCGTGACGGACAGCGCATCCGGCAGTTCCTGCGATGAACGACGACCTCTTCGCCCCGCAAGTGCCCGTGGAGGTCGCCAACCGGCGGCCTCTCGCCGATCGTCTGCGTCCGAAGACGCTGGCGGAGGTGAGCGGGCAGCCGCATCTGACGGGCGAGGAGGGCGTGCTGCGCCGCATGATCGACAGCGGCTCACTGGGGTCGATGATTTTCTGGGGACCGCCCGGCACCGGCAAGACCACGGTTGCCCGTCTGCTTTCCGGCGAGGCGGGTTTGGCTTTCGAGCAGATCTCGGCGATCTTTTCCGGGGTCGCCGATCTCAAGAAGGTTTTCGAAGCGGCGCGCACACGGCGGATGAATGGCCGGCAGACGCTGCTTTTCGTCGACGAGATTCATCGCTTCAACCGCGCCCAGCAGGATAGCTTCCTGCCGGTCATGGAAGACGGCACCATCATTCTGGTGGGCGCCACCACCGAAAACCCGTCTTTCGAACTCAATGCCGCTCTGTTGTCGCGGGCGCGTGTGTTGACATTCCGCTCGCATGACGAGGAGAGCCTGAGCGAGCTTCTGAAGCGCGCCGAGGAGGCGGAGGGCAAGTCGCTGCCGCTGACGGAAGAGGCACGGGCCAGTCTGATCCGCATGGCCGATGGCGATGGCCGCGCTGTGCTGACGCTTGCCGAAGAGGTGTGGCGGGCGGCACGCAAGGACGAGACCTTCGATACCGAAGGGCTGACGCGCATCGTGCAGCGCCGCGCGCCCGTCTACGACAAGAGCCAGGACGGCCATTACAATCTCATTTCCGCGTTGCATAAATCCGTGCGCGGTTCGGACCCGGATGCCGCGCTTTATTATCTTGCCCGCATGTTCGATGCCGGCGAAGATCCGCTCTATATCGGCCGTCGGCTGGTGCGCATGGCGGTGGAGGATATCGGCCTTGCCGATCCGCAGGCGCTCGCCGTCTGCAATGCCGCCAAAGATGCCTATGATTATCTCGGTTCACCCGAGGGTGAGCTGGCGCTGGCGCAGGCCTGCGTCTATCTCGCCACCGCGCCGAAATCGAACGCCGTTTATACCGCCTTCAAGTCGGCGATGCGGGCGGCCAAGGAAAACGGCTCGCTGGTGCCGCCGAAACATATTCTGAACGCGCCGACCAAGCTCATGAAGGGCGAGGGTTATGGCGACGGTTACCGCTACGACCATGACGAGCCGGATGCCTTTTCCGGACAGGACTATTTCCCGGAAAAAATGGGGCGCACGACCTTTTACGATCCGCCAGATCGGGGTTTCGAACGGGAAATCCGCAAGCGTCTGGACTGGTGGGCGAAGCTGCGTCGCGAGCGTGGATCGCGCTAGCATTTTACGCGCCTGCGCCGAAACCGTATCGCGGTCGATCTTAAGAAAAAGATTCAGGCCGCTGGCAAAAAGAGTCGTGAAACCGCGACAACTCGCTGTTTTTTAAGGAAGATCAGGATGCCTTGCGATGCTGTGCCGCCTGCGGCTGTGCGGGCAGCATCTTGACCGAGGATTCCGCCAGGCCGCTATGGCCTTCGGCATCGATCACCAGATGCCAGTGCAATGTCTCGGGAATGGCGATGCGGATCGGCGATTTTTTCGCAACGCCGCCGAGATATTTGAAATCGAGCAGTTCGGTGAAACGCTGGAAATTCGCGCCCGTCATCAGCCGCACATTGTTGACGGCTGACAGGGATATTTCAAGGGTAGTTCCTGCCCGCAATTCCTTCAGGTCATAATGCGTATAGCGAAAATTCGGCCGGGCCATCGCGCCCTCCCTGTAAAGTAATTTCGGTCAAAGAGGATAGGGGCCGCACGGTTAACGGTGTCTTTAAATGCCGCTGGCCGGTTTGAAAATTCACGCTTGCTGTGCCTGTCTGGCATGATGGCGCCAAGGAGTATGAGCATATGAGAACAATACCAACGTATAATATGTGTATTTAATAATAATAAATTTTTTGCCTTTAACATCGGCTGGTCGAAGTGCATCAGCGACGTTGAGGGGGAACATGAAAAACGTAACAATATCTACGCGCCTTTATGCGCTCGTCGCATTGTTTCTGGCAATACTGGCCGCGGCGCTGACATTCAGCCTGTTTGAAAGCTACCACGAGATGGAGCGCGAACGGAAAGCCGGGCTTGCGGCAATGAACGAAACCGCTGTTGCCATTCTCGATCAATATTACCGGCTGGAGCAGGGCGGAAGCCTGACGCGGGAGGCGGCGCAACAGCAGGCCAAGACGACCATTGCGGCAATGCGCTACGGCAATGGCAGCGGCTATTTCTGGATCAACGATATGCATCCCAAAATGGTGATGCATCCGATCAAACCTGAAATGAACGGCACTGACCTTACCGCCAACAAGGACCCGAATGGCAAGGCGCTGTTCGTGGAGTTCGTGAATACGGTCAAGGCGGGTGGCAAGGGCTTTGTCGATTATTACTGGCCGAAGCCCGGCGCGCCGGAGCCGGTCGAGAAATTTTCCCATGTCGCCGGTTTCACCCCCTGGGGCTGGATCGTCGGCACCGGTGTTTATGTTGACGATCTTGAAGCGGTATTCTGGCGCGACGTCTATTTTAACGGCGGTCTTTGCATCGCTGCGGGTCTTCTGGTTGTCGGCGTGGCTGCAGCCGTCGTGCGCAGCGTGACGCGGCCGATCGATCTTATCCGCCAGAGCATGCGGCGGATTGCCGACGGTGACGGCGAGGCCGAAATCAGCTTCGCCGACCGTCGCAATGAAATCGGCGCGATTGCCAAGACGCTGCTGGTGCTGCGCGACAGCGTCAATGAGCGCAGCGCGCTGCAGGCCCGCGAGGCGGATCAGCAGCGGGCACTGGAGCAGGAGCGGCACGGTAACGAGATGGTTCTGCGCTCCGCTTCCGAGCGGCAGGCCCATGCCATGGAGCGACTGGGCAATGCGCTCGAAGCGCTTGCCAATGGCGACCTGACCGTTTCGCTTGCGGATATCGGCGCGGATTATGAAAAGCTCCGCATGGACTTCAACCGTGCCGTCGGCGCATTGCACGGCGCGATCGAGGCGATTGCCAGAACGGGCCATGTGGTCAATGACAGCGCCTCCGATATCAGCGGTGCGACCGGTAATCTTTCCCGCCGCACCGAACAGCAGGCAGCGGCGCTGGAAGAGACGGCGGCTGCTCTGGACGAGATCACCGCCACGGTGCGCACGGCTTCCGAGCGTGCCAACGAGGCCCGACAGATGGTGCAGGACACGAAAACCAGCGCCGGCCGCTCGGGCGAGATCGTGCGCAATGCTGTCGACGCCATGGGGCGTATCGAGGAGTCTTCCAAGCGCATCGGCCAGATCATCTCGGTCATCGACGAAATCGCCTTCCAGACCAATCTTCTGGCGCTGAATGCCGGTGTGGAAGCAGCGCGTGCGGGCGAGGCCGGGCGTGGTTTTGCCGTCGTGGCGCAGGAGGTTCGCGAACTGGCGCAACGTTCCGCCAATGCGGCCAAGGAAATCAAGACCCTCATCAACCGTTCGGCGGAAGAGGTTGGCGGCGGCGTCGCACTGGTGCGCTCGACGGGCGATGCGCTGGAAGAGATCGTGGCGCTGGTCAATCGTGTCGATGGCCATGTGAACTCCATCGCCACGGCGGCGCGCGAGCAGGCGACCGGCCTGCAGGAGATCAACACCTCCGTCAACCACATGGACCAGATGACACAGCAGAACGCCGCCATGGTGGAAGAAACGACGGCGGCCAGCCAGACGCTCGCCGAGGAAAGCCGCCAGCTGCGCTCGCTGCTGTCGCGTTTCGAGCTTGGACATGGCGCCGGGCGCGAGGTTTCGCGGGCCGCTTGATTTCAGGTGTTTCAGGAAGTTAAAGGGCGCGGCTTTGGCCGCGCCCTTTGTTATGGACAGGACTTTATCCGACCGCTCCGTCATCCGGCGCGATTGTCGCGGTCTTGTGTGGATGGGACTGCGCCAAACACATCATTCGTTATTTCCCGCAACCAATAAGGTTTCGTTTACCTCATTTCTTTAAAATTTATCCTGTATTGCCGCGAATAGCGGCCGCTGAAGGTACAGGTTCTCGTATGGCGTATGTTTCCCTTCCGCGTCGTCTTGTGACGTTGCTGATGATTTCCACGGTCATGGTGTCGTGTTCGGCGGAGGGCCTCGTGCCACCGGCGGAGGTGGATGGCACCACACGCGTCAGCGCCATCCGCTCATCGCGGCAGCAGGGTTACAGCGCGCCGGCGGGTGCGGTGTATCAGGCCGAGCAGGCCGGGCAGGGCGCCGATTATCCGGCAGCCGTTTCACAGCCGATGCCGGAGCCTTACGCCTCGCAGGATCCCCTGCTGCAATCGCCGCAGGGTGGGCAGGGTTATTCAACGCTCGATTCCCAGCACCAGGCGCGCATGGCGGCCAGCGGCCATGGCAATATGCCGGCGCAGACAATGCAGGGTCAGACAATGCAGGGCCAGACGATGCAGGGGCAGACCATGCCCGCGCAGCAGATGACCAGCAACCAGATCGCCGAAGGCGAAGGCGGCGTGAACATGGATTCCATGCTGGGCGTGGAGCCGGTCCGCGGACTTGCCGAAGAACAGGATGCGGATATTGCCGAAGGCGCGTCGGCGCAGCCGGTGGTGGATGGTATCGGCACGGACAATCCCGTGGCCGTTCCTCCGGCCCGCCAGCCGCAACGGGCCAGCCAATCGCGGCTCATCCCGCCGCCGCCGCTCGGCTCCTCCTCCCGTCGTCAGCCGGTGGAGGAAGTGGCGATGGTGATGCCGAACGATCCGATGGCTGGTGGCGGGCTGCAAAGCAACCGCTCGATGGCGCCCGGTGTCATGCCATCTTCCGAAGTTGCCTGCCGTTCCGAGTTGCGCCGCCTCGGCGTCGCTTTCCGGGATGTCGCGCGCATTGCCGACGGTCCGACCTGCGGTATCGATTATCCGATCGAGCTCAGCGGTCTTGCCAGCGGCGTCGCCATCCGGCCGGCGGTGAAGCTCAATTGCCAGGTCACGCTTGCCTTCGCCAAATGGGTGAAGTTCGAGCTCGTGCCATCCTCGCGCTTCCGTTATCTCTCCGGTGTCGGGCGCATCACGCCGATGGGCGGTTATTCGTGTCGCAAGATGAATTCACGCTCCAGCAATCCGTGGTCCGAACATGCGCGCGGCAACGCCATCGATATCGGCACCATCACGCTGAAGAACGGCAAGGAAATCGACGTGCGCAAGAAAAGCTTCTTCGCCTTCCGCGAAAAGGCGTTGCTGAAGGCGGTGAGGTCCGACAGCTGCAAATATTTCTCCACCGTTCTCGGGCCGGGCAGCGATCCCAATCACTGGAACCATTTTCACTTCGACCTGCGCACCCGCAAGTCAGGTTACAGGCATTGTGACTAGGGGGATTGAGACGCGAACGGCGTGATTGGGCAGGGCGATAGTCGGGCGGCATTTTAGACGCTCGCTGTAATGCGTCACGTTTGCAACTTCCGTCATTCCGGCCTTGAGCCGGAATCCAGCCGACGCGCGTCAGCGCGACGGGAAGACTCCTTTCAGCTCAAGGACTTGAGCTGGCTGGATTCCGGCTCAAGGCCGGAATGACGGAAGTGCGGATTCACTTGTCGGAATTCCAACTCTTCTGTCACATTCCCACAAAAAAAGACCGGCCCGAAGGCCGGTTGAAGAAGACAGCCTTATCGGGGGGATATCGGCGTCTTTGCAAGGGCATGCAATGGGAAACGATCCCATGGAGTGGTCCATCCGGCGCGGATGTGCGGCAAAAGATATCGCGCCGTACTGACCTGCGGCCAACATGGCTTGCCGCGCTCTTCTGATACGCTATGAGGGTCACATGTTTGTGACAACGGCCTTCGGGAGCCTGCCTTTATGCCCCCTGTTTCAGAGCTGATGGTCTTTGCTGCGGCGCTTGCGGCAGCGGGTGTGGTCGCCGGTCTTCTGGCGGGGCTGTTCGGCATTGGCGGCGGCGCGGTGCTGGTGCCCGTCTTTTACCAGGTCTTCGGGCTGCTGGATGTGCCGGAGGCGGTGCGCATGCATCTTTCGCTCGGCACCTCGCTTGCCATTATCGTGCCCACCTCCATCCGTTCGTTCCTGACGCATCGTCAGAAAGGCGCGGTCGATATCGATCTGTTGAAGGGCTGGATCGTCGCCGTGCCGCTCGGCACCATCCTCGCATCCGTGGTTGCGGCCCATGCCTCGAGCGTTGCGCTGCGGCTGATCTTCGCCTTCATCGCGCTGGCGCTTGCCTTCCGGATGATCTTCAACCGGGCAAGCTGGCATCTCGGTTCCGACCTGCCGCAGAACCCGGGCCGTTTTCTGGTGGGCACCGGCATCGGGCTTTTTTCGGGCCTGATGGGCGTGGGCGGCGGGGTGATGAACAACACCTTCATGACGCTCTACGGACGCACCATTCATCAGGCAGTCGCCACGTCTTCCGGCGTCGGCGTGCTGATTTCGCTGCCGGGGCTGCTGGGTTACATCTGGGCCGGCTGGGGTGATGCGGGCCTGCCGCCGTTTTCCACCGGCTTCATCAACTGGATCGCCGTGGTGCTCTTGATCCCCATTACGCTCGTGGTCGCGCCCTATGGCGCGCGGCTGGCGCATGCGCTCAGCAAGAAGCAGCTGGAGCGCGCCTTCGGACTGTTTCTGGTCTTCGTTGCGGCGCAGTTTTTCTATAGCGTTTACGGCTGATTTTCCTTAATCGCCGAACGCAGTGTTCAGCCCGTCGGACTGGCATTTGCGCATTCTACGGCCTATATGGCGTGCATCTTACTCGGTTTTTCGAAAGATTCGCCATGAATGCCATTGTTTCGATACGGAATCTGACAAAATCCTACGCAAACGGCTTTCAGGCGCTCAAAGGTGTCAGCCTCGATATCAAAGAGGGGGAAATCCTCGCTCTTCTCGGTCCGAATGGTGCTGGCAAGACGACATTGATCTCCATCGTCTGCGGCCTCGTCAATCCCGGTGAAGGTTCGGTTCTTGTCGGCGGGCACGATGTGGTGAAGGATTTTCGCCAGACCCGCGCCCTGATCGGCCTCGTGCCGCAGGAATTGACCACAGACCAGTTCGAGACGGTGTGGAACACCGTCAGCTTCTCGCGCGGCCTGCACGGGCAAAAGAAGAACCCGGAGCTGATCGAGCGTATCCTGAAATCGCTGTCGCTCTGGAACAAGAAGGACAATATGCTTCGGGAGCTTTCCGGCGGCATGAAACGGCGTGTGCTGATCGCCAAGGCGCTCGCGCATGAGCCGAAGGTTCTGTTCCTTGACGAGCCGACGGCCGGCGTGGATGTGGCGCTGCGCCGCGACATGTGGAATGTGGTTTCCGAGCTGCGCGCCAAAGGTGTCACCATCATCCTCACCACGCATTACATCGAAGAGGCGGAAGAAATCGCCGACCGCGTGGGCGTCATCAACGGCGGCGAATTGCTGCTGGTGGAAGAAAAGACGGCGCTGATGAAGAAACTCGGCCGCAAGCAGCTTTTCCTGGAGCTTGCCCAGCCCGTGGAGCAATTGCCCGACAGTCTTGCGCCCTTCGGTCTGACGCTTTCCGATGACCGCTGCACCGTCACCTATGAAATCGAGGATAATGGCGAACAGAGCCGCATTGCCGATGTTCTGAGCGCTCTTTTCGCCGCCAACATCCATTTCAAGGATATTTCAACGCGGCAGAGTTCGCTTGAGGATATCTTCGTTTCGCTGGTGGGAGGCCAGAAATGAATTTCGAAGCCATCAAGGCCATCTATCTGTTCGAAATGGCGCGCACGCGCCGCACCCTGCTGCAGAGCGTGGTCTCCCCGGTCATTTCCACATCGCTTTATTTCATCGTATTCGGAACCGCGATCGGTTCGCGGATTCAGGAGGTTGGCGGTGTTTCCTACGGCGCGTTCATAACGCCCGGCCTCATCATGCTGACGCTTCTGACGCAATGTATCGGCAACGGCTCCTTCGGCATCTATTTCCCGAAATTCACCGGTACAGTCTATGAAATCCTCTCCGCACCGGTGGCGATGACGGAAATTCTGGCCGGTTATGTCGGGGCGGCGGCGACCAAGGGGCTGATGATCGGCACGATCATCCTGATTACCGCTTCCTTCTTCGTGGATATCACCATCGCCCACCCGTTCATGATGATCCTGTTCTTCGTGCTGACGGCAGTGAGCTTCAGCCTGTTCGGCTTCATTATCGGCATCTGGGCGACGAATTTCGAGCAGCTGAACCTCATCCCCATGCTGGTGGTGCCGCCGCTGACCTTCCTCGGTGGCAGCTTCTATTCCATCGACATGCTGCCGCCCTTCTGGCAGACGGTCAGCCACTTCAACCCGGTGCTTTATCTCATCAGCGGTTTCCGCTGGAGTTTTTATGAGATCGCCGACGTCAATCCTGCCATCAGCCTGGCGATGATCACGCTGTTTCTGGCGCTGTGCCTCGGTGTTGTCGGCTGGATGTTCAAGACGGGGTATCGGCTGCGCAACTGACGGCATCCGCATTCCCTTCATTCCTGTGCCTGTCACAGGAATCCAGCCGACGCGCGTCTGCGCGGCGGGGAGGTCCTTTCAGCCCAAGGACTTGGGCTGGCTGGATCCCTGTGACAGGCACAGGGATGAGGGAGATCGGGGCGTTCTGCCCCGTTCCCAAACAAGCCTTACGACATGATCAACCCGCCGTCGACATTGATCGTCTGCCCAGTGATGTATGCCGCATCTTCGGAAGCCAGAAACGCCACCAGTGCGGCGACTTCGGCGGGCGTTCCAGCGCGGCGCATGGGGATGTTGCGTACCCATTCGGCCATTAGTTCGCCCGGCTTGTAGTCGCCCAGCATCTGGCCCCAGACGCGGTCGTTATAGTCCCACATTTCGGTGTGGATGATGCCCGGGCAGATGGCGTTGACGGTGATGCCTTCAGGCGCCAGTTCCTTGGCAAGGCTTTGTGTCAGGCCGATAACGCCGAATTTCGAGGCGGCATAATGCGGGGTATAGATGAAGCCTTGACGCGCCTGGCCGGAAGCGGTGTTGACGAGGCGGCCCTTGGTGCCGCTTTCGCGGAAGCGGCGGATTGCCTCCTGGCAGCAGAGGAACGCGCCCTTGGTGTTGACGTCGAGATTGAAATCCCACTGTTCCTGCGTCAGTTCCTCGATCTTGGAAATGGTGATGACGCCGGCATTCTGGACGGAGATGGAAAGCGCGCCGATCGCTTCTTCGGCAGCACCATAGGCCTCGCGCACCGCTGCCGCGTCGCGCACATCGAGGATGACGCCGTGTGTGACCGCGCCAGTTTCGTCCGCTAGTTTTCTGGCGGCGTCATGGGTGTCCCTGTCGACAGAGGCGATGGCGACTTTTGCGCCTTCCTCGGCAAAACGGCGGGCGATGCCGTATCCGATGCCCTTGTTGCCTCCGGTCACGAATACGGATTGACCTTCAAAGCGCCTCATGTCTCCTCCTTTATGGGATTTTGGCTATGTTTCCTTGCCGACCAGTCGTTCGGCGGTGAATTTATCGGTGACGAGCACGTCGATCACACCGGTTCTGAGCGCACCGGCAATCGCCTCGGTCTTTTTCGAGCCGCCGGCCAGCGCAATGACGCGGTCGACATTGGAGAGATTTTCCAGCGGCAGGCCGATGACCCGGTCGTCGAGCGGCGTCTTCACCGGCTTGCCTTGCCTGTCGAAGAAGCGCAGCGAGATGTCGCCCACCGCACCCGCCTGGGCGAGATCGGCCAGTTCCTTGGCGGAAAAAATGTTGCCGGAACGGGCGAGAAGCTCAGATGGTTCGACGGCGCCGACGCCGACGATGGCGAGCGTGATCGACCCGAAGAGATCGATGGTTTCGCGCACGAAGGGATCGGCGAGCATCAAGAGCTTGGCTTCGCGCGAGGTGGCGACGCCCGGCACCGGCAGCAGCTTCGGTTCGGCCTCCGTCAGCCGCGCCAGCCGGGTGGTGATCTGGGTCGCATGCGTCTGAACGGAAGGATCGCCCATGCCGCCCAGCGTCTGGACGATATAACGCGCCTTGGCACCTTTAAGCGGGTGGATGTTTTCCACCATCTTGAAGATTGTCTGGCTCCAGCTGGAGACGCCGATGATCTCGTTCTGTGACAGCGTCACCTCGAGGAAATGCGCCGCTGCCTCGCCGATGCGGGCCATGATCGCGCCGTCGCGATCCTCGCTGCAATCGACAACGATGGCTTCCGGCAGGTCGAAACGTTCGCGCAGCTGCGCTTCC
The DNA here is from genome assembly GCF_044626815.1 of Agrobacterium sp. P15N1-A. NCBI lineage: Bacteria > Pseudomonadati > Pseudomonadota > Alphaproteobacteria > Hyphomicrobiales > Rhizobiaceae > Agrobacterium > Agrobacterium sp. P15N1-A. Next base: position 170,477 of record NZ_JBIUPF010000002.1, on the reverse strand, counting down.
AGATCGCTATAGGTGCCGGGCGGCGGAATGATGCTGGTGCGGACGATACCTTCGGCCTCGGCACGCTTCAACATGCGCGAGACGGTGGCCTGCGACAGGTTGAGATGCTGCGCAATTTCCGCCTGCCTTTTGTGCTCGCTGAAATACATCTGCGCCACGCGGGATATCATTCGAAGTTCGTTTAGCCTGCCCATAAGCCCTCCAGGGTGAATTTTTATTCACCATTACCCGAGGTTACAGGCAAGGTCGAGCGGGCAATCGCATCGCGCCAGACGCTGAGCTGCTGGCTGTTTTCGCTCGCGGACGGCGCGATGGTGTTGCCGTTGCTGTTCAACGCCGCGATGGCATCGAGATCGCTCCAGACACCGAGGGCGAGGCCGGCGAGATAGGCGGCACCCAGTGCCGAGGCTTCCGGCGCGTCACGCTGGATGACGGGGTGTTGCAGCATGTCGGCGACACATTGCATCAGGAAACGGTTCTGGCTCGGGCCGCCATCCACGAACAGGCGTCCAAAGCCCGAAGGCGACTGTGCGCGCATGGCGGCGAAGACGTCATGGACCTGAAAGGCAATCGAGTCAGTGACGGCGCGGGCCATCTGGGCACGCGTGGTGCTGAAATTGATCTGCGAGAACAATGCACGCGCATTGGTATCCCAATAGGGCGCACCGAGGCCAACGAAGGCCGGCACGAAACCGGGGCCGTTTGGCTCGGCAGTGGCGGCGAGTTCCACCAGCGCGGCGACATCCGGCAGGCCAAGAATCTCCGTCATCCAGGGCAGGGAGGCTGCCGAAACGAGAATATTGCCTTCAAAAGCGAAGGTCGGTTTGCCGCCGAGCCGCCATGCGACCGTGGTGGTGATGCCGCGTTCTGGCGCGATGAAATGCGGCAAGGTGGTCATCACAGATGAGCCGGTGCCGAAAGTGACCTTGCCGTCACCGGGGTTGAAGGCGCCGTGGCCAAAGAGGGCTGCGTGGCTGTCGCCGATGGCGGCGAGGATCGGTGTGCCGTCCTTGATACCGGGAACGCCTGATGTGGTGCCGAAGTCGCCGCTGCTATCGCGCAGAGCGGGCAGGGTGTTGATATCGATGCCGAAGAGCTCGCAAAGCTCATCGCTCCAGACCTGCCGGTTGAGATCGAGCACCTGGCTGCGGGCGGCGTTGGAGGCGTCGCAGGCATGCACCTTGCCGCCGGTGAAGCAATGGATGAGCCAGCTATCGATGGTGCCGACACGGAGCCTGCGCCCCTTCGGGGCACGCTCCAGCAGCCAGCGCATTTTTGCGCCGGGAAACATGGGGTCGATCGGCAGGCCGGTCAGCGCCATGACGTGCTCGGAATGGCCCTTTTCGACCAGTTCGGCGCAGTCCTGCGCCGTGCGGCGGCATTGCCAGCTGAGCACCGGGCCGAGCGGCTCGCCGGTTTCGCCATCCCATATGGTGACGGATTCGCGCTGGTTGGAAATGGCGATGGCCGCGACATCGATGTCAGAGGGGGCGGCGCCGAGGCAGGCGGAGATCGCTTCACGGACCGAGGCCCAGATGCGGTTCGGATCCTGTTCCACCCAGCCGGGCTGCGGATAGGCGATGCCGACGGGAGATGAGCCGCGCGCCAGCAGCTCTCCGCTTTCCGAGACGAGTATGGCCTTGGAATTGGTGGTGCCCTGATCGATGGACAGAATGGCGCGCATCATGGAGGTCTTTCGTCGGCAGTTTTTCGTTTGGGCCTTGCGGGGATTAAACGACGATATTGCAGAAAGGGTGTCGCCGCGCATCCGAAGACACGCGACGACCCTGGGAGGAGACTTTATTTTCTCTTGATCAGCGTCTGCGCCGCATCCGCGATGGCTTCAGGGGCCATACCGAATTGATCCAGCAGCCATTCGGCCGAACCGGTGTGGGCAAAGACGCCGGGAACGCCGAGACGTTTCATCGGCACGGGGGCCTGTTCGACCACGACTTCGGCAATGGCCGAACCAAGGCCGCCGAAGATCGAATGTTCTTCAGCCGTCAGGATCGCGCCGGTTTCCTTCGCAGCAGTGACGATCGCCGCCTCATCGATGGGGCGCACGGTCGCCATGTTCAGCACCCGCGCCTTGACGCCACGGCTGGCCAGAATATCGGCGGCCTTGACGATGCGGTGGGTCAGCGTGCCATTGGCGATCAAAGTCAGGTCGGAACCTTCACGCAGCAGGTTGGCGCGGCCGAGTTCGAAGACATGGCCTTCCGGCAGCAGATCCGGCACGCCGACGCGTGACAGCCGCAGGAAGCAGGGGCCGGCATAGTCCGCCGCCCATTTGACGGCGGCGGCCGTTTCGATGCGGTCGCAGGGCGCGATGACCGGCAGGTTCGGCAGAACGCGGGTCCAGGCGAAATCTTCGATGGAATGATGCGTCGGGCCGAGTTCGCCATAGGCCATGCCCGAGGATATGCCGATCAGCTTCACATTGGCGTTGGAATAAGCAAGGTCGGCCTTGATCTGCTCCAGCGCGCGGCCGGTGAGGAAGCAGGACGCGCCGCAGACGAAGGGCAACTGGCCGCCATTGGCGAGACCGGCGCCGACGCCGACCATATTCTGTTCGGCAATGCCGACATTCACGAGGCGCTCGGGGAATTTCGACTTGAAGCCGCCGAGCTTCGAGGAGCCGACCGAATCGTTGCAGACGGCGACGACCCTGTCATTGCCGGCGGCCAGCGCTTCCAGCGTTTCGGCGAAGGCGTCGCGGCAGTCATAAAGCTTGGCGGCGGTTACGGGCGCGTTCATTACAATGTCTCCGAAAGTTCTTTGACGGCGATTTCATATTGTTCCCTGCTCGGAACCTTGTGGTGCCAGTCAACGCGGTCCTGCATGAAGGAAATGCCGTGACCCTTGTTGGTGTGGGCGACGATGCAATGCGGGCGGTTGCCGCGATGCTCCAGCGCCGGCACGACTTCCGCCATGGCGTTGCCGTTGATTTCGCTGACTTCCCAGCCGAAAGCCTCGAGCTTCGGGCGAAGCGGCGCGACATCGTTGGTTTCCGAAAGCGCCGCACCCTGCTGGAAGCGGTTGTGATCGACGATCAGCGTCAGATTATTGAGGCCGAATTGCGCTGCGGACATGATGGCTTCCCAGTTGGAGCCTTCCTGCATTTCGCCGTCGCCGGTCATGACATAGGTGTGGTAGTCCGCACCGGAAAGCTTGGCCGCCTTGGCCATGCCGACGGCAACCGGCAGTCCGTGACCGAGCGGGCCGGTATTGGTTTCCACACCCGGCACCTTGTTACAGTTCGGATGGCCGTTGAGGCGCGAATTCGGCTGCAGGAAGGTCGAGATTTCCTCTTCCGGGATGAAACCGCGCTTGGCAAGCGTCACATACAGCGCGCAGGCCGTATGGCCCTTGGAAAGCACGAAGCGGTCGCGGGCAGGGTTCTTCGGATCATCCGGCCAGATGCGCAGGACGCGGAAGTAAAGGGCCGTCATGATGTCGATAGCCGACATTTCGCCGCCGACATGGCCCGCACCCGCTTCAAAAACAGCCTGTACGTCGCGAAGGCGAATCTGGCGCGCAATGCGCTCTAGCTCCTGGGACTGCATGGAATCCTCTTCAAAACATGCGTGTGAATATTTATGCATCTATTTATATAATTGCAGACGTGGCGTTTCTGTCAAGATGGAATTGCGGATTGTTTATCGTCCGGCGGTATCGGCATTGCCGTGAAAGCCCTATTGACAAGCTTCTCTCAACTGGCTTATGCATGTTTCGCCGATGATGAATAATTATTCTAATCGGTTTAAAAAAATGCAAGACAGTCATCGGGAGGAGCCATGTCCGCGCTTGAACGCAATGAGGGGGTCACGCACACCAGGAGCCCGCTTGCCTGGCTGAGTGGTGCGACCGGACCGCTTTTGGGCCTGCTGCTGCTGTGTGTCTTTTTGACTTTCGCCAGCGAGAACTTCCTGTCGCTCCGAAACGGGCTCAACATTCTCGACCAGATCACAGTGCTCGGCATCATGGCCGTCGGCATGACCTTCGTGATCCTGCTTGGCGGCATCGATCTGTCCGTCGGCTCGGTGCTGGCGCTGTCGATGATGATCATGGGCTGGACGGCCAATGTCGCGGGCATGCCGATGGGCATGGCCATCGTGCTGGCGCTTGTCGCCTCTGCCGCCTGCGGCCTCGTGGTCGGTATTCTGGTGACGGCCTTTCGGGTGCCTGCTTTTATTGCCACGCTGGCGATGATGTCGGTGGCGCGCGGTCTCGCCAATATGATCACCGATGGACAGCAGATCGTCGGTTTTCCTGACTGGTTCATGATGCTGGCGATAGAGCGTCATTTCGGCGTGTTGACCGCAACCGTGCTGCTGATGCTGGTCGTGGTGCTTGTGACCTGGATTTTTCTGCGTTTCCGCTCCGAAGGCCGCACGGTTTATGCTGTTGGCGGCAACCCGGAAGTGGCGCGTCTTGCGGGCATCAACGTGCCGCTGGTGACGATCTGCGTTTATGTCGCCTGTGCGGTTCTGGCCGGTCTGGCCGGCATCGTTCTTGCAGCACGTCTCGACTCGGTGCAGCCCTCCAGCGGCTTCGGTTACGAGCTGGATACGATTGCGGCTGTCGTCATCGGCGGAACCTCGCTTTCGGGCGGTGCGGGCGGCATTGGCGGCACCCTGATCGGCGTGCTGATCATCGGCGTGCTGCGCAACGGCCTCAATCTGCTCAACGTTTCTCCCTTTTTGCAGCAGGTCATCATCGGTGTGGTCATCGTGCTGGCCGTGGGCGCTGAAACCTTGCGTCGCCGCAGAAGCTGAATTTGCCTGCGGATGGCGAAGAGCCGTCCGCGCAATAAACGACCCTCCCGGCATGGGAGGCGTGAAAAACGGCCGGAGGGGAGGAGGTTTGATCTGCCCGAAGGTCAACAATCAACAAATGGAGGAATAATCATGAAATTTTCACGCATTCTGCTGACATCCGCCGCCCTTCTCGCCATGTCGCTCGGCCAGGCCAATGCCGCCGAAGTCAAGAAGATCGGCCTTGCCGTCGCCAATCTGCAGGCGAACTTCTTCAACCAGATCAAGCAGGCCGTTGAAGCCGAAGCCAAGACGCGCGGCATTGCCGTCGTCACCGTTGACGCCAAGGGCGATGGCCCGACGCAGGTGAACCAGATCCAGGATCTGCTGACCCAGAATATCGATGCGCTGATCTACATTCCGGCCGGTGCCGCCGCTGCGACCGTTCCTGTAAAGCTTGCCAAGGCCTCCGGCGTTCCCGTCATCAACATCGACCGCAATGCCGATGGCGCGCCGGGCGATACCTTCCTTGCCACCGATTCCGTCGCCTCCGCCAAGGCGGTTTGCGATTACATCATCAAGCAGGCCGGTGGTTCGGGCAAGATGGTCATCATCCATGGCCAGAAGGGCACGACACCGGAAGTGGACCGCACCAAGGGCTGCATGGAATCGGTAAACGCCAATTCCGGCGTGAAGATCGTCGCCGAACAGTGGTCGAACATGTGGAGCCAGGATGAAGGCTTCCAGATCATGCAGAACATGCTGCAGGCCAATCCGGATGTCTCCATCGTCTTTGCGCAGGCCGACGGTCTGGCGCTCGGCGCGGCGCAGGCAATCAAGGTCGCCAACCCTTCGCAGAAGATCGTCGTTGGTGGCTTTGATGGTGATACGGCAGCCCTTGAGGCGCTGAAGAACGGCGTGTTCGACGTGACCGCGACGCAGCAGACCCAGAAGATGGGCCGCATGGCTGTGGAAATGGCCGTCAAGATCGTCGGCGGCGAGAAGGTTCCGGCCGTGCAACTCTCCGATGCGACGCTGACGACAAAGGAAAATGTCGAAGGCTTCATCGCCAACCATCCCTGATCCTGCTGCCCCGCGCGACCCTTGGGATGCGCGGGGCATTCACTGATTTGTCTTTAGGTTATTTCGGACGCAAGGCTTGGGCATTCCCGCTGCTTATGTGTCCTGGGAGGTCCCGTCATGCGCGAGCCGGTTCTTTCGCTCCGTGGCATCAGCAAACGTTATGGTCCGCTTGAGGTTCTGAAAGCCGTCGATCTCGATGTCTATCCGGGTGAAGTGGTGGCGTTGCTGGGTGAAAACGGCGCGGGCAAATCCACGCTGTCAGGTATCATCGCCGGTTCGCGTGAGCCGTCCGAGGGCAAGATGACATGGCTTGGAGAGCCATACGCGCCTGCATCGCCCCGCGAGGCGATCGATAAGGGCATCGTGCTCATCCACCAGGAGCTGAAGCTTCTGCCGGAGCTTTCCATCGCTGAAAATGTCTTCATCGGTCGCTGGCTGATGAAGAACGGCGTTATCGACCGCGCCGAGATGGTGCGCAGAGCCCAGCAGCAGCTGGCGCGCCTCAATCTCCACATTCCCGCCACCCGCAAGGTGGCCGGTCTTTCGACCGCCAACCAGCAGCTGATCGAAATCGCCAAGGCGCTGGCGCTGGATGCGAAACTTCTGATCCTCGATGAGCCGACAGCGGCACTTGGCGGTGCGGAAACGCAGGCGCTGTTCGAGCAGGTGCGCAAGCTGCGCGCCGAGGGCGTCGGCATCATCTATATTTCCCACCGCATGGAAGAGATCAAACAGATCACCGACCGCATCGTCGTGTTGCGCGATGGCGAGCGGGTGCATGAATTTGCCGATAGCGCGACGCCGGTGCGTACCATCGTTGAAAGCATGGTCGGCCGCTCGCTGGAGCGCCTGTTCCCGGCGTTGCCGGAACCGCAGGACAAGGTGGTGCTGGAGGTCAAGGGGCTGACCGGCGCGACCAATGCCTTCCGTGACATCAGCTTCGGCGTTCGCGCCGGCGAAATCCTTGGTATCGCCGGACTGATCGGCGCGGGACGCACCGAGCTGGTGCGGGCGATATCCGGTGCCGACCCGACGAGTGCGGGTGAGGTGCTGCTGGATGGCAAGGCGCTGGCGCTGAAAAGCCCGGCGGACGCTATAGAGAAGGGCATCGTCATGGTGCCGGAAGACCGCAAATTGCAGGGGCTGGTGGTGGAGCACGAGATCGGCGAGAACCTGATCTATGCCAATCTCGACCGCGTCGGCACTGGCTGGATCACGCCGCGCATCAAGCGCGCCTTTACCAAGGAAGCCATCGCCAAATTCGGGGTGAAGGGCCGCAGCGAACAGCCGGCGTCCGATCTTTCCGGTGGCAACCAGCAGAAGGTGGTCATTGCCAAATGGCTTGCCCGCAATCCGCGCGTGGTGGTGCTGGACGAGCCGACCCGCGGCATCGATGTCGGCGCACGCGCGGGCATTTACGATATCATCGTCGGATTGGCGAAAAGCGGCGTGGCCGTCATCGTCGTCAGTTCCGATCTCGAGGAAGTGCTGGGCGTATCGAACCGCATCCTCGTGCTCGCGCAGGGAAAACAGGCCGGCATCCTCAACCGTGACGAAGCAAACGACGTCTCGGTCATGGAACTGGCTACCATTTGAAGAAGGAAATACCGATGTCCACCATCACGCTCAACGCGCCGAAACTTTTCGATCTTTCCGGCCAGGTGGCACTTGTCACCGGTGCCGGCTCCGGCATCGGCCAGCGGATCGCCATGGGGCTTGCCCAGTCCGGCGCCAATGTCGCGCTGCTTGATCGCCGTACCGATGACGGTCTGGCGCAGACGGCTGATTTTATTGCAAAGGCCGGGCGCAAGTCGATCCAGATTGCGGCTGACGTCACCAGCAAGCAGGCATTGACTGAAGCGGTTGCGCGTACTGAGGCCGAGCTTGGTGCGCTTTCACTTGCCGTCAATGCCGCCGGCATCGCCAACGCCAATCCGGCCGAGGAGATGGAGGAAAGCCAGTTCCAGACGATGATGGACATCAACCTCAAGGGCGTTTTCCTCTCCTGCCAGGCGGAAGCCAATGCCATGCTGAAGAACGGTCGTGGCGCGATCGTCAACATCGCCTCGATGTCCGGCGTCATCGTCAATCGCGGGCTGATGCAGTGCCATTACAACGCCTCGAAGGCCGGCGTCATCCACATGTCGAAATCCATGGCGATGGAGTGGGTGGGGCGCGGCATTCGCGTCAACACCATCTCGCCGGGTTACACCGCAACGCCGATGAATACGCGGCCGGAAATGGTGCACCAGACCAAGCTGTTCGAAGAACAGACGCCGATGCAGCGCATGGCGGGCGTCGATGAGATGGTTGGTCCGGCGATCTTCCTGCTGTCAGATGCGGCGAGCTTCGTGACGGGCGTGGATCTGCTGGTGGATGGCGGTTTCTGCTGCTGGTAGGGTTTTCGACGCGGTAGCGCTGAGGTGGATGATAGGGCGCGCCAGACCTATGGGTCAGGTTGACGCGGCTTTTTCCCTCCGTCACCCCGGACTTGATCCGGGGTCCAGTGCGATCAAGTCTTTGATCGCAAAAGAGTCTTCTCACGGCGCAGACGCGCCGTGGCTGGATGCCGGATCAAGTCCGGCATGACGGAAGAGGAGAAGCCAGACGGTTTCACAAACATTACGCCCGGCTCGCGCCGGGCGTTTTCGTATTCACACCACCAGCAGCAGTTCACGCAACCTGCTTCTGCACCACGTCTTCGACAACATCGCCCTTGAGGTAAGCAACGAGGTCCTTGATCGTCACGACGAGCAGGCCGTGGCGTTCGGCGAAGACTTCGAGCTGGGGCAGGCGGGCCATGGTGCCGTCGTCATTGGCAACTTCGCAGATGGTGCCGGACGGGAATTTTCCGGCAAGGCGGCAGAGGTCCACGGCGGCTTCCGTGTGGCCGGTGCGGCCGAGAACACCTTGCGGATTGGCGCGCAGCGGGAAGATGTGGCCGGGACGGGCGAAGTCTTCCGGGCGCGAACCCTCCGACACCAGCGCACGCACTGTCTCTGCCCGGTCGGCGGCGGAAATGCCTGTCGTGGTGCCCGGAATATAGTCCACCGAGACGGTGAAGGCCGTCTTGAGGGATTCGGTGTTGCGCGACACCATCAGCGGAATGTCGAGCGCGTCGAGGCGCTCACCCGGCATGGCGACGCAGACCAGCCCGCGGGCATGATTCATCATGAAAGCGATCTGCTGCGGAGTGATGCTGTCGGAAGCGGCGATGATATCGCCTTCGTTTTCGCGGTCTTCATCGTCAACCACAATCACCATCTCGCCACGGGAAATGGCATCTATCGCGTCTTCAATTTTAGCAATGGTCATTCTATTTCAAGCCTTTCAAGGGGTTATGCCGTTTTGCGGCATTTTCGCGCTTCAAGAAGCGCCAAATATCCCTTGGGCGAACAATGCAATGCGAAGCCCGCTCACGCGCGGGCGTCTTATGCCTTGTCCTCTTCCATCCGGACTATACCGTCGGCTCCGGCCTCTCACCGGATCTGCTGACCTTCCGGCTTTGGAGACCGGAAGCGCTCGCGGGCTCCGGGAAAAATCCCGATACCGCCGGTGGGGAATTGCACCCCGCCCTGAGAACGGAACCAACATAAATTATCAAATGGGAAGGAATCAAGGGGCAATGGCCTGCCGTTGCCCTTGTGCGCGAAAAGAATATCCCGATTGCGGAGGCAACGGGGTATTTCCTTTCAGGGGCCGACAGCTCGTAGGGGGCTGAGGTTTATCGATCCCGCAACCGCAATTCATCGGTCTGCATCTGCAGCGAACCCAGCGTCGACAGGAAGCTCATGCCGAGCAGGCTCTGGCCCAATTGGCCATCCTGTGCGACGAGGGCGGGGATGTTGCGTCGCATGATCGGGCCAATGCTGATTTCCGAAAGGGTAACGGGCGCTGCCGCCGTGCGGCCATTCGCGGTCATCACCGGTACGGTATAGCGGAGATTTGCGGTGTCGATGCCGATTGCGGCCGCATCCGCATTGGCGAGCACCACGGAACTTGCACCGGTATCGACGAGCATGTGGATCGTCTTGCCCTCGACGCCGACATTTGCCTCGAAATGGCCGCTCATCGATTTGTGCAGGACGATTTCCTGTTCGCCGCCAGCCGTCGTCACCACCACGGCGCGGCCGGGCATCAGGCCGCCCAGCAGCCGGTCGCCGAAGGATTGCAGGTCGTAGCGATAGAGATAGAGCGAGACGAGGCCGAGAATGATGACGAGCCAGACGGCGAGCTGGCGGATGACGGTGCCGAAGCTGCCGCGTCTTCCCGCCAGAATGCCGGCCGATAATAGGCCGGCAATGGGCAGAAGATAAAGCACGTGGGCGAATTGATCATTATCGATGCCGAGCGTTCGGCCGCCGTCGTGATTGATGAGAAGCAGGCCAAGGCCGACGGCCAGCAGGAGGAGAACGATGGTCAGCCTGTTCATGCGATATGCGTCTCCTTGGCGGTCTCGGGCAGGTTTGCCAGTCTTTGCGGCAGCAACCGCATGATGTCGCGGCGCTTCTCGTCGCTATACCCTGCCCAGCCGCCGATTTCATCCAGCGTTCGCCCGCAGCCGATGCAGAGGCTCATGGTTTCATCGAGGCGGCAGATATGGATGCAGGGTGTTTCCATGATGATTTATATCAGGCCGTCACGCCGCAAGGGCAAGGGCGATGAGGGTAACGATCTCCGTGATCTGCTGGCACGCGCCGATGGTGTCGCCGGTATGGCCGCCGATCTTCCTGTCGCAGAGCCTGCCGAAAAGCACCGCCGCCAGAAAGGCTGCCGCCAGCACCAGGGCAATCGACAGGAGCGGCAGGGCATGCAGCGTGAAGAGTGTGAAAAGCAAAAACCCGATCACCAGCGCGATGTTGCGCTCGCTTGTGCCCGGCTGTCCGGCGCCGGCGGCGATGCCGGAGGTTTTGGCGGCGGGCAGGGATTGCCAGTGCCACACCATCAGGGCGCGGCTGAGGACAAGCGCGGCGATCAGGGCAGCGGCGGCGGTTTTTGCCGGCAGCGTCTCAACGAGCGAGGCGAGCGCGGTGGCGCGAAGCGCAAAGGACAGGACCATGGCAATCGTGCCATAGCTGCCGATGCGGCTGTCCTTCATGATCTCGAGCATGCGCGCCTTTTCCTTGCCGCTGCCGAAACCGTCGGCCATGTCGGCCAGGCCGTCTTCGTGCAGCGCGCCCGTGATGAGCGCCGTCAGGCCGATGACGAGCCAGCCGGTAAGTTGCGGAGAGGCGTCGAAGGCTGCGAAAACGACAACAAGGAAAGCGGCGGGCAGGGCGATCAGCAGGCCGGCGGCGGGAAAGGCGCGGGCGGTGCGGCGCATCGACACGCCCTCGGCATCTTCGAAAAACCGCGAGGGAACGGGCAGGCGGCTCAGAAAGGCGAGGGAATGCATGACATCTGTTATAAAATCCCCGGCCTTCATGCTCTCTCCGTTGCAGTCGCTGCATTTCCGGTTGTTCCGCGGCGCATCCGCGATTATGAGAGGCGCAACAAAGACCGATTTGCCGGAAAACACAAGTTCCGGACGCATGAGCCGATGCGACAGCCAACCTGACGACGAGAAAGACAGATATCATGAGCATGAGCGGATTGCCCTTCGACGATTTCCGCGCGCTGCTGCGCGAGCTTCCCGGCCCGGATACGCACGCGCTTGTGGCGGCCAAGGAGCGCAATGCGCAGCTGACCAAGCCTGCCGGTTCGCTCGGACGTCTCGAAGAAATCGCCATGTGGCTGGCTGCCTGGTCCGGCCGTTCTCCGGCCGTCACCCGCCCGCTGGTGGCGATCTTCGCCGGCAATCATGGCGTTACCCGGCACGGCGTTACGCCCTATCCGACATCCGTGACCCAGCAGATGGTGGAAAATTTCGCGGCAGGCGGCGCGGCGATCAACCAGATCTGCGTTGCAAACGATCTTGGCCTGAAGATCTTCGATCTGGCGCTCGATTACCCGACCGGCGACATCACCTGCGAGCCGGCGCTTTCCGAGCGCGATTGCGCCGCCACCATGGCCTTCGGCATGGAGGCGATTGCCGGCGGCACCGATCTTCTCTGCGTCGGCGAAATGGGCATCGGCAACACCACCATTGCGGCGGCGATCAATCTCGCGCTTTATGGCGGCACGGCGGAAGAATGGACCGGTCCCGGCACCGGCTCGGAAGGCGAAGTCATGGCCCGCAAGATCGCGGCGGTGAAGGCAGCGGTGGAGTTCCACAAGGATCATCTGTCCGATCCGCTGGAGATCATGCGCCGTCTCGGCGGACGCGAGATCGCCGCGATTGCCGGCGCCATCCTTGCCGCCCGTGTGCAGCGGATTCCCGTGCTGATCGACGGTTATGTGGCGACGGCTGCTGCCGCTCTCCTCAAGGCCGCCAATCCTTCGGCGCTCGACCATTGCCTGATCGGCCATGTCTCGGGTGAGCCCGGCCATCTGGCCGCCATCGAAAAGCTCGGCAAGACGCCGCTTTTGGCGCTTGGCATGCGGCTCGGCGAAGGCACGGGGGCAGCGCTTGCCGCCGGCATCGTCAAGGCCGCCGCCGCCTGCCATTCCGGCATGGCGACATTCGAAGCGGCGGGTGTGGACACCCGCATCAGTTCCCGCACCGACCATTGAGGCCGAAGATGGACCTGACGCCGCAAAAGAAGCAACCGGAACCCGCCTTTCGCAAGGAAAAAGGTTGGCGGCATCTTTTTGCCGCCGCGCGCTATTCCGTGCAGGGCCTTGGCCGGCTGTGGCAGGAAGCGGCGTTCCGGCATGAGGTTCTCGCCTTCGGCGTCGGGCTTGCCCTGCTTCTGGTCGTCGGCGCGCCGTTTGCGCATCTTCTTGTCTTTACGGTGCTGATGCTGCTTCTGTTTTCGGTGGAGGCGTTGAATACCGCCATCGAGGAGCTGGTGGACCGTATTTCACCGGAAATCTCCTCGGTCGGGCGGCATGCCAAGGACCTCGGCTCCTTTGCCGTCTTCTGCCTGTTGATGGCGAACGGATTTTTCGTGCTGTATTCGCTGGTGACGACGTTATTCTTCTGAGGTCTCTTCAGGCCTAAGCGAAGGACCGCCGGCGCGGCTGGATGGCGTGGGTTTCTTCCACGGCCGGCAGGCTTTGCAGCACACGTTTGGCCGGCAGGATGGCGATGCCTTCTGTGCCCTCGCGCAGTTTCGATTTCAGGATGAACTGGCCGTCATGCTTGGCGAGAATGGCCTGAACGATGGGCAGGCCAAGGCCGGTTCCCTGTTCGGCGCTCTTGATCGCGATCGATCCCTGACCGAAGGCGGACAGCACCACGGGAATTTCATCTTCGGGAATGCCGGGACCGTTATCCCTGATCGAGACATATTGGCCGCCGCCTGCCGTCCAGCCGGCTTTCACGAGGATCTCGCCGCCCTGCGGCGTGAATTTTACGGCGTTGGACAGCAGGTTGAGGATGACCTGGCGAATGGATTTCTCATCGGCCCAGACCTGCGGCAGGCTGTTTTCGAACTGCTGGGAAATTTTGATGTTCTTGGCGCGGGCGCGAAGCTGGATCATGCCGATGCAATCCTCGGCGATTTCCAGCATCGAGATCGCTTCTTCGTTCAGGTCATAGCGGCCGGCCTCGATGCGCGACAGGTCGAGGATTTCGTTGATGAGATCAAGCAGATGCTGGCCGGAGCGATGGATATCGCCGGAATATTCCTTGTAGAGCGGATTGTTGAGCGGACCGAGCACCTCTGATGACATGACCTCGGAGAAACCGAGAATGGCGTTGAGCGGGGTTCTGAGCTCATGCGACATGGAGGCGAGGAAGCGCGATTTCGCCAGATTGGCTTCTTCCGCGCGCCGCCGCGCCTCGTCCGAAACCGAGTTTGCGACTTCGAGTTCTGCGATCAGGTCGTCCTTTTCCGTTTGCGAGGAGAGGAGCTTGATGCTGGTCTGGTAAAGCCGGCTGGTAATGCGATGACAGAAGAGGATCGCCATGCCGAACATCAGCGCCAAGCCGACATCGAAGGGATCGCGTGAAATGGCCGAGGTTATGCAGAGAGCCGCCAGCACCGGCAGGAAGGTCATGAAGGTCGCCCGCCGCAGCATGAAATTGGCCATGGCGGTCAGCGAAAGCGCGATCAGCAGCGTCGAGCCCTTGAAGAAAAGAACGAGCGTCGGGTCGTTGCGCACCGGTTCGGCCAGCGCAAACATTGCCCAGGCGCAGCCGATGAGGATCTGCATGCCGAGGAAGAGACTTTTCCAGTGCTGAAGATTGTCGGCCGTGATTTCCTGTTTTGCCGCCCGCTTGGCCAAGAGCAGAGAAAAGGCGTGGAAGCTCAGCGCAATCAGCGACCAGATGATCAGGCTGATATCGCGGGTGATATAAAGGCCGATGATGGAGGCGAGCAGGATGAAAAGCGGCATGATCATCGCGCCCTGCAGGGTTTCGGCGATGTGCATGGTCAGCATTTCGCGTTCATAGGCGTCGCTTGCGCCGGCCCCCTGCTGCAGGCGTTCACGCGTCGTCTTCACCGTGTCGAAGACCGCCTTGTTGCGGTGCTTTTTCGACCGGTCGACGATGATCTTGTCGGTGGACGTGCTGACGCTTTTACTCATTGTTACAACGCAGGGTGACATGAACCCTTGCAGACTACGCGCAAAATCTTAAGAAGATGCTGCCGTGAAAGGATTTGTTTGCCATTTCTGACAAGGGTTTGTTGTTACATGAGACGAAATGGAGGCAAGGGCAGGCGGTTTTCGGCATTTCGCGATGGCGGGCTTTTTCTCGCCACGGTTTTTCTCGGCATTCTGATCGCGGCCAAGCTCGACCAGATCAACAGCGAAACCTATAGCGGCCGCTTCTTCGTGATCGATGGCGATACGCTGTCGAAGGGTGAGGAACGTTTCCGGTTGCTCGGCATCGATGCGCCGGAGCTTGCGCAGACATGCCTTCGCGGCAGCGAAAGCTGGCCGTGCGGCGAGGAAGCGCGCCGTATCCTGCAAAGGCTGGCCGGGGCTGAGGGTTTTTCCTGTTCCGGCAGTTCCAGAGACCGTTACGGGCGGCTGCTGGTTTATTGTTCCGCCGGCGGCAGGGATATCTCGTCGGAAATGGTGTCGGCGGGTTTTGCCGTCGCATCCGGTTATTTCCAGTTCTCCGGCGAACAGGCGGCGGCGCGCAGGCAGGCACGCGGCATCTGGGCAGGAGAATTCGAGAAACCGTCGCAGTGGCGGCGGGAACACCGTGCCGCGGATCTGGAAACGCCGGCGGTGGGTTTCCTCACCGTTGTCCGTCATCTTCTGGGGTGGGATTATGGTTGAGCTGGTGCCGGTGCGTGATGACGGGCTGGACGGATTGCGCGGAGAAATCGCCCGCTGCCGTCTCTGTCGCGACAAGCCGCTCAGGGGAATGGCCGATCGCCTGCCGCACGAACCCCGGCCGGTGGTCGTAATGTCGACCAAGGCGCGCATCCTGATTGCCGGGCAGGCGCCGGGGCTTCGCGTGCATGAAACGGGGCTGCCGTTCAACGATGCCTCGGGCGACAGGCTGCGGCAATGGCTGAACGTCGACCGGCAGACGTTCTACGATCCGGATCGTTTCGCCATCGTGCCCATGGGCTTCTGTTTCCCCGGTTATGACGACAAGGGCAGCGACCTGCCGCCCCGGCGCGAATGCGCGCCGCAATGGCGTGAGCGGGTGATGATGGCGATGCCGCAGGTGGAGCTGATCCTCGCCATCGGCCAATATGCGCAGGCTTTTCATCTGGGGGAAAGGCGGCGCAAGACCATGACGGAAACGGTGCAGGACTGGCGCGGCTTTCTCCATGCCAATTCCGGCCCCGGCATTTTTCCCCTGCCGCATCCAAGCTGGCGCAACACGGGCTGGCTGAAAAAGAACCCATGGTTCACGGAGGAACTGCTGCCGGTTCTGCGACAACATGTGGAAATGCGGCTTTAGTGAAACAATTTTCTGTTTTTCTGCAAAAATTAGTGTATTGAAAGGAAATTAATTCAGGAGGATAGACGCATTGGATCGCCTAGACCGTAAGATTTTGCGCATTCTGCAAGAGGATTCCACGCTGGCCGTTGCCGATCTGGCGAAAAAGGTCGGCCTTTCCACGACGCCCTGTTGGCGGCGTATCCAGAAGATGGAGGAAGACGGCGTTATTCGCCGGCGCGTGGCGCTGCTCGATCCGGTCAAGGTCAACACCAAGGTCACGGTTTTCGTCTCCATCCGCACCGCCTCCCATTCCATCGAATGGCTGAAGCGTTTCTCCGAGGTGGTTTCCGAGTTTCCAGAAGTCGTCGAATTTTACCGTATGAGCGGCGATGTCGACTATCTGCTGCGCGTCGTCGTGCCTGATATTGCGGCCTATGATGCCTTCTACAAGCGCATGATCGCCAAGATCGAAATTCGCGACGTGTCCTCTGCCTTCGCGATGGAGCAGATCAAATATACGACGGAACTGCCGCTCGATTACATGCTGCTGGACAATCCGAAATCCGGCGAGGAGTGATCCGCCGCCGGCCAGTTTTTCGACCGATGCCCTTTCCGGTTGCCAGGGAGGGCATTTTCATTTGCGGGTACCTTTTCCTCGCCGATCTGGCTCATCGCAGGGCGATCCTGTCGGAAGGTCCATCCGTTGGCCGCTGCCGGGGCACGACAATTCTATTCCGCGCATAGTGGCAAATTCGCACATTCAATTCTCTCGGCCCTGTCTCCGCGCAAACTGGGATTTTGATAAAATCTCTCGAATATCTACGCTTTTACTGTCGAAGGATGGAATAGCGAGGGATATCCATATGCTTACACGACGCGGAACATTGGGACTGATTGCAGGTGCGACCGGGGCAGTGTTTCTGCCGCATATCCGGCGGGCAAGTGGCGCAACCACCACATTGCGGATTGGCTGGCAGAAGAATGGCGTGATAGCGCTCGCGAAAAGCCAGGGTGCGCTCGAAGCGCTGCTGAAGGATCGCGGCATCGAGGTCAAATGGTCGGAATTCTCCTCCGGGCCGCCGCTTCTCGAGGCGCTGGGTGCCGGCGCGCTGGATATCGGCCCGACCGGCGATGTGCCGCCGCTTTTCGCGCAGGCTGCGGGCGGTAATCTGCGTTATGTGGGCACTTACAAAGCGGCGGCCGGCGGATCGGCCATCCTCGTGCAGAAGGATTCGCCGCTGAAGACGCTGGAAGACCTGAAAGGCAGGAAAGTCGCCTTCAAGCGCGGCTCCAGCGCCCACAATGTCACCGTCAAGGCGTTGCGAAAGGCAGGGTTGACCTTGAGCGACATTACGCCGGTCGATCTTGCCCCGCCGGATGCGGCCGCCGCCTTCCGCAGCGGCAGCATCGATGCCTGGTCGATCTGGGATCCTTATTTCGCCGTGGCGGAAAAAGAGCCGACGACACGGGTTCTTTCGACCGCCGAAGGCATCGTCGATCCGTGGAGCTATTTCCTTGCCAATGGCGATTTCGTGGAGGCCAACCCCGATCTCGTGCCGCTGATCCTCAAGGAACTGGCGAATGTGGGTGCGAAAGCCCAGGCCGATATCGATGCAACGGCAAAGTCGCTGGCGTCGATCACCGGCGTTCCCGAGGATGTCACCAAGGTCTCGCTGACGCGGCCGGGCGCCGATCTCGGGCGGGTTTCGCTGGTTCCGGATGAAGCCATCGCCTATCAGCAGGCGCTTGCGGATGAGTTCTACGATCTGAAGATCGTGCCGAAGAAACTCACCGTGGCGGATATCGTGTGGCGGCCGAAGGCGAGCTGAGGGGGCTAAAAGGTGAGTCTCTTCAACCTGCTGGCGGGTGTTGCTGAGAGGTTGATTCAGGAAAATGCCATTCTTGCCGCATAGGGCGAGCCCGTGCCGCTTGTTTCTTCTCTCCGCCGGGGAGAAGTCCGCGGCAGCGGGACGAGGGGGCAAGGGTAGAGATAGACCGAGAGTTTGCCCCCTCATCCGACCCTTCGGGTCACCTTCTCCCCGGCGGGGAGAAGAAAACTGCCGAAACGTCGGGGGCACAAGCCTCCTATGTCGCATCAGCCCTTGAGCTTGGCAATCACCAGATGGCCGGGTGTCGGATTGCCGTCCTGCATGCGCACGTTGATGTCGGTCACTTCGAGAACCTCGAAACCGGTCGCCGCCAGTCTTTCCCGAACATAGGTTTCCGCATGGGCGAAACGCTGGTGCGGGCCGACCATATAGGGGCGTCCGGCCAGGGTTTCTTCGGGCAGGGTTTCCGACGAGAAGATCAGCAGGCCGCCGGCATTGAGGTTTTCGGCGGCGCCGAAAAACAGCGGCTCCAGCGCGCCGAGATAGGGCAGTACATCGGTGGCGGTGATGATGTCGAAAGGTTCGTCGTCATTATCCTCGAGAAAATCCTCGGCTTCGGCGATGTAGAGCGTCTCGTAGAGGTCCTTCTCATGGGCGATCTCGACCATGTTTTCGGAAATATCGATGCCGGTGATATCGTCGGCCATATCGCGCAGCGCCTCGCCGGTAAGGCCGGTGCCGCAGCCGAGATCGAGCAGGCGCTTGAAGGGGCCGAGATTCAGCGTCTGCAGCCGCTGGCGCACCATCATCGGTACGGCGTAACCGAGCTGTTCGACAAGAATATCCTCGAAAGCTTCGGCATGCTGGTCGAACAGGGTTTCGACATAGGCGTCGGGCGCCTTTGGCGGGGTTTCGCCCCGGCCCATGGCGGCGATGCGCACGGCCGCTCCGCCGTGATCGTCCGGATCGATGGCCAGAACCTCTTCATAGGCCTTAACCGCCGCGTCCACATCGCCGGCTTTTTCAAGCGCGAGCGCGCGGTTATAGGCCTCGGCAAGCGCCTCTTCGTCGATTTTCTGGTTCTTCGTCATCGTGCCTTATCCGTCAGCATCTTCAGTTGAGGTTTGCTGTAAGCCGCATCGGGGACGGGCGCAATGCTTATGTGGTGCGACGGCTCAGTGGATGATGAACTCCCCCTTGAGCGCGCGCCATTCCTGCGCCGAGATTACCTGCCGGTGCACGTAGCGGACGGAATGCAGCGGTCCGTCGAGCTTTTCCTTCCAGAATTTGAGGAAGCCATGCATCTCAGGGAAGTCCGGGGCAAGATCATAGTCCTGCCAGACATAGGTCTGGAGAACCAGCGGATGATCCGGCAGGCGATAAAATATCTGGGCGGTGGTGAGGCCGTAGCCTCTCAGCATCATTTCCATGTCCTTGTTCATGACGGCGGTTCCCGTTTCCATGATTGCCGATCACAGCGTTACCGCTGTATCGAATATGGGAACACGTCATGGTTAATCCAAGCTTGCCAAAGACATGGACTGTCACAAAATATTTATATTTTTCAAAATGTTGGCAGCCTTCATTGATGAGTGCTGCCAACGTTGCGACTAGCGCTTGAGATGCCGGGTCAGGCGGGCTTCCAGCCATGCCCAGACATGCCGCAGCGTTTCAACGATCGTCAGATAGAAGATCGCGGCCCAGAGATAGGCCTGATAATCGAAGGTGCGGGAAAAGGCGTAGCGGGTCTGGCCCATCAGGTCGAAGACCGTGACGATGGAGACCACCGCCGAGCCCTTGATCATCAGGATGATTTCGTTGCCATAGGGACGCAGCGCGACGATGAGCGCCTGGGGCAGGATGATCTTGCGGAAAGTGACGAGTTTCGACAGGCCGAGCGAGGCGGCGCCCTCATGCTGGCCGCGCGGCACGCTGCGGATCGCGCCGCGCAGGATTTCGGCCTGATAGGCGGCGGTGTTGAGGGTGAGCGACAACAGGCCGCAATACCAGGCCTCGCGGAAGAACCACCACAGGCCGACGGTTTCCAGCCCCTGGCGGAAACTGCCGAGGCCGTAATAGATCAGGAAAAGCTGCGCCAGAAGCGGCGTGCTGCGGAAGACGTAGACATAGGCATAGGCCAGCGCGCCGACGATGCGGTTTTCCGACATGCGGCCGAAGGCGATCGGCACGGAAAGAATGGCGCCGAGAATGATCGAGCTGCCGACGAGGGTTATGGTGGTGATGAGACCGTCGATATAGCGCGGCCCGTAACGCTGGAATTTGTCCCAGTCCCAGCCCTCGATCATGGCGAAGATCAGCCCGGCGGCGAGCAGCAGCCAGAGCGTGATGACGGCGATGCCGACGATGCGCGAAATATTGAGCGGCTTGTCCGCGACGGCCGGCGCGGGGCGCGCGGGAATGAGTTCCTGAATATGGCTCATCGGCTCACCTCCGACTTGCGCGACCAGCGATCGATGAAGCCGATGCCGATGGAGGAAAGCAGCGCGAGGATGAGGTAGAGCAGGCAGGCGATGCTGTAGAAGAAGAAGGCTTCCTTGCTGACGCGGGCGGCGATGCCGGTCTGGCGAACGATATCGGCAAGGCCGATGATCGAGACGTAGGACGTGTCTTTCAGCAGGATGACCCAGAGATTGGTCATCCCGGGAAGGGCGATCCTGACCAACTGCGGAATGATGATGAGCACCATGGTGCGGCCCCGCGAAAGCCCCAGTGCCGCACCCGCCTCATATTGCCCTTTCGGTATGGCCTTGAAGGCGGAGAGCAGCACTTCGGACGCATAGGACGAAAACACCACGGACAGCGCCACCATGCCCGCCACGAAGGCGTTGATCTCAACCGGACCGGTGATGCCGACATAACCCGCCACCGATTGCAGCAGCATCTGGATGCCGTAATAGACGATGAAGAGCGTCAGGAGTTCCGGCAGGCCGCGGAAGATGGTGGTGTAGATACCGGTCGCCAGCCGCAGCGATTTTTCTTCCGATTGCGCGGCGAGCGCGATGAGGAAACCGATCAGCAGCCCGACGGGCAGGGTGGCGAGCGCCAGCGAGATGGTGACCTTGACGCCGAAGGCGATTTCATCGCCCCAGCCCGCATCGCCGCAGGCGACCAGGGTGCCGTTTCCGAAAAGCGAGAAGAGACCGACCGGCCCGCAAAAGGGATCGAGAAGTGTCGAGACATAGGTCCAGAACGCACCTATGGCGGAAAATGCTCCGCTCATGCCAATTTTCCCCTGCGGTCTTAAGCCGCCGTGATTGTTATCGTGACGTTTTCAAACAAAAATGGCGGAAGGGCAAGCCTTCCGCCACGAGATTTCAACAGATCGAACGGGCTTACTCGCCGTAAACGTCGAAATCGAAGTATTTTTTGTTGATCTCCTGATACTTGCCGCTGGCGCGAATGCCGGCGATGGCGGCGGTGAACTTGTCGGCAAGCGCCGTGTCACCCTTGCGGACGGCGACGCCCGCGCCATTGCCGTTGATCTCGACATCGACCGGAAGCGGCGTCAGGATCTTGCAGCAGGCGCCAGCATCCGTCTTCAGCCATTCCGACAGAACGACGATATCGTCGATGACGGCGTCGATACGGCCATTGGCGATGTCGAGCTTATATTCGTCGGCGGTCGGATACATCTTCACGTCGGCATCGGGGAAATGCTTTTCGGCATAGTTGGAGTGGGTGGTGGAACCCTGCGCGCCGAGCGACTTGCCCTTCAGATCGTCGACGGACTTGATCGGCGAATCCTTCGGCACGGCGATGGCCGGCGGGGTGTTGTAATATTTCTTGGAGAAGTCGACCTTCTCGAGACGCTCGGGCGTGATCGACATGGACGCGATGATGGCGTCGAACTTCTTGGCCTGAAGGGCGGGAATGATGCCGTCCCAGTCATTGGTGACGAAGGTGCATTCGGCCTTCATTTGTTCGCACAGCGCCTTGGCGATGTCGATGTCGAAGCCGGTCAGCGTGCCGTCGGCTTCGAGATTGTTGAAGGGCGGATAGGCGCCTTCGGTGCCGATGACGATCTTGTCCTGCGCGAGGGCTGCGCCGGAAAACAGCGAGATGGCGGCAATCGATACGGCTGCGAGCAGACGGGTGGAAATAGGCATTTCGATCCTCTCTTTTGGTCGTTCATCCGCAGTCTGTTGTTGTTTTCAGTGCGGACGCCATGGGCGCAGGGCGCAGCGGATGATACCGCCTGTAGCCTTCAGCGCGGATGCGATTATTCATCCGGTTGGTCAAAAAATGCAACTGCAATATTAGTGACCGCGATTGTGCCGCAGAGCTTCCACGAAAACGCCTTGATCTGTTCATTTCCGGTACAGAAGGCTTTGTCCATCATGGGAACCGAAGCGTGTGCGAGGCGTTGACCAGCGCCTGCACGCGCAGCCGGAATCAAGATGTCGCAAGACTGGCGACCAATAATGGCAGATGAGGAAACACCGATGCTGAAGAAGAACACATTGCTGACGGGGGTGGTTTTCCCCCTCATGTCGCTGGCGATTGCGGTGGAGCCGGCCGCGGCCGGTTTTGCCGGTGCTGCGCGGGCGCAGACGCCGGTGTCGCAGGCGCTTCCCGGCGATGCTGCGACCGGTCAGGTGATTCTGGCGCAGGCGCAGCCGGAAGAGCCGAACCCGGAAGAAGAACTGCGCAAACGCCGCAAGCAGGCCGAAGAGGCGCAGCCGCAGGCCGAGCCGCAACGACAGGAGCGTGCGCCGGAGCCGCAGCGCGAACCGGAGCCCAAGCGCGAGGCCGCGCCTGTCGAACCGCGCCCTGAGCCGCAACGGGAACCCCAAAGGGAGCCGCAGCCCGAACCCCAGCGGGAACCGCAGCAGCGCGAGGCTCGCCCGGAGCCCGCGCCGGCCGAGCAGCCGCAGGAGCGTCCCCGCAAACCCGAACGCGCGCAGGAGCCGCAGGGCGAGGGCGAACAGCGCCCCGCACGCCAGCGCGAGGCCGCACCCGAAGCCGCACCTGCCGAAGAGCAGCCGAAGGAACGTCCGCGCAAGCCGGAACGGGCCGAGCAGCCCGCAGCCGAAGGCGAGCAACGTCCGCGCAAGGAGCGCGCGAAGGAACCTGCCGCTGAACAGGAGCCCGCAGCACGGCCTGAAAATGCCGGCGAGCCGGCCAAGCCCCGCGAACCGGCGCCTGCCAAAAAGCCACCGGTAGAGGAAAAGGCCCCGGAACAGAAAGCCGAACCGGCCGAAAAAGCCGTTCCAGAGAAAAAACCGGCCGCCCCCGAGCCCGCCGCGAAGGAAGCACCGGTTCCGACCGAAGCGCCGACGCCCGCGCGTCCGCCGGCACCTGAAGCCCAGCCCAACCCCGCACCCGGCCGTCAGCCTTCGGAACAGCCGCCGGCGGAGGGTCAGGGCAGAACCGAACCTGCAGCCCCGCTGCCGGGCGCGCCGACGCCGCCGCCGAGCGGTACGACAACCGGACAGGCGCCGGCCGGCGAACCCGTTCCGAATCAGGTCGCTGTTCCGCAGACGGAAGCGCCGCCGATGACGAAGGAAGAGCTGGACAAGGCCAAGGCCATCGCCAAGGATCCGTCCAGGACCGCCGATACCGTCATTCTGCCGGTCGACAAGGGCGCCGCCGTGCTCGACAGCGACAAGGAAGTGGAACGCTCCGGCAACCGCCAGACCCGCGAGGAGCGCCGTCGTGAACGCGAGCAGGCCGGTGACGTGAAGGTTCCGACCTCCGACGCCGAGGCGCAGCGCGCCGGCGCCGGCGAAGGCAAAGCCCCGCCGCCGCCCGTCAAAATGGAAGCCATCACCTCGCAGCAGGGCGAGCGTGTCGACCGTCGCCCGCAATATGAGCGGCCGGAAGGCGTGCGGGAATGGCAGCCGCGCGAAGGCCGCCCGCGTGACCGTGACCGCGATGCGCCGATCATCCTGCAATTCGGCGACCGCGTCGTGGTGCGCGGCGACGACAACCAGCGCTTCATCCGCGATGGCGGCGAGCCCTATTACGAGCGTCTGCCCGGCGGCCGTGTCCGCGAAACCGTGGAGCGCCGTGACGGAACGCAGGTGGTGACCATCCGCAACCGTTATGGCGACGTGATCCAGCGCTCGCGCATCGACGATCGCGGCCGCGAATATGTGCTGTTCTATGCGCCGGAGCTGATGGAAGATCCGGACCGCGATTACGTCTATCGCGATCCGGGCCTCGACCTGCCGCCGATGCGTCTGCGCATTCCCGTGACGGACTACATCATCGACACCTCGAGCGATCCGGACCGCGATTATTACCGCTTCCTGGAACAGCCGCCGGTCGAGCCGGTGGAGCGTGTCTATTCGCTGGATGAAGTGCGTTATTCGGCCCGTATCCGCGACAAGGTGCGCCGTATCGACCTCGATACCATCACCTTCGCCACCGGCAGCGCCGAAATCCCGATGACGCAGGCCCGTTCGCTGCGCAAGGTGGCGGATGCGATCAACAAGGCGCTGGACAAGAATCCCGGTGAAACCTTCCTGATCGAAGGCCATACCGACGCCGTCGGCTCCGATGAAAGCAACCTCGTTCTTTCTGACGAGCGCGCCGCTTCCGTCGCCAATGTCTTGACCGATGTTTACGGCATTCCGCCGGAAAACCTCGCGACCCAAGGCTATGGCGAGCGCTACCTGAAGGTCCAGACGCTCGGCCCGGAACAGCAGAACCGCCGCGTCACCATCCGCCGCGTGACGCCGCTGGTGAAGCCGGTCGCCCAGAACTGATCGGGTTCGACAGGAAAAACAAAGGCCCGGAAGCGCAAGCTCTCCGGGCCTTTTTTGTTGCTTACTATCTCCCCAGCGCCGAGACGTTTGACGAAGTTGGATCATCCGCAATCCGTCACCCCGGACCAGACCCGGGGTCCAGCGTGATCAAGTCGTTGATCACGAAAGACTCTTTCACGGCGCAGACGCACCGTGGCTGGATGCCGGATCTAGTCCGGCATGACGGAGGAGAGGTTTTCGGACCCTGCCATCGCCCGCAAATTCGAGGATGATCCAACCCCGGCGGTTAGTTCAGCGCCACCGCGATTTCCGCCGCAAGCTGCGCATTGTTGCGCACCAGCGCGATGTTGGTTTCCAGGCTGCGTCCATCCGTCAGGCGGAAGATGTCGCCGAGCAGGTAGGGGGTGACTTCCTTGCCGGTGATATCGTCGCGCTCGGCGTGGGAGATGGCGCGGTTGATGTAGATTTCCATTTCCTCGCGCGGAATTTCGTCCTCTTCCGGTACGGGATTGGCCACCAGCATGCCGCCATCGATACCCAGCTGTTCGCGGGTTGTCTGGAAATTGGCGATTGCCGCGGGGCTGTTGAGCGAGAGCGGGCTCGGCAGGCCCGAGGAACGCGACCAGAAAGCCGGGAATTCTTCCGAGCCGAAAGTGACGACCGGCACGCCGTTGGTTTCGAGAACCTCGAGCGTCTTCGGAATATCGAGAATGGCCTTCGCGCCGGCGCAGACGACGATCACGCCGGTTTTCGCAAGCTCGGTCAGATCGGCGGAGATGTCGAAGGTCTCTTCCGCGCCCTTGTGCACGCCGCCGATGCCGCCGGTGGCGAAAACGCGGATGCCGGCGCGGGCGGCGGCGATCATGGTGGCGGCCACGGTGGTGGCGCCGGTGCGGCGCTCGGCGATCGCAAAGGCGATATCGGCGCGCGAGACCTTCATGGCGTCGGTGGTCTGGGCCAGCGCTTCGAGCTGGTCCTTCTCAAGGCCGATATGCAGGGTGCCGTGAATGACCGCGATGGTGGCCGGAACCGCACCCTGATCGCGGATGATCTGTTCGACGCTTTCCGCCATCTCGATATTGCCGGGATAGGGCATGCCGTGGGTGATGATGGTCGATTCAAGCGCAACGATCGGCGCACCGCGCTGCTTGGCGGCGGCGACTTCCTGAGAATAGACGATGGGCAGGAGCGGGGAGATAGGGCGGGTCATTTCATCTGTTCCAGTTTTTAAAAGCGGGTTCATGCCAGCATTTCAGCCCTGGGAACAAGCCCCAACATGGCTTCGACACTGTCTTTTGATAGTTCGTGGGAGGTGGCGAAGGGCGATTGCACGGTGATGGCGGCTGCCGCCGCGCCTTGCCTCAAGGCTTCCGCAATCGTCTTTCCCTCGGCGATGGCGGCGAGATAACCCGACGCCATGGCGTCGCCCGCGCCGGTCACGTCCTTCACCTCACGGATGAGGGGCGGGTGGAGGATCGCCGTTTCCGTCCCGCTGAAGGCCACCACCTCGCTTGCGCCGCGGGTAACGACGCCGCCGGCAAGCCCGGCCTTGCGCAGAATGTCGGGCCAGTCGCGGACATTGGCCGCCGTCTCGCCGGTCAGCGCGCGGGCTTCCGCCTCGTTCATGAAAAGGATGTCGATATCGCCGAGCGCCGCTTTCAGCTTCACCGCCTTGGCGGGGGATATGGCGATGGCCGCCAGCGGCTTTTCGCAGGCGCGGGCGACGAGGCCGAGCGCCGTCAGCGTATCTTCCGGCAGGTTGGCGTCGCAGAGCAGGATATCGCTCGCCGTGATCGCCTCGCGCACGGCGCGTATCTTGAGGCGGCGCGGGGTGAAGAGCTTGTAAAGGTCCATATCGGCCAGCGCGATGACCAGATTGCCGTCACGCTCCAGAATGGCGGTGTAGCTTGGCGTGCGGCGGTCCAGGAAGGTGAAGGGCGTGTCTTCCACGCCCGCCTGCCGTGCAGCCTCCGCCACCGCGTCGCCGGTCGTGTCGCCGCCGCGCGGGGCGATGATGCGGACCTGAAAACCGAGGCGGGAAAGATTGCGCGCGGCGTTGAAACCGCCGCCGCCGGCCTCTTCCATCCAGGAGCCGGGGTTGCTCGCGCCGGGCGCCGTTTCAGTCTCGATCATGCCGCGCCTGTCGATATGCGCGCCGCCCAGAACGAGTATTTTCTTCACGCTTGCGTTTCCCTCTGTGGCGGATGGAAAGACCGGACGATTCGGCCTAAACTGACGTCTTCCTGACCTCGCATCCGGTTTGCGGCCATGGGCCGGGCACAGAAAAACGAAAGCAGAACAAACGACTTATCGCTATTTGTTTTCAATATGCTGGCTCAGCCTTGCGAAATGAGAACAAATAGAGTACATACCGTTTCCATACTGCTTCATTGCCTGTGCGGCTTCAATAACCTAAAGGTGGTTCGGATGGCACAAAATTCTTTGCGTCTCGTAGAGGATAAATCGGTGGATAAAAGCAAGGCACTGGAAGCGGCGCTCTCCCAGATCGAACGGTCGTTCGGCAAGGGATCGATCATGAAGCTCGGTTCCAATGAAAACGTGGTTGAAGTGGAGACCGTTTCGACGGGTTCGCTCAGCCTGGATATCGCGCTCGGCATCGGCGGTCTGCCGAAGGGGCGCATCATTGAAATTTACGGTCCGGAAAGCTCGGGCAAGACGACGCTGGCATTGCAGACCATTGCCGAAGCCCAGAAAAAGGGTGGCATCTGCGCCTTCGTGGACGCCGAACATGCGCTGGATCCGGTCTATGCCCGCAAGCTCGGTGTGGATTTGCAGGGCCTTCTGATCTCGCAGCCGGATACGGGCGAGCAGGCGCTGGAAATTACCGATACGCTGGTGCGTTCCGGCGCGGTCGACGTGCTGGTCGTCGACTCCGTTGCGGCGCTGACGCCGCGGGCGGAAATCGAAGGTGAGATGGGCGACAGCCTGCCGGGTCTTCAAGCGCGTTTGATGAGCCAGGCGCTGCGCAAGCTGACGGCTTCGATCTCCAAGTCCAAGTGCATGGTGATCTTCATCAACCAGATCCGCATGAAGATCGGCGTCATGTTCGGTTCGCCGGAAACGACGACGGGGGGTAACGCTCTGAAGTTCTATGCGTCCGTTCGTCTCGACATCCGCCGTATCGGCTCCGTCAAGGAGCGCGAAGAGGTTGTCGGCAACCAGACGCGTGTGAAGGTCGTCAAGAACAAGATGGCGCCGCCCTTCAAGCAGGTGGAATTCGACATCATGTATGGCGAAGGCGTTTCCAAGACCGGTGAGCTTGTCGATCTCGGCGTGAAGGCCGGCATCGTCGAGAAGTCCGGTGCATGGTTCTCCTATAACAGCCAGCGTCTGGGGCAGGGGCGTGAGAACGCCAAGATATTCCTGCGCGACAATCCGGAAACGGCCAATGAGATCGAACTGGCGCTGCGCCAGAATGCCGGCCTGATCGCCGACCGCTTCCTGCAGAATGGCGGCCCGGAAGCCGGTGACAGCGACGGTGACGACGGCTGATCTGGGTGATGCCGCGGGGTGTTTTCCGCCCGGCTGCTGCGCTCGACATGAATTGGCATAACAAAAAGGCCGTGCGATTTGCCTCGCATGGCCCTTTTTGTTTGTCGGCGCGCCTTCGCGGGCCTCCATGGCTGGACAGGGCCGGGTGCGGACGATAAAAGCCAGTGATTTTGCAATATAGCCATCCTTCGGGGTGGAAGTGATGGACTCCAGCTGTGAGCGGTGTGTGGGCATGAGCGGTGTGAATGAAATTCGGTCGACTTTTCTCGACTACTTCAAGAAGAACGGACACGAGATCGTGCCCTCCAGCCCGCTGGTGCCGCGCAACGATCCGACACTGATGTTCACCAATGCCGGCATGGTGCAGTTCAAGAACGTCTTTACGGGTCTTGAAAGCCGTCCCTATTCCACGGCCGCTTCGGCACAGAAATGCGTGCGCGCCGGCGGCAAGCATAACGACCTCGACAATGTCGGTTATACCGCCCGTCACCACACCTTCTTCGAAATGCTCGGCAATTTCTCCTTCGGCGATTATTTCAAGGAAGAGGCGATCACCCATGCCTGGAACCTGATCACCAAGGAATTCGGCATCGACCGCAACCGTCTGCTGGTCACCGTCTACCACACCGACGACGAGGCCTTTAATCTCTGGAAGAAGATCGCCGGTTTCTCCGACGACCGCATCATCCGCATCCCGACCAGCGACAATTTCTGGGCGATGGGCGATACCGGCCCCTGCGGTCCCTGTTCGGAAATCTTCTACGATCATGGCGACCATATCTGGGGCGGCCCGCCCGGCTCGCCGGAAGAAGATGGCGACCGCTTCATCGAAATCTGGAACCTCGTCTTCATGCAATATGAGCAGCTGACGAAGGAAGAGCGCATCGACCTGCCGCGTCCGTCGATCGACACCGGCATGGGCCTTGAGCGTATTTCGGCGCTGCTGCAGGGCAAGCATGACAATTACGACACCGATCTCTTCCGCGCGCTGATTGCCGCTTCCGTGGAAGCGACCGGCGTTCCGGCCGAAGGCGAAAAGCGCGCCAGCCACCGCGTCATCGCCGACCATCTGCGCTCGTCCGCCTTCCTGATTGCCGATGGCGTCCTGCCGTCGAACGAAGGTCGCGGTTATGTTCTGCGCCGCATCATGCGCCGCGCCATGCGCCATGCCGAACTTCTCGGCGCGCGCGAGCCGCTGATCTACAAGCTGCTGCCGGCGCTGGTGCAGCAGATGGGTCGCGCCTATCCGGAACTGGTCCGTGCCGAGGCGCTGATTTCCGAGACGCTGAAGCTTGAGGAAACCCGTTTCCGCAAGACGCTGGAGCGCGGCCTGTCGTTGCTTTCCGATGCGACGTCGACGCTGCACAAGGGCGACATGCTGGATGGCGAAACCGCCTTCAAGCTTTACGACACCTATGGTTTCCCGCTCGACCTGACGCAGGATGCGCTGCGCGCCCGCGAAATCGGCGTCGATATTTCCGGCTTCACCGATGCGATGGAGCGCCAGAAGGCGGAAGCCCGCTCGCACTGGGCCGGTTCCGGCGACAAGGCGACCGAGACCGTCTGGTTCGAGCTGAAGGAAAAGCTCGGCGCGAGCGAATTCCTCGGTTACGACACCGAAACCGCCGAAGGCGTCATCCAGGCAATCGTCAAGGATGGCAAGTCGGTGGATAGCGCTGCCGATGGTGAGACCGTGC
Organism: Agrobacterium sp. P15N1-A; assembly: GCF_044626815.1. Lineage (NCBI taxonomy): Bacteria > Pseudomonadati > Pseudomonadota > Alphaproteobacteria > Hyphomicrobiales > Rhizobiaceae > Agrobacterium > Agrobacterium sp. P15N1-A. Next base: position 140,972 of record NZ_JBIUPF010000002.1, on the reverse strand, counting down.
AGGTCGTCGTCAACCAGACGCCGTTTTATGGCGAGTCCGGCGGCCAGATGGGCGATACCGGCGTGATTTCCGGCGACAACGGCGCCTTTGCCGTTTCCGATACCCAGAAGAAGGGCGAAGGCCTCTTCGTGCATCTGGGCACAGTCTCCAAGGGCGGTCTGAAAGTTGGCGATGCCGTTCAGCTGACGGTCGATCATGACCGCCGCTCGCGCCTGCGCGCCAACCATTCCGCCACCCATCTGTTGCACGAGGCGCTGCGCGAAGTGCTCGGCACTCATGTCGCCCAGAAGGGTTCGCTGGTTGCGCCCGAGCGCCTGCGTTTCGACGTTTCGCATCCGAAGCCGATGTCGGCCGAGGAGCTGAAAGTCGTCGAAGAAATGGCGAACGAAATCGTGCTGCAGAACTCGCCGGTCGTGACCCGCCTGATGAGCGTCGACGACGCCATTGCCGAGGGCGCCATGGCGCTGTTCGGTGAAAAATACGGTGACGAAGTTCGCGTTGTCTCCATGGGCACCGGCCTGCATGGCGCAAAAGCCAACCGTCCTTATTCCGTCGAGCTTTGCGGCGGCACGCATGTGGCGGCCACCGGCCAGATCGGCCTCATCCGCATTCTCGGCGAAAGCGCCGTCGGTGCCGGCGTGCGTCGTCTCGAAGCCGTGACCGGGCAGGGCGCGCTTGCCTATCTGGCCGAACAGGATGACCGGGTTAAGGCGCTTGCTTCTTCGCTGAAGGTTCAGCCGGGCGATGTGCTGTCGCGTGTCGAAGGTCTGCTCGATGAGCGCAAGAAGCTGGAACGCGAGCTTGCCGATGCCCGCCGGAAGCTTGCCATGGGCGGCGGTTCGGCGGATGCCGGCGCAAGCGATGTCAAGCAGGTTGCCGGCGTCAACTTCCTGGCAAAATCCATGTCCGGCATCGATGCCAGGGATCTCAAGGGTCTTGCCGATGAGGCCAAGGCCAATCTCGGCTCGGGCGTCGTGCTGCTGATCGCCGTTTCCGAGGACGGCAAGGCAAGTGCTGTCGCAGCCGTGACCGAAGATCTGACGGCCCGTTTCAGCGCTGTCGATATCGTCCGCACCGCTTCCGCCGCACTCGGCGGCAAGGGCGGTGGCGGCCGACCGGATATGGCGCAGGCCGGCGGCCCGGATGGCGCCAGGGCGCAGGATGCCATCGAAGCGGTGGCGGCGGCGCTGGCTGCCTGATCGGCGTGAATTGAAGAGGGCGGGGTTTTAACCCCGCCTTTTTTGTTTCCGCCTTCAAAGACAAGATGATTGCGCGCCAAGGACGCGACGGGGGAAGCGATGCGCTTTGTAAATCCTATTCCTTTTGTGCGCGATATAGGCCGTTCGAAGGCGTTTTATCGTGACAGGCTGGGCCTGAAGATCATCGAGGATTTTGGAAACTTCGTCCTCTTTGAAAGCGGTTTTGCAATCCATGAGGGGCGGTCGCTCGCGGAGACGGTCTGGGGCACATCGTCGGGCGCGGAAAAACCCTATGGCAGACGGAATATGCTGCTTTATTTCGAACATGCTGATGTCGATGCGGCTTTTCGAAACATCGCGCCGCATGTGGAGCTTATCCATCCACTCGAGCGACAGGCCTGGGGGCAGAGGGTGTTTCGTTTTTACGATCCGGACGGGCACGCGATAGAGGTCGGGGAGCCGCTCGGCCAGTCCGGTACATAACCCGCCGCGATGATCGATCGGATATTCGATTTTCGGGCGGGCTATCGTTTATTGGTAGCGGCACGGCTGGCCCGTACTATCCGGTTGCCTGCAAGTCCTTCGCCGCTTCCTCGTCGAGCTGGGCGGCCCGCTTGTAGGCCGGGCGGTCGGTAAGGTGGGCCATGTAGTCGAGAAAGGCCGGGCGTTTTTCGATGGTGCCGAAATGCAGGCCCCAGCCGATATGGGCGCCGACATAGACATCCGCCGCCGTGAAGAGATCGCCGGCGATGAAGCGGTTTTCGCTGACGGCCCGCTCAAGCGTATTCATCACATCCGCATAGCTGCCGCAGCCGGCCATGCGCAACTTCTCCTTGGGCACTTCGAAACCCATCGCCTTCATGCTCGCCGCCATTTCCAGCGGGCCTGCGGCAAAGAACATCCAGCGATAATAGAGCCCGCGTGCCTTGGGTGTGGGCGCAAGGTTCGCGCCGGGAAAGGCGTCGGCGAGATAGGCGCAGATCGCAGCCGCCTCGGTGACGATGGTATCGCCGTGCTTGATGGCGGGCACCTTCGCCATCGGATTTATCAGCCGGTAGGCGGGCGATTTCATCGACGTCTCGAAGCCCAGTATTTCCGTTCGGTAAGGAACGCCCACTTCCTCAAGCATCCATCGCGCGATGCGTCCGCGCGACATGGGGTTGGTGTAGAAGATCAATTCACTCATGCTTTTGCCTCCCCAAGCAAAATCGTCGAAGCATCATGGGAAAACCGATGCGGATTTCGCACTCGTGCTTCGCTTTTTAACCATCCGCAGCGTCATTCGCGTGTTCCCTAAAGATCGCGCCGATGCTCCGATGAACGTTTGACTGTGCCTGGCAAGTTATGTGCAAGTAGATGCTGTTTCAGCTTTGTCTTATTGTTGTACTGGCCGTGGCACGCGGAATCGAAGTCTGCGCCTAGTACAACGGCTAATCAAGATACTGTGAACAAAAAAGAAAACCCGGCATTGCGCCGGGTCCGGGTGCGCTCATATCGGTGCCTGTCAACCATCAATCGCATTGGCGGCCGGGGCTTTGGAAAGAGAAGCCATCGCAGTCTCGTGGGTTGGTTTTCTTCCTGCATGCCTCGTTGCCGCGAGCAGCGCCAGAAAAAATGCGACCGTGGTAAGCACGGTACGGAGAAGGTTGGAAAGTGCCCAGCGGTCCAGCAGTTCCTGCCAGTTGGCCGGCACGTCGGCGGCAACAGTCTTGAAAAACTCGTTGATCGGAACATTGACCATTCGCGTCTGAATGACGACGCCGGTGTAAATTATCAAGGCCAATAGCCATAGCAGCCTGCAATTGCGATCAACGACCACGGCGACGAGAAGGGCCGCCAGCGGTGCAAAGAAGGCGGTGAAGAAGACGCCGTTGCGGACGCTGATATTGATGCCGTTGAATGCCGGAATGAAGATATCGGCCTCCAGTTGCTGGAAAGCCATCATCACGGGGTTGCTGAAGGCGAAAAAGAATCCGGCCATCACGCCAAGGCTCAGCGGAGCAACGATGCGCAAGACCGATATTGCCGGTTCTCTTGCGATGGCCAGCGCGGGAAAATGCCTTGTTCTGATCTCGTGCAGAAATGAGCTGGACATCAAAACCTCCATCAAATAACCGTACATATATGTACGGCATATCCGTACGCCTATGTACGGTTATTGTCAAGGAAGTGCGGATGCGAAACGAAAGCAGGGAATTGCGCCGGCGCGAGATTGTCGAACATGCCTTCGCCATGCTTGCCAGGGATGGATATGCCGCCTTTTCCATGCAGGCGCTGGCGAAGGTGAGCAGGTCCTCCAAGGAAACGCTCTACGGCTGGTTCGGCGGCAAGGCCGGGCTTTACGAAGCCATGGTCGAAGAAAATGCCGCAAGGCTGGTATTGCCGTCGGCGGAAGTGGCCGATGGCGTGAGGGAGCTTTCCCGTTTCGGGGCTGAACTATTGTCGATGCTTCTCGGGGAGCGGGCGGTTCTGCTCAATCGGGTTGCCGCGGCGGAAGCCGGCGGTGACGCCACGCTCGGAGCATTTCTGGCGGAAAAGGGTCGTGACCATGTCATGCCGAAGCTTGCGGCGTATTTTCAGGCGCTGGCAAATCAGGGCGTCATGGGTATTGCGGCAGCGGAAGAGCCTGCGGAAATCTGGCTGTCGCTTCTGGCAGGGGATTTGCAGATAAGGCGTGCGACGGGGGCAATTGGCCTGCCGACGCAGGAGGAGATAGACGCTCGCTCGGCCCGCGCCGCGCAGCTGACGTTTCAGCTCTACGGTACAAATGAAAAACCCGGCGATGAGGCCGGGTTTTGAAGTCGCTGAGTGGGCCGGCTTAAGCCGCCATCGCCTTCTTGAGATTTTCGTCGATCTTGTCGAGGAAGGCGGTGGTGGAGAGCCAGGGCTGGTCCGGTCCGATGAGGAGCGCCAGATCCTTGGTCATGTAGCCGCTTTCGACGGTGTCGACGCAGACGGTTTCGAGCGTTGCCGCGAACTTTGCCAGTTCGGCATTGTCATCCAGCTTGGCGCGGTGGGCGAGGCCACGGGTCCAGGCGAAGATCGAGGCGATCGAGTTGGTCGAGGTTTCCTGGCCCTTCTGGTGTTGACGGTAATGGCGCGTGACCGTGCCGTGTGCGGCTTCGGCTTCGACCGTGCGGCCATCGGGAGACAGGAGAACCGAGGTCATCAGGCCGAGCGAGCCGAAGCCTTGCGCAACCGTGTCAGACTGCACGTCGCCATCGTAGTTCTTGCAGGCCCAGATGTAGCCGCCGGACCACTTCAGCGCGGAAGCGACCATGTCGTCGATCAGGCGGTGCTCATAGGTGATGCCGATCTCATCGAACTGCTTCTTGAATTCGTTCTGGTAAACTTCTTCGAAGATATCCTTGAAGCGGCCGTCATAGGCCTTGAGGATGGTGTTCTTCGTGGAGAGGTAAACCGGCCACTTGCGCATCAGGCCATAGTTCATGGAGGCGCGGGCGAATTCGCGGATGGATTCGTCGAGGTTGTACATGGCAAGCGCCACGCCGGCGCTGGGGGCGTCGAAGACGTCCTTTTCGATGACCTGGCCGTCTTCACCGACGAACTTGATGGTCAGCTTGCCCTTGCCGGGGAACTTGAAATCGGTTGCCTTGTACTGGTCGCCGAAAGCGTGACGGCCGACAACGATCGGCTTGGTCCAGCCGGGAACGAGGCGCGGAACGTTCTTGCAGATGATCGGCTCGCGGAAGATGACGCCGCCCAGAATGTTGCGGATCGTGCCGTTCGGGCTCTTCCACATCTGCTTCAGGCCGAATTCCTCGACGCGGGCTTCATCCGGCGTGATGGTCGCGCACTTGATGCCGACGCCATGCTTCTTGATGGCGTGCGCCGCATCGACCGTGACCTGGTCGTTGGTGGCGTCGCGGTTTTCAACCGAGAGGTCGTAATATTCGATGTCGAGATCGAGGTATGGCAGGATCAGCTTGTCCTTGATGAGCTGCCAGATGATACGGGTCATTTCGTCGCCGTCGAGATCGACGACCGGATTGGCTACCTTGATCTTTGCCATGAATTCCTCACCTTCGAAGCTGTGGCGCCGGATGGCGCCGGTATCCGGAAAAATATCCGGTGCGGCTATAGCATCGCGCGCGCCTGAGGCAAAGCCATGGGGGGCGCTTTTTTGGCGCAGCGCAATAACGCTTTGCGCATTGCCAAACCATAATGCCGGAATACAGTCAGGCGAATCGCTTCGCCCGCCTGTCGGGCCTATCCCGGGATCACATCATGCGGAATATTCTGCTTCTGACTGCCGCCGTCCTCTTTTCGCATAGCGCGCTCGCCGCCGGGCCTGCCGATCCCGTTCAGAAGGTGATGGATATCACCGTCAAGAACTGGTCCGGCGAGGCGGAAAACTGGAAATACGTCTTCGACGAGGACATGCTGACCAGCCTGTTCAGCAAGGATTTCGTCGCACAATATCGCGAAGCCTCCAAGAAACCGGCTTACGAGGCCGAAAGCGGCGAGACCGGCGATCCCTTCGGTTACGACGTCGTGACGAACTCGCAGGATGGTTGTCCGCTGGCCGATGTTTCCGTGACGCCAGGCGCGGTGAAGGACGGCGTGACGGATGTGACGGCGAAATTCAAGCTCTGGGCCTGCATGGATGAAGCGGAGATGAAGGCGACGGTTGACGAAGTGCATTTCGACGTCGTCGAGGAAGACGGCCGGCCAGTCATCAGCGATATTCACCGGGTCGGCGATGAGGGCAGGGATTCGCTGCGCGAAGAGATGGCGACGATCATCAAGGGAGAGCAATAAGGGGCGTCCTGCCAGCGGGGTGAAGCCAGGCTTTCTCCGCGCCGGCTTTGATTTTGGCGCCGATCTGTGCCAGTGAAGCGCGCTTTAGCGCGTCGGGCTGAAAATCGATGCGACGCTTCAACACACGGACAAAAGACGATGGCAGGCACAAACAGCGATCTCGAACTTGTGGCGGAAGGCCCGGCGATCATTCTCGTCGAACCGCAGCTCGGCGAAAATATCGGCATGGTGGCGCGGGCCATGGCCAATTTTGGCCTGGCCGAATTGCGTCTGGTCAATCCGCGTGACGGCTGGCCGAGCGAGAAGGCGCGCGCCGCAGCCTCCAAGGCCGATCACGTCATTGACGGCACCAAGGTATTCGAGACGCTGGAAGAGGCGATCAAGGACCTGAACTTCGTTTATGCCACGACCGCGCGCGAGCGTTACGGTTTCAAGCCGGTGCGTGCGCCCGTCACCGCCGCCGATACGCTCAGGGCAAAATTCAAGGCTGGCGAAAAGACCGGTATCCTCTTCGGGCGGGAGCGCTGGGGGCTGACCAATGAGGAAGTGGCGCTGGCCGACGAGATCGTGACTTTTCCGGTCAATCCCGCTTTTGCCTCGCTCAATATCGCACAGGCCGTGCTTTTGATGTCCTATGAATGGATGAAATCCGGCATGGACGATCTGGGAGAGACGCTTTTCCAGTCCGTCGAGCAGCGCCCTTCGACCAAGGAACAGGTTTTCGGCCTGTTCGAACATATCGAGGAAGCACTGGATGCGCGGGGTTATTTTCATCCCGCTGAAAAAAAGCCGAAAATGGTCGACAATCTGCGTGCAGTGCTGTCGCGACGCGGGTTTTCCGAGCAGGAAATCAGCGTTTTCCGTGGCGTGATCAATTCGCTCGACCGCTTTCCACGGCAATGGCCGAAGCAGGCGGGAAGGGCAGCGGGGCCGTCGGCCGAGGGAGCAGGGGAGAATGCTGAAGACGAGTGAGGCGGCGGCCGATGTGCTGAAACCGGTGCTGGTGTTCGATTCCGGCATTGGCGGGCTGACCGTGCTGCGCGAGGCGCGGGTGCTGATGCCCGAGCGCGGCTTCATCTATGTGGCCGACGATGCGGGTTTTCCCTATGGCGGCTGGGAGGAGGAAGCGCTGAAGGCGCGCATTCTCTCGCTCTTCGACAAGCTGCTGGACGACTATAGCCCGGAAGTCTGCATCATCGCCTGCAACACCGCCTTCACGCTCGCTGGTGCAGATCTTCGCGCCCGCTTTCCGCAGATGACCTTCGTTGGCACTGTGCCCGCCATCAAGCCGGCGGCGGAGCGTACCCGTTCCGGCCTCGTTTCCGTGCTGGCGACACCGGGCACCGTCAAGCGCGCCTATACGCGCGATCTCATCCAGTCCTTCGCCAGTCAATGTCATGTCCGCCTCGTCGGCTCTGAAAACCTGGCGCGCATGGCGGAAAGCTGGATCAGGGGCGAGCCGGTTTCGGATGAGGCTGTGCTTGCCGAAATCGAACCCTGCTTCATCGACAGCGAGGGAAAACGCACGGATATCGTCGTTCTTGCCTGCACCCACTACCCCTTCATGGCCAATCTGTTCCGCAGGCTGGCGCCATGGCCGGTGGATTGGCTCGACCCCGCCGAGGCGATTGCGCGGCGCGCGCGCCACCTCGTGCCGCTGCCGCAGGATGCGGAGCATCCGGATGGTTTCGATTTTGCCGTCTTCACCTCCGGCAATCCGGATTTCGCCACCCGGCGGCTGATGCAGGGTTTCGGTCTCAGCGTTTCTGCGGCCTGAGCGCCTGTTGCATTTTTGCATCTTTTTTATCCGTCTTTTGCAATTCGAGATTGCGACCACTTGTCGCGCCGGATTTCTTGTGTAAGATGCTTCTTGTCTGTAACCGCTATAAATGGAGGCGTGGAATGACCAATGACATCAATATGCGCCTTAACGGCATGTCAGGCCTTTCCGGCATGATTATCGGCGGTTATGTGATGCGAGGCATCTCCCTCCGATAAGGCTTATGGCCTGATTTCCCTGCCGTTTGGCATTTTCACTTCGTCCGACATGTGATTTTCGCGTTCGCGTGGCATGAGTGCTGCGCCCCGCCGTTTCGGCATGTCGTTTTCCATCGATAAAGGACCTGGCCGCTTTGCCGCGCCGGGATGGATTTCCCATGCAGAAAAATCAACCATTGGTAGCATATGCGCTGCCGGATGCGGTCGATCGCTTGTTCGTCACATTCGGTGTCTGGAAAACCCTGAAGGCGGTTCTCATCGCCGCACTGGTGCCGCGCGCGCCGCCGACCGATCCTGCCGATCTGCCAGAGCGCCTTCTGGTCGATATCGGCCTCGACCCTTCGCGGGTGAAGCGGCGGCGGGATTGGGAGGTTCCTCACTGGGCGCCCCGGTTTTGATTGGCAAAGGCCTCTCCGGCAAAGAAATGTCGGGGAGGCTTCGTCGTTGAGTTACGCCCGCTGACAAACCACGAAATGCAGGCGGCCGCGGCGCGGTCTGCGAAAAATCCGGCTTGATGCGAAGCGTTTTCCGTGGCTTGCTCGAGACTAGGGACAAAGGAGATTCACCATGCCGCTGGAGAACTGGCTGGCCTTCGTGGCCGCATCCGCCATCATGCTCGCCATTCCGGGACCGACGATCCTGCTGGTGATTTCTTATGCGCTGGGCCACGGCCGCAAGGCCAGCACGGCGACGGTGACGGGTGTGGCGCTCGGTGATTTCACCGCGATGACGGCTTCCATGCTTGGTCTCGGCGCGCTGCTTGCCACATCGGCGGCGCTTTTCACCGGGCTTAAATGGATCGGTGCGGCTTACCTCATTTATCTCGGCATCAAGCTGTGGCGTTCGCCGGTCAGCGGCGAGGGCCGGCAAGGGACTGGCGTGACCGGCCGCGAAAGGCCGCTCAAAATCTTCCTGCATGCCTATATCGTCACCGCGCTGAACCCCAAGAGCATCGTGTTCTTCGTGGCCTTCCTGCCGCAGTTTCTGGTGCCGACATTGCCCTTCTGGCCACAGGTGCTGATTTTTGAAGTCACGTTCCTCGTGCTTGCCACGGTGAATGCGGCGCTTTATGGACTTCTGGCAAGTGCCGCCCGCAATACGATCCGCAAGCCGACGGTTCAGCGCATCGTCAACCGCACGGGCGGCGGTCTCCTGATCGGCGCCGGTCTCATTGCCTTCGGCTGGAAGAGGGCGGTCTCGGCGTAACGCCCCTCAAACACCTGGGGTGTCGGTCGCCTGAAATTCGGACATAACAAAATGGCATTGCCGCATATTCTTCTCGCCCTGATCACCGTGTTTTTGTGGGGCTTCAACTTCGTCGTGATCAAGGTGGGCGTCGCCGATATGCCGCCCTTGTTTCTGACTGGGGTGCGTTATCTTTTTGCGGCCGTGCCGCTGGTGTTCTTCCTGCCGAAACCCAATGTGCCGTGGCGTCACATGATCGTGTATGGCATGGCGATGGGCTTCGTGCAGTTCGGCCTGCTTTATCCGGCCATCAAGCTCGGCCTGCCGGCGGGGCTTGCTTCGCTCGTCATGCAGTCGCAGGCATTCTTCACGCTGGCACTTGCCGTGGTGTTCCTCGGCGAGCGGCCGTTGCCCTCACAGATCCTCGGCGCGATCATTGCTTTTGGCGGGCTCGCGGTCATTGGCGTAGAGCGCATGACGGCGGCAGCGTTGATACCGCTGCTGATGGGGGTCGGCTCGGCCATTGCCTGGGCCTGCGGCAACATCGTCAACCGCCGCATCGGCCAGGTGAACGCGGTTTCCTTTGTGGCGTGGACAAGCCTTGTGCCGGTTCTGCCGTTGATTCTGCTTTCGCTGGCGGTGGAAGGACCTGAGGCGATTGCGGAAGGCGTGCTCAATGCGACGCCGACGATGGCTTTTGTGGTGATCTACATGGCCTATGGTGCGACCATTGTCGGCGCGGGCATCTGGAGTTACCTGCTTCTGCGGTATCCGGCCGGAACGGTGGCGCCGTTTTCGCTACTGGTGCCGATTGTCGGTTTCATCAGCGCCTATCTCGCTTTTGCGGAGCACATCACCGTCTTCGAAGTGGTCGGTGCAGCATTGGTCATCATCGGGCTGATGCTGAATGTGTTCGGCAGACGGCTTTCGTTTTTGCGAGTCTCGTCCGGGACTGCATAGATGCGGCGTAATTGCCTGTGCATTATCGGCACGGGGCAGACGCAACCGGCGATTTTTTGGTAAAGAGCATGTTCGGCCGCCGCCAGGGGAATCGGCCGGATGACATGCAGCACGAGGAATGGAACATTGCAGGTCGGTATCGACATGGGAACCCTATCGGGCGGGCAGCAGGCCAAGCTCGATATCGAGGAATTGCTTGCGACGCGTTTGCTGGTGCAGGGCAATTCCGGTTCCGGCAAGTCGCATCTGCTGCGCCGGCTGCTCGAGCAATCGGCGCAATGGGTGCAGCAGGTCATCATCGATCCCGAGGGTGATTTCGTCACGCTTTCCGACAGGTTCGGCCATGTGGTGGTGGATGGCGAGCGCACCGAGGCGGAGCTTGCCGGCATTGCCAACCGCATTCGCCAGCACCGCGTTTCCTGCGTGCTGACGCTGGAAGGCCTCGATATCGAACAGCAGATGCGGGCCGCCGCCGCCTTCCTCAACGGCTTGTTCGATGCGGATCGTGAATTCTGGTATCCGGTGCTTGTCGTGGTGGATGAGGCGCAGATGTTTGCGCCCTCCGTCGGCGGCGAGGTGACGGAGGATGCGCGCAAAGCGTCGCTGGGCGCCATGACCAATCTGATGTGTCGTGGCCGTAAGCGCGGTCTTGCCGGCGTCATCGCCACGCAGCGTCTGGCGAAGCTCGCCAAGAACGTGGCAGCGGAAGCCTCGAACTTCCTGATGGGCCGCACCTTTCTCGATATCGACATGGCGCGCGCGGCTGACCTTCTTGGCATGGACCGGCGACAGGCGGAAATGTTCCGAGATCTGCAGCGCGGCAATTTCGTGGCGCTCGGCCCGGCGCTCTCGCGTCGACCGCTGCCCATCGTCATCGGCCCGGTGGAAACCTCGGCGCGTTCCTCTTCGCCGAAGCTGATGCCTCTGCCGGATACACTGCCAGATGTCGAAGACCTGATTTTCACGCCGGATCCGGAAGAGTTTACGCGGCCTGCCGTGCGCCGCACACCGCCAGCACCACGCCCGACCACGGATATTCTGGCCGAACTCTCCCGTTCCACGCCCGCCGCCGTCGGTCCTTCACAGGAGCAATCGCCGCGTGCAGGCCAGCCGGAACTGACGCCCGAGGAGCGCGAGGAGAAAATCGCGACGGTTCTCGTCGAAATTCTCGATGATCCGCAATCGGCCTATCGGACCGATGCCGTACTTTATCAGGATTTTCTGGTGCGTGTCCGCATGCGCCGTATTCCGGGCACACCGATGACGCTTGCGGAATTCCGCCGGCAGGTGGCGATTGCCCGCTCAGGCGTGGATGCTGCGATGGCGGCCAGCGAAGGCTGGGAAAAGGCGCTGGAATTGTCGACGTCGGTTTCCGACGACCTGCAGGGCGTTTTCCTGTTGCTGGTCAAGGCCGCTCTTGGCGAGGAGCCTTGTCCGTCGGATGCCCGCATTGCCCGCGCCTATGGCACCCATTCCGCCCGCCGCGCGCGGCGGTTGCTCGGTTATTTCGAGGAGAAGGAGCTTGTGGTGGTGCATGCCGACTTCTCCGGCAAGCGCATCGTGGCTTTCCCTGATCTCGATGCAAAAACCGCACCCGGCGATGCGGATGCGGCTGAGGATGATGCGCGGCTTGCGGCGGAGTGAGGTTGCGGCAGGCTGCTTGTTTGACATACCTCCCGTCATGCCGGACTTGATCCGGCATCCAGCCACCGCGCGTCTGCGCCGTGAGACGAGTCTATTGTGATCAAGGACTTGATCGCGCTGGACCCCGGATCAGGTCCGGGGTGACGGCGTGTATATTATGGGGCGGTGCAACCTCATTCGTCAGCGGAATTCTGAAAGAAGCTGAGGAGGCGTTTCCGCCTCCTCGATCAAGGCCTTATTCGATGGCCTTTGTTTCCTTACGCGTCGCAATCAGCGAACCGACGATGCCGGTTGCGAGGATGGCGACGGTGACGCCGAGAGAGACGGCGGGCGGGATCTTGGCGATGCCGAGCATATCGGCGACGAAGATTTTCGAGCCGACGAAGACCAGAACCGCAGCCAGCGCATATTTCAGATAAGCGAAGCGGTGGATCAGGGCGGCAAGCGCAAAATAGAGGGCGCGCAGGCCAAGGATCGCGAAGATGTTCGAGGTGTAGACGATAAACGGATCGGTGGTGATCGCGAAGATCGCCGGGATCGAATCGACCGCGAAGATCAGGTCGGCGATTTCGACCATGATGAGCGCCAGGAAGAGCGGCGTCACGAAGGTCTTGAGTTTGCCGGTGGCCTCATCGGTTTCCTTGACGAAGAATTTCTCGCCATGCAGCCTATTTGTCACCGGAAGGTGACTGCGCAGGAACTTCAGGATGCGGTTATTGCCGATATCCGATTCATCATGGTCGGACGAGAACAGCATCTTGAGGCCGGTGAAGACGAGGAAGGCCGCGAAGAGATAAAGCACCCAGTGGAAGTTTTCGACGATGGCCGCGCCGCCGGCAATCATGATGCCGCGCAGGACGATGACGCCGAGGATGCCCCAGAGCAGCACGCGGTGCTGATATTGGCGGGGAATGGCGAAATAGGAGAAGATCATGGCGATGATGAAGATATTGTCCATCGCCAGGCTTTTTTCGACCACGAAGCCGGTGACATATTCCATCGCCGACTGTTCGCCGGACTGGTACCAGATCCAGCCGCCGAAGGCCAAGCCGATGGCGATATAAAAGCCCGACATCAGCAGGCTTTCACGAACGCCGATTTCCTTGGAGTTCTTGTGCAGCACGCCGAGATCGAGCGCGAGCAGGCCAAGGACGAGAGAAATGAAGACAGCCCACATCCATGTGGGGGTGCCGAGAAAATCGTTGAGGAGAAATTCCATCAGTCAACCTTTAGCCGGACGAGGTTGGCTTTGCGGATGGGGAACGTGCGTGAAGAATATACGTGGGCCCCAACCTAAAGAAACTCGACATCACGTGTTGTCCGGTAACACGCCAGAGGGGCCCGAGTTCTGATCACGATGGAGAGATGGGTGGGCGCTCAGGCTTTTCAAGGGTACTCGTGAGAAAAAAAGCGGCAGGCGTTGTTTGACAAATTTGTAAAACGTGTTTAGAAGCCGCCCCAACGCCGGGCAGTGATGTCCGGTGTGTTTTGTTGACTGCCTTGCAGTTTTAAAGGCTGACGTTCGGCGGTCAATATCACCGACATGTCCCGTGGTTTCTCCATTTGCATGTGAGAAGCCTGTCAGAGGCCCTGAAACGGGCTTCAGAGGAGGGCGTGTTTCCTTGAACCGGTTTGGCAACAGACCGGCATAACCTTTTGAGAAGGAAATACGATGAGCAAGCGCGAATCGGCTAAGTACAAAATTGACCGCCGCATGGGCGAAAACATCTGGGGTCGTCCGAAGTCCCCGGTTAACCGCCGCGAATACGGCCCGGGCCAGCACGGCCAGCGCCGCAAGGGCAAGATGAGCGACTTCGGCACGCAGCTGCGCGCCAAGCAGAAGCTCAAGGGCTATTACGGCGAACTGCGCGAAAAGCAGTTCCGCGCTACTTTCGACGAAGCAAACCGTCGCAAGGGTGACACTTCCGAAAACCTGATCGGCCTGCTCGAGTCGCGTCTGGACGCCATCGTCTACCGCGCCAAGTTCGTTCCGACCGTTTTCGCATCGCGTCAGTTCATCAACCATGGCCACGTCACGGTTAACGGCGTTCGCGTCAACATCGGTTCTTACCGCTGCAAGCCGGGCGACGTTATCGAAGTTCGCCAGAAGTCCAAGCAGCTCGTAACCGTTCTGGAAGCCGTTCAGCTCGCTGAGCGTGACGTTCCGGACTACATCGAAGTTGACCACAACAAGATGGTTGCGACCTACGCCCGCGTTCCGGCTCTCTCCGACGTTCCGTACCCGGTCGTCATGGAACCGCATCTGGTCGTCGAATTCTACTCGCGTTAATCGACGCGTTTCAGTATTCAGGAAGCCGCCCTTCGGGGCGGCTTTTTTGTTTGCGGGGAAGGCTTTGCATGCAGGACATTCAGGCGATCGTCGATTCCATCTATGACAGCATGCTGCCAAGACTGGGTGAGGGGAAGGTTGCGGATTACATTCCCGAACTTGCCAAGGTCGATCCCAACCAGTTCGGCATCGCCATCACCACCGTCGACGGAACCACCTATACGGCCGGCAATGCGCTGACGCCGTTTTCGATCCAGAGCATCTCCAAGGTTTTCATGCTGACGCTGGCGCTCGGCAAGGCCGGCGAGACGGTGTGGAACCGGGTAGGGCGTGAACCTTCAGGCTCTTCCTTCAATTCCATCGTCCAGCTGGAGCATGAGCACGGCATCCCGCGCAATCCCTTCGTCAATGCCGGCGCGATCGTGGTGACCGATATCGTTCTTTCCGGCCACCAGCCGCGCGAGGCTATCGGCGAGCTTCTGCGCTTCGTGCGTTATCTCGCGGATGACGATACGATCAGCATCGACGATACAGTTGCGAAATCCGAGCAGGCGACGGGGTTCCGCAATTTTGCGCTCGCCAATTTCATGCGCTCCTTCGGCAATCTGCACCATCCCGTGGAATATACGCTCGGCGTCTATTTCCACCAGTGCGCGCTTTCCATGACCTGCGCCCAGCTTTCCCGGGCGGGCCTTTTCCTCGCCAATCGCGGCCGCAATCCGCTTACGGGGCATACGGTTGTGTCGGACCGGCGGGCGCGACGCATCAATGCGCTGATGCTGACCTGCGGCCATTATGACGGATCGGGCGATTTCGCCTATCATGTCGGCCTGCCGGGCAAGAGCGGTGTCGGCGGCGGCATCATGGCGGTGGCGCCGGGCAATGCGTCGATTGCCGTCTGGTCGCCGGGTCTCAACAAGGTCGGCAATTCGGCGCTCGGGTCACAGGCGCTGGAATTGCTGGCGACGAAAACCGGCTGGTCGGTATTCGGGGCTTGATATTGCCGGCGGATGGGGGCATTGCCTGCATGAAGAACGGCAGTCGTGCCGGAGCGAGCGGATGATGAACATTCTCACCAAGATCGATGACTTTGTAGATCAGGCCGGGGCCGCACCGATCGGGGCGGATCAGGACGCGTCCGAGGAAAACGGCAGCTCGCATCCCCTGTTCGACAACGCGCCGCGGTCTGTCTCGTTCAACAAGCTGCGCAAGCGGCTGCTGCGCAATGTGCGCCAGGCGTTTGAAGATTTCGGCATGCTGAACGGCCAAAAGCGCTGGCTGGTTGGCCTTTCCGGCGGCAAGGACAGCTATGGTCTTCTGGCGCTGCTGCTCGATCTCAAATGGCGCGGGCTTTTACCGGTGGAACTGGTTGCCTGCAATCTGGATCAGGGCCAGCCGAATTTTCCCAAACACGTGCTGCCGGAGTATCTGGCGAAGATCGGTGTTGCCCATCGCATCGAATATCGCGATACCTATTCCGTGGTGAAGGAAAAGGTGCCTTCCGGCGGCACTTACTGTTCGCTCTGTTCGCGGCTCCGGCGCGGCAATCTCTACCGCATCGCGCGGGAGGAGGGTTGCGACGCGCTGCTGCTCGGCCATCATCGCGAGGATATTCTCGAAACCTTCTTCATGAACTTCTTCCACGGCGGCCGGCTGGCCGGAATGCCGGCCAAGCTTTTGAATGACGAGGGCGACCTGATGGTCATGCGCCCGCTTGCCTATTGCGCCGAAGAGGATATGGCGAAATTCGCGGCGGCGATGGAATTCCCGATCATTCCCTGCGACCTCTGCGGCTCGCAGGACGGGCTTCAGCGCAATGCCATGAAGGAGATGCTGGCCGACATCGAACGGCGTATGCCCGGCCGCAAGGACGTGATGCTGAGGGCGCTTGCCCATGTCAATCCATCGCATCTGCTTGATCCCAAGCTTTTTGATTTCTCGGCGCTTTCTGTCACCGGGGCGTCACCTGAAGAGCGTAGGGAGGCCAACTCCCTTTTATGAAGAAGTGCCCCGCCCGATGACCCTTTCCGACAAAGATATCGACTTCCTCGTTTCCACCGTTGCCGCTGCCGGCGCGAATGAAATTCTTCCCCGCTTCCGAAACCTGAGCGCCGGTGCGATCTCCGAAAAGACCTCCGCCGTCGATCTGGTCACCGAGGCCGATGTTCTGGCGGAAAAGGCGATCACCGCCGCTCTCCTCCAGCGATTTCCTAAGGCCCATATCGTCGGCGAAGAAGCCTATGAGGCGGACCAATCCGTCATTCCCGCACTTGCCGATGCGCCGCTTGCCTTCGTGATCGACCCCATCGACGGCACGTTCAATTACGCTTCCGGCTTCCCCGCTTTCGGCACATTGCTTGCGGTCACCGTCAAGGGTGAGACGGTGGCGGGCTTCATCCACGATCCGGTGATGGGCGATACCATCGTTGCCCTGAAAGGCGAGGGCGCGTTTCTCAACCGCGGGAACGGTTCGCAGGCGAAGCTCAGGGTTGCCGATCCCGCGCGATTATCCGACATGGTCGGCATCTTTTCCTGGGGCCACAGCCATCAGGATCGCCGGCCGGTGATTGCCGCCAATATGGCCAAGATCAAGATGGCGCTGTCGCTCAACTGCTCGGCACATGAATATTGGCTCGCCTCGGCCGGCAAGCTGCATTTCATCGGCCATGAAAAGCTGATGCCGTGGGATCATCTCGCCGGCGTGCTCATTCATCAGGAGGCGGGCGGTTACACGGCCCGTTTCGACAATACGCCCTATCGGCCGGGGCAAACGGAGGGCGGCATTCTGTCTGCTCCCGACAAGGAAAGCTGGAAGATGCTGCGACGGGAAATCGTCGCCTTATAAGATCACGCTCAGAAAGAAGGATATCGCCCATGGCTCTCGAACTCGACATCGCCTCTCTTGCCAATACGCTTCAGGAGGCGGCGGCAGTGGAAATCCTGCCGCGGTTCCGCAATCTGGGCGAAGGCGATGTGCGGATGAAGACCGAGGCAATCGATCTCGTCACCGAGGCCGACGAGGCCGCCGAACGGTTGATACGCGCCCGCGTGCAGGAAATCATGCCTGATGCACTGTTCATCGGCGAAGAGGCGGTGGCGGCGGATGCGTCGCTGCTGGGCAAGCTTGCCGATGCCGATCTTGCCGTGGTGGTCGATCCCATCGACGGCACCTATAATTTTGCTTCCGGCCTGCCGCTCTTCGGCGTGATGATGAGCGTCATCTCCAAGGGCGAGACCGTTGCCGGCCTGATCTTCGATCCGATGGGCAATGACTGGGCGATTGCCGAAAAGGGTTCCGGCGCGTGGCTTTGCGGCGCCGACGGTTCGCAGACGCAGATGTCGGTCGTGCCGGCCCCGGAATTGTCGCAGATGGTCGGCATCGCCAATACCGGCTATTTCGACGTGGAGACACGGCGCAAGATCCTGACGAACCTCGCCGATGTGCGGCTCTTCACCAGCTATCGCTGCGCGGCGCATGAATATCGCCTGTTCTGTGGCGGCCACATGCATTTCCTGATGTATAACAAGCTGATGCCCTGGGACCATCTGGCCGGCACGTTGCTGTCGCAGGAGGCGGGCGCTTACGCGGCACGCCTCGACGGCTCGCCCTATCTGCCGAGCCATGTGGATGGCGGGCTGCTGCTCGCGCCGGATCAGGAGACGTGGGAACTGCTGCGGGAGAAGGTTTTTACGGTGTGAGGTGCGCTCACGCGAATTTCAGCTTCTTGCCTTCACAAGCCTGCCTGCAACGTCCTGAAATCTCTCCTCCGTCATGCTCGGGCCTGTCCCGAGCATCTGCAACGTCCCGATTTTGTTGACGTGATTAGATCCTTGGGACAAGCCCAAGGATGACGTTGAGTGTGAAAGCAGACTTGTTGTCACATTAAGGGCGCGGAACAGAATTCCGCGCCCTTTCATTTTTCTACCGCCCCTCAGCGGGTCGGCTTGTTATGCGCCTGAAACAGCACGCCCTTTTCGCCGATCAGCACGAAGATGAGGCCGACGATGGAGACGGTGAAGAAACCCGCCACCATGGGCAGCGCCGTGCCGTTGAAAGACTGGCCGATGGCCGCGCCGATCAGCGAGCCGCCGACGGTTCCCATGAAGCCCATGACGGACGATGCGGTGCCGGCGACGTGGCCGAGCGGTTCCATCGCCAGCGAGTTGAAGTTCGAGCCGATCCAGCCGAACTGGAACATGGCGAGCGCGAAGAACACGATGAAGATGGCGAAAGGCATCGGTTCCGGCCCCAGCACCTGCACCAGCAGCCAGAGGAAGGTGATGGCGATGAAGCCAAGCAGCGAGCCGTGCGACAGCTTGCGCATGCCGAACCGGCCGACCAGCCTTGCATTGACGAAGGACGAGAAGGCCATGAACAGCGCCACGCCTGCAAAAGCCGCCGCAAACCATGCGCCGAGCCCGTAAATGCCCTTATAGACCTGTTCGACCGAGTTGATGAAGCCGAACAGCGCCCCGAAGATGAAGGTGCTGGAGAGCGTATAACAGAGCGCGATACGGTTGGTGAGCACGATCTTGAAACCGCCGAGGATCGAGCTTGCGGTCAAGGGGCGGATATCGTCCGGATGCAGGGTTTCCGGCAGGCGGAAATACATCCAGGCCGTCACCACGGCGGCAATGGCCGCCATGAAAGCGAAGATCAGGTGCCAGTCACCGAAAAACAGCACGATCTGGCCGGTGCCGGGCGCTATGACCGGTACGACCATGAAGACCATCATGATCAGCGACATGACTTCCGCCATCTGCCGTCCGCCATAGATATCGCGCACGATGGAGACCGTGATGACACGCGTCGCCGCCGAACCGATGCCCTGAATGAAGCGCAGCATCAGCAGCCCTGAGAAGGACGGTACGAAGACCACGGCGATGGCTGAAACGATGTAGATGGCAAGCCCGACGAACATCGGCTTGCGGCGTCCGAAACGGTCCGAAATAGGTCCGTAGAGAAGCTGGGCGATGCCGAAGCCGAGAAGATAGCTGGAAATCACATATTGGCGGTGGTTTTCGTTCTCGACGCCCAGCGAGGCGCCGATTTCCTGAAGACCGGGCAGCATGATGTCGATGGCGAGCGCGTTCAGCGCCATCAGCATCGCGGCCAGCGCGATGAATTCCGTGCGCCCCATCGAGCCTGCGCGCGAAGCGGTGGATTGTGAAAGATTTGTCACAGGATTGCCCCAAAAAGAACGGCAAAGGCGTTGCATGAAGCAACGCCTGGCATAAATTTCTGACAATCAGGGTGGGCCGGATGAACCGGCCGAAATCAGGCCGCGCCGCGGACGCTGATACCCTGTTCTTGGAAGTGGTTCTGCAGTTCGCCGGACTGGAACATCTCTCTTACGATGTCACAGCCGCCGACGAATTCGCCCTTGACGTAGAGCTGCGGGATGGTAGGCCAGTTGGAGTAGTCCTTGATGCCCTGGCGGATATCTGCATCGGCAAGCACGTTGATGCCCTTGTAGTCGACGCCGAGATAATCGAGGATCTGTACCACCTGGCCGGAAAAACCGCACTGCGGAAATTGCGGGGTGCCCTTCATGAAAAGAACGATGTCGTTGCTCTTCACTTCGCTGTCGATCATGTCGTGAATGCCGCTCATAGGCCTATTCCTTTCACATGCGGTTCAAGGCCGCTGCTTTCTGTTTGTTCCTAGATAACATGTCGTGGCGCGATTTCCACCCGGGAAGCGTAAAAAACTGCGGGTGTGGCATCGCTGATTGCGGGTCGAAACTCCGGCTACCAGCGCGTCGTTCTCTTCGGGTAAGAAAAGTCGAGAACGATTTTTCCTCTCCGCTCCCACCGTCTGAAGACTGATTGTATCAATACACCTGTTTCGCCTTCCCAAATATCGAATTCGCGAGTGTTATCGAACGTTATGGCTCGCATGCCACTCGGCAACGAGCAATCGTCCTCACAGTCAATCTCCATTTCGCTATAGAAACTGTTTACTTTGATATCGAGAGTTAACTTTGGACTTTTCTGGTCCACCAGGCGGCAGGTGTTGCCGGTTCTGCAGAAGGCTGTGCCGGATATCCGATCAGCACCATCAAGCTCCACGACGAAGCCGATCTTGATCTCTTTGCTGCCCTTAACCTCTGCGGCACCTTGTAACGGCCCCGAAATCGCCAGTAGTAAAACGGCGGGAAGCAGGGGGAGGCGATACATCATCGATATCGTTGTCTGCTGCGGGCGGCGGCGGTCCGCCTTTTGCTCACCTGCTTCTTGGCCGGCTTGGGTTTGATGGCGGCGTTGATCGCGGCTTCCAGAACCGAGCCGACGATGCCGCCGGCAAGCGAGCCGGTGCTTTTCGTCCGGCGCGCCCGTCGGGTCTTGCGGATGCCGGTCTTGGTGAGGATTTCAGACAGCGCGCCCTTGACGACGCCGTTGAGTACTTGATCGACGATGCCAGACAAATTTCCCTCACCGATAAATAAATCACATTTCCGTCGCGATTTTTACTATACGTGCATCGCCCGCTGTATCAAGCGATCCTTTCGGGTGTCTCTAGCGCGCATTTGCTTTCCTCCGAAACGCAAAAGCGCGCTATCTCTTTGTTTTTGCGCATTGTCCTGATGTAAAAGCGATTTTGCTTTTACTGGAAATGCTCCGGCCGAAGGTTCATGCATGCCAGCCGTCAAGTCACGACTTGTACTTTATTTTCCCGGTTTCGATCCGCTCGATGCGGCCGCCCATCATCTGCGTTACCAGCGGGCGGCGGCGCTCTCCGGCAAGACATGGGATATCGATTATGCCGTGGGGCCGCTGGAGAATGCGCCCGGGGGTGAAACATTCACGGTGGAGGCCTCGGCGGGCGACTGGCGGACGCGCTCCGACATTTTCGTCTACGACCATAATGCGGTGATATCGCAATTGCGCGATGAGCCAGTCTGGCGGCAGATCTGGCTCGGCTTCAAGGCCGGAGCCGGCATCATCGCCGAGGGCGGTGCGGCGCGTTACTTCCGCCACGCCTGGCGTTTTGGCCTGTTCTTCATCTTTCCGTTCCTGCTGATGCTTGTCGGCGGTGCGCTTGCGGCGGCTATTGCCCTGTCGCCCTTAATTTTCGCATTACCTCTCTGGCTCTTGGCGATCAGTCTTCCCGCCGCCGCCCTGTTTTTCGTGAAGGCTTTCCTGCCGTTTGCGGAGCGGTTTCACACCCTGCATCTTTATGCGGACTGGCGGTTCGCGCTCGCGGTCGGCCGCGATGAGCCGATTGCCCGTGACTGGATCGAGGAGAGGGCAGCACTCGTTCGTACGGCGCTGGAGCAGCCCGCGGATGAGGTTCTGGTGGTTTCCCACAGCATGGGCGCCAGCCTTGCGCTCGCCGTGATCGGCCACGTGCTGGAACTGAAGCCGGATGCGCTGGATGGCCGGAAACTGTCCTTTGCGACCTTGGGCGGGGCGGCGCTGCAATGTGCGTTCCTGTCGAGCGCCGACCGGCTTCGTCAAAGCATCGGCACGATCGCTCGTCACCCGGAGGTGACATGGTTCGATATCCAGTGCCTGACCGATCCGATTCATCTCTACCGGTGCAATACCGTGGGCCTGACCGGTCACAGGGATGCGCCGCAGCCGAAGATCGTACCGATCCGTTTCAAGCATTCGCTCTCGCCGGACCGCTATAAGAAGAACAAGCGCAACTTCCTGCGCATGCACCGGCAATATGTGCTGGGGCCGGATCGCAGATCCGGTTACGATTTTACCCTGCTGACGGCGGGCCCCTTGCCGGCCGCCTCCTTCGCCGCTCTGGATTCGCAGACGCCGCCCGCCTTGTAAGCGGCACCAACCCATTCGGCCGGACATAAAAAAGGCCCGCGTGAGAGTATCACGCGGGCCTTGATTTATTCCGCAGGTTTCACGCTGTCCCCTAGGCGGGACAGAGACGGTCTGTTGCCGGAACCGCTTTCACGGGCGCAATCATTCGGGAGCCGAGGTCTGCAGGGCAAGGGCATGCAGAACGCCGCCCATATTGCCCTTCAGCGCGTCATAGACCATCTGGTGCTGCTGCACGCGGGTCTTGCCCTTGAATGCTTCCGCAACGACTTCCGCCGCGTAATGATCGCCATCACCGGCCAGATCGCGGATCGTGACCTTTGCCCCGGGAATTCCCGCCTTAATCATGTCTTCAATGTCGCCGGGTTTCATGGGCATGGTGTTTCTCCTTAATTCATTCTGCGGCGAGCAAAGTTTCGCCGTCCATGAATTGAGGGAACCACGATTCATAGGCCAAGTGCAATTCTTTAATCTCGACAGCCCGCGCCGTGCCCAGCTTTACGGTGGAACCGCCGGTAACGCCGATGACCGGGCAGGAAACGCCCGCCGCCTTCGCCGCTGTCTGCACCTCGTCGAGATCGTCCTTTTTGACCGTCAGAACGTAACGGCCCTGATCTTCGCCATAGAAGGTGAGAACCGGGTTGTAGCCTTCGACCGCGTCGATGGTTGCGCCGATGCCCGACGAAATCGCCATTTCGGCAACTGCAAGCGCCAGACCGCCCGAGGAGCAATCGTGAACGGCGGTGGCAAGGCCGTCGGTGATGAGGCTGCGGACGAAGTCGCCGTTGTTCTTTTCAGCGGCCAGATCGACATGCGGCGCAGGGCCATCGATGCGGCCATGAATGTCACGCATGTAAACCGACTGGGCGATATGCGTGCCAAGGCCGGCAGGGGCGCCGACGAGCAGCACCACTTCGTCAGCGGCGGCGAAACGGATGCGCGCCATGCGGCCCCAGTCCTTCAGGAGGCCGACGCCGCCGATGGTGGGGGTGGGCAGGATCGCCTGACCGTTGGTTTCGTTATAGAGCGAGACGTTGCCGGAAACGATGGGGAATTCCAGCACGCGGCAGGCTTCGCCGATGCCCTTGATGGCATGGACCAGCTGGCTCATGATCTCGGGCTTTTCCGGATTGCCGAAATTGAGGTTGTCGGTGGCCGCCAGCGGCAGAGCGCCGGTGGCGGTGATGTTGCGCCAGCATTCGGCGACGGCCTGCTTGCCGCCTTCGAAGGCATCGGCCTCGACATAACGCGGCGTCACGTCGGAGGAGAAGGCGAGCGCCTTCCTGTCATGGCCTTCGACGCGAACCACGCCGGCATCGCCGCCGGGAAGCTGCAGCGAATTGCCCTGGATCAGCGTGTCATACTGTTCGTAGACCCAGCGGCGCGAGGAATTGTTGGCCGAACCGACCAGCGATACCAGCGCATCGGCGATATCGGCGGCGGGGACGTCGTTTTCCGAAAGCGGCGCGGGCACCTTGGCGGGCGTCCACGGGCGGTCATATTCCGGGGCCTGATCGCCCAGTTCCTTGATCGGCAGGTTGGCGACTTCCTCGCCATTGTGCAGCACGCGGAAGCGCAGATCATCGGTGGTCTTGCCGACGATGGCGAAGTCCAGACCCCACTTGACGAAGATCGCCTTGGCGACTTCTTCCTTGGAAGGTTCGAGAACCATAAGCATGCGCTCCTGGCTTTCCGAGAGCATCATTTCGTAAGCCGTCATGCGCTCTTCGCGCACCGGTACGGCGTTCAAGTCAAGCTCGATGCCGAGATCGCCCTTGGCGCCCATTTCGACGGCCGAGCAGGTGAGGCCGGCCGCACCCATGTCCTGAATGGCGATGACCGCACCGGTCTTCATCAGCTCGAGGCAGGCTTCCAGCAGGCACTTTTCGGTGAAGGGGTCGCCGACCTGAACGGTCGGGCGCTTTTCTTCAATGGATTCGTCAAATTCGGCAGAAGCCATGGTCGCACCACCGACGCCGTCGCGGCCGGTCTTCGCGCCGAGATAAACGACCGGCAGGCCGACGCCCTTGGCTTCCGACAGGAAGATCGCATTGGACTTGGCAAGGCCGGCTGCGAAGGCGTTGACGAGGATGTTGCCGTTATAACGCGGGTCGAATTCCACTTCGCCGCCGACGGTCGGCACGCCGAAGGAATTGCCGTATCCGCCGACACCGGCGACGACGCCGGCCACGAGGTGGCGGGTCTTCGGGTGGTCAGGCGCGCCGAAGCGGAGCGCGTTCATGGCGGCGATGGGGCGGGCGCCCATGGTGAAGACGTCACGCAGGATGCCGCCGACGCCGGTTGCCGCACCCTGATAGGGTTCGATATAGGACGGGTGGTTGTGGCTTTCCATCTTGAAGACGACGCAGTCGCCATCGTCGATATCGACCACGCCGGCGTTCTCGCCGGGGCCCTGAATGACGCGCGGACCCTTGGTCGGCAGGGTCTTCAGCCACTTCTTGGAGGACTTGTAGGAGCAGTGCTCGTTCCACATGGCCGAGAAGATGCCAAGCTCGGTAAAGCTCGGCTCCCGTCCGATCAGGTCGAGGATACGCTGGTATTCGTCGGGCTTCAGCCCGTGGGATGCAACGAGTTCCGGGGTGATCTTGATGGAGTTTGAGATAGACATAGGTCTCACGCGGTTCGAGCCGAGGAAAGT
Organism: Agrobacterium sp. P15N1-A; assembly: GCF_044626815.1. Classification (NCBI taxonomy): domain Bacteria; kingdom Pseudomonadati; phylum Pseudomonadota; class Alphaproteobacteria; order Hyphomicrobiales; family Rhizobiaceae; genus Agrobacterium; species Agrobacterium sp. P15N1-A. The sequence continues at coordinate 116,470 of NZ_JBIUPF010000002.1, read as the reverse complement.
TTCCGGTTCTTTAGCGCAAGAGGCTCCATGGTGCGACAGGAAAATGCGCCGCTTTGCCGGCTAATTGGTGGTTTATGCGGTTATTCACCCGTTGCGGTGGGTGCCCGCAACGCTGCGACCCGTATCACGCCACGCTTTCATAGCCGGCGGAGCCGTTATCCAGCAGGTGACGGAGTATGCCGAAGGCATGGGTCAGTTCCTCGCGGGTGGAAGGCCCGGAAAAGCTGATGCGGACGCGGTGGAAAACCTTGTCCGTCCGGCCGGCCTTGAACTCGTCCTCGTCATCGATCAGCACGCCTTCCTTCATCGCTGCGCTGCGGAAGGTGCCGGAAAGCCATGGTTCGGGCAGTCTCAGCCACAGAAAGGCGATATCGGGCAGCGAATTGAAGTCCAGCCCGGCAAAGACGCGCCGGGCAATCGCCTCGCGCCCGTTCAGTTCGGCGATGCAATCCTTGCGGATATCGCGGGCGTCGCCGCTATTGACGAGGCGCGCATTCAGTTCGGCCAGCATGAAGGGCAGGCCGCCCGTCATCATCGAGTGGGAAATACGGATGCGCGAGGAATATTGCGCGGGACAGGCGACCCAGCCGCCGCGCACGCCGGCGGCGACGGATTTCGACAGGCCGCCGACGACGAAGGTAATGTCGGGCGCAAATTCGGCGATCAGCGGGATCGCATCGCGCGTCATCGCGCCATAAAGATTGTCCTCGACGATCCACACACCGTAGCGGCGCGCGATATCGGCAATCGCACGGCGGCGGTCTTCCGGCAGGGTGGCGCAGGTCGGGTTCTGGCCGGCCGACATCAGGAAGATCATCTTGGGATGCTGCTGGGCGCAGACGCGTTCGAAATCATCCGGGACAATACCGTTCTCATCCACCTCCACCAGCGTCACCCGCCGGCCGGCAAGGGCGGCGCTGCGGCTGATGTGGGAATAGGTGACGGGTTCGAAGACGATGCGGTCGCCCGGCGCGGTCATCGCGGACATCACGCTCATCACCGCCGCATGGGCGCCAAGCGTCGAAACGATGTTTTCCGGCTTCGGCGACCAGCCGTTCTGGGAAAGCCAGCGAACGCCGGCCATGCACCAGTTATCGGGAAAAGAGCGGGCATAATTGGTAATGTCGTGGGGATGCTCTCTGGTCACTGCCTCGATGTGCCTGGCGATCAGCCCGCTCTGGCCGACATCTGGCGCGGCGGTGGTGTTCAGCCGGAATTCGGCGCTGCTGTCGATGGCGTGGCGCGTGCTGCCGAAGGCGGCCGCTGCCGGCTCCATGGGCAATGACGGGGCAGGGGTCTTGCGCTCATTGACATAGGTGCCGCGTCCGACCTCACCGCTGACGAGGCCACGCTCATGGATCAGCGCATAGGCGCGGCTGATTGTGCCGATTGTCACACCGAGATCGTAGGCAAGATTGCGCTGCGGCGGCAGTTTCGAGCCGGCCTGCAGGATGCCGTCGGAAATCGCGCCTTCGATACTGTCAGCGAGGCGCAGGTAAATCGGGCCGTCGCCCTCGGTAATGTCGGGAAGCCAATTTGTCATGGTGACAATTTATGCATTGTATCTACTCTCAAGTCAATTGTATTTATTGTCTGCATTGAATGAGGCCAAACGCACGGAGACAATAGGTGCAATATGCGCAAGATGGATCAATACCTTTCGACAGCGGATACACTCTATCCTGACGGCTACGAACGGGAACGCGTGTTCCGCGATGCCGGCGACATGGTCGCACCGGCGCCCTTTCCGGCCAGGATCGCCCACACGCTTATTGGTCGCCTGATTGCGGGCGTGTCCTCATGGCAGCGGAAACGTCAGGGACGTTTTGCCCTGCGGGAACTTTCGGACGATCTGCTGGATGATATCGGCGTTACGCGGGATGAAGCCTTGAAGGAGGCGGCGAAATCCCGGCTGTTTTCCTGGCCGCCGCGGCCGCTTTGATTTTTTGTCGGAGAGCGGCGCCTTCTTTCCCCGGCGCCAAGCAGCCATTCGGCAACCCGCCACGCCAATCCCAACCGGCGCTGGCGGGTTTTTTTATGCCGGCCGCGTTCTCACGGGGTGCCAGTGTCTGTCGATCAGCAGCCCTTGCCGCCATTCGCCCAGCGCTTGACGTCGGTTGCGATGCGGCCGGAAAGGGCTTCGTTCATCACGGGGCCGAAAGCGTCGAGTTTCGCCGGGTTGCCTTCAGCCTGAACCACCAGCATGGGGCGCGATTCCGGGCTGTTGCGCGGCACGAGCAGGATGCGCGGACGGCCCGAGAAAGAATTGAGTTCCGGGGCGAGGCGATAGGCCTTGAATGCCGCATCGCCCGATTTGAACCAGCAGGCATTGGCGCCAAGCGCGATCCTTTCCATGGTCGGCAGGGCCGCGCGGGAGACGGAGGAGGAAGGCTGCGGTTTCGGCTGGCAGGCGGCAAGCGCCGCTGCCGCGAGGATCAATGCGGTAGCCTTGTAGGCATTGTGTCGAAGAAGACGGGGCATCAGGTCATCCAGAAGAGAAGCCGAAACGGCATCAAAAAAGGCGGGCTCGAAGCCCGCCCGGTCTATCAGGCTGCGACGACGCCGAGCGCCGAAGCGAAGAGGCCACGACCGTCATTGCCGCCATGGGCGGCTTCGATCAGGTTTTCCGGATGCGGCATCATGCCGAGGACATTGCCCCTAGCGTTGATGACGCCGGCGATGTCATTCAGCGAACCGTTGGGGTTGGTGCCGTCGGCATAACGGAACACCACCTGGCCGTTGTCTTCCACGGACTTTAGCTCATCCGTATCGAGGAAATAGTTGCCGTCGTGGTGGGCGACGGGGCAGCGCAGAATCTGGCCCTTGTCATAAGCGCGGGTGAAATCCGTGTCGTTGTTGGCAACTTCGAGCTTCACTTCACGGCAGACGAATTTCAGCGAGGCGTTGCGCATCAAGGCGCCCGGCAGCATGCCCGCCTCGACCAGAATCTGGAAACCGTTACAGACGCCGAGAACCTTGACGCCCTTTTCGGCCTTTTCGCGAATGGCCTGCATGACCGGCATACGCGCGGCGATGGCGCCGCAACGCAGATAGTCACCATAGGAGAAGCCGCCCGGGATGACGATCAGGTCGACGTCGGGAATATCCGTTTCCGTCTGCCAGATGGTGACGGGCGCGCTTCCGGAAATTTTCGTCAGCGCCGCGATCATGTCGCGGTCGCGGTTGAGGCCGGGAAGTTGGACGACAGCGGATTTCATCGGAGCGGCTCCTGGGGCTTCAGAGGATGGCGATGGCGTAGTTTTCGATGACCGTATTGGCCAGAAGCTTTTCGCACATTGCCTTCAGGTCGGTCTCGGCCTTGGCCTTGTCGGCGCCTTCCAGCTCCAGGTCGAAGACCTTGCCCTGACGGACATGGCCAACGCCACCGAAACCGAGGCTGCCGAGCGCGCCTTCGATTGCCTTGCCCTGCGGATCGAGAACGCCGTTCTTCAGCGTAACAGTCACCCGTGCCTTGATCACCTGATCTTCTCCTGATTTTACCCTTGCGGTGTCGATATTATTTCACGAGGCCGATATTACTTCACGAGGACAGGGCCGGTGCCGCGGATCGGTTCGTTTTCATTGATGATGCCGAGACGGCGCGCGACTTCGGAATAGGCTTCGAGAAGCCCGCCCATGTCGCGGCGGAACAGGTCCTTGTCCATCTTTTTCTGGGTTTCGATGTCCCACAGGCGGCAGCTATCGGGCGAAATCTCGTCGGCGAGGATGATGCGCATCATGTCGCCTTCGAAAAGGCGGCCGCATTCGATCTTGAAATCGACGAGCTGGATGCCGACGCCGAGGAACAGGCCGGAGAGGAAGTCGTTGACGCGGATGGCGAGCGCCATGATGTCATCGAGCTCGGCGGGGTTGGCCCAGCCGAAAGCCGTGATGTGCTCTTCGGAGACCATCGGGTCTTCGAGCTCATCCGACTTGTAATAGAACTCGATGATGGAGCGCGGCAGCACCACGCCTTCCTCGATGCCGAGGCGCTTCGACAGCGAGCCGGCAGCGACATTGCGCACGACGACTTCGAGCGGGATCATCTCCACTTCCTTGATCAACTGCTCGCGCATGTTGAGGCGGCGGATGAAGTGCGTGGGAATGCCGATCTTGTTCAGATGCGTGAAGACGTATTCGCAGATACGGTTGTTCAGCACGCCCTTGCCGTCAATGACTTCATGCTTCTTCTTGTTGAAGGCGGTCGCATCGTCCTTGAAGAACTGGATAAGCGTGCCTGGCTCCGGACCCTCGTAGAGGATCTTGGCCTTGCCTTCGTAAATACGGCGGCGACGGTTCATAATTGCAGGTCTCTTGGTTGACGCCGATTCTGGTGGCGTTGCGTTTGGTCTTTGAAGCGGTCCCATAAAGGAAAAGAGTGCATTCTACAATGCGGCTCGCATATTTCCCTTCAATTCTTGTGACAGGCCGGGGAAACCGCTGCGCCCGGAAATTAAGCTTCCGGGGCTGATCGAAGGGGAGGCGGTCCGCCGGGCTGGTGCCGTCAGGGCTCGACAGCCTTCAGCCGGCTCAAAAACTGCGCGAAGACCATACCGCCTTCCGGCCACGGACCATGGCCGGACTCGGTGTTGATATGGCCGGACATGCCGGCGTCGATCAAAAGCGAGCCCCAGGCGGCGGCGATGTCATCGGCATGTTCATAGGAGCCGAAAGGATCGTTGCGACTGGCGATGGTGATCGCCGGGAACGGCAGCGGATCGCGCGGGTAAGGCCCGAAGGTCATCAGGTGCTTCGGCCGGATATCGGGATTGGCGACATCGGGCGGCGCGACGAGCAGCGCGCCGGACACTTTCCTGCCGATTTCCGGCAGGGCATGGATGACGGTCGGCACACCGAGCGAATGGGCGACGAGGACGATAGGCCTGGTGGAGGCATTGACCTCTTCCACCAGCCGGGCGACCCAGTCTTCCTTCACGGGTTTGGACCATTCGGCCTGCTCGACGCGGCGTGCGGTGGAAAGCTTGCGCTCCCAGCGGCTCTGCCAGTGGTCGGGGCCGGAATTGGTATAACCGGGGACGATCAGGATATCTGCTTCTGAAACTTTCATGCGCCCATATCTGTGTTGCGATGCCGCCGCGATCAAGGTCGCGGCGGCATTAACTTCAAGGTCTCAAACTCGGCTCAAGTCTCAGGCGTTGCCGAAGACGCGGGTGAAGATCGTGTCGACATGCTTGGTGTGGTAACCGAGGTCGAACTTTTCGCGGATCACCTCTTCGGGAAGGGCGGCGCGCACTTCCTCGTCACCCAGCAGTTCCTCAAGGAAATCGGCGCCCTGTTCCCAGACCTTCATGGCGTTGCGCTGTACCAGACGGTAAGCGTCTTCGCGCGATACGCCGGCCTGCGTCAGCGCCAGGAGAACGCGCTGAGAATGCACGAGGCCGCGGAACTTGTTCATGTTCTTCAACATGTTGTCCGGGTAGATCACCAGCTTTTCGATGACGCCGGCCAGGCGGTTCAGTGCGAAATCGAGAGTGACAGTGGTGTCCGGGCCGATGGCGCGCTCGACGGAGGAGTGGCTGATATCGCGCTCGTGCCACAGCGCAACGTTTTCCATGGCCGGAACCACCGACATGCGCACCAGACGGGCAAGGCCGGTCAGGTTTTCGGTCAGAACCGGGTTGCGCTTGTGCGGCATGGCGGACGAGCCCTTCTGGCCCGGCGAGAAGAATTCTTCCGCTTCCAGAACCTCGGTGCGCTGCATGTGGCGGATTTCGATGGCGACGTTTTCGATCGACGAGGCGATGACGCCGAGGGTTGCGAAGAACATGGCGTGACGGTCGCGCGGGATGACCTGCGTGGAGACCGGCTCGGGGATGAGGCCGAGTTTGGCACAGACATGTTCTTCGACGCGCGGGTCGATATTGGCGAAGGTGCCGACGGCGCCGGAGATTGCGCCCGTGGCGATTTCCGCACGGGCATTGACGAGACGCTCGCGGTTGCGGTGCATCTCGGCATAAAAGCGGGCGAAGGTCAGGCCCATGGTGGTCGGCTCGGCGTGGATGCCGTGGCTGCGGCCGATGCGCACCGTATTCTTGTGTTCGAAGGCGCGGGTCTTCAGCGCGGTGAGCACCCGGTCCATATCGGCGAGCAGCAGATCGGCGGCGCGCACGAGCTGGATGTTGAGCGTGGTATCGAGCACGTCCGACGACGTCATGCCCTGATGCACGAAACGGCTGTCGGGACCGACAAATTCGGCAAGATGGGTGAGGAAGGCGATGACGTCGTGCTTGGTGACGGCTTCGATTTCATCGATGCGGGCGACGTCGAAGGTGGCGCTGCCGCCCTTTTCCCAGATGGTCTGGGCAGCGGACTTCGGGATAACGCCGAGTTCGGCAAGTGCGTCACAGGCATATGCCTCGATCTCGAACCAGATGCGGAACTTTGTTTCCGGCGACCAGATGGCGACCATTTCCGGCCGGGAGTAACGAGGGATCATGGCAATGACTTTCTTTGTGGAGGAATTTTGCTGCCCGTTTAGCAAAGTGTTCCGGTAATCTCAATCTATCAAGCTACATGCCTCTGTTGCTCATTGCGCACGTCGGCAGAGGATTGCGCCCGCAGGCAGGAGCGGAACGATGGCAAAGGGAAAATATAAGCCAGGGCCGAGAATGCAGAACTGGTAAATCGCGCTGAGCGATGTGAAGAGCTGCTGGAAAAACCAGATGCGGGAGAATACCGGCGCGTGCCATTGCGCATAGAAAATACGGTACTCGAAAGCGAACAATGTCGCTGCAACTGCCAGCGTGAAAAAAGCGATGGCAAGACAGGCCGCCGCAAAACGCAGCGGCAGGGCGGTGGAAGCAGGGAGGAAGTGCAGCGCCGCCATGGCCAGCAGCCAGCCGAAGAGGCCGCCCGCGAAGAAAAGCATGACGATGTCGGCGGCATGGTCGGTTTCCAGCCGGTTCCTGACATAGAGGCCGATAGCGGCGGCGGCGCTGGAACAGACGGCCCAGACAAGCGCGCCGAGCAGCGGAAACAGCGCTGCCGAAGCCGTGTCACGGAAACCCCGCCTGTCGCTTTCCATGCCGATCCCCCAACGCCTTGCCGTGCCCCTTCGGCGGCGGTTATGTCCGCGCGGCTTCCGCTGCGTGGCGCAGTTGCGCGACCGTCTTGCGGTAGTCGGCAACGCCGTCGCCCTTGAAGATGGCCGAGCCGGCCACCAGCGCATTCGCACCGGCGGCAACGATCGCGCCTGCGGTTTCCGCCGTCACGCCGCCATCCACTTCGAGTTCTATCGGCCGGTCGCCAATCATGGCCTTTGCCGCGCGGATCTTGTCCAGCATGGCCGGAATGAACTTCTGCCCGCCGAAACCGGGGTTGACGCTCATGATCAGGACGAGATCGACATCGTCAAGCACGTTTTCGATGACCGAAAGCGGTGTTGCGGGGTTGAGCGTCACGCCGGCCTTTCTGCCGAGCCCGCGGATCGTCTGCAGCGAGCGGTGCAGGTGAGGCCCGGCTTCGGCATGCACGGTGATGCTGTCACAGCCCGCCTTGGCGAAGGCTTCGAGGTACGGGTCGACGGGTGCGATCATCAGATGGCAGTCGAAGAAGGCCATGCTGTGCGGCCGCAGCGCCTTGATGACATCCGGCCCGAAGGAGATGTTGGGGACGAAATGACCATCCATCACATCGAGATGAATCCAGTCCGCGCCCGCTTCCGTGACATCGGCGACTTCCTGTCCGAGCTTGGCGAAATCGGCAGCCAGAATGGACGGGGCTATGCGGATGGGCAGGGACATGGGGCAAACTCCTCTCGACGCGTTGCGTAAGCTGCCTTTAACACCAAGTATCGGGGTTTGAAACGGCTGCCCGCGCGGTTGCCGGCGGTTTTCAGCTGCGTTTCCTCGAATTTTCGGCGGCGCGGGTTTCGCCTATTGTCTTTCGGCCTTGTCCGCCGGTTCGAAGCGCTGGCCGTTCCATCGCTGCAGGCGATAGGGATTGTCCAAAAGGTCATGCGACGGGCTGAAGCCGAGGTCGCCGAGCACGGTTTTGAAAAGGGTGCCGCCCGCCAGTATCTCCGGCGCGGGTTTCGACTGCGCCTGCGTGGCTTCCGCAAGGGCGGCGGTGAGTTCCGCTGCCGCGTAGGCCGGCAGGACGTAACCTTCCGGCTCGATGCCGGCGCCGCGCAGTTCGCCGGCAACCGCCTGGGCCGATGGCAGGGTATCATAGGCCGGGCGGGTGACCGCCAGCACATTCGCGGCCAAGGGGACCGGATTGTTGGCCGCATTCATGGCATCGCCGCCCATGACGGTGAGGGGAATGTTCTCCGACCCGGCGTCTCTGGCAATGATGGCGACGTCATTGCGCTCCGCGCCGACGAAGACATGAGAAATGCCGGTGCGCGCCAGCCGGCGCACCAGCGCCACCTGCTGTTCCTGGTTGGGACGCATCGTATCGGCAAGGGTGGGCTTCAGACCATTTTCCTCGAGCGACGAGCGGATGCGGTCGACCAGTTCGCGGCTGTAGATCGTGCCGTCATCCACAAGTCCGATGGAGTGTCCCTTCCAGTCGCGCAGGATGATCTCCGCGATCCTGTCCGATTCGGCCCTGTCGGACGGGGCGAGGCGAAAGAGCGGCCAGCCGTATTTCAGGGCGTCTTCCATCAGGATCGGCGCGCGGCTGGAAAGCGTGATGGCGGGAATGGTGGCCGCTTTCAGCGGCGGCAGAACATCCTGAAGCGTTTCGGTGCACAAGAAACCGATTGCGGCGCTGACCTTGGCGGCCACGAGGCCATCGGCAATGGCACCGCCGCTGCCATCTTCGCAGCTTTCATGGATTTCGACGACATCCAGCCCGAGCTTCGCCGCCGCCGCCTTCGCACCCTGCCGTACCTGCTGCCCCAGGAGTTCGTAAGGACCGCTCTGGGGCGCAACGATGCCAATCGATGCCGCGCTTGCTGAGCCCGCAAGGGCAAAACCGGCGATGATCGTTAGCAGGCGAAGTGAAAGCATGACGCGATAGAAATCCTGTTGTCCCGGCTTGATGTTTATCGGCAACAACCGGTTTTCCAAAGGAAAAATACGTGCGCTTCACGGACATTCCCGCAAAACCATCATTATTACCCATGTGTCTGCATCGCTTGTGAGGATCAGCTTATCGATCTTTTGCTGATTTCCGGGCTTGTGCGCCTGGAGAGCAACTCCTCTCCAAGGCTTTGCTCCACCCACGGCAACTGGGACATAAGATCGTCCCAATTGAAGGAGGGGCCAGCGCGGTGGGTCAAATTATTGTGCCATCTGGTCAACTCCGCGAAGCGCTGATCGTCGTTTATCCTCACCTCATGGTCACGGTAAACTTTGTTTATCAATCTTCCGAGCGGATTGATCAGATCCACTAAAAGCTGATGTGAGCTATAGTCTGTGCTCGACGATTGCCCACCTTCGAACATATCTCCATGTCCCGTGACCAGCCATGATATGTTCACGCCAAATTCCCTGTGGTACGCGGAAAGCAGTTCGGCATCGGGCACACGTTCGCCCCGCTCATAATGCGCCAGCCCGCTTTTACTGATTGCCAGTCGGTTGGCGAAGACATCCCGGTCATCGATATCGAACGCCGCCCTCACGGCTCGGAGGCGTTTTCCTAGGGCTGTCTTGGGCTCGACTTCTTTCCTGGCCAAATTCCTTCAAATTAAATCACAAATGGAGTTTACAAAAATCCAAATGTAATTTAATCCTCTCTGTGTTCGCATGTCACTCATTGGGAGCGCGTCTGCCAGGACGCACTTGTTTTAATAGGTTATTTAGCACTGTGTTAAAGGCATCAGCAAGATAGAGCGCACGCTTCGTGCCATTGCATAGAATCAAATATCGCGCCGTTGAATGCTTGATGACTCGCTAGCGGTCTTCAAGACGATTCGATTGTGAAGCGGTGATCACAATTTCTGGAGATACAGATTTCTAAAAAGGCGGCCACGATGCGCGTTGAAAGGTCAGGGTTGCTACGCAAAGTATTCAATTCGGCTGCTAAGGGCCTTGCTATGCTCGTTTTGTGCCCATTTATTTTGTTGTTCGCGATTGTCGTGATGGCGATGGTCGTGATTTCCCCCGCGATAAAGCCAAGAGAAGAAAGACACCACTGATCGGAATTTCTTCCACGCCAAATGTACTTGGCAGTCAATGGCGTACCCTCATGGAAAGAAGATGGAGAATATTGCCAAAAATATCATACTTTATTTTAGGCGCAGGTTTTTATTGCTGGTTTTAATCGTCTCCATTTTTATGTGGGGGCTTATTATTCTTGGAATCCGACTTATTATATCGAAGTTGTAAGTGCATTAATTCATGGATTTAGCACTGCAATGGGATGTTGCGTCCGTGCAGCCTCGAGTCTGCATCGGAGCAACCGCTAGATGGGTCAATTTTAAGTTGTTTTTCGCCGACCAAGGCTGAAGAGGATCGTTGTCGTTGATTTTCCACAGAATCGTAACCGTCTACCGTTTCTAAAACGTGGAAGACGCAAGCGCGGATGAACGACTGTATTGCTTTATAAAACTATTATATTTGTGGAGTAGAAATACAATTTGGAAAACCGGCGTTATTAAATCTGCCTTTTAGAGTGCAGCCCACAAAAATGCACATTTTATTTCCAGTTTCCTAACTTGCTGATATATATTCGAAATATATAAAGCTTCATGGCGCACACAAGTTTCCGCTCGCGGTTTTTTCGCATTTGCGAGAAGATTTGCTTGACGGAAAGTAAATGATTAGCTTAGATATAACTGTTTCAGGGGACGACTGAAATTGGCTGTAACAGGCCTCGGAAAGTGTTCCGATTATAAGCACTGCCAGACTATATTGCTTTTCATATTCTATTTTTTTCATTACGTATAAACCGCTTCGGGAAACTGGGGCGGTTTTTTACATGGAGCTAATTTAAGCAATTTAAAATTGAATTAGAAAAGTCCTGCGCAAAGACGTTCTTTCATTTTCGAATTTATGGAAAAGATATCGCGCGGAGGGGGCGAAGCCGGCTCCGACGTACAGATCAATATGACTGCTTGAAAATGCCCGTTGACGGCAATTGTCGCCCGCAAGCGTTCGACCGGCTGCCTGTGCGGCTTTATTTCAGGGCGGCCAGGGCGTCCCTGGCAAAGGCGGAGATGGGTTCGGGAAGCTTATCCGGATCGAACCAGCCGATGGCGGAAAGCTTGTCGGGTTCGGTCAGTGCCGGCTCACCCTGCGCATCGCGGGTGACGAAGATCAGCGAAACCCAGTGGTGGCGATCTTCCGTATCGATGAATTCGCTATGGCAGAGAAATTCCACGGTGCCGATCTTGAGCCCGGTTTCTTCTTCGGCCTCGCGGCGTGCCGCGGCGAGGGAAGTTTCAAGGTGATCGACCTTGCCGCCCGGAATGCTCCAGTATCCGGCTTCCGGCGCCTTCAGGCGCCGGCATAAAAGCACGCGGCCGTCACGCATGATGGCGAGGCCGACGCCGACACCCGGAAAATCGAGACCTGGCCTGGCGGTCGGCGTCATGCTGTCCATTCCCGCGGTCAGGCCTTGGCGTTGGCCACGATCAGCATGAAGGCGGGGATGTCGTCGCCGAAACCAACCGGTGTCGGGCCATCGTCATGGTCGCGATAATGGCGGCGGCGGTCGCGGTTGTCGTCATTGGCGTGCAGCGGATTGCGGCTGTTGCGGTCGGAATTGCGCGGGGTCTTTTCCTGCTTGCGTTCTGCTTTCACCTTGTCGTCTCCATGAGCCGCGATGTCCGTGTCCGCAGCGGATTGTGCACCCTGATTGATGTTTTCGACCGGCGCTGCGTCGCGACGGTTGCGGTCGCGGCCCCTGCCGCCCCGTTCCTTGCCCCGGCGGCCGGAATTGCTTTCAAAGCTTTCCATCGGCGCGGGAAGGGTGGAGAGGTCACCGTTCTGCCACTCGATCTTTTCGCCGATCAGCTTTTCGATCGCGTCGAGATACTTCGTGTCGCTCCTGGTGACGATGGTGAAAGCCTTGCCCGAGCGGCCGGCACGACCGGTACGGCCGATGCGGTGGACATAGTCTTCCGAATGAATGGGAATATCGAAGTTGAAGACGTGGCTGACATCGGGGATGTCCAGGCCGCGTGCGGCAACATCGGAGGCGACGAGCAGCTTCAGATTGCCGTCCTTGAAGTTCTGCAGCATCGTGGTGCGTGAACGCTGGTCCATGTCGCCATGCAGCGCGCCGACGGAAAAACCGTGACGATCGAGCGAGCGGAACAGGTCGGCCACATCCTTCTTGCGGTTGCAGAAGATGATGGCGTTCTTTAGTTCGGCTTCTTCGGCGCGGACGAGATCGCGCAGCACGGCGCGCTTTTCATAGTCCTTGTTGTGCGCGGCGACGATGCGCTGGGCAACGGTCTTTGCCGTGGAGGAGGGCTTGGCGACTTCGACGCGCACGGGGTTCTGCAGGAAGCGATCAGCAAGCTTCTGGATTTCCGGCGGCATGGTGGCCGAGAAGAACAGCGTCTGGCGGGTGAACGGGATCATCTTGGCGATGCGCTCGATATCGGGAATGAAGCCCATATCCAGCATACGGTCGGCTTCGTCGATGACGAGGATTTCCACGCCGGTCATCAAAAGCTTGCCGCGCTCGCAATGGTCGAGAAGGCGGCCGGGGGTGCAGATCAGCACATCGGCGCCGCGCTCAAGCTTGCGGTCCTGGTCTTCGAAGGAAACGCCGCCAATGAGGAGCGCGACGTTCAGCTTGTGATTCTTGCCGTATTTCTCGAAGTTCTCCGCCACCTGCGCTGCCAGTTCACGGGTCGGCTCAAGGATCAGCGTGCGCGGCATTCTGGCGCGGGCGCGGCCCTTTTCGAGCAGGGTGAGCATCGGCAGAACGAAGGACGCGGTTTTGCCCGTGCCGGTCTGTGCGATACCGCAGATATCACGCTTTTCCAGCGCCGGCGGAATGGCGCCAGCCTGAATGGGTGTCGGCGTCGTGTAGCCGGCATCTGCAATAGCGGAAAGAACTTTTTGGCTCAGGCCAAGATCAGAGAATGTTGTCAAAGGAAGAACTTTTTCCGTTCTGGTTCGGTAAGAACACCTGCGTGCCGCGACGGCACTTGCAAAGACTTGGCGCGGGGATATGCCCAAATTGCCGGAAAGTCAAGGAAACAACGGGAAAAGCGCGCGAAACAGCGGGGTTCGGGCGGGGCCTCTTGGCCTTTGGTGCAGATTTCAGCGATTTATCGTAAAAAGCGCAAAAAAAGCATTAAAATCGGGCTGCTATTTTAAATAGGTTTTGAGTTCCGTTCCGGCGATCAGGAACCGCATCGGATCGACCGGCGTATCGTTGCGGCGCACCTCATAGTGCACATGCGGACCGGTGGAGCGACCGGTGCTGCCGGCGCGGCCGATGACGTCGCCGGCCTCGACCCTGTCGCCGGCTTTCACCAGAATGGCGGAGAGATGGCCGAATCGCGTCGAGACGCCCTGGCCGTGATCGATCTCGACCATATTGCCGTAGCCGCCGGAATTTTCCGCGACCGTCACCTTGCCCGCGCCTGTGGATTTGACGTCAGCCCCGGTTTCGGCGCGAAAATCGATGCCGGTATGCAGGGCCGGGCGGCCGAGAAATGGATCCATCCGGTTGCCGAATCGGCTGGTGATCGCCCGGCCGGGGGCCGGGTTGCCGAAGGGCAGGGTGGTTGCGGTTTCCTTGACGATGTCGAGCCGGTTCAGCGCATTGTCGAGATTGGTGAGCGACAGGTTGAAAGGATCGGTGTCACCGCGCTCGGGATCGGCATAGGGGCCGCCTATGTCGTCGTTGCCGTTCTCTTCGATTTTCAGGCCCGCCTGCCGGATGATGTCCTGCATCGCATTCGCCTTGTCCTCCGCGTCGCTGGTCAGTCTGGCGATGCGCGATATCTGCTGGCGTTCGATATCCTTCAGCGACAGTGTCACCTTGGAAAATACCCGGTCGGCCCGGTCGGATGGCGTTTCGCCGGCTTCGGGTACATAGGCGGCGCGTCTGTCCGATGTGGCGGGCTTTTCCGCCTGCGGCCTGCGGGGCGTCATCAGCTTTTCAATGGCCGAAAGGCCGCCGGTGAGGTCAGCGCGTTTTTCCGGCGCCATGGCGTTCGAAAGAGACGAGGGCGCGGCCGGGGAGGCGGCGATGCCGGAATTTTCGGCGCGTTCCAGCAATTCGCTCATGCGGCCGTGCCGCGAGGTCAGCGCCGCCTGCTGTTCCAGCAGCTTTTCCACTTTCTTTTCAACGACCTGCTGATCGAGCAATTGCCGGGAGGTGACACGGTCCACCTGGGCTCTCAGCGCTGCAATGCGGTCTTCATAGTCATTCTGCATGCGGGTCTGGCGGGCCATGGTCGCGCCGATCAGGTCGTCACGCAAAATAAGGTAGCCTGTGGCTCCGAGATAGCCGAGCGAAAACAGGCCGATCGTGCAGCCGGCAAGCGCCGCCATCCACGGACGGATGGTCATATGCCGCACTCTGTCGCCGCGCGCGAGAATGAGCACGTGCGGCTCACGCTTTTTGCCGAATACCCGGTTTTCCGCCGTATCAGTCACAATCTCTCTCCGGACTGGCCGATTTCTGAAGGGAAATCATAATTCGTTAAGGTTAACGAAGTTTTGCCGGAGAGGCCTTTCGGCGGTGTCGGCTATTGGCTGACGGATGTGAGCGCGCGGTAAAAGGAAGGCGTCAGGCCGGCCTCGGCGCGGGCAATGTCGTTGAAGGGTGGTTTCAGCGGGCCGCGGAAATTGGCGCGCACCAGCTGCCTGAAGGTTGCGGCCGGGTCCTTCTTTTCACGCGCGCACAGGAACCGGAACCATTTCGCGCCGATGGCGACATGGCCCTTTTCGTCATTATAGATGACGTCGAGAACAGCAGCGCTTTCGAGATCGCCGGTCTCGCGCATCTTCGCCTGCAGGGAAGGGGTGACGTCCAGCCCGCGCGCTTCCAGGATGAGCGGCACGACGGCGAGCCGTGCGGTGAGATCGTTGCGGGTGGAATGGGCGGCCTGCCAGAGCCCGTCATGGGCCGGCAGATCGCCATAGTCGGCCCCGAGGCTTCTCAGCCTGTCCCGCACCAGCCGGAAATGTTTCGCCTCCTCGAAGGCGACCTGCATCCAGCCATCGAAAAAGGAATGCGGCACCGGCTCGCTGGCATAACGCGCGACGATATCGAGCGCGAGATCGACGGCATTGAGCTCGATATGGGCGATGGCGTGCAGCAGCGCGATGCGGCCCTTGATGCTGTGTAGGGAGCGGCGTTCCACGGCGGTCGGCGGCACGAGTTCCGGCTTCTGCGGCCTGCCCGGCCGCTCAGGCAGCGGCGGGTCGAGCGGCGAGCGCAGCGACAGGCGGCGCGCAAACCAGCGCGTCGCCGTTTCCTGCGCGAGTGCGGTCTTCCTGTCGAGATCGGCGCTCACGATGGCGTCCGTCGCGCCGCCTCGCAGCGAGATGATTTTGAACGGGGGCGTCACGACGGTTGGTCCCTCAGAGCGTCTTCACAGCCTCGAGAACGGCCTGGGCGTGGCCCGCGACCTTCACCTTGTTCCAGATTTCCGCGATTTTTCCATCCGGGGCCACGAGGACGGTCGTGCGTTCGACGCCCATGTATTTTTTCCCATACATGCTTTTTTCCTTCCAGACGCCATAGGCTTCCAGAACCTTCCTCTCCTCGTCGGAAGCGAGCATGACGGAAAGGGAATGTTTTGCCGCAAACTTGTCGTGGCTTTTGACGCTGTCGGGCGAAATGCCGATGACGACGGCGTTGGCTGCCTCGAATTCGCCGCCCAGCGCGCTGAAGTCGATGGCTTCTGCGGTGCAGCCGGAAGTATCGTCCTTCGGGTAGAAATAGAGGATGACGGCCTTGCCTTGCAGTTTGGACAATGTCACCGTCCCTTCACCGTTGCGGGGCAAAGTAAAATCGGGAGCCGGGCCGCCAATCGTCAAGTCTGTCATAATCTACCTTTCTTTCGCCGGGATGTTGAGGGAAAGTCGCCACATTCGATATATAGCGAAACCGCGCGTCGTCCAGATCACGATTGAGATTTGAGGTCGAAACGATCTTAAATCTCAATCGTGATCTGGGCTAAAGAATTAGAGCGGGATTCCCGACGGAAACCGCTTATACTTTTCGCCATCCGCTCCGGTGTTGCGGCGAAACAAAGCTATTCAAGGGCAAACAAGGGCGTATGGCTGAAGTAAGGGGTGAAAAGGTCAAGTTCGGCAGACGCGATATCATTGCGCTGCACGATCTTCCTTCAGCGCAGGCTGAAGATCCCATCATCGTGCATTGCCCGGCGCCGCGCTCCATGGTGCGCGCCTTCATCAAGATTTTCGCAGCGCTTTTCGTGCTGGCCTTCCTGTCCATAGGCGGCATCATTCTTTCCGTCGAGACCGGATCGATCGATGCAACGCTTTCCAGCCAGGCGCAGCAGGCGCTGGAAAGGGCGCTCGGCCCCCATTACAGCGCGCGGATCGGCTCCTCGGCGATCAGGTTTTCCACCGGGCTGCGTCTTGCGCTGGTGGCGGAGGACGTGGATATCATCGAGAAGGAATCCGGCCAGCATATGAGCCGGGCGCGGGCGATCGGCATGGCGCTCGATCCGCTTGCGCTTCTTACCGGCCGTGTCTCGGTGGAGAGCCTCGAGGCCGACGGGATGGAGCTCGATACGGCGCTTTTGCCCAAGGGTAACGGGTTCGATCTCGCCAGCGTCAAGCTCGACGCCGTACCGCAGCAATTGCAGGAGGCCTTCGGGCAGCTGGACAAGCTCGCTCAGGCTTTTCTGAGCAGCGGAACCGAGGAAATCGATATTTCCAGCGTTTCGGTTCACCTGCCGCCCGGAGAGTTGGGCAAGCCGCGCACCGTCGAAGTGCGCGAACTATCGCTGACGCCCGATCAGCAGGGCGGATATTCGCTCGATGGAGAAACGCTGTTTAACGGTGAAATTGCCAGCGTGTCGCTGCAGACTTCGGGATCTGGTGGCCGGATAGACGGTTTTGAAGCCCGCATCGACGGTTTCGATATCGGCCCGTTTCTTGAGAAATACGATCCCGACGGAAATCTCCATGAAGGACTGAACGTCAAGACAGGTATCAATATTGTCGCTCGGCGCGCCATGGAAGGGCAGGAGCCACGGCTGGAGATTTCGCTCGGCCTCGGCAATGGAACGCTGATGATCGGCGGCGAGTCCCAGACCTTTACGGCTGGCACTGTCCATGCGCGTTATGACTTTGCCAAAAGCACCCTTGCCATCGACAATTCGCGGCTGGAGCTCGGGCGGACAATTCTTCCGGTCGCCGGTGAAATCAGCGATACGGAAGACGGTTTCGGCCTTTCGCTGCGGATCGACAACGCCGTTGCTTCGTCCGAAGCTTCGGGCGAGGCCCCGGTTCCTTTCAGCCTGAAGGCGGACGGGCATTTTACGGCGGCGACGAAGCAGCTCGACGTCCCCTCGCTTTATGTGACAGGCCCGCTCGGAGACATGGCGGGATCGCTGAAAATCCGGTTCGGCCAGGGGTCGCCGGAAATCAGTTTCGGCGGGCAGATTCCGAAGATGGAGGCCACGGCGGTCAAGCAGCTCTGGCCATTCTGGATGGCGCACAAGCCGCGCGACTGGGTGGTGTCCAATCTCTACGGCGGCACCGTCACCAATGGCTCAATCGCGATCTTCATCCCGCAGGGACGGATGTGCGGCCCCGGCTGCCCGCTGGTGCTCGGCGAAAGCGAAATGCAGATCCGTTTCGACATCGACGATACGCGTCTCAATACCACCGGCGACATTCCTCCGTTGCGCGATGTCGACGCGCATTTCGACCTCGTCGGCGGCAAGATGGCCGTCGATATCAAGCGGGGGACATCCTATTTCCCGTCGAACCGGTCGCTCGCGCTGGAAAACAGCCGTTTTCTCATTTCCGCTGTTTACGACAAGCCGCTGCTTGGAAATCTCGAGCTGAACGTTTCGGGCTCGGCCGATGCCGTGGCCGAGCTTGCGGCGCTCAAACCCATCAATGCGCTCAAGGATACGCAGTTCAAGCCGGAGGATTTCACCGGCGATGTCAAAGCCCATGCTAACCTGACCGTTGGCCTGCTTTCCAGCCACAACCCGCCTCCGCCGGTGTGGACGGCCGATCTCGATCTGAAGAACCTGTCGCTGACCAAGCCCTTTGCGGGCCACAAGGTGACTGCACTCGACGGTTTCATGACGCTGGACGACCGCCAGCTCAAACTGGAGGGCAGGGGCCGCGTGGACGATGTGCCGATGGACATCGTGATGACGGAGCCGGTGCGCAAGAACAGCGATATCGCACCGACGCTGTCTCTGAAGGCAAGCCTGAACGAAACCCAGGTTGCCAAGCTCGCTCCGGAACTCTCCACGGTCCTCGGCGGCACGACGGCGATTGAAATCGACGGCGCCGACCCGAAACGCCAGGATATCCGGCTCGATCTGACCAAGGCGTCGATCATTCTGCCGGGGCTCGGCTGGAGCAAGGGTATCGGCATTCCCGCCAGCGCCACCTTCACCATGGAAATGGGAGACGGGCGCACGACGATCAGCGACTTTTCGCTCGACGGCGACGGCTTCGGCGCAGCCGGCGATATCGCCTTCAGCAAGAACGGGCTGATCTCAGCCGATCTCAGCCGCGTGCAGCTTTCGCCCTCCGATAATTACGCCGTTTCGGTCGCCGCTTCGAAAAACGGCTATATCATCAACGCATCGGGGAAATCCGCCGATGTCAGGCCTTTCCTCTCGAAGCTTCGCAGCTCTTCCGGCAGCGGCGACGGGACGTCGCGTTCACAGCCATCCCTTGCCATCAAGACGCAATTCGACAAGGTCTACGGGTTCAACGATGAAATCCTTGCCAATGTCAGTTCCGATGTCAGCGTGCGGGACGGCAAGGTCCGCTCCATCGATTTCCGTGGCGTCACCGGCAACGGCCAGGCGGTGGTGGCGCAGACCGTCAATCGCGGGGCGTCGGGAACCGTAACGCTGACCAGCAGCGACGCGGGTTCGCTCGCCCGTTTCGCCAATATCTACAGCCGCATTCGCGGCGGCCTTCTCAACCTTGCGCTGACGACCTCCAATGGCAGCGACTGGAGCGGTTCGCTCGACCTGCGCAATTTTGCCGTCGTCAACGAAGCCAAGCTGCAGGACATCGTCGCCACGCCGACGGGCGAGGACGGCAGGAGCCTTAACAATGCGGTGCGTCGCAATATCGATGTCAGCTCGGAAAAATTCCAGCGCGGTTTTGCCCGGGTCGTTTACGTCAACGGTTCGGTGGCGGTGGAAAACGGGGTCGTGCGCGGCGAGCAGATCGGCGCGACCTTCCAGGGGCTGCTGAAGGACCAGAGCGGCCGTATGGACATGACCGGCACCTTCATGCCCGCCTATGGCCTGAACCGGCTGTTCGGCGAGCTGCCCTTCATCGGCATCTTCCTCGGCAATGGCCGCGACCGGGGCTTGCTCGGCATCACCTTCAAGCTCTCCGGCCAGACGGACCAGCCGAAGCTGACAATCAATCCGCTGTCGCTGATCGCGCCGGGCGTTTTCCGGCAGATTTTCGAATTTCAGTGAATGGAGCGTCGCAAAGCTTGGCGCAAGCGGCTGTTTGGCGAGAACGGGTGCACCCGCACTCCGTCACCCCGGACCTGATCCGGGGTCCAGTGCGATCAAGTCCTTGATCGCGCGAGAGCCCTTTCACGGCGCAGACGCGCCGTGGCTGGATGCCGGATCTAGTCCGGCATGACGGAAGTGGGGGTATCGGCGCATCGAGGACCGCTTTCGCAGTCCTCGACACGATGTTTTTGTAAGTCTTACGCCGGGCGAACCAGAACGTGCTTCTTCTTGCCGACCGACAGCTTGATGACGCCATCGCCGGTCACTTCACCGGAACCGACCGTCTGGCGCTCATCCGAAACGCCGATGTCGTTGATCTTCACCGCACCGCCCTGAACGTGGCGGCGGGCCTCGCCGTTCGAGCCGGCGAGGCCGGCACGGACGATGAGCGAGAGAACGCCGAGGCCGGCATCGAGTTCGGATGTCGGAACCTCGATGGAGGGCAGGTTTTCAGCGAGCGCACCTTCCTCGAAGGTCTTGCGCGCCGTCTCTGCCGCTTCTTCCGCCGCCGCACGGCCATGCAGGATGGCCGTCACTTCGGTCGCGAGGATTTTCTTCGCCTCGTTGATCTCCGATCCGCCAAGGGCGGCGATACGGGCGATCTCATCCATCGGCAGCGTGGTGAAGAGTTTCGCAAAGCGAACAACGTCCGCATCTTCCGTGTTGCGCCAGTATTGCCAGAAATCATAGACCGGCAGCAGGTCCTTGTTCAGCCACACGGCGCCGGAAGCCGACTTGCCCATTTTCGCACCGGAAGAGGTGGTGAGCAGCGGCGAGGTCAGCGCGTAAAGCTGCGGTGTCCCCATGCGGTGACCGAGATCGATGCCGTTGATGATGTTGCCCCACTGGTCCGAGCCGCCCATCTGCAGGCGGCAGCCGGTGCGCTGGTTCAGTTCCACGAAGTCGTAGGCCTGCAGGATCATGTAGTTGAATTCGAGGAAGGACAGCGACTGCTCGCGGTCGAGGCGCGTTTTCACGCTGTCGAAGGACAGCATGCGGTTGACCGAGAAATGGCGGCCGACATCGCGCAGGAATTCGAGGTAGTTGAGGCCGCGCAGCCAATCGGCATTGTTGATCATCAGCGCCGGATTATTGGCGCGGTCGTAATCGAGGTAGTTGGCGAAGACGTGCTTGAGCGAGGTGATGTTGTCCTCGATCATGTCGATCGTCATCAGCTTGCGGGCTTCTTCCTTGAAGGAGGGATCGCCGACCATGCCGGTGCCGCCGCCCATCAGCGAGATGGGCTGGTGGCCGGTCTTCTGCATCCAGTGCAGCATCATGATCTGGGTAAGGTGGCCGACATGCAAACTCGAAGCCGTCGGGTCATAGCCGATATAGGCGGTCACGGTTTCCTTGGCGAACAGTTCGTCGAGACCTGCCTCATCGGAGATCTGGTGAATGAAGCCGCGCTCGTCGAGCGTGCGGAGGAAATCGGACTTGAACCTGGACATAACCTTTTACTTTCTGGTTTGATCTTTGCGGCCATCGAAAACCAATGACCGTCGCGGCTTTATCATTGTTTTTTGAAATGTGCACCCGTTTCGGCCATGAATGTCGGGATTCACTCCATGATGATTCGTGATTGCAGGGGGAGCGGCAGGTGGGCGAGGTCAAAACGGCAATCGGGCTGATGAGCGGCACATCGATGGACGGCATCGATATCGCCCTTTTGCGCACGGATGGCGAAAGCGTGGTGCGGCATGGGCCGAGCGGATATTTCCCCTATGATCCGGGCCTGCGCGCCATCTGGCAGAAGGCATTGGTTACGGCCAAAGCCATTCGTGAACGACGAGAACGTCCCGGCGACCTAGTGGAGGCCGAGCGCAAGCTGACGCTTGCCCATGCGGCGGCGGTCAAATCCTTCCTCCATCGTTACCGGCTCCAGCCAGGCGATATCGATGTGATCGGTTTTCACGGTCAGACGGTGCTGCACCGGCCGGATGAGGCGCTGACCGTGCAGATCGGCGATGGCGCGCTTCTGGCTGCTGAGACCGGCATCGATGTGGTTTACGACATGCGGGCCAACGATATGGTCCATGGCGGGCAGGGTGCGCCGCTGATCCCCGCCTATCACATGGCGCTTTCCGCAAATCTGCCCGATGGGTTCGAAACGCCGGCCGTCTTCGTCAATATCGGCGGTATCTCCAATCTGACCTATATCGGTGAGGCGGGGCGGCTTGCCGCTTTCGACAGCGGCCCCGGCAATATGCTGATCGACCAGTGGATCGAGGCGCATACGGGCAAGGCCTTCGACAAGGGCGGCAAGACGGCGGCGGGCGGCAGCGTCGTCGCGTCGCTGGTGGCGCGTTATATGGAAAGCCCGTTCTTCTCGGCCAACATTCGCCGTTCGCTGGACCGTGGCGATTTCCTGCCGCCGAAAAAAGGGGAAGTCTCGCTGGCGGATGGGGCACGGACGCTGGCGCATCTGACGGGGGCCGCGATCCTCAAATCGGCAAGTTACCTGCCGGAGGCGGCGAAGACCTATGTGGTCTGTGGCGGCGGGCGGCTCAATCCGGTGATCATGGCGGAATTTGCCGAGCTTGCCGCAAAGGTGGGCGCGCGGGTGATCGCGGCGGAGGAGGCGGGTTTCGATGGTGGGGCGATGGAGGCGGAGGCCTGGGCCTATCTGGCGGTGCGCTCGCTGAAGGGTTTGCCGCTGACCTATCCCGGTACGACGGGGGTGAGGGAGCCGGTGACGGGTGGGGTTTTGGTGCGATCACGTTAGACGGCGGTGGGTGCGGTTCACCCCCCTCTGCCCTGCCCGCTGGGTATCACTATAGGAATTCAAGCCTGCCCGGATACCGGACGGCCAATCACCGAATGCGCTTCGCCGCCGGTTCCGGCACAAGCTCACCATTCAGGCGGCGGTCGAGATAGTCCTCGCATTCGCCCATCAGGTCGTCCACCTTGCCGTTGAAGAAGTGGTTGGCGCCGGGAACGGTGCGGTGGGTTATGAGGATGCCCTTCTGGGTCTTCAGCTTCTCCACCAGGCCGTTCACATCCTTCTCAGGCGCGACCTTGTCGCTATCGCCGTTGATGATGAGGCCCGACGACGGGCAGGGGGCGAGGAAGGAGAAGTCGTAGGTGTTGGGCTGCGGCGCAATCGACATGAAACCTTCGATTTCCGGGCGGCGCATCAGAAGCTGCATGCCGATCCAGGCGCCAAAGGAATAACCGGCGACCCAGCAGCTTTTCGAATCGGGATGCAGGCTCTGCACCCAGTCGAGTGCGGAAGCGGCGTCGGAAAGCTCGCCCGCGCCATGGTCGAATTCACCCTGGCTGCGGCCGATGGAGCGGAAATTGAACCGGAGCGTCGTGAAACCGCGCTTCTGGAAAAGATAGAACAGCTGATAGACGATCTGGTTGTTCATCGTGCCGCCAAACTGCGGATGCGGATGAAGGATGATCGCTATCGGCGCGCTCTTTTCCTTGGAGGGTTGATAACGGCCTTCGAGGCGACCCGCAGGGCCGTTAAAGATGACTTCGGGCATTGGTACTCCGGTCGTGTTTTTTCATTCTCCAACCGCATTCTTCCGATGAGAAGACTTGACGAACTCTGTCATCTTTTCTAGAACGCAGTTTAGAATAATTCGAAACTTTGCGTGTGCTAAAGCACTCGGGTGGTGTCATAAGGCAAGCGCAACTGTAATTTCAAGAAAAATGCGTTTTGGCGCATTGAAGATTGGATGAAGCCTCATCGTCATGACGGTTTTGACGCGGACATATATGGACTGGAACGCGACGGCGCCGCTTTTGCCCGCCGTGCGCGATGTTCTCGTCTCCGCGCTCGATCTTGCCGGCAATCCGTCTTCCGTCCACCGGGAAGGGCGTGCCGCCCGTGCCGCCGTTGAGGGCGCCCGCCGCGAGGTTGCGGCACTTGCCGGTGCGCAGGCCGCCCATGTCACCTTCACCAGCGGCGCGACGGAAGCCGCCAATCTGGTGCTGACACCGGATTTCAAGATGGGGCGCGCTCCGGTGCGTTATGGCCATCTTTATGTTTCAGCCATCGAGCACCCCGCTTTCCGCGAAGGCGGACGGTTCGGCAAGGCTGACGTTACGGAAATTCCCGTTACGTCAGCGGGCGTCATCGATCTTGCCTCACTTGAGGCGCTTCTGTCTTCGCATGATGCTTCCACCGGCCTGCCGATGGTTGCCTGCATGCTGGTGAACAATGAGACCGGCATCCTCCAGCCGGTGGCGGAAGCGGCGCGGCTGGTGCATGCGGCGGGTGGATTGATGGTGGTTGATGCCGTGCAGGCGGCAGGCCGGGTTCCGCTCGATATCAATGCGCTCGAGGCGGATTTCCTGGTCATCTCCTCCCACAAGCTCGGTGGCTCCAAGGGTGCTGGCGCTCTCATCTCGCGCGGCGAGGTTATGATGCCGAAGCCGCTGATCCATGGCGGCGGGCAGGAAAAGGGGCATCGTTCCGGCACGGAAAATACCCTGTCGGTTATCGGCTTTGGCGCCGCTGCCGCTGTGGCGGCCCAAAATCTCGAGATTGAAGCGGCGCGTCTTGCGGCTCTGCGGGCGCGGCTGGAAGACGGCATGCGGGTGAGCGCGCCGGATGTGATCATCCACGGCGAGGACGTTGCCCGCGTTGGCAATACCACGTTTTTCACCCTGCCGGGCCTGAAGGCGGAAACGGGGCAGATCGCTTTCGATATCGAAGGTATCGCGCTTTCTGCCGGTTCGGCCTGCTCATCCGGCAAGGTGGGGGAAAGCCATGTGCTGACGGCTATGGGGTGCGATCCCAAGCTCGGCGCGCTCCGGATTTCCCTTGGCCATGCGACGGACGAGGCGGACATCGAACGGACGCTTGCGGCGTTTGCGAAAATTGCCGGGCGGCGCAGGCTGGCCGGTCAGGCCGCTTAAAATGCGGCAAAGAATTGCGGAATAGCAATTTTCCGCTTGCCGGGATGTGTGAAAAGCGCCATCCCGCACTTACATGGGTATAAGCTCCGCCCCGCTTACGGCGCGGTGACATTGCCCGAAGATGGATAAGGCGGCTTTCCGCCTTGATACGTTGACAAGCCACCGGACCTTGGCTCCGGCGAGATTGGAGAACGACATGGCAGCGGTTCAGGAAACGATCGATCAGGTCCGCCAGATCGATGTGGACCAGTATAAATATGGCTTCGAAACCAATATCGAAGTCGACAAGGCCCCGAAGGGCCTTTCGGAAGAGGTGATCCGTTTCATTTCGGCCAAGAAGCAGGAGCCCGAATGGATGCTGGAATGGCGTCTTGAGGCTTACAAGCGCTGGCTGACGATGGAAGAGCCGACCTGGGCGCGCGTCAGCTACCCCAAGATCGACTTCAACGACCTTTATTATTACGCCGCGCCGAAGACCGCGCCCGGCCCGAAGTCGCTCGATGAAGTCGACCCGGAGCTTTTGAAGGTCTATGAGAAGCTCGGCATTCCGCTGAAGGAACAGGAAATCCTCGCCGGTGTCGAAAAGCGCCCGGTTGCCGTGGATGCCGTGTTCGACAGCGTCTCGGTCGTCACCACCTTCAAGGCGGAACTGGCGAAAGCCGGCGTCATCTTCATGTCGATTTCGGAAGCCGTGCGCGAGCATCCGGAACTGGTGAAGAAATATCTCGGCTCGGTCGTCCCGACGACGGACAATTTCTACGCGACGCTGAACTCGGCCGTCTTCACCGACGGTTCCTTCGTGTTCGTGCCGAAGGGCGTTCGCTGCCCGATGGAGCTTTCCACCTATTTCCGCATCAACGAGAAGAACACCGGCCAGTTCGAGCGCACGCTGATCATCGCCGAAGAGGGCGCCTACGTCTCCTATCTGGAAGGCTGCACGGCGCCGCAGCGCGACGAGAACCAGCTTCACGCCGCCGTGGTTGAACTCGTGGCGCTCGATGATGCCGAAATCAAATATTCCACCGTCCAGAACTGGTATCCGGGCGACAAGGAAGGCAAGGGCGGCATCTACAACTTCGTGACCAAGCGCGGCGATTGCCGTGGCAACCGTTCGAAGATTTCGTGGACGCAGGTGGAAACCGGCTCGGCGATTACCTGGAAATACCCGTCCTGCATCCTGCGCGGCGATGACAGCCGTGGCGAGTTCTATTCGATCGCGGTCTCCAACGGCCATCAACAGATCGATAGCGGCACCAAGATGATCCATCTCGGCAAGAACACCTCGAGCCGCATCATCGCCAAGGGCATCGCCGCCGGCTTTTCGGAAAACGTCTATCGCGGCCAGGTGTCTGCCCACCGCAAGGCAACCAACACCCGCAACTTCACGCAGTGCGACTCGCTTTTGATCGGCGACAAGTGCGGCGCGCATACCGTGCCCTATATCGAGGCGAAGAACTCCTCCGCTCATTTCGAGCATGAGGCGACGACGTCGAAGATTTCCGAAGATCAGCTCTTCTACTGCCTGCAGCGCGGCATCCCGGAAGAAGCGGCCATCGCACTGATCGTCAACGGCTTCGTCAAGGAAGTCATTCAGGAACTGCCGATGGAATTTGCCGTGGAAGCGCAGAAGCTGATTGGCATTTCGCTGGAAGGCTCGGTCGGCTGATCGTCACCCAAACACGCATTTGAGTGCGCGATGTTCGCGCACCTTCGCTCACACAATTCTTAGGATACATCCATGCTTGAAATCATCGACCTGCACGCAAAGATCGCCGATACCGAAACCGAGATCATCAAGGGTCTCAACCTGAAGGTTGCCGCCGGTGAGGTTGCCGCCATCATGGGGCCGAACGGTTCCGGCAAGTCGACGCTGTCCTACATCCTGTCGGGCCGCGAAGATTATGAAGTCACCTCCGGTGACATTCTTTATAACGGCGAAAGCATTCTGGAACTGGATGCCGCCGAGCGTGCGGCCAAGGGCATCTTCCTTGCCTTCCAGTATCCGGTTGAAATTCCCGGTGTCGCCACCATGCAGTTCCTCAAGGTTGCGATGAACGAGCAGCGCAAGGCGCGCGGCGAGTCCGAGCTGACGACGCCGGACTTCATTCGCCGCGTCAAGGAAGCGGCCGGCGACCTGAAGATCGACATGGAAATGCTGAAGCGTCCGCTCAACGTCGGCTTCTCCGGCGGTGAGAAGAAGCGCGCTGAAATCCTGCAGATGGCGCTCTTGGAGCCGAAGCTCTGCGTTCTCGACGAAACCGATAGCGGTCTCGACATCGACGCCCTGAAGATCGTGGCTGACGGCGTCAACGCGCTGAAGTCGCCGGATCGCGCCACCGTCGTCATCACCCACTATCAGCGCCTGCTCGATTACATCGTGCCCGACAGCGTTCACGTTCTCTACAAGGGCAAGATCATCCGCTCGGGTGACAAGGCGCTGGCGCTGGAACTGGAAAACAATGGTTACGCCGACATCATCGGTGAAGCGGCCTAAGTCGGGCCAGGAGGTGATGTCCATGAACATTCAAGCTACCAACCGGCTGACGCCAGCGGAAACCGCGCTGGTCGACGCCTACACCGCCAAGTTCAGCGAATTGCCGGGCGATGGCGCCGTTGTCGCTGCCCGCGACGTGCTGTTCGACGATCTGAAGACAGGCGGTCTTCCGACGCGCCGCATCGAGGCGTGGCACTATACCGATCTGAAGAGCCTGCTGCGTGCCGTTCCGGAAGACCGGCCCGCGCCGGTTATCGAGAAGCAGGCGCCGACGGTTGCCGGCTCTCTGGTTGCCTACATGCAGCACGGCACGGCCGATATCGGCAAGATCGAAGACATCCGCGTGTCGCGCTTTGCCGAAAGCCTGGCTGACGGTTCCGCGGCCGCAGGTCTTGCGGAAGCCAGCAAGGATGACGCGATCGGCCGCATCAACGGCAGCTTCGTGCGTGATGGTCTGGTGCTCGACATTCCGGCCGATGCCGATATCGAAAAGCCGATCGAATTGCAGGCGGTCCATGGCGCAGGCCAGGTTCACAGCCGCTTCCCGGTTCGTTTCGGCAAGGGTTCCAAGGCAACCGTCATCGAACGTCACCTTTCGGTGACTTCGGATGCAGCCTTTGTTTCCTCCGTTACCGACATCGTCGTTGAAGACGGTGCGGAAGTGACCTGGATCATCCTGCAGCAACAGGGTGCAGCCGATATCCATCTTGCCCAGCTGCGCATGAAAATCGGCGCGGATGCCAAAATCCGCCTGTTCATTGTCAATGCCGGCGGCAAGCTGGTGCGGCAGGAACTGCGCATCGACGTGGAAGGCGAGGGCACGGACCTCATCGTTCGCGGCGTCAACCTTTTGGGTGGCGAAACGCATACCGACGTGACGATGGTTCTTGGCCACAACGTGCCGAACACGACCTCGACGGAAGTGTTCCGCAACGTGGTGTTCGACCGTGCCAAGGGCATTTTCCAGGGCATGATCCGGGTGGCGCCCGATGCCCAGAAGACCGACGCGAAGATGGCCTGCAATACGCTGCTGATGTCTGACGATGGCGAGTTCTCGGCAAAGCCGGAACTGGAAATCTTCGCCGATGACGTTCAGTGCGGCCATGGTGCGACGGTTGCCGATATCAGCGACAACCATCTCTACTACCTGATGGCGCGCGGCGTGCCGCGGGCAAAGGCACGGGCGATGCTCGTCAACGCCTTCGTCGCCGAGATCGTCGAGGAACTGGAAGAAGAAAATCTGGTAGAGGCGCTGGAGACGATCATCTCCGGCTGGCTGGAACATCATGCCTGAGAGCGAACGCGCCGCAGTGGCGGCCCCTTATGACATCGAAGCCGTGCGCCGGGATTTCCCGATCCTGTCGCGCGAAGTCTATGGCAAGCCGCTGGTCTATCTTGACAACGGCGCATCCGCTCAAAAACCGCAGGCGGTGATCGACGCCGTTTCGCATGCTTATGCGAACGAATACGCCAATGTGCATCGCGGCCTGCATTTCCTCTCCAATGCCGCAACCGATGCCTATGAGGCGGCGCGCGAAAAGGTGCGCCGGTTCCTGAACGCCGGTTCGGTGGACGAGATCGTTTTCACCAAATCCTCGACCGAGGCGATCAATACGGTTGCCTATGGTTACGGCATGCCCAAGATCGGCGAGGGCGACGAGATCGTCATCTCGATCATGGAGCATCATTCCAACATCGTGCCGTGGCATTTCATCCGCGAGCGGCAGGGTGCGAAGCTCGTCTGGGTGCCTGTTGATGATGACGGCGCGTTCCACATCGAGGCTTTCGAAAAGAGCCTGACGGAGCGCACCAAGCTCGTTGCCATCACCCATATGTCGAATGCGCTCGGTACCATCGTGCCGGTCAAGGAAATCTGCCGCATCGCCCATGAGCGCGGCATTCCGGTGTTGATCGATGGTTCGCAGGGCGCGGTTCACATGCCGGTTGATGTGCGCGATATCGATTGCGACTGGTATGTGATGACCGGCCACAAGCTTTACGGCCCCTCGGGCATCGGCGTGCTCTATGGCAAGGCGGATCGCCTGCGCGAGATGCGGCCGTTCCAGGGCGGCGGCGAGATGATCCTCGACGTTTCCGAAGACAATGTGACCTATAACGAGCCGCCGCACCGTTTCGAAGCCGGTACGCCGCCCATCGTGCAGGCCATCGGTCTCGGTTACGCGCTGGATTACATGGACAATCTTGGCCGCGCCGCGATTGCCGCGCATGAGGCCGATCTTGCCGCTTACGCCGCGGAGCGTCTGCGCGAGATCAATTCGCTGCGCATCATTGGCAATGCGCCTGACAAGGGTGGCATCTTCTCCTTCGAGCTCGAGGGCATTCACGCCCATGATGTCTCGATGGTGATCGACCGGCGCGGCGTTGCGGTACGTGCGGGCACCCATTGCGCCATGCCGCTCTTGAAACGCTTCGGCGTCACCTCCACATGCCGGGCATCGTTCGGCCTTTACAATACCCGCGCCGAAGTAGACTCTCTTGTTGAGGCGCTGGAATATGCGCGCAAATTTTTCGCCTGATATCGGGATTTGAGAGATCAGGATTGAGGTTTAAGACCATGACTGCCGAAGCCACTGCAAAGACCCAGGATGCGACCGAAGCTCAGGAAAAGGTTTCGACCATTCCGCCGGATGAGCTGGCGCGCCTCAGCGACGACGTGATTGCGGCGCTGAAGACCGTCTACGACCCGGAAATTCCGGCCGATATCTTCGAACTCGGTCTCGTCTACAAGATCGACATCGAGGACGACCGGATGGTCAAGATCGTCATGACGCTGACGGCCCCCGGTTGCCCGGTGGCCGGTGAAATGCCGGGCTGGGTGGAAAATGCCGTCGGTGCCGTCGAGGGTGTTTCCGGTGTCGTGGTCGAAATGACCTTCGACCCGCCATGGACGCCGGACCGCATGTCGGAAGAAGCACAGGTCGCCGTCGGCTGGTACTGACGTGATTTTGACGGGTGTCATCCCTTGATGACACTCTCAGGCGCTATTAGATTGAAATCCATAAGCATCGAGCCTTGAACTCGATTGTCGAAGGAGAATTAAGCCCATGGGCTTTGCGATCATGACCATGACCGGGGCTGCCGCCTCGCGCGTTAAAGCAATCGTCGAAAATTCCGGCCCGGACGCCAGGGGCGTGCGCGTCGGCATCAAGAAGGGCGGCTGCGCGGGCATGGAATATACCATCGACCTCGTGACCGAACCGGATGCGAAGGACGATCTGGTTGAATTCGAAGGGGCGAAGGTCTGGGTTCAGCCTTCCGCCGTGCTTTATCTGCTCGGCACCCAGATGGATTTCGAAGTGACCAAGATGCGCTCCGGTTTCACCTTCAACAATCCGAACCAGACATCCGCCTGCGGCTGCGGTGAATCGGTTGAGCTGAAGCCCGCCGATCTGGCGGCGCTGGCAAAGCAGCGTGAGGCTGAAGCCAGCGTTTGATTGGCTGCGCCATTTTTCCGGTCAGCGGGATGATTGCTGTTTCAGCGTATCGATAAAATCCGCCAGCGGATGAATCGATGGTGTCGTTGTCAAAAGCGGCTCGAGAGCCGCCGCGATCTTCCCGCAATCCTCCCCGGCAAGTGATCGAAGACTTGAGCTGACTCTGTTGTAGTCGGGTGTCCCGCGTGACGCGAGGGAGCGATTGATCACAAACAGCTCCGTCTGTCCGTCAATCCGTTCGACGAAGAGGGCGAGCGAACCGCCGTCTGCGGCAGCGGCGCTGTCCGATACCGATTTGAACATCCAAACTCCATCCGGTAAACTTGAGGGCGAGCCTATCCGATTGACGCCCTGACGCAAGATCAGCAAGTATATCGGATATTCTGCGAGGTTTGGCAGGAGGGGCGGAACCGCCTGCCGCCCGTGCTGGAACGGCG
This sequence comes from Agrobacterium sp. P15N1-A, assembly GCF_044626815.1. NCBI lineage: Bacteria > Pseudomonadati > Pseudomonadota > Alphaproteobacteria > Hyphomicrobiales > Rhizobiaceae > Agrobacterium > Agrobacterium sp. P15N1-A. The sequence continues at coordinate 85,621 of NZ_JBIUPF010000002.1, read as the reverse complement.
TGTGGCCGGCAGGATTGATCGGGAGTGAACCGGGATGGACATCAGTAGCGCCTCGATTGATATCTGGACGATAGGTCTGATCGTCGCCAGCGTCGTGGCTGGCCTGACGCTGATTGCCGGTATTGTTTGCCTTGCGTTTTACTGGGAGGAGACAAAGGGATCTGCGGCGGCATCCAAGGGGGACACGTTGAATAGTCCCCCGCTCGAGCGGACCGAAGGTGGAGACTGGCCGACAGTGCATGGCGACGGGAGTGGGGGAGCGCATCATTGAACAGGCAGACGATTTGATGAGGCCGGAACCCGATAATATTGCGAAGGCCAAAGCCGTGGTGCGAGAGGCATTCGCGGATGTCGCCCTGGGCGTGGGCGTCGGCCTCTCCGAGGCGCAGGCGCTTGACGACTACGCGAGCAATGAGGTCCGCGCCGCATGCCGGGCTGGCGATGAGAAGAATGACTGGGCCGCGATCCCGCTGAAGGACCTTAACAGACATTCCGGCAGCCCCGCCTTCCTTGATGCTGAAGGAATGCGCTTTCATCTGCCCGCCTATATGATTGCCGACCTCAATGGCGACTACAGGCACGAATTCGCACCCTATTTGTGCGGACGCCAGGAGACGTTTTCCTTACTGACCCCTTTGCAGCGGAATGCCGTGGAAGCGTATCTCCGCGCCATCAGTGAGAAGGAGAACCTGCCATCCTATCAGGACGATATAGAGCGCGCACTTGAAGAGTGGGCAGATAGTGCACGCTCCCCGGTGAGCGACTAAACGCGGATCGGGTCAATCCCCGGGAAGAGGTTGTTACACAAAGCCGGTAGCGGTTTGAACGCTGGCTTTCATTCATGCCGCAACGCTTCTATCGGGCTCAGGCTCGCCGCCCGTCGTGCCGGGAAATAGCCGAAAATCACCCCGATGGCCGCCGAAAAGGCGAAGGCGAGGAAGATGATCGACGGGCTGGTGACGAAGGGCACGTTGAGATACCCGACGACCGCATAAGCAAGGCCGAGGCCCGTCAAGATGCCGACAAGGCCGCCGAAGGCCGACAGCATGACGGCTTCCACCAGAAACTGCGTCAGCACCTGTTTTTCCAGCGCGCCGATGGCAAGGCGGATGCCGATCTCGCGGGTGCGTTCCGTTACCGAAACCAGCATGATATTCATGATGCCGATGCCGCCGACAAGAAGGCTGACAGCCGCGACCGCGCCGAGAAGCCCTGTCAGCAACGTCGTCGTGCCGGTCATGGCCGAAGCGATCTGCGTCATGTCGTTGACGGTGAAATCATCCTCGCGGCCGATGCCGATGCGGCGACGCTCGCGCAGCAGGTTCTGCAGGTCGCTCTGCACCTTGGCTGTCGAAACGCCGTCCTGCGCCGAGACCATGATCGAGGAAATGGTGGTGGTGCCGCCGATGCGCCGCTGGTGGATTTTCAGCGGCATGATGATCGTGTCGTCCTGATCGTCACCGAGGCCGGACTGGCCTTTCCTGCCCAGCACACCGATGACGGGGCAGGAGATGTTGCTGACGCGGATCGTCTGCCCCACCGGGTTTTCCGCGCCGAACAGTTCCTGCCGCACCGTTTCGCCGATGATGCAGCCGATCTGGCCGCCGCGATCTTCGGCGGGCTGGAAATCGCGGCCGAGCGCGATGGTCCAGTCCTGCGCGATCAGATAGTCGTTGGTGGTGCCGATCACACTTGTCTGGTGGTTCTTGCCGCCGAAAATGACCGTGGCCGCGGAACTGCGGTTCTGCGGTGCGACGGCGCGGATGCCCGATATCTGGTTGCGGATGGCCTCGACATCGCGGTCATCGAAACGTTTGGCTTCGGTGCTCGCCCTTCCGGGGCCGAACTGGCCGGGGCGAACGAACAGCATGTTGGTGCCGAGCCGCGACAGTTCCGATTTCACCTGTTCGGTCGTGCCGTTGCCGATGGTGACCATGGCGATGACGGCGGCGACGCCGATGACGACGCCGAGCACGGTGAGGAAGGAGCGCAGGAGGTTGCGGCTGATGGCGCGCAGCGCAAGACGCGACGTTTCAAAGAACATCGGCGGTCTCCTTTTCGTCCGTCGCACTGTCGGAGGCGAGGTGGCCATCGACGAAACGCAGGAGACGCCCGGCATGGGCGGCGATATCTTCTTCATGGGTGACCATGACCACCGTTATGCCCCTGTCGCGGTTGAGCGCGGTAATCAGTTCCATGATTTCGATGCTGGTCTTCGTATCGAGATTGCCGGTCGGCTCGTCGGCCAGAAGCAAAGCGGGGCGGGTGACGATGGCGCGTGCGATGGCCACACGCTGCTGCTGGCCGCCGGAAAGCTCCTGCGTGGTGTGGTCCTCGCGGCCTTTCAGGCCCACCTGCGCCAGTGCCTCCATGGCGCGCGCGCGCCGCTCCGAGGCCTTCATACCGCGATAGATCAGCGGCAGCTCGACATTCTCCACCGCCGAGGTGCGCGAGAGAAGGTTGAAACCCTGAAACACGAAACCCAGCATATGCCGGCGCAGCAGCGTCAGATGTTCGTTGTCGAAGCCGCTGGTCGGCACGCCCTGAAACAGATATTCGCCTGATGTCGGCACATCCAGACAGCCGATGATATTCATCGAGGTGGATTTGCCGGAGCCGGACGGCCCCATGATGGCGACGAATTCCTTCTCATGAATGGAGAGGCTGACGCCATCGAGCGCGCGGATGGTCGCTTCGCCGCGGCCATATTGCTTGACGACATCGCGGAATTCGATGAGCGGCGGCTGTTGCATGGGCTTGTCCTCCGTCAGCCGGCGTTGCGGGCCGTGGCGTCGGTAATCACCTGATCGTCGGCTTTCAACTCGCCCGATTTTACCACGGTATGCTGGCCGTCGGTGGAACCGGTTTCGATGGCGACGGAAACTGGCGTGTTGTTGCGCAGCACCCAGACCGTTCTTTTGCCGGCCGCGGCCGCCTGACCGGCATCGCGGTTCTGCGAGCGGCCCATGCGCGGTGGGCGGAACAGGCTCATCAACCCGCCGCCACGGGAGGCGGATTCGCGCGGCGGCGTATAACGAAGCGCGGAATTCGGCACCAGCAGCGTATCCTTGATTTCTTCGACGATGATATTGGCGGTCGCCGTCATGCCGGGGCGCAGCAGCAATTCCTCATTATCGACAGTCAGTATGCCCTTGTAGGTCACGACGTTGGATACGGTTTCCGAGGCGAAGCGCACGGTCTCGATCTCGGCTGGAAAGCTGCGGTCGGGATAGGCATCGACGTTAAAATTGGCCTTCTGACCGGTCTCGACCTTGCCGACATCGGCCTCATCCACCGAGACCTGCAATTCCATGTGGCGCAGATCGCCGGCGATGGTGAACAGCACCGGGGCATTGAGCGAGGAGGCGACGGTGGCGCCGGGATCGACGCTGCGGGTGAGGATAACGCCATCGATGGGCGAGACGATCTTGGCCTTGCCGAGATTGACCTCGGCGAGCCTCAGATCCGCTTCCGCCGAAAGCACGGTCGCCTCGTTGACTTCAAGTGTCGCGGCAGCCGCATCATGGGTGAACTGCGCGGCGTCCAGATCCTGCTGGCTGGAGACCCGGTTCTGCACCAGCGATTTCAGGCGCTCCATGGAGGTTTTGGCCGATCCGAGATCGGCGCGCGCCTTCAGCACATTGGCCTTGGCGGAAGCAAGCTTGGCGCGGGCGCTCTGGACGTCGGCTTCGAGCTTGTTGGTATCCAGTTCCGCCAATACGTCTCCCGCCTTGACCGGGCTGTTATAGGTGACGTTGACCTTGCGCACGGTGCCGGACAGTTCGCTCGATATATCGACCTGATCCGTCGGCTGAACCGAGCCGGTGGAGGTGACGATGACCGAGAGATCGCCCTGACGCGCGGCTTCAGTGGTGTAGCTATAGGCGACACCTGCCGCACGTGACTGGTAATAATAGCCGAGGCCTCCGCCAATCAGAACAATGGCTGCTGCGGCGTAGAGATACCGACGCGACTTTTTCTTGCGGCCGTTTCTGTTCGTTCCCAGAATCTCGCGCAGATCGGGCTGGCTGTTTTGTGTATCGCTGCCACTCGTATTGGCGTCATTCATTCTCGTCACCCGCAAAGTTCAAAATACCACAGAGGGTTGTCGCCGCTCTCCGGTTTGTCCGTCCATCTGTCGCCGTTGTATTCCTCTGATTGTGGGAAGTGACATAGCTTGCCCTAAGGGTGAAGTGAAAACTTGGTAATATTTATGATAGTTCTGGTCTGATAGAGATAAATCCGGGAAGATCGATGCCATAAACGCGGCTGAGCTTTCAGCAGCGATAGTCAGGACGAAGATAGAATGAACGACAATGTGGTGAAGTTCCGCAAACCGGTGCCGCCGAAGAAGCCACGCGAACCGCTGGGGCCGAAAGCCAGGAAGGCTTTGATGATTGCGGCTGTCATCGCATTTTTCGTGGCGGTGTGGGGGTATTTCACGTTGATGGGGCAGGGGTAGGCTCGTCTTTCGAGAGCGCATGAGCCGCGAATCTGCACGACCGGAAGCGCAGTCACCTCCCGCATCTGGGCGCTTTGCGACAATTGTCGCCACCAGTTATCTTCCGTCATTGAATAAAGCCGCCTCAGCACGGTCATTTAATATTGATCGATTCCACGGTATTGTTCGGCATAGCAGTAGCGCCACGGTCGGGGGAACAAAATGGGGCGGGCGGTTTGGGCTATCGCAGTGGGAGTTTTGGTAAGTCTTGGCGCGTTTATGGTGCTTAGTCTGTTAGGCGTTGGCGTCGGCTGGTGGTTCTTAGACGCAATTGCCCCAACCGTATCGGGGGTGACCAAAAACACGAACACGGGAGAATGGGGGCGAATGCTTCTCTTGCCGTTGGCCATGACTGTAGGCATCGTCTGCGGAGCTCTCGTGTTTGACCCAGGCATGTCCAGCAAGACAGAGGCGATCGTGGTTTCGATCGTGTTTTTTCTTCTCGTATCTGTCTCCGGAATAAACTTCTGGACGAATGACAGCCTGATAAACGTGAACGCTCAGTTGGTGATCGACGTTTTCTTGAGCATTTCTGCTCTGGCCGTCATCATCCTGCTGCTTCGGTGGGAACCAACGCGTCCTACGACATTGGCTGCCCAGAGAGTCGCGCTATTCCTGATAACTATCTTTGGGTTCGTCTTACCACTATTTTACGGAACAAGCCTATTGCTGCAAGGGATGGGTTTCGAAGGCGAGCTGAAAACGATCTCCGACTTTATCGGCTTCATCTCCGCCGCATTGGGACTGGCTGTGGCAGCCGCGCCAAATCTGTTAGCGAAGCGTAGCTGATCCGCACTCATGCGACATGGTGCCGGACCCCTCATGAGGGGCTGATTGCAAACCGAATGAGTCCAGAGGTGCCAGACGCTAAGTTTTGGAGTCCTTGAGATAATCCGGACGTATCTGGCATTGCAGAAAAGATGGCGACCCCTGCAGGACTCGAACCTGCGACCTACTGCTTAGAAGGCAGTTGCTCTATCCAGTTGAGCTAAGGGGCCGTCATGCCGGGCAAAGATGCTCCGGCAAAAACTTTGATCGTCGTGTTTCAGTGCGTCCAGGGCTGGGTGCGGTTGAAACGGAAATTGTCGGTGTAGGAAACCACCTTGCGGGTCGCTTCCTTCGGCTGGATGACGCGGTATTCGATGCCCTTGCGCTGGGCATAGGCTTCTGCCTGTTCCTGCGTCTCGAATGTCAGCTTGAGCTGCTGCTTCATGTCGGAACTGGAGGTGTAGCCCATGATCGGATCGATCTTGCGCGGAACCTCGGCGTCGAATTCCAGAACCCAGACATTGGTCTTCGCCTTGCCGGATTGCATGGCGGTTTTTGCAGGGCGGTAAATCTTCGCAGACATGTCGAAACTGCTCCGGTTGGACAGCGGGGCGAAACACCCCGAATTATTCATCACGTACCTGAATAGAATAACCAAATCGTGTCAGGAACGTTGAATTTGAAATGGACTGACTTCAGGTGAGAGTCAAGACGATTATCCCCTTGCCGTCCGATCGTGCGCTGCCGTTTCGAGGTTACGTTTTGCTCATCGGGGCCGTGGCTGAACAAAGATGAATTTCCCTGTTGCGGACTGCGGGTGAACCGTGTATTCCCCAGCCATCGCCTCGGCGGAGTGTAGCGCAGTCTGGTAGCGCATCTGGTTTGGGACCAGAGGGTCGGGAGTTCGAATCTCTCCACTCCGACCATTTTAAAGCAAAACATCAGCTTTCCGGCGTAACTTCTTCCAAATAGCTGTGATTTATTCCGCGGATGGACCAGCCAGGGTGCTCTCTGCCGTGCCGATCGTCATGACATTACCGCGCCATGCCACCGCGCTGCCGATCCAGCTTCGCGCCCAGACGACGGGCATGATCATGTCCCGGGCGATCATTGCCGGCAGCGTATGGAGCGATACCGGCCAACGGTTGAGGGCCGCGAGCGCAAGTTCCGGCACGTACATGAGGGCGAGGACGGCAAAGGCGGTTGCGGCGAGGTTTATATCCATCATGGCGGCGGCGGCGAGCGCGAAGAGAAGCGGGGGAAGCGCGCCAGTGAGGATTTCCGGCGCGAAATATTGCGGGAAGGTCACGCGCCGCAGCCGCGCCCAGCGGGTTTGGCGCGACCAGATCTCGCCGGCATTGCGCTGGCCGAGCGGCTGTTCGAAGGGGGCGCATACCAGATGCACCTTGCGACCGGCGCTTCGCACCAGCTTCGTCGAGGCGGCGTCTTCGGCGATTTCAGCGGCCAGCGCGCGAATGCCGCCATTGTCCTCCAGGAACGGCTTGTTCCACAACATCGACTTGCCCTGTGCGAAACCCATGCCGATGGCTTCCGCCGCATATTGCCAGCGGCCCTGCGAGCCGTTGAGGAAGGCGCATTCCACATGCGCCCAGAAACCCGCAGGCCTTGAGCCGAGCGGCGGCGAGCAGACGAGCCCGCTATCCTGCCGCCAGGCCGACATCATGGTCGCAATATAGGATTTCGGCATCAGCACATTCGAATCGGCCAGGATCACCCATTCATGCCGGGCGGCCCGCCAGCCCTTGACGCAATTGTTCAGTTTCGGATTGGCGCTGATGCGGTCATCGCCGATGAGCAACTGCATGGAAACCGAGGGGAAGGCGGCTTGCGCCTTGCGAACTTCCTCGATCACCGGATCGAATTCATCGGCGACGCAGAACAGCAGCTCATAATCTGGCCAGTTGAGTTCGAAGGCGCGCGACAGCGTCAGGGGCGTGAAGTTCTCCACGCCGCGCAGCGGCACCACGAGCGAGACAGGCGGCTTTTGCCGGACGAGATCGTTTTCCGCGTCCCGTCTCGTCAGTCGCCAGCCGGCCAGAACGATGCCGAGAAGATTGAAGCCGAGGAGCAGAATTGCGCAAAGGGCAAAGACAGTTTCCATGCTGGCCAGTTCCACTCCCAAGCTTTTGGCGGTCTGTGCGCCAATCGATTCCATGGAATTCGTCTCTGCCGATTATAACGTTTGCGTGACAGTTACATGTCATCATCGGCCGGTGTGCAGGCTGCGCCGTGCATGGAGGCGTCGCAGAAACTGCCGCGCAAAAGAAAAAGCCCTCCGCATAGAAGGGCCCAATCGTCATGACGGTCGATGAATTTTAGTGGACGTTCAGGATATGGGCATGACTGCTTGCGATGAGAAACGATTCCCGTGCTTTCTCGATGTCGCATCTGCCGGCGATGGCATCGAGGCAGTTCCTGCGCGCCTCTTCATATTCCGGCCCGTGTTCCTCGGGCCAACGGTACATCAGCATGTCCAGCGCCACCAGCGGGCTGTAGATTTCAACGGCGACGCACAGCGGCAGGTGGATCGCCACCGGCTTCATCCACGAGGCGTGGTGACACGGCTCCGTTCTGTTAATCAGCATGTCATTCTCCTCCCTGTTTTACCTGCCTTGAAGGCCTTTCACACTCCCATGCGCGAAATGCCCGCCTCACGAAATGGTTCCCGATCACCTAAAATGTGATCGATCAGGGGGTTCCAATTTTCCAAGATGAATGGAAGATGAACAAATAGATGAACCGGAGATGAACAAAACCGCCCTCAGGGCGTTGTTATGTCCATAAGAAGGAGAACGAATATGTTCAATTTGTCAGGCATTCAGGAAAGCTTCTTTGGAGACCGCATGGCCGGCGTATGCCAGGCAATCACGTCGGCTCTGGCCTTCGAATCGGGTCTCGAAAAGTCGCGCATTTCCGCAACTGTCGAAAATGATGTGATCTATCTGGAAGGCACGGCCGATTCGGTCGAAGCGATCGACATCGCCATCAGCCTTGCCGCTTCCATTTCCAATTGCCGGATTCTGAGCCATATCGAGCCGGTCTACTGAATATTGCGCCAGCCGGGCGAAACCTCGTCCGGCTCATTCTGACGCAATAACGCGGCAACGTCATTTCCGGTTGCCGATTTGCGCGCTGCGAACTAAATCGCCCGGCTTGATGCCATAGCGTTTCGCAGTGCCGCCATTCAGTTCAAGCACAAATTTTACTGGCCCGCGGGAGCTGATGATCGCTTCCGAATGCGGAACCGCGTTTTCGTGAATATGGGTAATACGGCCGTCGCGGCCAATGAAAAGCATGTCGAGCGGAATAAGCGTGTTCCGCATCCACATGGCGACGTCACGCGGCTCACCGAAATCGAACAGCATGCCGTTTTCAAGCGGCATGCTCTTGCGGAACATCAGGCCCTGTTCACGCTGGGCGTTGTTCAGCGCCAGTTCCGCGGTGAAATCGTGGCTCTTTCCCCCGGCGGTTTCAATCTGCAGCGGTTCGGAGGTGAATGTCTGCTGTTGCTGGGCCTGCGCGGCGGCGGCGAGCGTGAAAAAAAGAAGCGCCATAACGGCGCTTTTCACCATATGGGGCAGGGCGGACATCAATGCGACATTCCGATGGAAACCGGGTTGTCGGGGTGGATTTCCGCCGCCATCAGGCCCTTGTCGCCATCGCCGTAACGCACCAGCACCACCTGGCCGGGGCGAAGCTCCGTCAGGCCGAAACGGCGCAGGGTTTCCATGTGCACGAAAATATCTTCCGTTCCTTCGCCGCGCGTCAGGAAGCCGAAACCCTTGGTGCGGTTGAACCACTTGACGATGGCGCGCTCAAGCCCGCTCGAAGGCGTTACCTGCACATGCGTGCGCACCGGCGGCAGCTGCGAGGGGTGAACGGCGGTCGACTGATCCATGGACAGGATGCGGAACGCCTGGAAACCGCGGTCGCGCCGCTGGATGAGGGCGACGATGCGCGTGCCTTCAAGAATTGTCTGGTAACCGTCGCGGCGCAGGCAGGAGACGTGCAGCAGCACATCCTGCGTGCCGTTGTCGGGCACGATGAAGCCGAAACCCTTGGCGACATCGAACCACTTCACGACGCCGGTAATTTCGGTCAGGTCCACGGCATCGCCCGAAAGGTCCTCGACATCGACTATCGTTTTCGATGACATCCTATCAGCCATATCCTGCCAACCCCTCGATTACGCGCCATACACCGGTCAACTGATTCCTGTGCGCCAGATTAACATCTTGGTAACGGTTTCACGCAAGCCCTAGTTTTTGATTTACGCAGCTGCTTTTATGTCGCCGTCCTTGTCCGGGGCTTGCCATCATGCGTTTAACGGCTCCGGACCCGTGTAATGGAGAGGAAGAAAATGCGGTATCTGCACACAATGGTTCGCGTCAAAGACCTTGGCGAATCACTGAAATTCTATGGCGACCTGCTGGGTCTTGAGGAAATACGCCGAATCGAGAACGAAAAAGGCCGATTCACTCTGGTGTTTCTTGCGGCGCGCGACGACATTGCTGCGGCGAAGGAAAACAAGGCACCGTGCCTCGAACTCACCTATAACTGGGACACAGAGGATTATACCGGCGGCCGCAACTTCGGTCATCTGGCTTACGAAGTCGACAATATCTACGATTTCTGCGCCCGGCTTCAGCAGAACGGCATCGTCATCAACCGGCCGCCGCGTGACGGGCACATGGCCTTCGTGCGCTCGCCGGATGGTATTTCCTTCGAAATTCTGCAGAAGGGCGAAAGCCTCGCACCAGCCGAACCGTGGATATCTATGCAGAATACCGGTTCCTGGTAGGGATTTTCCGGCGAGCAGCGGCGTTTTCGGGTGCTCTTGCCTTGTCCCGAGGGGATGAGGCATAGTCCGCGAATCGAAACGGCCAGTCCCGTTTTGGGGAAGCACACGCGCCCGTTCCCGTGCTGCTGTTGGAAATGCAAGATACGGAGGCCACCCATGACAACTGTCGAGAGCGCGAAAGGACGTCTGGTCCGTCAGCGTCTCGTCATCGCGGTTTCGCTGCTCGGGCTTTCCGGATGCGTTTCGGCGGTGACCGACGATGAGATGGCCGCCGCGACCAAAAAGCCGGAAATTTCCGCACAACAGAAGCCTCAGAACGCCGCTCCAACTGCCGCCGCCGGCGCGCAACAGGGACATTATGTGGATCCGGCCGTGGCATCGGCGGCCGGAGCGGTCGCGCCAGCCCAGCCGCAGGCATCGGGCGGCCCGGCGCAGGCCTATGGCGCCGCCCCCGATATCGGCGGATTGACGACGCAGCCAACGGCGATCTCCGCAGGGACGACAAGCATTTATTCCACCGCATCCGCAGCAGCAGCGTCCGCCGGTGCCGCAGGGGCGCCGGGCACGGCCACTGCTGCGGGTGCTCCTTCCCAAAGAATCGTTCCCGCCGTCAGCAGCGTCTATTCGGCGCCGGTGCAGGCGCAACCGGTGGCAGCGCCGGCTCAGGTCCCGCCAGCCGCACAGGCGCCGGCGGAACAGCACAGCGAAAATCGTCAGCCGGTTCCCGTACCCGTGCCGCAGTCGGCATCGGAACAGCTCGCGGCTGTTGCCGCGCAACCAGCCAAGGACGCAAAGGCGGCGGGCGAGGGGCAGGAAAGCGAGGGTAAGGGCGTAACGCTTGCGGCATTTTTCGCCGGTGCGGCCAAAAAGCGCCTGCCGAAAATGATTGAAAGCGGCACGGCCGGCAATACGCAGGTCGCCGCATTGCCCGGAGTTTCGGACGGGACGATGGGCATTGCCCTTTCCGGCCGCTCGATGATGTCCGACGAATTCGACGATGCGCATCTCGATGAAGAGGATGACCAGCCGACCGGCCTCATGAAGCTCGCTTCGCTCTCCGGCCTCACCCGCGTCGCCCCGAACGGGCTTTTCCTGCAGACGGACCGTGTCGAAGTCGGCTGTTTCAAGCCGGAACTGGTGCGGATGATCAAGGATGTGGAGCGCCACTACAACAGCCCGGCGATCGTTACCTCGGGGTATCGTCCGCCGAAGGGCATAAGGCAGGGCTCCAAGCACTACACCTGCGATGCCGCCGACATCCAGATCAAGGGCGTCTCCAAATGGGAGCTTGCCACCTATCTGCGTTCCCTGCCGGAACGCGGTGGCGTCGGCACCTATTGCCACACCGAATCGGTCCATATGGACACAGGTGAGCCAAGAGACTGGAACTGGCGCTGCCGCCGTACTGCCGCGCGCAAATGATCTCCTGATTGGATTTGTCGGAATATTAAATCTGGTGATTTCCGGGGCCGAGACTTCGGCTTAAGGAACTATCCCGAGCGATTGAAAAGACTGCCGGGTCATGCCGGGACGCTGGCACTTGAGCCGGTGACCCTTATCGCAGCGGCTGTTCTGAACCCGGGCTTGTGGCAGATATCGCTATTTTACGCGCGAAGACTGCGGGAGAATCTTTTCTATTCCGATCAGAGTTCGGTCACGCTCGGTGCTAACTCTTTGCGAAATATCAGAAAACTGGATTTGAGGTGGTGAGAGCGCAGGGATTCGAACCCTGGACCTACTGATTAAAAGTCAGTTGCTCTACCGGCTGAGCTACGCTCTCCCGTGTCGGGGCTTGGCTGCCCTTCGGAAGTGCGCGGAACATAGGTAGAGCGATCCGTTCGGTCAACCCAAAAAAAGCGGTTTCGACAATCAATCCGGTTTTTTTTGTCGCACCCCCGAAAAGGTGATTGGAGAGAGGGGGCGGCTGGGGATAAAACCGGCTTCAGACATGTCGGCCGAACGGGTGAAATCCTTTTGCAGCAATGACATGCACGAAAATGAAGCGTGAAGTGCCGGCGAAACTCGAGAATCGCGGCGGCTTTGCGGAATGCGGAGTTCTTTCTTGTCGATTGCCGATATTTCCCTGTTCAGCGCGCTTCTGGCCGGCGCTCTTTCGTTTCTGTCGCCCTGCGTTCTGCCGCTGGTGCCGCCTTATCTCTGTTATATGGCGGGTGTTTCGGTCGAGCAGTTCAGGACGGAAGATACCGCGCCGCGGCCGGAGATTCGCAGGGCCGTGCTGTTTTCGGCCTTCTTCTTCACGCTCGGTTTCGCCACGGTCTTTGTGGCGCTGGGGGCAGGCGCCTCGACGATCGGCACGCTTCTGCGTCAGAATCTCGATATTCTCGCCAAGATCGGCGGTTTCATCATCATTCTGATGGGTCTGAATTTTCTCGGCGTGTTCCGTATCGGCCTGTTTTCGCGCGAGGCGCGGTTTCAGGGGGCGGGCAAGCCTGCCACGCTGTCGGGGGCCTATGTCATGGGTCTTGCCTTCGCCTTCGGCTGGACGCCCTGCATTGGCCCGGTTCTGGGGGCTATTCTCGGGGTCGCCGCCGCGCGCGATACGGTTGGCGACGGTGCGGCGCTGCTTGCGGTCTATTCTCTTGGCCTTGCGGTGCCGTTCTGGATCGCGGCGGCGTTTTCCGGCTCCTTCATGCGTTTCCTCGTTCGCTTCCGCCGCCATCTCGGCCTCGTGGAAAAGCTGCTCGGCGTGTTGCTGGTGCTGACCGGTCTCGCTTTCATGTCCGGTTTTATCACCAATGTGGCGATCTGGTTCCAGGAGACCTTTCCGATCCTGATGCAAATCGGCTAAGCCTCCCGCTGGAGTTGCTTGCGGGGGAAACATAGTGACGGATATCGTCGGATTGCTGTTACCGTTTTTCGGCCTGATCTTCATCGGCTACGGGGCGGCGCGCATTACGAAGCAGCCGGTCGAGGCGATGGGCTGGCTGAACACCTTCATCATCTATGCGGCGCTTCCGGCGCTGTTTTTCAAGCTGGTATCGAAAACGCCGGTGGAAGAACTGGCGCGGATGGATTTCGTCGCGGCCAGTCTCGCCTGCACCTATGGCATTTTCTTGGCTGTGTTCCTGATCGGCCGGTTCGTGCGGAAAAACAGCCTTGCCGAAACCACGATCCAGAGTTTCGCGGCAAGCTACGGCAATATCGGTTATATGGGGCCGGGGCTTGCGCTTCTGGCGCTTGGCGAAAAGGCGGCGGTGCCGGTGGCGCTGATCGTCTGCCTGGAAAACGCCGCCCATTTCATCGTCGCGCCGGCGATGATGGCGGTTGCGGGCGGTGACAAACGCTCCCCGGCGAAGCTTGCGCTGGATGTGGCGCGCAAGGTCATCACCCATCCCTTCATCGTCTCCGTCATTGCCGGTTTTCTCGCCGCCTCGCTGTCATGGCAGCCGCCGGAGGCGGTGCAGCGGCTGGTGGATTATCTGGCGCAATCGGCGGCGCCCTGCGCATTGTTTGCCATGGGTGTGACGCTGGCACTTCGGCCAATGAAACGGGTGCCGGTGGAAATCAGCTATATCGTGCCGGCAAAGCTGATCCTGCATCCGCTCGCCGCTTATCTCGTGCTCTCGTCGCTCGGCCGATTCGAGCCGGTGTGGATCTATTCGGCCGTGCTTTTGGCCGCACTGCCGACCGCGACGAATGTTTTCGTCATCGGTCAGCAATATCACGTCTGGCAGGAGCGGGCGTCGGCAACGATCCTGATCTCGACGGTGCTGTCGGTCCTTACGCTGACCGGCGTGGTTTATTTCATCCAGCCTTTTTGAAGCTGCCGAACAGCAGTGAGGGCAGGGCCTTCAGCCCACGGCCCGGTTCGATGCCCTCGCGCATGACCATGCTTCTAAGGGTGCCGATGCCGGAAAGCACGTGCAGGCCCGCCGCGCGCGCCATCTGCACCGGCAGGAGATCGGAAAGCAGAGAGCGGTTCAGAAGATCGACGCTCAGCGTGCGGCTATAGACATCCGCCCGCCGCCTGCGGTCGAAGCTGCTGCCGGCATCGGCCGCAATCGGCCGGTCGGAGACGGCGCTCAGCAATTCCGTCAGCGCGATGATGTCGCGCAGGCTGAGGTTCAGCCCCTGCGCGCCGATGGGCGGAAAACCATGTGCGGCCTCGCCGATAAGGGCGACGCGGCCCTTGCCGAAGCGATGTGCCGTCATGGAAGAGAGCGGCCATGCCTGCACGCTGTCCTCGACGGTGACGGCTCCCAGCATGGATTGCATGCGCTCCTCGATCCGCAGGCTGAGCGCTTCCAGCGGCAGCGCGGTCAATTCCTCCGCCTGTTGCGGGGTGACGACCCAGACGAGGCTGGAGCGGTTGCCGGGCAGGGGAACCTGGGTGAAAGGGCCGGTGGGGGTATGAAATTCCGTCGAGACATTGCCATGAGACCGGCTATGGCCGAAGTTCAAAACAATGGCCGTCTGCGGATAGGACCAGGATTTGACGCCGATGCCGGCGGCATCCCGCACCATCGATTTGCGGCCATCCGCACCGATGAGGAAATCGGCGGAGAGCGTTTCGCCGTCGCCAAGCGTCACCGATACACGGTCGTTGCCGATGTCGATCGTCTCGGCTGTGGCATCGAGGCGGGTAATATTGTGTTCCTGCTCGACCGCTTCGCTCAGAACGCCGAGCAGCGCCTCATTGGGGATGTTCCAGCCAAAGGCGTCCAGCCCGATTTCGGAGGAGCGGAACTGCACGGTGGGTGCACGCAGCAGGCGGTCGGTGCCATCGATGATCTGCATGGTGGAAAGGCGTGCGGCCGAAGGCGCGATGCGCGACCACAGGCCGAGACGATCCATGAAGCGGATGGACTGGTCCATCAGCGCCGTGGTGCGCTGGTCCTTCCTGTCGCTGGAAGGTGCGATGAGCGCCACGTGGCGGCCCGCCCGCGCCAGCGCGATGGCCGCGATCTGGCCCGCAAGTCCCGCACCGGTGATGGCGATATCGAAGTGTCTCATGGTCCTGATCCGTTGTTATTTCCAAAGCATCATAAAGGCTTTGGTCGGGTAAATCCACTTCGCTCCCGGAACATCCGGTTGCGAAGATTCGTTGGTTGTGCCGCGATATTAGTCTTAGGATAAGCGGATTGAGCCGGTTGCAAAGCGTGGTGAATGGCCGCATACCGGAATGAACAGGCGGATGAAAAAACGGGGCACAGACGCTGACTATGAAAATTTTCAACTATAAGCGTGTTCCCTACGCGGAAATCCGCGCCTTTTCGGTCCATATGCTCACGGCCTCCGGCTCGTTCCTGGCTTTTCTCGGTGTGGTCGCCGCAGCCGAACACCGCTTCGTCGACATGTTCTGGTGGCTGGGGCTTGCGCTTCTGGTGGATGGCATCGACGGACCCATCGCCCGCAAGGTCAGGGTGAAGGAAGTGCTGCCCAACTGGTCCGGCGATACGCTCGATAATATCATCGACTATGTTACCTATGTGCTGCTGCCCGCCTTTGCGCTTTATCAGAAAGGCATGATCGGCGAGCCGCTATCCTTCGTGGCCGCGGGCATGATCGTGGTGTCGAGCGCCATTTATTACGCCGACATGGGCATGAAGACGGACGAATATTTCTTCTCCGGCTTTCCGGTGGTGTGGAACATGGTGGTGTTCACCCTGTTCGTCATGGACGCCAGCGCCACCACGGCGATGATCGTCGTTACCGTTTCGGTGTTCTTGACATTCCTGCCGATCAACTTCCTGCATCCGGTGCGGGTGAAGCGATTGCGGCCGCTCAATCTCGCCGTGGTCTTCATCTGGTGCGCGCTTGGCGGTTATGCGCTGCTGATGCATTTCGAAACCCCGACCTGGGCCGTGATCGGCTTTGTGGCGAGCGGCATCTATCTTTATTGCATCGGTGGAATATTGCAGTTTTTCCCCTCGCTCGGCGCGAAATGAGGAAAGGGTAAAGCCGTTTATTGCTTGTGCAAATTGCATTTAAGCGGCGTCTTTTTCAGTTGTGCGCAGCAGCAAAACCGTTATCAATAAGTTCTGATCGCGTATCATTGCATACTTTTTGGTGCGGGATTGGGAACAATGACCGCAATCGTTTGAAACGCCTCGAAGAAGGCATGACGGTTGGTGAGAGAGGGAACTCGTGACTGGAACTTTGGCGCCGGAGGCCGTGCCTCTCCTGTCCGTTCGCAAGCTGACCAAGCTGTTCGGCAATTTCGCCGCCTGCAACGGCATCGATCTCGATATTGCGCCGGGCGAAATCCACGCGCTTCTGGGTGAAAACGGCGCGGGCAAATCCACGCTCGTCAAGATGCTGTTCGGCGTTCTCGCACCGACCGAGGGCGATATTATCTGGCAGGGCCAGCCGGTTTCCGTAGGCTCGCCAAGCGAGGCCCGCAGGCTCGGCATCGGCATGGTCTTCCAGCATTTTTCGCTGTTTGAGGCGCTGACGGTTGCTGAGAACATCGCCCTGTCGCTCGATCCGAAAATTTCCTTGAAGGAAATCGCCGGGCAAGCGGAAACGCTGTCGCGCGCCTATGGTCTGCCGCTCGATCCCAATGCGCATGTGGCCGATCTTTCGGTCGGCGAGCGCCAGCGCATCGAAATCGTCCGAGCGCTTCTACAGAATCCGCGCCTCATCATTCTCGACGAGCCGACCTCGGTGCTGACGCCGCAGGAGGCTGACAAGCTGTTCGAGACGCTGGAGAAGCTGAAGGCCGAAGGCCGTTCCGTGCTTTATATCAGCCATCGCCTCGAAGAGGTGCAGCGCATCTGCGACCGCGCCACCGTTCTGCGTCACGGCAAGGTGACGGGCGCCTGCGATCCGCGCAGGGAAACGCCGGCATCGCTGGCGCGCATGATGGTCGGCAGCGATGTCGCAAGCGTTTCGCGCGCAACGGGCGAGGCGCTGGGTGCGCCGCAGATCGAGGTCATGGGGCTTTCGGTCGCGCCGCGCACGCCTTTTGCCGTGGCGCTGAAATCGATCTCCATGACCGTGCGCGCCGGCGAGGTGCTGGCGATTGCCGGCGTTGCCGGAAACGGGCAGGGCGAGCTGTTCGATGCGCTTTCGGGCGAATATCCGGTCTATAATAACGATGCGATCCATCTGCGCGGCAAGCCGGTCGGCCGTATCGGCATCAATGGCCGTCGGCTGATGGGTGCGGGTTTCGTGCCCGAAGAGCGGCATGGCCACGCCGCCGTTCCCGGCATGAGCCTTTCCGACAATCTGCTGCTGGCGCGGGCGCGCTCCGACCGCAAGGCGTTTCTGACCGGCGGTTTCCTGCGCATCGTGCGTGGCTCAGTCATCAAGGCGGCGGCGCGGCGTATTTCGGAAACGATGGATGTGCGCAAAAGCGGGGCCGATCCGCTGGCCGGGTCGCTGTCCGGCGGCAACCTGCAGAAATTCATCGTCGGGCGCGAGCTTGACCGCCAGCCTGCCGTGCTGGTGGTCAACCAGCCGACCTGGGGCGTGGATGCGGGTGCGGCGAGCCGCATTCGCCAGGCGCTGGTCGATCTTGCCAAGGCGGGCTCGGCGGTCATCGTCATCAGCCAGGATCTCGATGAAATCTTCGAAGTCGCCACCAATATCGCTGTTATTTCCGACGGCAAGCTGTCAGAGACCCATCCCGTGGAAGACATGACGCTTGAAAAGATCGGCCTGTTGATGGGCGGCATCCACACACATTCGGGAGCCGCCCAGCATGCGCATTGAGCTTGAAAAACGGGCAGGGGTCTCGAGGCTTTTCACTCTTCTTTCGCCGCTTCTGGCGCTCACGCTGACGCTGCTCGTCGGCGCCATCATGTTTGCCATGCTCGGCAAGAACCCGCTGGACGCGCTTTACGCCTTTTTCGTAGAGCCGCTGCTGGAAGTCTGGTCGCTGCACGAGCTGGCGATCAAGGCCGCACCGCTGATCCTGATCGGTGTCGGCCTGTCGATCTGTTATCGCTCCAATAACTGGAACATCGGCGCGGAGGGGCAATTCACCATCGGCGCGATCACCGGCTCCATTCTGCCGGTGCTTTATCCCGACTGGCATTCGCCGCTGCTTTTGCCTTTGATGCTGGTGATGGGCGCCGTGGGCGGCGCGCTTTATGCGGGTATTCCCGCACTTTTGAAGACGAAGTTCAACACCAACGAAATCCTCGTCAGCCTGATGCTGGTCTATGTTGCGCAGCTTTTCCTCGACTGGCTGACGCGCGGCATCTGGCGCGATCCGGGCGGCTACAACTTCCCGCAGACCAAGCCCTTCAACGACAGCGCCGTTCTGCCGGAAATGCTGGCCTCGGGCCGGGCGCATTGGGGTTTCGTTTTCGCCATCGTCGCGGCCATCGCGCTGTGGTTCATGATGCGCTACATGCTGAAGGGCTTCGAGGTCACCGTGCTCGGGCAATCGGCGCGGGCGGGGCGCTTCGCCGGTTTTTCCTCCAGTCGCATGGTGTGGTTTTCGCTGCTGCTTTCCGGCGCGCTGACGGGGCTTGCGGGCATATCGGAGGCTTCCGGTTCCATCGGCCATCTCCAGCCCAGCATTTCGCCGGGTTACGGCTTTACCGCCATCATCGTCGCCTTTCTCGGCCGTCTCAATCCGCTCGGCATCATCCTTTCCGGGCTGGTGCTGGCGCTGACCTATCTCGGCGGCGAGGCGGCGCAGCTTTCGATTGGCGTCTCGGACAAGGTGACGCGCGTGTTTCAGGGGCTGATGCTGTTCTTCGTTCTCTCCTGCGACACGCTGATCTTCTATCGCATCAGGGTCGTCTTTTCCGGCAAGGCGCATCGTAAAGAAGGAGCGGCATGATGGATATGCTTCAGGCCATTCTTCTCACCGTCATCACCGCCGCCACGCCGCTCGTCATCGCCGCTTCCGGCGAGCTGGTGACGGAGCGCTCAGGCGTCCTCAATCTCGGTGTCGAGGGCATGATGATCATGGGTGCGGTCTGCGCTTTCGCGGCCGCGCATATGACCGGGTCTCCCTATCTCGGCATTCTGGCCGGCATTGCCTCGGGTGCGGTTTTCTCGCTGCTCTTCGGTTTCCTGACGCTGACGCTCGTTACCAATCAGGTGGCGACGGGCCTTGCGCTCACCATTCTCGGCCTCGGCGTCTCGGGCATGCTGGGTGAAAGTTTCGTCGGCCTGCCGGGTGTGAAACTGCAGCCCATCGTCTTTCCGCTGCTGTCGGACATTCCCTTCTTCGGTCCGCTGCTGTTCCGGCAGGATTTGATCTTCTACCTCTCCATCGCGCTTGTCGCCGGCATTGGCTGGTTTCTGTTCAAGAGCCGCACGGGCCTCAAAATCCGCGCCATCGGCGACAGTCACGCTTCGGCCCATGCGCTCGGCATCAATGTCATCCGCACCCGTTATCTCGCCGTCATGTTTGGCGGCGCCTGTGCGGGTCTTGCCGGTGCGCAGCTGTCGCTGGTCTATACGCCGCAATGGGTGGAAAACATGTCGGCCGGGCGCGGCTGGATTGCGCTGGCGCTCGTCGTCTTCGCGTCCTGGCGCCCATGGCGGGTGCTGGCGGGCGGTTACCTGTTCGGCGCCGTCACCATCGGCCAATTGCACGCGCAGGCCTTCGGCATCGGGGTACCGTCGCAACTGCTTTCGGCGCTGCCCTATCTCGCAACTATTGTCGTGCTGGTCATCATCTCGCATAATCGCCGCACGACCTTGATCAACACACCGGCATCGCTGGGTAAATCCTTCGTGCCGGACAGGTGAAGAAGTCACAAGTCTCCAAACCAACAGGGGTAAAAATGAAAAAACTGGTCATCGCACTCGCCGCTTCCGTTGCGGCTCTCGGCGGCGTCGTTTCCTCGGCGGAAGCCGCCGACGCCAAGAAGGTCTGCTTCATCTATGTCGGTTCAAAGACCGACGGCGGCTGGACGCAGGCGCACGATATCGGCCGTCAGGAACTGCAGGCGCATTTCGGCGACAAGATTGAAACGCCTTTCCTCGAAAGCGTTCCGGAAGGTCCGGATGCTGAGCGCGCCATCGAGCGCATGGCCCGCTCGGGTTGCGAACTGGTGTTCACCACTTCCTTCGGCTTCATGGATGCGACCGTGAAGGTGGCCCAGAAGTTCCCCAAGGTGAAGTTCGAACACGCCACCGGCTTCAAGACCGCCGAAAACGTCGCCACCTACAATTCGCGTTTCTATGAAGGCCGCTACATTCAGGGCCAGATCGCCGCGAAGATGTCGCAGAAGGGTCTCGCCGGTTACATCGCCTCCTTCCCCATCCCGGAAGTGGTGATGGGCATCGACGCCTTCGTGCTCGGCGCGCAGTCCGTCAATCCCGACTTCAAGGTCAAGGTCGTCTGGGCCAACACCTGGTTCGACCCCGGCAAGGAAGCCGATGCCGCCAAGGCGCTGATCGACCAGGGCGTCGACATTCTGACCCAGCACACCGACACCACCGCGCCGATGCAGGTTGCCGCAGAACGCGGCATCAAGGCCTTCGGTCAGGCTTCCGACATGATTGCGGCCGGTCCGAAGACGCAGCTTACCGCCATCAAGGATACCTGGGGCGCCTATTACATCAAGCGCACGCAGGCCCTTCTCGATGGTACCTGGAAGTCCGAATCGATCTGGGACGGCCTGAAGGACGGCATCCTGACCATGGCGCCCTATACCAACATGCCTGACGATGTGAAGAAGATGGCCGAGGACACCGAAGCCAAGATCAAGTCGGGCGAGTTGCACCCCTTCACCGGCCCGGTGAACAAGCAGGACGGTTCGGAATGGCTGAAGGCGGGTGAAAAGGCCGAGGACGGCGTTCTGCTCGGTCTCAACTTCTATGTCGCCGGTGTGGACGACAAGCTGCCGCAATAACGGGACTTTCCATTCCCGCTGATAACGGGCCGCACATGAAATTCATGTGCGGCCTTTGTTATTTTCATATGTTTTACGCCGTGGACGAAGTTTGCCTTTGCTTTTCAGGCGACTTGATGTTTTTCACTATATTCTGACTTGAGATATACACGTCTGGCGCGATTTTTAAGATCGCCAACCGAACGGAAGGACATGGCACTTGCAGCGCGGAATGCTCGATGCGGCGATAGGTTTTCGAAAGCTGCGGACAAATCATGCACAGGTCGTTCACAAGCTCGGTCTCGATATCGTGTCCGGCACCTTCAAGACGGGTGATATCCTGCCGGGCGATGCCGAGCTGATGGACCGGCTGAAAGTGTCGCGCACAGTGCTGCGCGAAGCGATGAAGACGCTGACCGCCAAGGGCATGATTTCCCCCAAGGCGCGTATCGGCACCCGGGTGACGGAGCGCGAAAGCTGGAACATGTTCGACAGCGAAGTGCTGCTCTGGCATTTCGAGGCGGGGGTCAGCGACGAGTTTTTGCTGCATCTTTACGATATCCGTCAGGCTTTCGAGCCCTATGGCGCGGGGCTTGCCGCCATCAGGGCAAAGGACGCCGACATAGCCAAGCTTGCCGCTTACGCCAACGAGATGGGCAATACGGCCTATTCCAAGGAAAAGCGCGCGCTTGCGGATATGAATTTCCATGTCCTCATCACCGAAATGTCCGGCAATCCGTTCATGCGCACCGTCGGTTCGCTGATAAAGGCGGCTCTGGTGGGCATTTTCCGGATGAGCAACCCGGAAACCGACCCCAATGAGATTTCCGACGTGTCGGCCTCCCACCTGCGGCTCGTGGAGGCGTTTCGCCTGCGCGACGAGGCCGCAGCGCGCCGCGAAATGGAAAGGCTGATCGAAAACGGCCGCCAGCAGGTGCTGGAATTCACTGCCCGCAACCCCCGGCGATAAATCACAACGCGGGAGCGGGATGCGATCCCGTTCCAATCACGTTTGATGAAAATCGGTGCGGAAATTTGGTGCAGATTTGCATGGTTTCTTAAGTGGGCCGCCGTTATAGCAATTCCGGAATGAAATTACCGATGCGCCCGTTCGTTTTGCCGGACGGCGTGAAGTCAAACATATGCCGTCGTCCTGGCCGCGCCGCGGCCGGTGACTGGGTGTTGGAGGTCTTATGGAGCGCAGCTCTCTAGCCGTTATTCTCGCAGCGGGCGACAGCACGCGCATGAAATCGTCGAAATCCAAGGTGCTGCATCCGGTCGCCGGGCGTCCGATGATCAGCCATGTGGTTGAGGCGGTGGCTGGATCCGGCGTCGGCACGGTGGCGCTGGTGGTCGGGCGCGATGCCGACAATGTCGCTGCGGCCGCAGGCATGAAGGGCCTTCAGGTCGAAGCTTTCCTGCAGACGGAGCGCAAGGGCACTGGCCATGCGGTTCTTGCCGCACGCGCGGCCATCGAACGCGGTTTTGACGATCTCATCGTTGCCTATGGCGATGTACCGCTCATCACTTCCGCAACGCTCGACCGGGCGCGTGAGGCGATTGCCGCCGGCGCCGATGTCGCCGTCATCGGTTTCCATACCGACCGCCCGACCGGTTACGGCCGGCTTCTGGTCAAGGATGGCGAACTTGTCGCTATCCGCGAGGAGAAGGACGCGACCGATGCGGAGCGTAAGGTTACCTGGTGCAATAGCGGATTGATGGCCATCAACGGTCGCAACGCGCTGGACCTGCTCGACCGGATCGGCAACAGCAATGTGAAGGGCGAATATTATCTGACCGATGTGGTCGAGATCGCCCGTTCCCTCGGCCGCCGCGCCGTCGCCATCGATGCGCCCGAAACGGAACTGGTCGGCTGCAACAATCGCGCCGAACTGGCCTTTATCGAGAAGCTCTGGCAGGAACGTCGCCGCCACGAATTGATGGTGGACGGCGTTTCGATGATTGCGCCCGAAACCGTCTTCCTCTCCTATGACACTAAGATCGGTCAGGACGTTTTGATCGAACCGAATGTCGTCATCGGTCCCGGTGTCACCATCGAGCCGGGCGCCGTCATCCATGCGTTTTCGCATCTGGAAGGGGCGCATGTCGCCGAAGGTGCGACTGTCGGCCCCTATGCGCGGCTGCGTCCGGGCGCGAACCTGCACGCCAATGCCAAGGTGGGCAATTTCTGCGAGGTCAAGAAGGCGGAGATCGGCGAGGGCGCCAAGGTCAACCATCTGACCTATATCGGCGATGCATTCATCGGCGCGGGCAGCAATATCGGCGCTGGCACCATCACCTGCAATTACGACGGCTACAACAAGGCCGAAACGCGGATCGGTGCGAACAGTTTTATTGGCTCGAACTCGTCCCTGGTCGCTCCTGTCACCATTGGAGAGGGGGCCTATATCGCCTCCGGCAGCGTGATTACCGACGATGTGCCTGATGATGCGCTGGCTTTTGGACGTGCTCGTCAGGAAGTAAAGCCGGGCCGGGCAACTGTGGTGCGCGAGCGGGCAAAGGCGCTGAAGGAAGCAAAGAAAAAGTCCTCTTGAGGGACGTTACCGAGCGATACCGAAAGTGACCGGCGGCGTAATTGCCGATTTCAGGGAAACGATTAAAGCATTTCCAGTAAAAGTGTGCAGCGGTTTTACGTCCGGAAATGCGTCAGAATAAAAACGTGGAGTATTTTTGCATTTCAGGGAAATGCGAAAATGCTCTGAAAGTTGCGGCGAAAAGATCGCCGTCTGGAGAAATATATGTGCGGAATTGTCGGAATTGTCGGAACCCAGCCCGTTGCTGAACGGCTTGTCGATGCGCTGAAGCGTCTCGAATATCGCGGTTACGATTCGGCGGGTGTCGCCACCATCGACAATGGCGCGATGGACCGTCGCCGGGCGGAAGGAAAGCTCTTCAACCTGGAGAAGAGACTTTCGGAAGAGCCGCTGCCGGGCGTGGTCGGCATCGCTCACACACGCTGGGCGACCCATGGCGTTCCGAACGAAACCAATGCCCATCCGCATTTCGTCGACGGCGTCGCCGTCGTGCATAATGGCATCATCGAAAACTTTGCCGAACTGCGTGAAGAGCTGACCGCCGGGGGCGCGAGCTTCACCACCCAGACCGATACCGAAGTGGTGGCGCAGCTTCTGGCGAAATATACCCGCGAGGGTCTCGGCCATCGCGAGGCGATGCTGAAGATGCTGAACCGCGTGACGGGCGCCTATGCGCTGGTCGTCATGTTCAAGGACGATCCCGGCACGCTGCTTTCGGCCCGTTCCGGCCCGCCGCTTGCCGTCGGTTACGGTCGGGGCGAAATGTTCCTCGGGTCCGACGCCATCGCGCTGTCGCCCTTCACCAACGAGATCACCTACCTGGTGGATGGCGATTGCGCCATCGTGACCCGGCAGGGTGCGGAAATCATCGATTTCTCCGGCAAACCGGTGAAGCGCGAGCGGCAGATTTCGCAGGCGACGGCCTATGTGGTCGACAAGGGCAACCATCGCCACTTCATGGAAAAGGAAATCTACGAGCAGCCGGAAGTCATTTCCCATGCGCTGAGCCACTATGTGGATTTCGCTTCCAAGACCGTGAAGCAGGCCGACACGGCCATCGACTTCGCCAAGCTTTCCGGCCTTGCCATTTCCGCCTGCGGTACGGCCTATCTGTCCGGCCTGATCGGCAAATACTGGTTCGAGCGTTATGCGCGTCTGCCGGTGGAAATCGATGTCGCCTCGGAATTCCGTTACCGTGAAATCCCGCTCGTTCCCACGCAGGCCGCACTGTTCATCTCGCAATCGGGCGAAACCGCCGATACGCTGGCGGCCCTGCGTTATTGCCAGCAGGAGGGGCTGAAGATCGGCGCGGTGGTCAACACGCGCGAATCCACCATGGCGCGCGAATCCGATGCGATCTTCCCGATCCTTGCCGGTCCGGAAATCGGCGTCGCCTCCACCAAGGCCTTCACCTGCCAGCTTGCAGTGCTCGCTTCGCTTGCCGTTGCCGCCGGAAAAGCGCGCGGTACGATCACGCCCCAGCAGGAAACCGAACTGGTTCGCCATCTCACCGAGATGCCGCGCATCATGAGCAAGGTTCTCAACAGCATCCAGCCGCAGATCGAAGCGCTGTCGCGCGATCTGTCGCGTTTCAAGGACGTGCTTTATCTCGGCCGCGGCACCAGCTTCCCGCTGGCGCTGGAAGGCGCGCTGAAGCTCAAGGAAATCTCCTATATCCACGCCGAAGGTTATGCCGCCGGCGAGCTGAAGCATGGGCCTATCGCACTGATCGACGAGAACATGCCGGTCATCGTCATCGCGCCGCATGACCGTTTCTTCGAAAAGACGGTGTCGAACATGCAGGAGGTCGCTGCGCGCGGCGGCCGCATCATCTTCATCACCGATGAGAAGGGGGCTGCCGCTTCCACGCTCGACACCATGGCGACGATCACGCTGCCCAATGTCGATGAGCTGATTGCGCCGATGGTCTTCTCGCTGCCGATCCAGCTGCTCGCTTATCACACCGCCGTCTTCATGGGCACGGATGTGGACCAGCCGCGCAATCTGGCGAAATCGGTAACGGTGGAATGATCGTCCGGCCTGAGCGGCAGGGCGATGAAGAGGCGATCGGAGCGCTGACGGAAGCGGCGTTCCGGGACATGCCCTTCAGCGACCAGACGGAACATCTGATCGTCGACAGGCTGCGCAAGGCAGGTGCGCTCACCATTTCTCTGGTGGCGGAGGAGGCCGGGGACATCGTTGGCCATGTCGCCTTTTCGCCGGCCACGATTTCCGGCGCGGAAGGCCGCTGGTTCGCGCTCGGGCCGATTTCGGTTTCTCCCGAAAGGCAAAGTCAGGGCATCGGGTCGCAGCTGGTGCATGAGGGACTTGCAATGCTGGAACGGCTTGGGGCTGCCGGCTGCGTTCTGGCCGGCAGTCCTGCCTATTACGGCCGGCTCGGATTCGAGCGTTTCGATGGCCTGCACAGTAATGGCATTCCTGACAAATATTTGTTGGCCTTGCGCTTGCATGGTGGAACTCCATCCGGCATTGTCGGTTTTCATCCGGGTTTCGATGGCGACAACGCTTAATTCCGAACGGTAAATGACCGATATTCCTGTCAAAATTTCATTCGCAGCCCGCCTGCGCAATAGTTTCCTCACGGGCGTTCTGATCCTCGCGCCCGTCACCATCACCATGTGGCTGGTGTGGAGTTTCCTGCAATGGGCCGATAGCTGGGTGAAGCCCTATATTCCGGCCCGTTACGATCCCGAGCAATATTTCGATGTGGCTATTCCCGGTTTCGGCCTGCTGATCGCCGTCATCGGCATCACCCTCATCGGTTTTCTCGGCAATAACCTCATCGGCAAATGGATTTTCGGCGTCGGCGAATCCATCCTCAACCGCATGCCGCTGGTGCGGCCGATCTACAAGAGCATCAAGCAGCTGTTCGAATCCGTCCTGAAGGAGCATTCGAACTCCTTCAAGAAGGTCGGCCTGATCGAGTTTCCGTCATCCGGCACCTGGGCGATGGTCTTCGTCGCCTCCGAGGCCAAGGGCGAGCTTGCCCATCGCTTTAACGAAATGGGCCAGCAGATGGTCGCCGTCTTCCTGCCGCCGACACCGGTGCCGACGGCCGGTTTCCTGCTGTTCGTGCCGAAAGACAAGATCGTGATGCTGGACATGACGCCGGAAGATGCGGCGAAACTGCTGATATCCGGCGGTCTGGTGGCCCCGGATTTCAAGCCGCCGAAGATGATTGCGCCGGTTTGAACGCATTCGCAAGGCGCTAGATTCCTTCTCCATTCTCACGGAGGGATGTAAAGCAATACGGTTGACGAACCAATGTGGTTCACCAATAATCATAGTGAACCAAGGAGGTTGCGATCATGACCGCATTCACGGTGCGTTTGCCGGACGAGGTTACCGACAAGCTCGATCAGCTTGCTGAGAAGCTTGAACGCTCGCGGTCCTACATGGCGGCGCGGGCGATTGAGGACTATGTTGCCCGTGAGGAGTGGCAGCTAGCCGAGATCGAGGCCGGTTTGGCGGAAGCGGATCGCGGCGAGTTTGGCACACCCGAAGATCTCGCAAACATTGTCGGAAAATACGTCAAGTCCGCCCGGCCGTCATGAGTGACCGGCGAATTCGTTGGACCTTACGGGCGCTGCGACGGCTCGATGAAATTGGTGTGCATATCGAAAAGGATAATCCAGCGGCTGCGGCACGGGTGATTTCCCGCATTGTCTCGGCCGTTGATATGTTGGTGGAGCAGCCAGCCATGGGGCGGGTCGGACGCATCAGAGGAACACGGGAAGCTGTGCTTCCCGACATTTCCTACATCATTGCCTATCGCGTGGGTGGGGATATCGAAATTTTGACGATCATCCACACATCGCAGCGGTGGCCTTCGGCGCTTTAGCCCAACAGTCTCCGGACTTCATGGTCAGTCCTCATCATCCAGATCATCCACTTCCGTGCCGGTGGTTGTCGCGTGGAAAACGGGAACGAAAAGCCGCATATAGACCAGCCGCACGCTCCAGCCTTCTTCCAGCGCCTGGCTCCACGCCTTCTTGCGTCCGGGCTTCTTGAACGCCTTGCCGATCGCCTTTTTTTCGCTCTTCGCGAATGTCTCGGGTTGCAGGATATTCTGCGGCGAGCACAGTGCATAACCTTTACGGAAGGCGGGTGGCGGGCGGCGCGGCTCGATCATGTTCATGGGCGTTCACTTTCAGCCGGCGTGCAGGAAGCGGATCGCTTCGTCGCGGCGGTGCAGGTAGAGCAGGGTGCGCAGCGCATTGCCGCGCGGGCCTGTCAGTTCGGGGTCGCGTTCGATGACGTAAGCCGCGTCCTTGCGGGCGATTTCCAGAAGATCGGCATGGGCCTCGAGGCTGGCGATGCGGAAGCCCGGCGTGCCGGACTGGCGGGTGCCGAGCAGCTCGCCTTCGCCGCGCAGCTTCAAATCCTCCTCGGCGATGAGGAAGCCATCCTCGCTGTCACGCAGAATGGAGAGCCGGGCACGGCCGTTTTCGCTGAGCGGGCCTTTATAGAGCAGGATGCAGGTGGAAGCCTCGTCGCCGCGGCCCACACGGCCGCGCAGCTGGTGAAGCTGGGCAAGGCCAAAACGTTCGGCATGTTCGATGACCATGATCGTCGCATCCGGTACGTCGACGCCGACTTCCACCACGGTCGTCGCCACCAGCAGCCGGGTTTCGCCATTCTTGAAGGCCAGCATGGAGGCGTCCTTCTCCGGGCCGCTCATACGCCCGTGGATCAGGCCGATATTGACGCCGAGCATTTGCGAGAGAACCGCATGCCGCTCCTCCGCCGACATTAGGTCGGATTCTTCCGTTTCCTCCACCAGCGGGCAGATCCAGTAGGCCTTCTTGCCCTCCTTCAGCGCCGCGCGCAGTCGCTCGACGATGTCGCCGATCCGCTCAGTGGGGATCGTCACGGTCTGGATGGGTTTGCGGCCGGCCGGCTTTTCGGTGAGCTTGGAGACATCCATGTCTCCGAAGGCGGCAAGAACCAGCGTGCGCGGAATGGGCGTGGCGGTCATGACCAGCATATGCGGCGTGATGCCCTTGGCGGTGAGGCGCAGGCGCTGGTGAACGCCGAAACGGTGTTGTTCATCCACCACGGCCAGCACAAGGTTCTTATAGGCGACGCTGTCCTGGAACAGCGCATGCGTGCCGATGACGATCTGCGCTTCGCCGGAAGCGATGCGCTCCTCGATCTCGCGGCGCTCCTTGCCCTTGGTGCGGCCGGTCAGCACTTCGACGGTGATGCCGGCTGCCTGAGCGAGTTTGGATATGGTGGCGTAATGCTGGCGGGCGAGGATTTCGGTCGGGGCCATCAGCACCGCCTGTCCGCCGGCCTCCACCGCCGTTGCCATGGCCATCAGCGCCACCAGAGTCTTGCCCGCCCCCACATCGCCCTGCAGCAGGCGTAACATGCGGTCTTCGCCGGCCATGTCGGTCAGGATATCTTTCACCGCAGCGCTCTGGCTTGCCGTCAGCGAGAAGGGCAATTGCGACAGGATTTTTGCGGCGATATCACCCTTGGCGCGGATCGGCTGGCCCGCCACCTTGCGCAGCCGCTGGCGCACCAACGCCAGTGATAATTGCCCGGCGAGGAATTCGTCATAGGCAAGCCGTCTGCGCGCCGGGGCCTGCGGCTCGATATCGGCGCTGTCGCGCGGGTCGTGCAATTCACGGAAGCTCGATGCCACGTCGCCGAAACCCTGCCGGGTCTTCAGCGTTTCATCGATCCATTCCGGAAAGACCGGCAGCTTCGACAGCCCGCCTTCAATGGCGCGGCGCAGCACCTTGGGCGATAGTCCGGCGGTCATGGGATAGACCGCTTCCACCAAAGGCAGGTTTTCCGCCTCGGAAAGCTTCACCATGAAATCCGGATGCACCATGGAGGCACGGCCGTTGAACCAGTCCACCTTGCCGCTGACGAGAACCTCTTCATCGACGGGCAGGGCCTTGGACAGCCAGTCGCCCTTGGCGCGGAAGAAGGTCAGCGCCAGTTCGCCGGTCTCGTCATGCAGGAAGACACGATAGGGCGCGTTGCGGTTTCCCGGCGGCGGCGGCGGCTGGTGGCGGTCGACGCGTCCCTGAATGGTGACAATGGCGCCGGGGCTGGCCAGCGCAATGCCGGGACGGTTGCGGCGGTCGATGACGTTGGATGGCGCGTGGAACAGGAGATCAATGACGCGGGTGTCGTCGGCGCTTTCCCGGCTCAAAAGCTTGGCCAGAAGATCGGCGAGCTTCGGCCCCACACCGGCAAGGGTGGAGACGGAGGCAAACAGCGGATCGAGAATGGCCGGGCGCATGGGTCAGCAAAATCAGGGAAGGGGGCGGCTTATGCAAGACTTCGCTGGTCACAAAGGCGGGTTATCACCGGCAGATTTTCACTGCCGTGGCATTATTTCGATAAAAACCGGTTCCCAAGCGTTCGCCTCCTGTTCTATAGGAGGTCGCAGTCAACATGCTGTTGAATAGCCAACCGAAAGGTGAATGCGATGACTGGACTGGTGCGCACGAGTGCCGACCTCGATCCGAGACGCCGGCGGATTCTTTACCGCTGCTGGCATCGGGGCATTCGCGAGATGGATCTGGTGCTCGGGCAATTCGCGGAAGACAATATTGCCGGGCTTTCCGATGACCAGCTCGACGAGCTTGAGATCATCATGGCGGAAGAGGATAACGACCTCGTCAAGATGGTGACCGGTGCCCTTGCCATACCGGAAAAATTCCAGACCCCGCTGTTCGAGAAGATCGCCTCCTACCGTCCCGATTTCGATCTCGTCACCACTGACACCCTGAAAGCGTGAGAATATGATAGCCGGATTCGATGCAAAGCTGGTGTCGTCGGCCGATACGCCGCTGACCATCGGAAACGTGCCTTCCGGCATGGAAGCCCTTTTGCTTGCCGATATGGCGCGGGCCGGCACGTCGGTCGCCTATGTGATGTCGGATGGCCAGCGGGTCGCCGATCTCGAGCAGATCCTCGGTTTCGTCGCGCCGGATATTCCGGTGATGACGCTGCCGGCCTGGGACTGCCTGCCCTATGACCGCGTGTCACCGAGCGCTGACACTTCGGCGCGCCGGCTGGCGGCGCTCTCCGGTCTCATCGCCCATGCGAAGAAACCGCATCCGGCCATCGTGCTGGTCACCGTCAACGCCATGCTGCAGAAGATGGCGCCGCGCGACATTATCGAAAGCCTCGGCTTTTCGGCCCGCCCCGGCAACCAGATCCGCATGGAAGAGATTGCCGCGCGGCTGGAGCGCAACGGTTTCGACCGGGTGGCGACGGTGCGCGAAGTGGGTGAATTCGCCGTGCGTGGCGGTATTCTCGATGTCTTCGTGCCGGGCACGGAAGAGCCGGTGCGGCTCGATTTCTTCGGCGATACGCTGGAAAGCATTCGCACCTTCGATCCTGCCAGCCAGCGCACCATCGGGCAGGCGCGCTCGCTCGATCTGAACCCGATGAGCGAAGTGACGCTGACGCCCGACACGATCAGCCGTTTCCGCAAGAATTACCTGTCGCTGTTCGGCGCGGCGACCCGCGACGATGCGCTTTATCAGGCCGTCTCCGAAGGCCGCCGTTATGCCGGCATGGAGCATTGGCTGCCGCTGTTTTACGAGCAGCTGGAGACCGCCTTCGATTATCTGAAGGATTTCCGCATCGTCACCGACCATACGGCGCGGGAGGCGGCGAAAGAGCGCTCCAAGCTGGTGCTCGATTATTACGATGCGCGCCGCAGCTCCGGCGAAACCAAGGGCTCGACGCAGGGTGCGCCCTACAAGCCGGTTTCGCCCGGCCAGCTCTATCTCGATGGAAAGAGCTTCGATGCCGCGCTTGCTGCCGTCAATGCGGTGCGTCTGACGCCTTTCAACGAGCAGGACAGCGAAGGCCGCCCGGTCGCCACGCTTGACGCCCATGTCGGGCCGCGCTGGGCGCGCCCGCCAACCGCGGGTGAGAGCGAAGAACGGGTCAATGTTTTCGATCTGGCGGTGAAGCACATTGCCGAGCGCCGCGCCAAGGGCTGGAAGGTGCTGATCACCGGCTGGTCGGAAGGTTCGCTCGACCGGTTGTTACAGGTGCTGAACGAGCACGGGCTTGAGAAGATCAAGCCGGTTACTTCGCTGAAAGAGGTGGAGAAGCTCGGCAAGGGCGAGGCGGCCTCGGCGGTTCTCAGCCTTGAGGCGGGTTTCGAAACCGGAATGCTGGCCGTTATCGGCGAGCAGGATATTCTCGGCGACCGCATGGTGCGCCGCTCCAAGCGTCGCAAACGCGGCGCGGATTTCATCTCGGAAGTGGCGGGGCTGGATGAGGGCTCGCTGGTCGTCCATGCCGAACATGGCATCGGCCGCTTCGTCGGCCTGCGGACCATCGAGGCGGCGGGTGCGCCGCGCGCCTGTCTCGAACTGCATTATGCCGATGACGCCAAGCTGTTCCTGCCCGTTGAAAACATCGATCTTCTGTCCCGTTACGGTTCGGATGCGGCGGAAGCGCAGCTGGACAAGCTTGGCGGCGGCGCATGGCAGATGCGCAAGGCCAAGCTCAAGAAACGCCTGCTGGACATGGCCGACGAGCTTATCCGCATTGCAGCCGCGCGTCTGGTGCGCCATGCGCCGGTGCTGACTGCGCCGGATGGGCTTTACGACGAATTCGCCGCCCGTTTCCCCTATGATGAGACGGAAGATCAGCTGAACGCGATTGAGTCCATCCGCGAGGATCTGGGCGCCGGCCGGCCGATGGATCGGCTCATCTGCGGCGATGTCGGTTTCGGCAAGACCGAGGTGGCGCTGCGCGCCGCGTTCCTCGCCGCCATGAACGGCGTGCAGGTGGCGGTCGTGGTGCCGACCACGCTGCTTTCCCGCCAGCATTTCCGCACCTTCTCGGAACGTTTCCGTGGGTTGCCGATCCGGGTGCAGCAGGCTTCGCGCCTCGTGGGCTCCAAGGAACTGACGCTTACGAAAAAGGAAGTGGCGGACGGCAAGACGGATATCGTCGTTGGTACCCATGCGCTGCTCGGCGCAGGCATCAGCTTCGCCAATCTCGGCCTGCTGATCATCGATGAAGAGCAGCATTTCGGGGTGAAGCACAAGGAGCGCCTGAAGGAGCTGAAGAGCGACGTGCATGTGCTGACGCTCTCTGCGACGCCCATTCCGCGCACCTTGCAGCTTGCCATGACAGGCGTGCGCGAACTATCGCTCATCACCACACCGCCGGTGGACCGCATGGCGGTGCGCACCTTCATCTCGCCCTTCGATCCGCTGGTGATCCGCGAGACGCTGATGCGCGAACACTATCGTGGCGGCCAGAGCTTCTATGTCTGCCCGCGTCTTGCCGATCTCGCCGATATCCACGCCTTCCTCCAATCCGATGTACCGGAGTTGAAGGTTGCGGTGGCGCACGGCCAGATGCCGGCGGGCGAACTCGAAGACATCATGAACGCCTTTTATGACGGCAAATATGATGTGCTGCTGTCGACCACCATCGTTGAATCCGGCCTCGACGTGCCGACCGCCAATACGCTGATCGTGCATCGCGCCGACATGTTCGGCCTCGCGCAGCTTTACCAGCTGCGTGGCCGTGTCGGCCGTTCCAAGGTGCGCGCCTTCGCGCTTTTCACCCTGCCGGTCAACAAGGTACTGACGACGATGGCGGAGCGGCGGCTGAAGGTGCTGCAATCGCTCGATACGCTGGGCGCCGGCTTCCAGCTTGCGAGCCACGACCTCGATATTCGCGGCGCGGGCAATCTGCTCGGCGAGGAACAGTCCGGCCATATCAAGGAAGTCGGCTTCGAGCTTTACCAGCAGATGCTGGAAGAGGCGGTTGCCGAAGTGAAGGGCGACGAGCAGGTGCAGGATAGCGGCTGGTCGCCGCAAATCTCGGTCGGCACCTCTGTCATGATCCCGGAGGATTATGTTCCCGATCTGCATCTGCGCATGGGTCTTTACCGCCGTCTCGGCGAGCTTGCGGATATCAGCGAGATCGATGGTTTCGGTGCGGAAATGATCGACCGTTTCGGCCCGCTGCCGAAAGAGGTGCAGCATCTCCTCAAGATCGTCTACATCAAGTCGCTCTGCCGCACCGCCAATGTCGAGAAGGTGGATGCCGGGCCGAAGGGCGTTGTCGTGCAGTTCCGCAACAAGGAATTCCCCAACCCGGCGGCGCTTGTGGGGTATATCGGCAAGCAGGGTTCCATGGCGAAAATCCGCCCCGATCACAGCCTGTTCCTCAACCGCGATCTGCCGACGCCGGAAAAGCGGCTGGCGGGTGCGGCGATGATCATGACGCAGCTGGCGGAACTGGCGCGGTCGTAGATTGGGGGCGTTGGGGCCCATTGAGAGTTTTCCGAAGGGGGGTAAGCCTCACCCACCCTCGGCCTGCTAACAAATGGCCAATCCTCGAAAAACCCAACCCCTAAGCCTCCGCGAAAATTACCACGATGTAACGAAACGGACATGCGCCGGTAGTCTTCACCGGCGTAGTCTCAGCTCCATACGCGGTGCGGCGGATCGGTAGATGCCGCCGGGTGATGAAGGAGCAGGACGATGTGGACCAATATCAACAGGTTTGCCACCGCTGGTCTGGTTGCCTTGACAATTGCGGGCACCACAATTGCCACCACCAGCCAGGCGGAAGCGCGCAATAATTTCGGCCGCGGCCTTGCCGCCGGCATTGCCGGCACGATCATTGGCGGAGCGCTGATTGCGGGTGCAAGACATCCCGGCTACGCTTATGGCCCCGCATATTACGCGCCCGCCTACGGTCCACCCGTTTATGCTGCACCGGCCTACGCCCCGCCGGTTGTTTACCAGCCGGTCTATCCGCGCTGCCACGTGGCGTGGAGGCAGAACGCCTGGGGCGATATGTATCGGGTCAGGGTTTGTGATTGATCGAATGCCATGCCGGCGACGCGAATACGCGTTGCCGGTTCTTCGCATTCGTTAGGCTTCAGCGCCCGTCTTCCGGCGTGATGCCGACGGCCACGTTCTGATCGGTGGCGGCGATCGAGGCGGGCAGCGGCACTTTTCTCTGTTTCTCGCGGATCAGCGTCAGCAGGCCGGAGCCGACGATGAGGGCGATGCCGACCAGCATCCATCCGTCGATACGGTCGCCGAAAATCAGGTAACCGAACAGGATGGCCCAGAGCATCTGGCTATATTGCGTTGGGCCGATCATGGCGGCGGGCGCATATTGGGCGGCATACATGACCAGTACGTTGCCAAGCGCGCCGAGCAGACCATATCCCGCCAGCAGCAGCCATTGCTCGCCGGCTGGCATAATGAAGGTCGGCACCATGGCGATGCCGCTTATGGTGAGACAGCCGAGCACACCAGCCCCATAAAGCGAGACGTTCTTTTCCGACGGTCCCATGGCGCGGAAGATGACGATGCTGAGCGCACCGCTGAAGCCGCCGATGATGGCGCCGAGGTGGCCGACGCCCAGGTCGCGGAAGCCCGGCCGCAGGATGACCAGCACGCCGAGGAAACCGATGATGACGGCCGACCAGCGCTTGATGCCCACCTGTTCCTTCAGGAACACCACCGACATGATGGTGACGAAGGAAGGGAGCAGGAAGATCAACGCGAAGGCTTCCGCCATGGAAAGATGGGTGAAAGCGGTCACGCTGCCGACTGCGCCGGTGCCGGCGGCAAAAAAGCGGATGATCCATAAAGGGCGGTTCGTCGTTCTGACGATATCCACCCAGCGGTCGTTGCGCTTGCGGATGAAGGGCAGGGCGGCAAAGCCGAAAAGGGCGCCGAAGAAGGCCGATTCGATCGGCGAAATCTGGCCTTCTATGAGTTTAACGCTTGCATCGCTCCAGGCGTAGGCAGCGAAGGCGGCAAAGGCGAGCAGAATGCCTTTCAGGGTCTGGTCGGACACGGAAACACCGGCGAAAAATCGAGTTGATGAAAACCGCCGGCGGTTTGACCGTCAGTTCATCGATCTATGCTCGTCCGCCTTGATTTTTGCAATATCCCGCAGTGCAGCAATCAATACATCCGGCGTTTGTGCACCGCTAATGGCGTATTTCTGGTCGATGATGAAGAAGGGCACGCCGGCGACGCCCATTTGCTGCGCCGCATCAATTTCGGCAACGACGGTATCTTTGTCGGCGTCCGAGGCCAGAAGCCGCGCCACGACCTTGGCGTCCATGCCGGATTTTTCGGCCACATCGGTCAGCACCGCGTGATCGCCGATGTTGCGCCCTTCCTCGAAATTGGCCTTGAACAGGGCGGTGACGACTTTTTCCTGAACGTCGCGGCCTTCGGAATGCGCCCAGAGAGACAGTCGATGGGCGTCGAGCGTGTTCGGGCCGATCTTGATCGCATCGAAATCGTAATTGATGCCCACTTCCCTGCCGAGCTGCACCAGCGTGGCATGCGCCTGTTCCAGGCGTTCCTTGCCGAGCTTTTCCTCGAGAGCGGCTTTCTGGTCGACGCCTTCAGGCGGATAATCCGGGTTGAGGCGGTAAGGACGCCAGTTCACGTCGACGCTGATTTCGTCCTGCACCTCGGCAATGGCGAGATCGAGCCTTGCCTTGCCGAGATAACACCACGGGCAGACCATATCCGATACGACGTCGATAACGATGCGTTCCATGGTTTTATCTTCCCTTTTCTCTGCCGGGGATGGGTGCGGTACGGTTTATTGCGCCCGCGCATCCCACCAGGTCTGTTTCTGATTGCCGGATATCGGCGTCATATCCGGGCGGTCGATATATTTCCAGCGGGCCACCCATTGCGCGCCGATGTAATAGAGCGGAATGACATAGTGGCCGGCAACGAGAAGGCGGTCGTAACCGCGCACCGCCGCCTGAAAATCCTCCGTCGACCTTGCCTGCAGCAGGGCCTCGATCATGCGGTCTATATCGGGATTTGCAGCGCCCGCATAGTTGAAGCTGCCCTGCGCATCCCGCGAGAGCGAACTCCAGCGGTTGAGCTGTTCCATCCCCGGCGAAAGCGAGGAGGGCAGGGAGCGGATGATCATATCATAGTCGAAGCTGTTGGAGCGGGCCTGATATTGCCCGTCATCGACCGAGCGGATGCCCATGGCGACGCCGATCAGGTTGAGCGAACGCTGATAGGCGAGCGCGATGCGCTCCTGCGCCGGGTTCTGGGTCATGATTTCGAAGGCAAGCTGACGGCCGTTGGCGTCGGACATCCTGCCGTTCTTGATGCTGTAGCCAGCCTCTTTCAGCTTGTCGACGGCCATTTTCAGAACCTTGCGGTCTGCGCCGGTGCTATCGGTGGTCGGCATGGCATAGGTTCCCGCCAGCAGTTCCGGCGGCATGGTTTTCGCCGCGTCGCCAAGCA
Organism: Agrobacterium sp. P15N1-A; assembly: GCF_044626815.1. Classification (NCBI taxonomy): domain Bacteria; kingdom Pseudomonadati; phylum Pseudomonadota; class Alphaproteobacteria; order Hyphomicrobiales; family Rhizobiaceae; genus Agrobacterium; species Agrobacterium sp. P15N1-A. The sequence goes on along the minus strand of NZ_JBIUPF010000002.1, from coordinate 48,926 downwards.
GGGCAAGCTCGCGCTCGTCTGCGGCATTGCCATAGGCGCCGAGCGGGGAGTTCTGCCAGTAACTCTGTGTGCGCTTGAAGGAGCCGCCGAGGATGTTCTTGTTCATCCATTCGAAATCGAGCGCATAGGACAGGCCTTCGCGCACCTTTTCGTCGGCGAAGACGGCGCGGCGGGTGTTGAAAACGAGGCCGAACATGCCGGTGGGCAGGCGCGGCTGGAAGACGTCCTTGACGATATCGCCGCGATGGACGGCCGGGAAATTGTAAGCCTGTCCCCAGTGGGAGGTATCGGAAGTGCCGTTGATGGCGTCGCCTTCAGGGTAAATGTCGATATCGCCCTTCTTGAAGGCCTCGAACATGGTGGTGACCTGAAGGAAATAGGTGACGCTGATCTCGTCGTAATTGTCGAAGCCGACCTTGCCCGGAGTATCCTTGCCCCAATAATCCGGGTTCCGCTCCCAGATGATTCGTTCGCCCGGCCGCAGGGTTTTGATTCGGTATGGACCCGAGCCGACGACCGGGCCGAGGCCCGCCTGCTCGAATTTTTCCGGATCGATCGCATGTTTCGGGAGAATCGGGGTGGAGGAGGCGAGAATGAGCGGCGTTTCGCGGTTCGCCTTGTCATTGAAGGTGAAACGCACGCTGCGATCGCCGATCTTTTCCAGCTTCGCCACGCCGTCCAGACGGGTGTTGAAGGGCGGGCGGCCTTTTTCCTTCAGGAGGTTGAAGGTGAAGATGACGTCATCTGCGGTCACCGGCTCGCCGTCGGACCATTTTGCCTTCGGGTTGAGGTTGAACTGGACGAAGCTGCGTTCCTCATCCCACTCCGCGGTTTCGGCCAGCAGGCCGTAAAGGCTGAAAGGCTCGTCGCTGGAGCGCAGCATCAGCGGTTCGTAGAGAAGATTGCCGAATTCCGGGTCCCAGACACCGCGTGCGGTGGTGCGCATTCCCTTGAGAACGAAGGGATTGAGGCTGTCGAAGGTGCCGACGACGCCATAGGAGATGCGGCCGCCTTTCTTCACGTCGGGATTGACGTAAGGGAGGTGGCGGAAATCTGCCGGCAGGGCGGGGGTGCCATGCATGGAAATGCCGTGAAGCGGCTGTGCCAGGGCGGTTCCGGCGGGAAGCAGGGATGATCCCAGAAGGAACAATGCGGGGATGAGGGCCGCAAGGTTGCGCATGTCACTATCCTGTCTCAACGGTCAGTCCGATATGTGGACCTGACCGGTTTATCGTCATGATTCTGGCAGATATGTAGCACACGGACATTGCATGACCCATGCAACGGCGGGAAATCTTGGGTCAGCTCAAGAAAAAGTTAAAGAAGTGCTGGATATCGCCGCGATCGGCATGTAACAGGGGGACCGGAAGAGACGGGTCACGCATTTGCCTCATTTAAACGACAGTTGAACGGGCAGAAGGATACCGCCATCGGCGAACAGGATCTTGCGGTTCTGTTCTGGCAGACATTCAGGAGACGGAACTCTTATGATGCACAAGGCAAACACATTCACTCGGACGGCTCTGTCCGCTCTGGTCCTTTCTCTCGGCGCAATGTCCGCTCCGGCCATCTCGCAGGCACAGGATGCTGCTCCCGCCGCCCAGGGCGCCGGCGCTCCGCCGCTCGGCTGGTTCAAGACCTGCTCCAAGCAGGAAGACAACGATGTCTGCGTCGTGCAGAACGTGGTTCTTGCCCAGAACGGCCAGATGATCACCGCCGTCGGCCTCATCACCGTTGAAGGCAAGGTCAACCGCAAGCTGCTGCAGGTCTCCGTTCCGACCGCGCGTCTCGTTCCTCCGGGCGTGATGATGCAGATCGACGGCGGCAAGGGCCAGAAGCTCGATTACGCCGTTTGCCTTCCCGACAAGTGCACGGCCGAAGTGCCGCTGACGGACGCCATGATCGCTTCCCTGAAGAAGGGTAGCGAGGTGGTCTTCACCTCCATCAACTTCCGCCGCGCGCCGAACCCCATCAAGATCGCACTCTCCGGCTTCACCGGCGCCTATGACGGCCCGGCGATCACCCAGTCGCAGCTTGCCGAAAGCCAGCGCAGCCTGCAGGAAGGCATGCAGAAGAAGGCTGAAGAAGCCCGCAAGAAGCTGGAAGCCGCACAGGACGCTGCCAAGGGCGCGCCGAAGCCCTGATTACAGCGTAAGCTCCAAAAACAGGAAAACCGGTCTGGCGACAGACCGGTTTTTTTATGCCCCTGGGAGGGAGGGAAGAAATTTGGCGGGCGTCAATGCGCCGTCGACATTTTCGGGCGCCATTCGCCGTTCGGCGCCTTGTCGAAGATGCGGCCGATATTGGGGTTTCTAAGCGGCGTCTCGTTTTCGTCGTGGACGAGGTTCTGTTCGGAAACATAGGCGACATATTCCGTCTCCTCGTTTTCGGCCAGAAGATGATAGAAGGGCTGGTCGCGATCCGGCCTGATTTCCGCAGGGATGGCGTTCCACCATTCCTCGGTATTGGCATATTCCGGGTCCACGTCGATCACCACACCGCGGAACGGAAACACCTTGTGGCGGACGATTTCGCCAAGCGTGAATTTTGCGTTTCTTTGTTTCATGGCATGTACTTCCTTTCCCACTAATAGTTGGGGGCGGAATGCGAAATATCAAGGGCTAGGGGGTATCCCGCCCAATTGCCGTTCTTCGCTCAGGCCCTTCGGCCGATTGGCGCGGTGGCGATGACCACACCGCCGGTGACCAGCACGATGCCGATGGCGTGATAGGTCTCGAAGCTCTCCCCAAGGAAAAACGTTGCCATGATGATCGAGACCGGCGGCATCATATAAAGCGTGATGCCGGCTGTGGCCGGGCCGAAAACGCGCACCGTATGGGTGAAGCAATAAAAGGCCAGCAGCGAGGCGAAAAGAATGATGCCACCGATCTTCGCCCAGGCCATCGGCGTGGCCGGCAGCATTCCGCCCTGCACCAGTTCGAGGGCTGCTGGCGGCAGCAGCACCAGCGCGCCGGACAGCGCAATCAGGCCGAAAAGGCTGAAGGAGGCCATCTGCCGTGCTTCCGGATCGCGCAGCAGCAGCGAATAGATCGCAAAGGCGATGGCCGCAGTCAGTATGGCGAAATCGCCGATGTTGAAATTCATGTGCCAGAGAGCGGACATATCACCCTTGAGCACGATGGCCGCCACGCCGGCAAAGGCGATGACCATGCCCGCGACTTCGAGCTTTCTGATGCGGCGGCCCTGGAAGATGCGCTGGAACAGGATGATGAACAGCGAGGACGTGGTGTAGATCAGCGTGCCGTTGGCGGCCGTCGTCATGGTCAGCCCCCAATAGACCACGCCGCCGCAGATGCCCATGCCGAGAATGCCGAGAACGAGCCACAGCAGCGTTTTGTGGCGCAGGAACGCCAGGCAGTTGCGCCAGTCGGCGATCATGAAAGGTGCGATGATGAGGGTCGAGCCGATCCAGCGGATGAAGGCGGCGATGAAGGGTGAGACCTCACCGACGACGCCGCGACCGAAAATGACGTTGCTGGAGAAAAAGAACGGCACAGCCAGAAAGATGAGCCAGTCCGTAAGGCGGGTTTGCTGAGAGGCTGGCTTGTTCGACATCGTTCGCGATATGGCTGGGCTTCAAAAGAAAACGGCGGCCTCCGGAGAGGCCGCCAGACTGGAGTGGACACCCTGCAGAGCGTCCGGATTACGACTTAGGCCGAGTAGTACATGTCGAATTCGACCGGATGCGGGGTCATTTCGAAACGCATGACTTCCTGCATCTTCAGCTCGATGAACGAGTCGATCTGGTCGTCGTCGAATACGCCGCCGGCGGTCAGGAACTTGCGATCCTTGTCGAGGCTTTCCAGCGCTTCGCGCAGCGAGCCGCAGACGGTCGGGATCTTCTTCAGTTCCTTGGCGGGAAGGTCGTAAAGGTCCTTGTCCATCGGCTTGCCGGGGTGGATCTTGTTCTTGATGCCGTCGAGGCCGGCCATCAGCATGGCCGCAAAACCGAGATAGGGGTTCTGGGTCGGGTCCGGGAAGCGGACTTCGACGCGCTTTGCCTTCGGGTTGGAGCCGAAGGGAATACGGCAGGAGGCGGAACGGTTGCGCGCGGAGTAGGCGAGCAGAACCGGCGCTTCATAACCCGGCACCAGACGCTTGTAGGAGTTGGTGGTGGGGTTGGTGAAGGCGTTGATCGCCTTGGCATGCTTGATGATGCCGCCGATGTAATAGAGGCAGGTCTCGGAGAGGCCGGCATATTCGTCGCCTGCGAAGGTCGGCTTGCCGCCCTTCCAGATCGACTGGTGAACGTGCATGCCCGAGCCGTTGTCGCCGAAGATCGGCTTCGGCATGAAGGTTGCCGTCTTGCCATAGGCATTGGCGACCTGGTGCACGACGTACTTGTAGATCTGCATCTTGTCGGCGCTGGATACCAGCGTGTCGAACTTCACACCCAGCTCGTGCTGTGCGGCAGCCACTTCGTGGTGGTGCTTTTCAACAACGACGCCCATTTCGGCCAGAACCGTCAGCATTTCGGAGCGCATGTCCTGCAGGCTGTCGATCGGCGGAACCGGGAAGTAGCCGCCCTTGACGCGCGGACGATGGCCGAGGTTGCCGGTCTCGTAATCCGTGTCGTCGTTGGACGGCAGTTCGGACGAATCCAGCTTGAAACCGGTATTGTAGGGGTCTGCCTTGTACTTCACGTCGTCGAAGACAAAGAATTCAGGCTCGGGGCCGACAAAAACGGTGTCGCCGATGCCGGATGCCTTGAGGTAGGCTTCGGCCTTCTTGGCGGTGCCGCGCGGGTCGCGGTTATAGGCTTCGCCCGAGACCGGGTCGAGAATGTCGCAAAGGACGACCAGGGTGGACTGGGCGAAGAACGGGTCGATGTGGGCGGTAGCCGGATCGGGCATCAGCACCATGTCGGACTCGTTGATGGCCTTCCAGCCGGCGATCGAGGAGCCGTCGAACATGACGCCATCGGCGAACATGTCTTCGTCCACACAGACAACATCCATGGTGACGTGCTGCAGCTTGCCCTTGGGGTCGGTAAAGCGCAGGTCCACGAACTTGATGTCGTTATCCTTGATCTGCTTCAAGATATCGTTTGCGGTCGTCATTTAAACGTTTTCCTTGAGTGTGATGATGACGAGGTGAAAACCCAAGCCTCCCCGGCTCGGGACGTTCTTGATTATATGGCGTCCACGCCTGTTTCACCGGTACGGATGCGGATGACTTCCTCGACATTGGAAACGAAAATCTTTCCGTCGCCGATACGTCCTGTCTGCGCCGCATTGCGGATCGCCTCGATGACGGCTTCCGCATTCTCATCCGCCAATACGACTTCGACTTTCACTTTCGGCAAAAAGTCCACGACGTACTCCGCTCCGCGGTAGAGTTCCGTGTGGCCCTTCTGACGACCAAAGCCTTTTGCTTCCGTGACCGTGATTCCCTGAAGTCCGACTTCCTGAAGGGCTTCCTTCACTTCATCGAGCTTGAAAGGCTTAATGATCGCTTCGATCTTTTTCATGAGAAAATATCTCTCCGCTTCTCCCGTTAAAGCAGGTAACTCCCGCTCTGCCACAAGAATGCACGTATTGTGCCAGATCGGAAGCGGGCTTGAAGAAAAAACTTCGATCCCCCGGCTTTCCGACACAAAATGCATTCGCTTTTTGCGCTTTTCCAGCCAATTTCTCGCGGAAACCCGAAAAATCCATCAGCATTTCTGTGAATTTGTATTATTTTAGTTTTTTTGAATATTTGGAAAAGTGCGAGCGGAGCAATGGCTGTTTGTTTATATTTTATGCATTTGTCTATTATTTAGACATGGCTATTTGCTTATTTTTGTATCGATTGCCTTTCCGGCGTTTTGAAGGGATGATCGGGACATGAAATCCCTTCCGCGCCTCTTCCTGATCGATCCTGTTGTCATGGCCCGCATCGATGCGGCGGCCGGGCAATCCGGCATTCCTCTTTATGACCTGATGGAGCGGGCGGGGCAGGCGGTTGCGGCCTCGGTGCTGCGTCACTATCCGCGGGCGCAGCGTTTCGTCGTGCTCTGTGGTGGCGGCAACAATGGCGGCGATGGTTATGTGGCGGCGCGGGCGCTTTTGCAGAGCGGGGCGGTCGTTGCGGTTCATCATCTCGGCGATGTCGGTGCGCTCAGGGGCGATGCACGGACGGCATTCGAGCGGAGCGGCGTGACGCCGCTGCCGCTTGACGGGTATTCCCCTATTGCCGGCGACGTGGTGATCGATGCGGTGTTCGGGGCCGGACTGTCCCGCGATGTTCCGCAGGAGCTTATTCGAGTGATCGAGGCGGTCACGCGGGCGAAGGTGCCGGTTCTCGCCGTCGACCTGCCCTCGGGTCTCTGCGGCAGGCGGGGCGTGCCTCTCGGCGCATCGTTCAGGGCCGAGCGGACGGTGACCTTCATGGCGCGCAAGCCGGGTCATGTGCTGATGCCGGGGCGAGAGCTTTGTGGAAAGCTCGAGGTGTTCGATATCGGCATTCCGTCCCGCATCCTTGATGCCCATGCGGGATCGGTGGCGGAAAATAGCCCTCTGATCTGGCGGGATGCCTTGCCTCATGCCGATATGGAAACCCATAAATTCCGTCGCGGGCATCTGACCGTTTTTTCCGGCCCGGCCCATGCGACGGGCGCAAGCCGCATGACCGCGCTTTCGGCACTGAAGGCGGGGGCGGGGATCGTCACCATCGCTGCGCCGAGGCAAGCGCTCGACGTGCTGTCCGTTACGCTGACGGCGGTGATGAACGCACCGGTGGACGATGCCGACGATCTGCAGTCGTGGCTGGACGATGGGCGTCATGGCACCTTCGTTCTCGGCCCGGGTTTCGGCGACCTCGAAAAGGCGCGGCAATTCGTGTCCCTGCTTGGAGACAGGGCTGTGGTGCTGGATGCCGATGCGATCACGGCTTTCAGGGATCATAAGGAGGCCCTGTTTGGGCTTGTCACGTCAGGCACGGGCAAATTCGTGCTGACGCCGCATGAGGGCGAGTTTGCGCGACTTTTTCCCGATCTTGCCGCCGACAGGATGCTGAGCAAGATCGAGAAGGCGCAGGCCGCCTCGGCCCGCAGCGGCGCCGTGCTGGTCTATAAGGGCGCGGACACGGTGATTGCCGCGCCGGATGGGTGGGCGCTGGTCAACACCAATGCTCCCGCGAGCCTTGCGACGGCTGGATCAGGGGACGTGCTGGCCGGTATCATCGGCGCGCTGCTGGCGCAGGGAGCTCCCGCCTTCGAGGCGGCTGCGGCCGGGGTCTGGCTGCATGGCGAGGCGGGCCACCGGGCGGGAGACGGCTTGACGGCGGAGGACCTTGCCCATGCGGTCCGGCCGTTTGGGTGAATTGGTCTGATTGTGTTTGCTAGCCGCTGACAGATTCGGGGGTTTAGCAAAGTTCCATCATCCGCACTCGGTCACCCCGGACTGGATCCGGGGCCTAGCGCGATCAAGTTCTGATCGCAATAGACTCTTCTCACGGCGCAGACGCGCCGTGACTGGATGCCGGATCAAGTCCGGCATGACGGAGGAGAGGTTTATCCCTGAAACAAGTCCGTTGCGTTTGCGGCATTCAGCCCGCATTCAATGCGCGGCCTTGCCTGCCTGGCTCGCCATCGCCATTCGCGAGGCGCTGATCAGGAGCTTGCGCTCGGCGCGTTCCTGCTGCGGCGTGCGATTGTAGATTTCGCGATAACACTTGGAAAAATGCGAGGCGGAGACGAAACCGCAGGCGACGGCGACTTCGACAACCGGCATGGCCGATTGCACCAGCAGGTGGCGGGCGCGGTCGAGGCGGATTTCGAGATAATAGCGGGCGGGCGAGCGGCCCATTTCCTGGCGGAAGAGGCGCTCCACCTGCCGGCGCGACAGATCGGCGGCATCGGCGATGTCGAGCAGCGACAGCGGTTCGGCGAGATTGCCTTCCATCAATTCGATGATCGACAGGACCTTGCTGTTCTGTACGCCGAGACGGGCGCGCAGCGGCAGGCGCTGGCGGTCGTTGGGGCTGCGCACCCGGTCGGTCAATTGCTGTTCGCAGACGCGGTTGACAAGGTTTTCGCCGAAATCCTGGCCGATCAGGCTCAGCATCATGTCGAGTGAGGCCGTGCCGCCGGCGCAGGTATAGATGTTGCTGTCGACTTCGAAGAGGTCCGCGTAGACTTCCACCTGCGGGAAGGCTTCGGAAAAACCGGGCAGGTTTTCCCAGTGGATCGCGCAGCGCTTGCCGTTCAAAAGGCCCGCCTGTGCGAGAATATGGGCGGCGGTACAGAGGCTGCCGATGGCGATGCCGCGATTATAGGCTTCGCGCAGCCAGGCATTGACGGATTTGTTGATGTGTTGATCCACATCGATGCCCGAACAGATGATCGCCATTTCCGGGCGGTTTTCGCCGTTGACGTAGCGCCGCTCATCGGCAAGACAGGTGTCGGGCTCAAGACAGATGCCGCTTGACGACATGACCTTCTGGCCATCGAGCGAGGAGAGGCGCCACTCATAGGCCTGATAGCCCAACATTCGGTTGGCGATGCGAAGCGTTTCAACCGCTGCGGCGAATGGCAGCATGGTAAATTGCGGAATGAGAAAAAAGACGATTGAGCGCTTCTTCTGGGAGTTTCTGCTCATTTGCCCGTGCTCCGTTGCGAATACGCAATTCCTCCCTTGGAATTGGTCTTCTGGATGTCCTGTCTACGACATCTTTAACGAAAAATACGCCGTGGAATCGGGGCTGTCAAAAAATCGCTTTTGAAATATGCAAATTTTGCGACAAGCCTTTAAAAAAGGCGGCGTGTCGCATGTAAAACAGGCAGGCTATTTTGCGCCCTTGTCCTTCCATTCGAAGGGCGGGCAGGGATGGCTCGCACGTCTCGAAACGTTGCGAGCCACCGGTTGAACGTCATCTGCGGATGACGTTTATGCGGCTGTTGTCCGTCGTCGGCCATCCGATATCCTTCAATGTTTCAGGCGGCAATGCCTCCAGTGCGCGAAGCATTTTTGCGCGACGCCATGCGGCGTAACGGGCGGCAACATGGTCAGACAGGCGATGAAGCCAGCCGCTGGATGACGGACGGTGCGAGGAACGGTTCGCCACGGGGAGATAATGTATCATGGTCATGTCTTGATCCTTTCCTGAACCACGATCCTGTTTGCGACTTCGGTATGCGCTTGCCGACGAGGCCAAATCCGCCCCGTCAATCGATGTCCCGGATGGTGCGCGCTTGTTGACATTCAATCAAACGAAATGATATCCATCTATAAATCAAAATATTTGAAGGTGCGTGCCATGACCGTGACTTTCCGCCAACCGCTGCCGTTGCTGGATAACGACATATTGAGAACCTTCGTCGCCATCGCGGAAACGGGAAATTTCTCCACCGCCGCGGAAGTGGTGTTCCGAACGCCCTCTGCCGTTTCCATGCAGATCAAGAAGCTTGAAGAGCAGTTGAAAACGACGCTTTTCCTGCGCGATGCCCGCTCGGTGACATTGACGGCGCATGGGGAGACGCTTCTGACCTATGCGCGGCGCATGATCGCGCTCTCCAACGAGGCCGTATCGCGTTTCGTCATGCCGGAGCTTTCCGGCGTCGTCCGTCTCGGCGCGCCGGAGGATATTGGCGAGCGTGGCCTGCTGCCGGGCATTCTCAAGCGTTTTGCCGAAGCTTTCCCCGGCATCATGATCGATGTCACCATCGATTCCAGCTCCAATCTCTATAAGCGCATGGATGAGCAAAGGCTCGATCTTGCCCTCGTCAACTGCGCCTCCCATCCCCTTCGGGATACGGGCGAGGTGCTGATGCGTGAGCGCCTCGTCTGGGCGGGCGCCAAATGCGGTACCGCCTATCTGCGCGATCCGCTGCCGATCTCGATCTGGGAAGAGGGCTGCATCTGGCGCTCGGAAGCGATCCATTCGCTGGAAAAGCGCGGCCGCAATTTCCGCGTGGCCTATCTCAGCGGCCATACCATGGCGCAGCGCGCGGCGATTGCCGCCGATCTCGCCATCGCGCCGCTGCCGCGATCCTATGTACAGAACGACATGGTCATTCTGGGCGACAAGGAGGGCCTGCCGGAACTCGGCTGTTTCGATATCCGCCTGATCATGGGTGACAAGGCGTCCCGCCCTGTTCTTGCCGTGGCTGAAAGCATTCGAAACGCTTTTGTCGAAGTCGCCAAGGCGGCGTGAGATATTGGCAGTGCGCGGCGGCCGTGGCCCGTCGCGCCTCCAGAACGGCGGTTTTCAGAGTTTTTTCGCTTTTCTTCGAATCGCGAAAACACTCTGACTCTTTGTTTTGGGGCATTTCCGGACGGAAAACCGGGTTCCACTTTTCCTGGAAATGCTCTAGCCCGCCATTGAATCCGGCGATGCCGAACGGTCCACCGCACCGGTTTGCCAGCTTCCGCGTTTGACCAGCCAGTCAGCCGAATTCTGCAATCCGCCGAAGGGGAAGACGTGAATTTGCCGTATCGGCCCTTGCGGATTGGCCTGCCAGTGCCGCTCGATCGGCCCGACGATGCTTTCCGGTGAGTGCCCCTTGGCAAGCGTCGTCAGCGAAAGCGCGTTCTTCTTGAGATAGGCGATGGAATTGCCGACGCCGCAGAGCGCGGCATATTTCAGAAGCGTCGTGATCTTGGCCGGGCCGGAAACGCCGATATGCACCGGAAGCTCGATGCCTGACGCCGCTAACCCTTCCGCCCAGGCGATGAAACGCGCGGGATCGAAACCGAACTGGGTGACGATGCGCATTGCGGCATCGCTTCTTTCGGCAAAATCACGTTTCAGCCTGAGTGCGGCCATCGCCGTGTCGTCGTTGAAGTCGGGGCTGCCTTCCGGGTGGCCGGCGATGGCGATCTGTCTTATGCCGCAACGGTCGAAAATGCCGGTGGACAGCATGTCCATGCTGGATGCGAAGGGACCGACCGGCCGGTCGACGCCGCCGCCGACAACCAGAACATCGGTTACGCCCGCTTCTCCGGCAAGCCGTTTTACCTGTTCCTCAAACGCTGCGCGGGAGGGGATGCGCCGCGCTGCAAGATGCGGCACCGGCTCGTAACCGAGGTCGCGCAAATGTCCTGCGGCTTCGACGACCCTTTCCTGCGAGGCCGCTCCAGTGTCGGTGAGATAGACGCGCACACCCTGCGGAAAGAGACCGGCAAGGTCGGTCGAGCCAAGCACCTGCGCGGGCGAGGCTTCGATGGAGGCGGGAATGATGGAAGCGACGGAAATATCGGGCAATTTGTGCGTGATCCTTTTTATTATCATGCACCTATTTTGCGGCGAAGTCTGTGCCTGTTGCGGCAAGACAGGCTTGCATCTGCGACGAAGCTCGTCCCCAATCCCTGACGCGCGGCTTCACCAGATCCGTTTCGTCAGGCCGTTCCAAAGCCATGTCCAGATGGTCGGCGGGAAGCGCAGTACCGATTTGCCGGGTGAGGGCGGCTGCGGCGCAAGGCTGCCGGAAAGGGCGTCCTCGATGGCGCTGACGGCGATATCCACCGAAGCGGCGGTCAAAAGCAGCGGATAGGTGGCGATCGTGTCGGAAGGGGACGGTTTCAGCCGCTTCTCGTAGAGCGTGGCGCCGGTATCCACGCCCTTGTCGACCAGATGCACGGTCGCGCCGAAATTGCCGCGGTCTTTTTCCACCAGCGCCCAGTATCCGCCCATCTGCCCACGATAGGCGGGGTTGATGCCGGCGTGGAAATTGATGACCGGGCATTGCAGGGCCTGAAGCGTGGTCGGCGTCAGCAGGCGGCAGGAAATGGTGAAGATCGCCGCCGGTTTCAGCAGACTGGCGGCCTTGCGGCATTCCTCATCGTTGAGCGAGGCGAATTGGGTGACGGGGAGGCTGTGATGGAGATCGGGAGAAAGGCCGTGTTCGGCGATGATCGCCTCGCTTCTGCGAACCGTGAAGCGTTTGCCGAGCCGCGAGGCGATCATCGTCGCCATCTGGCCCGCAGCGACTATCCAGCCGAGCCTTCGCGCGCGCCGCCTGAGAATGACCGACTTGCTTTCCGGCTGCTCCATGAAAACATGGATGTCGGGAAATCGGGCCGCCAGCGCATTGATCATGACATTGGGGTTCACCCCGCCCGCCGTCATCACCAGAAGCCGATTGTTGATGTCAGTCATATCACCCACGGGATTTTCCTAAGCCATGATCCAGACGCCGAGTTTCACGCGTGAACTTCAAAACCATGTTAATTTTCATCGACAGGATTTTTTGAAATGCCGCTGGAACGGATTTTTGGGACTCACGTTATTGTGACGCATATCACATCGGTACTTGCCTTTGGACGGCAAGTCATAGGGGAGTAGTTTCACATGATCACACGCATTCTTTCGACCGTTTTCGTGGCTTTGTTGACCGTTGTCACCCTGAGCTCCTGCGGTAACACCATTCGCGGCATGGGTCGGGACACGGCGAACGCCGTCGACGCGACGCAGGATGCCGGCCGCAATGTGGACCGCGCCGCACGTCGCTGACGACATCTCCCCTTAAAGGTCCGGCGTCATCCTGAAACACGGGTGACGCCTTTTCTTTGTCCGAATTTTCCTGCGAATGTGCCCGAACGAGAATCACGGGGCGGGCATGAACGGATCGATGAAAAGACTGGCCAAGCTACTGTTGCCATTGCTGTTGCCGTTTTCGGCTCAGGCCGGCGGGCAGGCGGATTTCTGCAGGATCATGGACCATGCGGGCGGTCGTTATACCGTCTGCAGTTTCGATCCGGCAAAAAGCACCATCCGTATTTACGACCGCGATCATGTCTCCGGCCAGGGATATGGCTCCTTTGCCGCTCTCTCCTCGGCGCTGTGGCGGCAGCACATGTTCAGCGTCTTTGCCATGAATGGCGGCATGTACCATTCGGACTATTCCCCCGTCGGGCTCTTTATCGAAAATGGCATCGAACGCTCGCCGATCAGCACCGGCGGCGGCTGGGGCAATTTTCATCTTCTGCCCAATGGCGTGTTTTATCTGAAGGGGACTGCGGCCGGCGTGCTGGAAACGCAGGCCTATCTGGCGGCCGGCGTGAAACCGGACTTCGCCACGCAATCCGGGCCGATGCTCGTCATCGATGGCAAACTGCATCCGCGCTTTCTGCCCGATAGCGACAGCCTGAAGCGGCGCAACGGCGTCGGCGTTTCCCGCGATGGCATGGTGCATTTCGCCATTTCGGAAAATACCGTGCGCTTTTACGATTTCGCCACGCTGTTCAGGGATGTGCTGGACGCGCCGAATGCGCTCTATCTCGACGGCACCATATCCAGCGTCGATATTCCCGCGATGAAAAGGCGGGACTCGCTGTTTCCGATGGGGCCGATCATCGCCGTTGTCGACAGGGTGCCGGATTAGGTGTTCGCTTTCAGGAAGTTGTCCATTGGCAACGGGTCAAGGGTGTGTGGGGCTTTACCCCCCTCTGTCCTGCCGGACATCTCCCCCTCAAGGGGGGAGATCGATCTGCGGCAAGGTCTCGCCCATCTCAACGTCGGCGAATGAAGCGGTGACAATGCCGCTTGCCGATCTCCCCCCTTGAGGGGGAGATGTCCGGCAGGACAGAGGGGGGTAGAGCCCCACGCACCTCCGGTCCGTTGCCAATGGACAACCTTCTGAAAGCTAACAGCTAGAGCAGGTTTTCGCCCGAAATGCCGCTCCCATGCTCCAGCCGGAAGATCAGATCGGCGCTTTGGGATAGGCTTTTTCAAGACCCGCGGATGCCGTCAACCCTTTGCGGAAGGCCAGATAAGCGGGGTGCTGGCTGGTTTTGGCTGTTTCCGCGAGGCGAATCTGCAGGCGGGCAGGGGCGTTGGTGCCGAGCCATTCACCAGCGGCTTCCAGTTTCAGGCTGTTGAGGAAGCGGGCACTGGCCTGCTGGTCGAGATATAGATTGAGGCCGGCCAGCAGGTTTTCATCCTGCAAGGCGTTTTCCATCAGCAACGACACCCATGCCTTGTCCTCGCTTGCAAGCGAAGTCAGTTTCGAAGCGACCGTTTCGCGATCGGGAAAAGAGGATGCCTGCTGCATGAAATGAGTCCCGTTGTCGTTATCCGTCGTCGATAAAGCAGAGGTGTTGTGCTTTCAAGGCGCGGCGACTGTGGAATAAATTCGACTTTGCCGTGTCGGCGGCCAAGGTTTTCAACAGGTGTTTGTAGGAAAGCTTTAAATAACGGTTACACTTTAGCCTAAATTGCGGCGAAGCCCAAAATGGCGCTTATGCGGGCCTCACGCTAACACCTTGTTTTTTCACATACCTATGCACGGGGCGAATGGCAGCCTGTCGAAAACGCCTTCATTTAGCCGCTTTTTGCATTTGCCTTCGCCGCCGGATTTTAATAAATGCTTGCCTCAACGGGCCGGGTCTTGAAGATCCCCCGGAGAGTGAATAGCTGGAGTAATCATGGAAGAAACCGCTCAGAAATCCTGCTGGGGCGTCACCTTGCGCGCACTTGCAGGCTTTGCCGCTTTTCTCGCATTGACGTACATTTTTGGCAGCCCATAAGCATCTCTCCTGAATGACGGGTTTTGAAACGGCGCGGTTTTCCTTTGGAAACCGTGCTGTTTTCGTTTGAAGGCAATTATGTCGCAGCTGCGCAAACCGCTGACGCTCTTTTGTGGCGATCCGTTTCGGCTTTGGATATGATGGTGGTGGAATCCATTCTTATTCAAGGCGAACTTCATGTTTCTTTCGGTCTTTGACGTCTTCAAGATCGGTATCGGTCCTTCGAGCTCCCATACGATGGGGCCGATGACGGCAGCCAACCGCTTTCTGGCGCTGATCCTCAGCGATGAGTGGCCGCGGCCGGCAGGTGCGGCCGTTGCGCAACTGAAGGTCAGCCTGCATGGCTCTCTCGCCTTTACCGGCATCGGCCACGGTACCGGGCGTGCCGTCATTCTCGGCCTCACCGGCGAACGGCCGGATATTGTCGACCCCGATGCGATGGACGCCATCATCGAGACGGTGGAAAAGGCCGGCGCCGTGACGCCGCCCGGCCATCCGTCCTATGTGTTCCGCCCGGCCGAAGATCTGGTCTTCGACAAGAAGAACCCGCTGCCAGGCCATGCCAACGGCATGACCTTTTCCGCCTTCGACAATCAGGGCAGGCTGCTCATCAAGCGCATCTATTATTCCGTCGGCGGCGGGTTCGTCGTGACCGATACGGAGCTGGAGGCGATCAAGCAGCGCGGCAAGACCATCGATAACGGTCCGCGCGTGCCTTATCCCTTCGCCACCGCGCGGGAGATGCTGGATATGGCGGCCCGTTCCGGCCGCACCATCGCCCAGATGAAGCGGGCCAACGAGGAGACGGTGGTTTCCCGCGAGGAGCTGAACGAGCGTCTCGACCAGATCTGGGAAGCGATGAACGGCTGTATCGAGCGCGGTCTGAAAGTGGACGGCATCATGCCTGGCGGCCTGAAGGTGCGCCGCCGCGCCCGTTCCATTTACGAGAAGCTGAATGCGGAATGGCGCAGCAACCGGCTGAACCCCGTCATGGCCAATGACTGGTTGAGCGTCTACGCCATGGCGGTGAACGAGGAAAACGCCGCCGGCGGCCGCGTGGTGACCGCGCCGACCAACGGTGCGGCAGGCGTCGTTCCGGCCACCGTCAGATATTTCCGGCATTTCCATGAGGATGCGAGCGTCGATGACGTGCGCGACTTTTTGCTGACGGCGGCCGCCATCGGCGGCATCATCAAGCACAATGCCTCGATTTCAGGCGCGGAAGTGGGCTGTCAGGGCGAGGTGGGCTCGGCTTCCGCCATGGCGGCGGCAGGCCTTGCCGCGGTTATGGGCGGATCGCCGGAACAGGTGGAAAATGCCGCCGAGATCGCGCTCGAGCATCATCTCGGCATGACCTGCGATCCGATTGCCGGGCTTGTGCAGGTGCCGTGCATCGAACGTAATGCCATGGGAGCGGTGAAAGCGGTGACGGCGGCCTCGCTGGCGCTGAAGGGCGACGGCCAGCATTTCGTGCCGCTCGATGCCTGTATCGAGACCATGCGCCAGACCGGCAACGACATGAGCGAGAAATACAAGGAAACTTCCACCGGCGGCCTTGCCGTGAACGTTGTGGAGTGCTGAGCGGGCAGGGCGTCAGGCATGGTTGCCATGCTTGACGCCCGCCGCAAAAAGGCATTGATAGAACCATGCCTTTACATCTCATCAAACTTTGCGTCGGCGCGGATTCAATCCAGGACTTGAGAGACTGGGTCGCGCATCGTGCTCTGACTGCAATTGCCGCGGGCCTCGAGCCGCATAGCGTCCACACCACCCGCATGATCCCGAAACGTGTCGAGGAATTGCTCGAGGGCGGTTCGCTCTACTGGGTCATCAAGGGGCAGGTTCAGGCGCGGCAGAAACTTCTCGATATCCGCTCCTTCAAGGGCGAAGACGGTATCTCCCGCTGCGATCTCATTCTCGGCCCGGAGGTCATCGAAACCTCACCTGCGCCGAAGCGCCCGTTTCAGGGCTGGCGTTACCTGAAGGACGACGAGGCGCCCCGCGATTTCGGCGGCGGCACGGGCGGCGAGGATATGCCTTCCGATCTCAGGCGGGAACTGGCGGAGCTTGGGCTGCTCTGACGCTTAACGGATTTGAATATGAAAAAGCCGGCATCCTTTCGGAGCCGGCTTTTTCATTTGGGGAGACGGGTCGGTCGTGCGGTTAGTTGATGCCGCCGACCGCATTGGTGGCGCGGCCATCCTGAATTTTGACCCAGCGGCCGGGATTGGCGGTGTCCTGGCGCTTCAGGTAGGTATATTCGGTTTCCGACCAGTTCATGACCTTGTTGCGCATGTTGTCGAGAACGAAATCGCCACGATCGGTGCGGACGGTCAGAACGGCATGGCCTTCACCATTCGGCTGCAGAACCACGGTGATCAAGAGGTTGGAGGCGGAGAAGCCCTTGTTCATCAGCATCTTGCGCTTCAGGAGCACGAAGTCTTCGCAATCGCCGACCGTGGTGGGATAGGCCCAGCGTTCTTCGACGCCATAGATTTCCATGTCGGTCATCGGCGTGATGGTGGTGTTGACGGTGTAGTTGACGTCGAGCATCGTCTTCCAGCGCTCTTCGGTCAGCTTCATCGGGCCGTTGTCCAGCGAGGTTGGCTGGCATTCGCTCTGATAGGTCTGGCAGAATTCATAGTGGCCGATCGGCGGATTGGCCTTGCCGATGACGCGCATGACGGCGGCCGGCGAGGCGCTTGCCTGATGCGCGAAGGCGCTGACGATGAATGCGATCAGAGTGAAAACGAAACGGTTGTTCTTGTTCATTGCTTGTCTCCCCGTGGTGAGGAGACATTCGCAGGTATATTTTGACCCGGCGGAAATTTGCGAAGCGCAATTTGAGCTTAAATTTCAGCAAATTAGCCGTTGTTTTGAACTGTATTCGAACTAGTTTTTATGCGTGTTTGAAGCAAATTTTATTACAATTTTACGCATCCTGGCTTTAGGCTTTTGGTAGCCATCTAGACTACTGTATTGACAGCGGTTTTCCGCGTCCTGCGGCTTTCGTGGTTGCGCGCGGCTGGCTTGCGGCGCGTGGCGAAGAGGTGGATTTCCCGTTTTGGGATGGCTGTTTCAGGCTGGGACAGGCCGGAAAAAGCGACAAAAAAACTTCAAAAAAAACGCATTTTTTCTGGAAAAAGTTTTGCGGAGCGATTTTCGTGCCGTTGATGATCTGGCCAAGGGCGCAACATGTTCCGCCGCGCCCATCCTCTTTACCGACTATGGTGGATCCAGGACAGCCCGCCGCATGCCTAGGCGTCAGGGCATGAAAATGGAAGTTCGGTAGCGAGAAGTGAGAATAAAGCACCTGACGCCAGGAGCGGCTGGTGAACCCGATATGGCGGAAGACAGGGCACAGCTTGCCAAGACGCCATCCGGGAATCTTCGCAATGATGCGATTGGGGCGAGCGCAAAACGCGCCAAAAATGCCGCAGGCATTCTTGCAGGCGTAAAACCTGCCGTGTCCGGGTGGAACTGCTTAGAGAAATTCGATCAGTGCGTCGGGCGACTGGACGCGGTCGAATTCGACGGCGACGCCCTCCATGAAGTGGCGCACGATCTTGCCGCTCATGTTCTTGCCGAGCTGGACCCGGCTTCCGAGCGGCGGCCGGTTTTCGATCTCGATTGCCGCGCCCGACAGGGAAAGGTCGATCAGCCGGCAGGCGACGAGCACGCCGTCTTCCAGAACGAGCTGGGCTCTCGCATTGCGCGGCGTCAGGCGATCGTGGCGACGGTCTTCCGGCAGTCCGAGCAATTGACGCTTGGCGATCCAGGCGAGCTGCGCGGCGAGTTTTTCTCGCTTGCGCTCCGGCGCGTTGATGGCGATGAGGAAGCCCGATGCGGTGAGCGATGTCACCGTGCCTTCGATGCGGCCGATATGCTGGAGATAGGCGATGACGCGGTCGCCGTGGCGGGCAATGCCCGAGCAGGTGAACTGCGCTCTTTCGGCGGTCATCTCGGTCGCGGTGCAATCATATTCTTCATGGTCGGGCAACATCAGGCGGCCGGTGAAGGACACGCGGACGGCGTCGTCGAGATGAGCTTCCTCAACCGGACGCAGGATTTGGGCGGTGTTGACCGAACGGGACGAAAACATGGGCAGCGCAATTGTAATGAATGATGACGGTAAGTTTCTACCCTGCGCGAGTTAACAGACTGTATTGTTTAATCTCTACAATTTTTCTGATCGGCAATATCGTTACAGTTCTGACGTATTTTTTTGAAATTCCGGTGCTGCCGGACCTCTCCCGGAGGAGCGGAGAGCGTTGGAACAGGTCCGTCAGCAGCTTTCGGCGCGCGGTGTATCCTCGGCCCCCTTGTTCAGCGGATACCCTTCCGGCGCGATGTCCAGGCGCAGCAGGCGGCTGCTTTTCATGGACAGGCACTGGATGGGCGCGGCGAATTCGTGTCTCGGCCGCTCCGCAAGCAGCGCCCCGAGCAACCTTGGGGCGGCGTCGGGATCGGTGCGCAGCGGCAGGAGCAGCATTTCGAACGCCAGCGGTGCCGCGCCATAGCCGTCCTCCGCTTCGACATCGAAGACCACGGGCAACTGGTGGTGCAGGATGCCGCGCGCGACGCGGCAGGGGAAGACGGCATTTGCCGGCTGCCACAATTCCGAAAACGGGCGATCCCGCAATTCCCGGCCGAACAGGTCGCAAAGACGAGTACCGGCAAGGCGGAAGAACGGGGTGTTCTCTCCCTTGTCCGTGAGGATAAAAAGATCGCCAAGGTGATGTTTCAGCTTTGCGGGATCGATGTCCTCGCGCCGCGGGGCCGATCGCTTGCCGCGCAGTTCATCCCAATAGGCATATATGTCCAGTCCGGCCATGCTCTTCATAGCATCTCTCCATGTTCGTTTTTGGGACATCATGTCCATCCGAACGTCTGTATCTGGAGGTGTAGCGATTTTCGTGCCAAGCGGATTTGTTAAGGTTAACAAAGGGTTGATATTGAATGACGGCGGCGGTCGTGGCATCGGAACGGCCATGTCGGGGAAAGCTCCGTCAGCACAATTCGATGGCGTCGCCTGTTCATTTACGGCGGGCCTGCAAGCCGGACCGCCCCTGGCCCGGCGCCTTCACCGGCTACGGTTCTGGCGTCGCGCGCTTCAAAGGCGGGACGGCTTTTTTTTCGTTCGGGCTTCCTATATTGCTCGGGGAACGCAAAATTCGACCAAGACAGGGATGGGATCATGTCCTACGGGGACGGCGAACAGCCGCCGGTTTCGGAAACGCCGGAGCCGAAAGACGACACGAACAATCCCGTCTTCAACCTGCCGTCGCTGCTGGTGGGCATTCTGGCCGCGCTGATCGTCGCTTATGTGGTTCCCGCCTATCTTCTGTCAGAGGAAGGCAATGGCTGGTTCATCTTCACCTTCGGCTTCATTCCGCTGCGTTATGCGGTGCCGTTTTCCCAGCAGGGGCTGGAATGGCTCTGGACGCCGGTGACCTATTCTTTCCTGCATGGCGGCATCGAGCACATTCTCTTTAACGGATTGTGGCTGATGGCCTTCGGCGCGCCGGTTCTGCGCCGGATCGGAACAGTGCGCTTCGTGCTGTTATGGTGCATTTCCGCCGCCGTTTCCGCCTTCGGCCATGCGGCGCTGAACTGGGGCGATGTGACGGTGCTGATCGGGGCGTCCGGTGTCGTTTCGGCGCTGATGGGGGCGGCCTGTCGCTTCGCTTTCCCGGCACGTGGCGGATATAGCGCCTCCTTCGGCCATCTTATGCCGCGGCAGAGCATTCTTGGGGCGCTTTCCAACCGCACCGTGCTGATCTTCACGCTGATGTGGCTGTTCGGCAATGTGCTGATCGCGGTCGGCGTGCCGCTTTTCGGCGATGTCGGCGGTGAAATCGCCTGGGATGCGCATGTCTTCGGCTTTCTGCTCGGCTTCCTGTTCTTCGGGCTTTTCGATCGACGACTGGTCTGAGCCGATCACGCTCCTTGTCGGCCGTGGCGCAAATTTGCTTTCGCGCGTCCCATCCGGGATTGCATTCATGCCGACCTCAGCGCACCATATCCCCTGATTTGCAACCGCCGGGGGAGACTGCGGCGCTGCGTATCGCTGAAAAGAGGAGGAAGGCATGCCAACATTCGTAAAGGATCTTCTCGACCGCAAGGGCCGGGACGTCGTGACTGTCGGTCCTGAGGTCAGCATCGGCGAGGCGGCGGGAACGCTGCACGCGCATAAGATCGGTTCCGTTGTCGTGACCGATGGCGATGGCGTCGTTCTCGGCATTTTCACGGAGCGCGATCTCGTAAAGGCCGTGGCGGGCCAGGGTGCCGCTTCCCTCCAGCAATCCGTGTCGGTGGCCATGACCAAGAATGTCATTCGCTGTCATCACAATTCCACCACCGATGAGTTGATGGAAATCATGACGGGCGGGCGCTTCAGGCATGTGCCGGTTGAAGAGAACGGCCGCCTTGCCGGCATCATTTCCATCGGTGACGTGGTAAAGGCGCGGATTGGCGAGATCGAAGCCGAAGCGGAGCACATCAAGGCCTATATTGCCGGATGATCTTGTGTCCCGGCGTGCAATGGCTGGAAAAGCTTCAGTCTCGGGCCGGGACTCATACATCGCCTTCCGTCACGTATCGCCACTGAAGAAAGTCGGCTATTTTGGTGGATATTTCCACGTAGAAGTCTCGCTGTGGATGATCGGCGCAGACGATTTCAACCCGATTGAACTGTGAAATCAATTCGCCGCTGCTTGACCAGTTGCCATCGGCCGTTCCTTTCACGATGGTGATGTCGATCCACGGCTGACCCTCCGCCGACGCAAAGGTGACATCGTTTGCGCGTTTGAGTTCAGGTTGTTCTTCCAGAAACCCGATCAATCGATTCGTGTCGTACAGTGTGTTTTCGTCGGTCGGGGGCAGGATTGAGATATACCAATACATGGTCTCACCACGGCTGGGCGTTTCATCTATCCGTTTCGTGCTTTAAAGCAGGGCGCTAGCGCCGGAACGCCTGCTGCATGCGCTCAAGCTCCGGAATGCGGGAACGTGTTTCCTCATATCCCCGGTCGATGGCTTCGCTGGCGCGGTGGAATTCCGAGAGGCCGATATCGTTGATGCGGGGGTGCATCATCAGGTCGGGAGGATCGCCCGCCAGGCGCGAGCGTGAAATCCGGTCCTGGATGATGTTGAAGGCCTGCACCATGACGCCCGGCAGGCCGGGACGCGGCGGGCTTTCCACAGCCGGTGCTACGCCGCCATGCGATGGCGAGGCGGCGTGCTTGACCACGGCGGAGCGGCCGAAGAGGTCGTAATTCAGATTGACCGCGACGACCAGCGCCTGCTCATAGGCGCGGCAGACGGAAACCGGCACGGGATTGACGAGCGCGCCGTCAATCAGCGTGCGGCCGTTGCACTGCACGGGTTCGAAAATGCCGGGCAGGGCATAGGATGAACGCAGCGCGGTGACGAGGTCGCCCTGATGGATCCAGACCTCGTGGCCGGTGCGCAGCTCCGTGGCGACGGCAATGAAGGGATGGTCGAGATCTTCGACGCGCAGACCTTCGAGATGCTCCTGCATGCGCTTCGTCAGCCGCATGCCGCCAAAAAGGCCGCCGCCGCCGATTGTCAGATCGAGCAGGCCGGCAATGCGGCGCATCGTCAGCGAACGGGCGAATTCCTCCAGCTCATCGAGCTTGCCGGCGAGATAACAACCGCCCACCAGTGCGCCGATCGAGGTGCCGGCGATCATGCCGATCTTCACGCCGGCCTCATCCAGCGCCCGCAGAACGCCGATATGGGCCCAGCCGCGGGCCGCACCGCCGCCAAGGGCGAGCG
This sequence comes from Agrobacterium sp. P15N1-A, assembly GCF_044626815.1. Classification (NCBI taxonomy): domain Bacteria; kingdom Pseudomonadati; phylum Pseudomonadota; class Alphaproteobacteria; order Hyphomicrobiales; family Rhizobiaceae; genus Agrobacterium; species Agrobacterium sp. P15N1-A. The sequence continues at coordinate 26,655 of NZ_JBIUPF010000002.1, read as the reverse complement.
CTATCCGGTGTTTGTCGACGATCTGGGTGACGGGCGGCTCATTGCCGGTGGCTTCGGGATTTCCTGCCGCAAGATGATTGTGACGATTTCCCCATCCCAACATGACCGCACTCCCTGCCAGTTCCGTCAGGCTCCGTCCTATCCCCGGAACCCGCTATATTGGTAGCAAATTGGTGCGGCCGATGGAAGGTGGCCGTTCAAGTTGCGGAATAGGTGGTCGCCGGATCGAAATGGCGGGTATCGTCGGTGATCTTCGTCACCGCCTGGCCCTCGGAGAGTTCGACCGTGCGATAAAAACAGGAGCGGCGACCGGTGTGGCAGGTCGCGTCATGGCCGGCGACGGAGACCTTCAGCCATACGGCGTCCTGATCGCAATCGGTGCGGAATTCCTTCACCGTCTGCAGATTGCCTGACGTTTCGCCCTTCTTCCAGATCTTGTCGCGCGAACGGCTGTAATAGTGGGCGATGCCGGTCTCCAGCGTCAGCGACAGGGCTTGCGCATTCATATGGGCGACCATCAGCAGCTCGCCATCACGGGCATCGGTGACAACGGCGGTGACGAGGCCGTGAGCGTCGAATTTCGGTGAAAAAAGACCTGCGTTTTCGAGCACTTCCTTATCCGCAGGGGCGGATGGAAAGGGAATGGACATGGTAACCCCGGAAAATCAACTGGCGGAACGATTGGAGCGGCGGATAAAGGGAATCGTTTCCGCCACTCTGGATTTTCTTGCGCATCGGATTTTCCGAAAACCGCGTTACGGCCTTCGGTCCGGCGCCTAGCGGTTCCGCACCATGGTCATGAAGCGCACCTGTTCGGCCGGATCGTTCTTGAACGTGCCGGTAAAGCTGGTGGTCAGCGTCGTCGACCCCTGCTTGTTTACGCCGCGCATGGACATGCACATATGTTCGGCGTCGATCATGACGGCCACGCCGCGCGGTTTCAGGGTTTCCTCGATCGATCTGGCGATCTGCGCGGTCATGTTTTCCTGCGTCTGCAGGCGTCGGCCGAAGATTTCGACGACGCGGGCGATCTTCGACAGGCCGAGCACGCGGCCCGCCGGAAGATAGGCGACATGCGCCTTGCCGACGATCGGCACCATATGGTGTTCGCAATGGGAGAAGAAGGGGATGTCGCGCACCAGCACAACATCGTCATAACCGCCGACTTCCTCGAAGGTCGTGCCGAGCACGTCCTGAACGTTCAGCTCATAACCGGCAAAAAGCTCGCGATAGGCCTTGGCGACGCGCTTCGGCGTATCCAGAAGTCCTTCGCGGGCGGGATTTTCTCCTGCCCAGCGCAGAAGAACGCGCACTGCTTCTTCCGCTTCGGCCTGGCTTGGGCGAGCTTCTGCCACGTCGGGTTTTGCGCCAGCGCCGGGGAAATTCTTCACGATCGCATCCATTCCGTCTCTCCCGATGCGGGTAAAGGCCGCACCTGAATTCGTTTTTCATCGCGAACTCTTGTTCGCAGTTGCTGCTATCTGGTTGTTTTACAGCATTTTGGCAAGACCGATGCTGTTATTTCGGTATCGGAGCCGTTAATTTCATCACGGCTTGATGTCCAGAAAGCTCGTTAGCATATAATGAGAATGAAGGGCAGGAAAGCTTCACTGCGACAAACGCTGTGTTTGAAAAATTTGACCTGTCCTGTTTTTGGGCAATCTTGAGCGCGCCGGGCACCGACGATGGACGATATCTACAATAATCGCATTCTGGACTTTGCCGGGAATATTCCGCTCATCGGCGTTCTTGAGGATGCCGACGCCAGCGCCGAGAAACACTCCCGGCTGTGCGGCTCCAAGCTCAAGGTCTATCTGAAGGTCGAAGGCGGCGTCGTGACCGCGTTTTCGCATGAGGTTCGCGCCTGCGCGCTCGGCCAGGCCTCCGCCTCCATCATGGCGCACCACATCATCGGGGCTTCCAGCGGCGAAATCCGGCAGGCGCGGGAAGACATGCTCGCCATGCTGAAACAGGACGGCGAGGGGCCGACGGGCCGTTTCGAGGATATGCGGGTGCTTCAGCCCGTCCGCGATTTCAAGGCCCGCCACGCCTCCACCATGCTGACCTTCGAAGCGGTGGTCGATGCGCTCGACCAGATCGAGGGGCGGCCGGCTCTCAACGCCGCGGGTTAGGCGATGTGCGGCGAACCGGGCTGCCGGCATCAGCAGACGGCGGAAAAAGCGGGCCGATCCCGCAACTGGACGGGTAGCTTCGCCAAGACGCCGGGGCGGCTTCTGGGCGTCGGTTTCATCCGGCTTTATCAGCTGACGCTTTCCGGCTTCATCGGAAATTCCTGCCGCCATATCCCTACCTGTTCCGAATATGGCTATGAAGCCATTGCGCGACACGGGCTTTGGGCCGGCGGATGGATGACGCTGTTTCGCGTCGCGCGCTGCGGGCCGGGCGGAACCAGCGGGCTGGACCCGGTGCCGGAAGTGCTCGATGGCGGCAGGCGCTGGTGGATGCCGTGGCGTTACTGGAGCCTGCATCGATGAATGACTATGTGGCCCTGCTGCACAGCATCGTGCTCGGCGCGGGCAAGCGGCTCGTCATGGCCGATCTCAGGGCCTTGGCGGAAGAGCTGGGATTTACCGAATGCAGAACGCTGGTCGCGACTGGAAATCTGGTTTTTCGCGCCGGGGCGGCACCTGTTCGTGAGATTGAGGACAGGCTGGAGCGCGCCTTCGAAGACCGCTTCGGCAAACATGTCGATATTCTCGTTCGTTCGGGCGGCGACTGGCTGAAACTGGCGGCGGACAATCCCTTCGCCCAGGGCAATCCGCCGGATGTCTGCGTTCGGGTGATGCGGGCGCCGCTGGACAACGGCGTCCTCGAATTGCTGGAGAAATACCGCGGGAGGGAAAAGATCGCTCTCGCCGGCGGCGATCTATGGATCGATTTTTGCGGCAAGCCGAGCGAGAGCAGGCTGCTTTCCGTGCTGACCACCAAAAGGCTCGGTATCGGCACGACCCGTAACGCCAATACGGTCAATGGTCTCGCGCAAATGCTTCGCTGAGCTATCCTTCGCCTTTGACTGCAATGGCAAAAGCCTTTATCAGCCTGCCTGTCCGCTTGTCGCGGGCAAATCATTATTCCAACACCACCCGCATTCGTTGGCGGGACTGGACAGGAGCACTAGACGATGTCTGAACCCATTTCCCTTACATTTCCCGATGGATCCGTGCGCAGCTACCCCGCCGGTACGACCGGCCGCGAGGTCGCCGAATCCATTTCCAAATCGCTTGCCAAGAAGGCCGTCGCCATTGCGCTTGATGGCACCGTGCGCGATTTGTCCGAGACCATCACCGATGGCAAAATCGAGATCGTCACGCGTGAAGACGGTCGTGCGCTGGAACTCATCCGCCACGATGCCGCCCACGTCATGGCTGAGGCCGTGCAGGAGCTTTGGCCCGGCACGCAGGTGACGATCGGCCCTGTCATCGAGAACGGCTTCTATTACGACTTCGCCAAGAACGAGCCCTTCACGCCGGAAGATCTGCCGAAGATCGAAAAGCGCATGAAGGAAATCATTCTGCGCAACAAGCCGTTTACCCGCGAAATCTGGTCGCGCGAAAAGGCCAAGGAAGTCTTCGCCGCCAAGGGCGAGAACTACAAGGTCGAGCTGGTCGACGCCATTCCTGAAGGTCAGGACCTGAAGATTTATTATCAGGGCGACTGGTTCGATCTCTGCCGTGGGCCGCATATGGCCTCCACGGGGCAGATCGGCACGGCCTTCAAGCTGATGAAGGTGGCCGGAGCCTATTGGCGCGGTGACAGCAACAATGCGATGCTGTCGCGCATCTATGGCACCGCCTGGGCGACGCAGGAAGAGCTGGACAATTATCTCCACGTGCTGGCGGAAGCCGAAAAGCGCGACCACCGCCGTCTCGGCCGCGAAATGGACCTGTTCCATTTCCAGGAAGAAGGCCCGGGCGTCGTGTTCTGGCACGGTAAGGGCTGGCGCATGTTCCAGACGCTGACGGCCTATATGCGCCGCCGGCTCGCCAATACTTATCAGGAAGTCAATGCGCCGCAGGTGCTGGACAAATCGCTGTGGGAAACCTCCGGTCACTGGGGCTGGTATCAGGAAAACATGTTCGCGGTGAAATCCGCCCATGCCTTTACCCATCCCGATGACGAGGAAGCCGATCAGCGCGTGTTCGCCTTGAAACCGATGAACTGCCCGGGTCACGTGCAGATCTTCAAGCATGGCTTGAAGTCTTACCGCGAAATGCCCGTCCGCCTTGCGGAATTCGGCACCGTGCATCGTTACGAAGCTTCGGGCGCGCTGCATGGACTGATGCGCGTTCGCGGCTTCACGCAGGACGATGCGCATGTCTTCTGCACGGAAGAGCAGATGGCGGCGGAATGCCTGCGCATCAACGACCTGATCCTCTCCGTCTACGAGGATTTCGGTTTCAGCGAAGTCGTCGTCAAGCTCTCTACGCGCCCTGAAAAGCGCGTCGGTTCCGACGACCTCTGGGATCGCGCCGAAAGCGTGATGATGGATGTTCTGAAGACTATCGAGGAGCAGTCCGAAGGCCGCATCAAGACCGGCATCCTGCCGGGTGAGGGCGCTTTCTACGGGCCGAAGTTCGAATATACGCTGAAGGACGCCATCGGCCGTGAATGGCAGTGCGGCACGACGCAGGTGGACTTCAACCTGCCGGAACGTTTCGGCGCCTTCTATATCGACCAGAACTCCGAAAAGACGCAGCCGGTGATGATCCATCGCGCCATCTGCGGCTCGATGGAGCGTTTCCTCGGCATTCTCATCGAGAACTTCGCCGGCCATATGCCGCTGTGGTTCGCGCCGCTTCAGGTCGTGGTTGCGACGATCACCTCTGATGCCGATGATTACGGCCGTGAGGTTGCCGAAGCGCTGCGCGAGGCGGGCATGGCGGTCGAGACCGACTTCCGCAACGAGAAGATCAACTACAAGGTCCGTGAGCATTCGGTGACCAAGGTTCCGGTCATCATCGTCTGCGGACGGAAAGAGGCGGAAGAGCGCACCGTCAACATCCGCCGTCTCGGTTCGCAGAACCAGACGCCGATGTCGCTGGAAGATGCGATTACGAGCCTCGTGGACGAGGCGACGCCGCCGGATGTGAAGCGCAAGCTTGCGGCGAAGAAGCAGGTTGCGTGAGAAATGACAACGGCCCCTTCGGGGGCCGTTTTTGTTTGTGGGGCAATGTGCTCAGCAGCGGTATGATTGGCAGAAGCGGGGCATCCGCATTCCGTCACCCCGGACTAGATCCGGGGTCCAGCGCGATCAAGTCCTTGATCGCGAAAGACTCGTCCCTCACGGCGCATACGCGCCGTGGCTGGATGCCGGATCAAGTCCGGCATGACGGAGGAGAGGTTTTTGGGTCTTGCCGCTGGCCTCGCGATTAGTTCAATCGAACCTACTCGAAATCCCCGGTCATATCTTCCGGCGCCTGATCCTTCATCAGCACTTCCACATCCGAATCCCGACCGGAGGTCACTTTGAAGTTGCGCTGGAAGACCTTGTCCTTGTTGCGGGCGATGGCGGTATATTCGCCTTCCGCCAGCACCATGGTCGAAAAGGCGCTGACGCTTTCGTTCACCACGTCGCCGCCGCCGTTCAGCACGGACCAGGCCGTATCGGCAATGGCCTCGCCGCCTTCTTCGGAAACGAGCTTGAGGGTGATCTGCGCCGCCTGATGCTGGAGCGTCGCTTCCGTCAGCTTGCCGGCTTCCACCTGAATATCGGCGCGCACCACCGCGTTGACGTTGCCATATTCGGAAACCACGTGATAGGTGCCGGCATTCAGGCGCACGATGGTGTTGGGCTTGATATCGGCCATGACGAGGCCGCGCTCGCCATCGGGGCGGGCGTCTGACGAATAGACGGAAAATTTGAGCTGGTTGCCCGAAATCTGCTTGTCGGAACCCGCAACCGCATTCAGCACGAAGCCGCCGGCATCGAGAATCAGCACCTGTTTCTGCACATTGCCGGAGGTTGGGACATTGAGTTTCTTGGTGACGCCCGCACGGCCGAAGGCGACGTTGACGAAATATTCGCCCGGCACCAGATGGAATTCCGCCGAGCCGCCTTCCGAACTTGCCAGCATCGGCAACTTGCCGTCCGCGGCGGGAATGGGGCTGAAGACGCGCCAGGACAGGCCTTCCTTCACCGCTTCGCCTTCGCTGGTCAGCTTGGCTTCCATGTTGATATCGCGGGCGGTGCTTTCCGGGGCGTTGGGTGCGGAAGGGGCGGTGAAAGCGTTAAGCTTCGGCATTTTCGGCGTGCCGCCGAGCTGCTTGAAGTCTTTGAAGGCATCCTGCGAAAAAGCGGCTTGCGATAAAAGGCCAAGCACGGCACATGCAATGGTCAGACGTGCCGCGATTTTGATTGCCGACATTTTCGATACCGATTGACTTCTTGATTTTCCCGGATCACTTCAAAACCAATGCCGTGGCTATTTCAAGGCCCATGTTTTTGCGATGACAGCAGAATGGAAGATTTTTGATCATGACAAATGATATCAAGCTCCTCGATTATCTCAAGGTTCGCCGTTCCACGCCGGCCCTGCAACTTGCCGAGCCGGGGCCTTCGAAGGGGCAAATCGAGGACATCTTGCGCCTTGCCGTGCGCGTGCCTGACCATGGCAAGCTCGCCCCCTGGCGTTTCGTCGTCTATCGCGGCGAGGAGCGCGTGCGTCTCGGTGAGACGGCGCTGAGGATCGCGCTTGAAAAGAACCCGGAACTGGACCTGCAGCAGCAGGAAGCGGAACGCACGCGTTTCACCCGCGCGCCCGTCGTTATCGCCGTCATCAGCACTGCAAAGCCGCATTTCAAGATTCCGGAATGGGAACAGGTCATGTCCGCCGGTGCTGTGTGCCTCAACCTCATCTTCGCCGCCAATGCCAGCGGTTTTGCAGCGAACTGGCTGACCGAATGGTTGGCTTTCGATTCCGCATTTCTGGCGGAAATCGAGGTCGGCGCGGAAGAGAAGGTGGCCGGGTTCATTCATGTCGGCTCGACGACATTCCCACCGGTGGAGCGGCCGCGGCCGGAGCTTGCCGATGTCGTCACCTGGGTCGGGGACGTTTGATGTTCTACACCACGGACACCAATCAGCACGGCCTGCCGCACGATCCGTTCAAGGCCATCGTCGCGCCGCGTCCGATCGGCTGGATCGGTTCGAAGGGCAGGGACGGTTCCCTCAACCTCTCGCCCTATTCCTTCTTCAATGCGATTTCAGACCGGCCAAAGCTTGTGATGTTCTCCTCCAGCGGCAGGAAGGACAGCCTGCGCAATGTCGAGGAAACCGGCGTCTTCACCGCCAATCTCGTCAGCCGCCATCTGGTGGACCGGATGAATGCGTCTTCTGCACCCGTTGGCTATGATGTCGACGAGTTCGCCCTTGCCGGTCTCACCGCCGTCGATGGGCGGGTGGTGGATGCGCCTTTCGTGGGCGAGGCGCTGGCGGTTCTGGAGTGCCGCGTGACCCAGATACAGCAGCTTAAGGACGTTGACGGTCAGCCGGCGGATTCGTGGATGGTGATCGGACAGGTCATGGCGATCCATATCGATGAAACGATCATTCGCGACGGGCGCATCGATATGGGGCTGTCGCGACCCGTGGCGCGCATGGGCTATATGGATTACTGCGATGGCGGCAGCGATGTATTCCAGCTGCAGCGCCCCTCTACTGCGCCGTAAATATAGTCCGTCTTCGGCTACGGTTAATTTTTATGGTGAACCAAACGTAAACCATTTGCGCCTAGAGTTTTATACATGGTGGCGGCGATGATGCCGCCATCCATTGTTGCGAATGTTTTCGAGGCTCAGGTGATCGTACAGGCATTTCTTCGCTGGTCTGAAAAGGCTGGCTCGACCGAGCGGGCGAAAGCCGCCAATGCTCTCGGCCGTGCCTATCTTCAGTCCGACATGGCGCGCGAGAACCGCGATGCCGCCTATATGGCGATGACCTATCTGCTCGACGATCCTTCGCCGCGTGTGCGGCTGGCGCTTGCCGAAGCGCTGGCGGATGCCCATGACGCACCGCGCGCCATTCTCGTTTCACTCGCCGAAGACCAGCCCGAAATTGCCTGCACCGTCATTGCCCGTTCGCCGGTTCTCGGTGAGGCCGATCTGGTCGATCTCGCCGGGCGTGGAGAAAGCCTGACGCGCTCCCTCATCGCCGCAAGGCCGGGCCTGCCGCGCGGTGTCTGCGCAGCGCTTGCCGAAGTGGGCGACCTGCCGGAAACCATCATCCTGCTCGAAAACGACGATGCCTTCATCACGCCGTTTTCGCTCAGGCGCATCGCCGAGCGCCATGGTTCGGACGCCGATATTCGCGACCTCCTGCTTCGCCGCGAGGCGCTGCCCGCCGATGCGCGTCACCTGTTGATGGGCCGCATCAGCGAAGCTCTCGCAGGCTCCGCGCTGGTTCACGCAATGATCGCGCGCAACCGCGCCGACAGTCTTTTCCGCGAGGCGGAAGATTCCGCCACCATCCTTATCGCCGCCAGCGTTTCCTCGCTGGAGCTGCCGGCGCTGGTGGAGCATCTGCGCCAGCGGCTGGAGCTGACGCCGGCGCTGCTCATCCATGCCGTCTGTTCGGGCCGGCTGGAATTCTTCACGGCGGCCATGGTCAATCTCTCCGGTCTCGATGACCGCAAGGTGCGCGCCATTCTGGCGACGGGGCGGCCGCATGCGTTGAAGGCGCTGTTCCAGTCGGTCGGTCTCTTCGGCGATGTTGTCGACGTCTTCATCGAGGCGACGCTGATGTGGCGCCGTGCCGCCCGCTCGCAGCTCTCTGATGTGGCGGCCTCCGTCTCGGCGGAACTGCTGGCGCATTTCCGTGACGTCAACGGTTCCGAAACGCTGTTCGAACTGCTGCATGCCGTGCGCAAGCTCTCCATCGCCGAAGAGCGGCAGAAGGCGCGGTATTATGCGGAAGCGCTGACGGTTGAGGCGGCGTAAGCCCCGAGGGGTTTTACAAGACGCCGCTGCGATGTTTCCAGGTAAGCGGTGATCCCGCAATCACTTATCGAATCGCTTGGCGATCCACGAATAGCTGTTTTCAACCATCCTCACCGGTGTCCCCAAAAGATGCTTTATGCCTTCGGTGGAAGGCAGGATACGGCTGACGCGGCTGATTGCCTGTTTGGTGAGGCTTTCCTCCTCCTTCGGCGTAACAGTCGCCGTTGCCTGCGGTGCCGAGGCGGGAGGTTGCGCGCCCGCCGTCTGCGGGGTCTGCTCGCCCGGTGTCTGGCACACGGCTACCACTACTGGGTAAGGCGCGTTGGCGTAACGCTCCAGCTCCTTTTCCGACACGGCGTCGCACAGTTCGATGCTCGTCCAGCGCTGCTGCGAGGTCGCGAGGTAATGGCAATCGGTGGCGCTGTCGTCGCAGCCAAGGAAGGTCATGAGAACGAGGGCTGTTTTCATGGTGTGTGTTGCCTCTGTCGGGATTTATGCTCTAGAAACTCATCTATCCCGATTGCAGTGACATTACGACGAAATACGCATTTTATAGAGAAGGCAGGCATCGCATTGGCCACCGAAATCAAGCTTGAAACACCCCGGCAGGATGCGGTTCTGCGCCTCATCGACCTTTCCAACGCCTATATGGCCTCGCTTTATCCCGCAGAGAGTAATCATCTGGTCGATATCGGCGCGCTTGAGCAGGACAATGTCTCGTTTTTCGTGGCCCGGCACGATGGCCGCGTCGTCGGCTGCGGCGCGCTGGTGGAGGCGGGTGACGGCACGGCGGAGATCAAGCGCATGTTCGTCGATCCCGAAGCGCGGGGATTGCGGATCGGCAAGCTGATCATGGATACGCTTGTCGCGCGCGGTGCCGAGCTTGGCCTTTCCGCCATCCGTCTCGAAACCGGCATCAGCCAGCCGGAGGCGATCGGTCTTTACCGCAAGGCGGGGTTTGTGGAGATCGAGGCCTTTGCGCCCTACAGGCCGGATCCACTCAGCCTGTTCATGGAGAAGGTGCTTTAAGCTAAGGCGCGAGTTTGCCGCGAGCTTGCCGCATCCTATACGTCATTCTCGGCCCCGTGCCGGGAAGCTAATCACGTATCGTAGAATCAATCGGTAGCAGGCGCTCGGGACAGGCCCGAGCATGACGGATGCGCGGTTTAAGGACTATCTATAGGCACCAGCGTCGAGGCGTCCGCCCGCAGGCTTCAACGATCAAAACGCCGCTTTCCGAAACGCCGTCGTTTCCTCGCTATTGTCTTCGAGCGCGGCAACCTCATCAATGGCGTCTTCCTGCGAGGGCGGTGGCGGCGGAGCCTCGGCGCTGGCGGCGGCGGAGATTTCCACCTCACGTACCCATTCGCGCCAGATCGCGACCAGGAGCGCCATCAGCACCGGGCCGATGAAGAGGCCGAGGAAGCCCATGGTCTTGACGCCGCCGACGAGGCCGAAAAAGGTGGGCAGGAAGGGCAGCTTGATCGGCCCGCCGACGAGTTTCGGGCGAATGGTCTTGTCGACGATGAAGAGTTCCACCGAACCCCAGACGAACAGCGCCAGCCCGTGGGCGGGCGAGCCGCTGGCGACCAGATAGATCGACACCAGCGTAAAGGAGAGCGGCGCACCGCCTGGAATGAGCGCCATGACGCCGGTGAGCACGCCGAGCGTGACGGGCGAGGGCACGCCGGCGATCCAGTAGGCGATGCCGAGGATGATGCCTTCGCCGATGGCGATCAGCGTCATGCCTGTGACCGTGGAGCTGATGGTGGCGGGCACCACGCGGGAAATGCGTTCCCACCGCGTCGGCAGGATGCGTTCGCCGACCAGATCGACCTGCCGGGTGAAGCCCGCGCCGTTGCGGTAGACGAAGAACAGCGCGATCAGCATGAACAGCAGGGTCAGCACCAGGTGGAACGCGCCGTTGCCGGCGGCGAGGATCGCCCGGTAGATATTGCCGATATTGGCGCCGCTGACGAGCTGGATGAGCTCGCCGATGGCGCCCGGCGTGCCGATATATTTCACCCATTGTTCGCCGAGCCAGGGGCCGACGGCGGGCAGCGCCGCGATCCAGTCCGGCACGGGCGCGCCCGTCTTGTTGACATGCACCGCCCAGCCGAACCATTCGCGGATTTCGCTTGCCGTATAGGAGGCGGCGATGAAGATCGGCACCACGAGGAAGGCGAGGATGAGGATGATGGCGATGGTGGCGCCGAGCGTGGTGTTGCCGCCCACCTGCCGCAGAAGCCGGGTGTAAACCGGCCAGCTGGCGAAACCGATGACGAGAGCGGCGAGAACGGGAACGAGAAAGCCGTGGAAGAAATAAATGCCGGCAAGGGCGACGAGAACGAGAAGCCAGCGCGCAGCCGAGATGGGCGGGATCAGGGCGATCCGCGTCGGGCTGGCGGGACCAAGCCATCTCGGTTCGCCACTGGGCTTACGGCTGTCAATGTTACTCACGGCAGGCTCTTTCTCGCATTCTCCCCCAAAGGGGTGCATTCACTCTGTCACACCGATACATATAAGTGCAATATAATCCGATCACATTACCGTTGTGTGTTTATTGCTGAACCTATTGAACGATTTTGGTAAAAATAGAACATCGGTCTTGGCGCGCGCATTGAAATATGACAATTAAACTCCGTTTTTCTTGCGGCGTAAGGTTGCCGCGCCCGATCTCCAGGTCATGCCATGCTCCGCCGTTTCTTCGCCTATTATCGCCCCTATCGCAGTCTGTTCATTCTCGATTTTTCCTGCGCGGTTTTGTCGGGCGTGCTCGAACTCGGTTTTCCGATGGCGGTGAAGGCCTTTGTGGATGTGCTGCTGCCGGGCGGTGAATGGGCCATCATCCTTGCCGCCTCCGTGGGGCTGCTGCTCATCTATGTGCTGAATACCGGGCTGATGGCGACAGTCACCTATTGGGGACACATGCTCGGCATCAATATCGAGACCGACATGCGGCGTCTGGCTTTCGACCATCTGCAGAAGCTCTCCTTCCGTTATTTCGACAACCAGAAGACCGGTCATCTGGTCGGGCGGCTGACCAAGGATCTGGAAGAGATCGGCGAGGTGGCCCACCACGGCCCCGAGGATCTGTTCATCGCCATCATGACCTTCATCGGCGCGTTCCTCTTGATGCTCTCGGTCAATGTGCCGCTGGCGCTCATCACCGCCGCCGTCGTGCCCGTTACCGCCTGGGTAACCAGCCGTTACGGCGGCCGCATGACGCAGAATTTTCGCGCGCTTTACGGCCGGGTGGGGGATTTCAACGCCCGTATCGAGGAAAATGTCGGCGGCATGCGGGTGGTGCAGGCCTTCGCCAATGAGGATCACGAGCGGGCGCTGTTCGAGAAGGACAATCAGAAATACCGTCGCACGAAGCTCGACGCTTACAAGATCATGGCCGCCAGCACCTCGCTCAGCTATATGAGCATGCGCCTGACGCAGATGATCGTGATGATCTGCGGCGCCTGGTTCGTGCTGACGGGCAGCCTGACGGAAGGCGGCTTTGTCGGCTTCCTGCTGCTGGTGGGCGTATTTTTCCGGCCGGTGGAAAAGATCAATTCGGTCATCGAGACCTATCCGAAGGGCATTGCCGGTTTCCGCCGCTTCACCGAGCTGCTGGACACCGCGCCCGATATCGTCGATGCGCCGGATGCGGTGGAAGCGCCGCTGCTGCGCGGCAATATTGAATATCGCCATGTCGGTTTCGGTTATGCCGAGGGCAAGACGGTTCTTACCAATATCGACCTGAAGATCAGCGCCGGCGAGACGGTGGCCTTTGTCGGGCCTTCGGGGGCGGGCAAGACGACGCTCTGCTCGCTTTTGCCGCGTTTTTACGATGTCACCAGCGGCGCGATCACCATTGACGGCATTGATATCCGCAAGATGAAGCTTGCTTCGCTGCGCAACCAGATCGGCATCGTGCAGCAGGATGTCTTCCTGTTCGGCGGCACGATCCGCGAGAATATCGAATATGGCCGGCTCGGCGCTTCGGATGCGGACATCATGGATGCGGCGCGGCGCGCCCGTCTCGATGGCGTCATCGAGGCCATGCCGCTCGGGCTCGATACCGTCATCGGCGAGCGCGGCGTCAAGCTTTCCGGCGGCCAGAAACAGCGTCTTGCCATTGCCCGCATGTTCCTGAAGAACCCGCCGATCCTCATTCTCGATGAGGCGACCTCGGCGCTCGACACGGAAACCGAACGGGCCATCCAGCAATCGCTGACGGAGCTTGCCAAAGGCCGCACCACGCTCGTCATCGCCCACCGGCTGGCGACGATCCGCGATGCTTCGCGCATCGTGGTGGTGGACCAGACCGGCATTGCCGAAACCGGCGCCCATGCCGAACTGCTGGCCGCCAAGGGCCATTACAGCCGCCTGCACGAGGCGCAGTTCAGCGGACACCTTGCGGGCCTGAGCTGATAAGCGGCGCGCCTGCGCCGCAATCTATCCGCCGTTTTCCGCTGCCTGTTCCTCCACGATGCCGGGGTTGGGCTCCGGCTTGCCGGGATGACTGGTGACGAGATAACCCATGGCGACCGCGGCGGCGACGATGAACAGCAGCACGATGCCGCTGATCGTCATCAGCCAGTCGCGCGGCTTTCTGTGCGCCATGATATATTTCGGCCATCGGCTCGGATGGTTCACCAGGCTGAATTTGTGGCCCTGTCGCATGAACTTTCCCGCAATAGGTTGCTTCCTGAAAGATCAACGCAGGCGGGTGCGCGGCCGTTCCGAAATCGACGGGACACGGCGATGACAAGGCCGTGAGGCCTCCTGCATGACAGCCTCTCCGCATTCGCTGCCGCCCTTTCCCCCGACCTCCATCATCCCTGCCTCAGACGGAATCCAGCCGACGCAAGGCGGGGAGGAGAGGAGGGCTAGCCACAAGAGCGTGATCGTCTGCCGGTTCGCGCCCGAACCAGACACGCGTCTGCGTCATCGTACCCTGATATCCGGCCACAAAACGCCCCTTGCCAGTCGGCGCTGCTTATGCGAATGATTTGCAATTGCATCAATTCAATCTCCCATTTTGAAAGCGCAGAAAATGGACAAGCCAGTCTTTGGATGGCGACGAAACGGCGACGATCTCTCGTTGTCCGACGTTCACAGCTCGATCCGGATCAAACCGAATGCCGGCACGTTTCGCCGGGCGATGGCCTTTTTCGGGCCCGGCTATCTCGTTGCGGTCGGTTACATGGATCCCGGAAACTGGGCGACGTCGCTCGCCGGCGGCTCCAGATTCGGCTACACGCTGCTCACCGTCGCGCTGGTCTCGAACATCATGGCGATCGTGCTGCAATCGCTCTGCGCCCGTCTTGCGATCGCCTCCGGCCGCGATCTCGCCCAGGCCTGTCGCGATGCCTATCCGAAACCCGTGGCGATGGTGCTGTGGCTGCTGGCCGAAATCGCCATCATCGCCACCGATATCGCCGAGGTCATCGGCACGGCCATCGGCCTCAACCTTATCTTCGGCATTCCGCTCGAACTCGGCGTCCTCATCACCGCGCTCGATGTATTCCTGATCCTTTATCTGCAGAAGCTTGGCTTCCGCTGGGTGGAGGCGCTGGTCATCACGCTGCTTGGCGTCATCGCCGTGTGTTTCGCCATTCAGGTGGCGCTCGCTGACCCCGACTGGGGGCAGGTGATCCTCGGTTTCGCGCCGACGACGGAGATCGTCACCAATCCGGACATGCTGTATCTGGCGCTCGGCATTCTCGGCGCCACCGTCATGCCGCATAATCTCTATCTGCATTCGGGCATCGTGCAGACCCGCGAAATCGGCGAGACGATTGCCGAAAAACGCGAGGCGCTGAAATTCGCGACGCTCGATTCCACCATTGCGCTGATGTTCGCGCTCACCATCAACGCCTCGATCCTCATTCTGGCGGCGGCGACCTTCAACAAGGCGGGGCAGACGACCGTTGCCGAACTCGGCGAAGCCCATAATCTGCTGGCACCGCTGCTCGGCCTTGCCATTGCGCCGACGCTGTTCGGCGTGGCGCTCCTCTGCTGCGGCATCAATTCCACCGTCACGGCAACGCTTGCCGGCCAGATCGTGATGGAGGGTTTCCTCAAGATGCGGCTCGCCCCCTGGCTGCGCCGCCTCATCACCCGCGCCATCGCCATCGTCCCAGCCGCCGGCGTCACCATCTTCTATGGCGATAGCGGCACGGCGGAACTACTGATCCTGACGCAGGTGGTGCTGAGCCTGCAACTCTCCTTCGCCGTCTTCCCGCTCGTCATGTTCACCGCCGATAGGGCCAAGATGGGCGAGCTGCGCTCACCGCTCTGGCTCTCGGCCTTTGCGTGGTTGATCGCGGTGGTGATTGCGGCGCTGAATGTGAAGTTGCTGGTGGATTTTATGGGGTGAGATGGGTCAGGCCGCACCTTTACGGAGTGCGGCCGCCGTTCCCTCCGGATCGACGGCGATGACCTTTAGATAGGCGCGGGCCGGTTGATCCGGCTCGCTACGACCCTGTTCCCAATCCCGTAGGGTGCCGAGCGGGATATGATGTGCAGAAAACTCTTCCTGTCTGATATCAAAATATGGAGCCATTCACCTTAAGGCAGAACGCATCAATGATGTGAAGTCGCGGGCGTCTGAAAAATAGTTTCGGAAGGCGCTGCGAATTCCTTCGTTTGTATCACCGCGAACGAAAACAATATCGTCGTCTCCTTCCTCTTCCTCCAATTCGAAGTATCGTTCGAGTGCTGTCTTCGTCTTCGTGAAACCATAGACAGTTAACCCACCCTTATGGCCCATCCGCAGTATCAGGTTTCTCGCTTCTTTTAATTTTTCTGCGGAAACATGAATTCCTTCGAGCAACCTTATCACGCCTATTTTCTTTTCGATGGCGATAATTTCTCCGACTAATTCTCTATTGGTAAGATCGGGTAGGCATGATTTTTTTTCTTCGTGATGCCTTGAAAGAAGCTCGCTACTAAGCCTGAAAAAATGTTGATGGTCTTCGTCACCGCGGTCGAATTTTGACTCATTGCCTGTAAGTGAACCAACAATTTCTACTGCTGTTGCCCAAGCATGCTGTGTTTTCGTTCGGTATTGGAGTTCTATTTGAAGTCCATTCCATTTATCCGCACTCCCCGAATACGAAACGTACTCATACACGTCGTGAACTCCCCGATACCCAGTTTTTTTTGGCGACATTATATAGTCATAGTCGCCAAGCGAGTTTCGTAGTCTGTGCTTGAATTTTGATCCAAGTATCTGTCGGCGTGTTTCATTAAGCGATGCAATATCTTCAAAAATCAGTCTGCAGCCTGCAATGTCGTGCATCCTAGCAAGTTGCATTTCAGGCTGCCTCTTTAATTTGTCATAGATCGTAAGGCGCCTCTTAAGTCGCTGTGCGACCGTGATATCCTTACCGCGGGCATGACGCCGCAACGTCGCCTGAAACGTATTCAGAACGTAGTTGTGAGATGCGCGCCAATTTTCGATAACGTCGATATCCTCTTGATTTTCTGTGCCTTCGCGAACTGCGCTGCCCGCCTTGGAGACTCTTTTTTTTGAATAGTCTGGGTAGATAGTGAACATCTCGGATCCCAAATAAGGAACGCCGAGTTCATTGGTGGAACTCGGCGTGAAAAGCGTCTTTTTACAGCATATGGATAGACCCCACTGAAGAGTCATAAAATCAAGTCGCGGACGAAAATTAGCTAACGATTTCAACTATCTTAATTTACGAATGCACGTTCCGAGTCACATTTTGCCCCTCTGCTGAGTCATATTTTCCCGAACATCGATCTGCCCTGAATTGCAAGCAAAGAAAAACCCGCGAAAGCGGGTTTCAAATTTCGGTATGTTGCCGCGGGGTTCTATGCTGCCGGCAGCGCATCCTTCCTATAGAAGGTAGCCACTCCAGCTTTCTCAAAGACAGGCATGATCCCCGCTTCTTTCAATCTCTTCTTCACCTCGCCGATCTGACCGCGCCCTTTTGAGTACACGAACAGCGAGATGTGGGTTCTTTGAAATTCCTCAAGCTTGGCCGGCAAGATGAAGGTCTGACTTTTTCCTGTTGCTGGATTTTCGGCGATGATGGACTCCAGGAGACCTGAAGCAACGAGCTGCTCTACGGTTTTCCTGGTAGTACCTAGCTCACGTTCCGCGAGTTGCAATGTGATCCCGGGGGAAGAAAGTCTCGGAGAAGCTCCCTTAACTTCGATCGGGTCAACGAAGATGCTGTCAAAGCTTAACGGCTCCTCATGATGTGCGTCTCTGATCACGTTCTTGATGGTTCCGTCGATGATCAGTCCGATGACTTCACCATAGGTCCGTCTTCCCATCTTTACCATCTCCGTCAGTCTCTTCATGCCGTGGCTTGGCACGCCGAGTGGTAGTCGCTCCAGGAAGTTCATCAACTCTTCGAAGGAGCCTCGCGAGATATTCCTTTGGCGGTTCGGATCGTCGTCCTTGCGAAGCAAGCCGCTTTCGACCATGGATTTCAGTGCGGCTCCGCTGATGCCAAGACGTGCTTTGGCTTCCTCGGTCGGAAGGCGGTCCTGCCAACCAGCGATGAGCGTCTCGAGAGTCTGGGCCTCGACGACAACGCGACCATCACCCAGCCGAACAGCGCCTGGCGGTAGCAGTCCTACGGAGTTCAAGATGCGCCTCAGGGTGACGCGGTGGATGCCATGCGCAACCTCCGCCGTCCGGACGCTGTGAAGACGTCTCGGCAGACTGAATCCCAAAAAGGTGTCTTCAGGACCGAGAGCGTGATGGGTGTAGGCATGCTCGGCAACGAAGCGTGTGACTTTCTCGTATCCTTCGGATCCCACACGGCTTGAGAGCGTCTCCTGCAGCGTGCCGTAAAGTTGCTTGAAGCTGCCTCGTCGTTGTACGCGCCAGTGGCTTTCATCACGCTTCTTCAGGAAGCGAGACAAGCCAGCGTAGCCACGATGGGTGAATTCATAACCGGCAACCATCGCCGCCTGCCGTTCCTTGTCTGTAGCCTCACTTCGTCGGTACCGTTCACCGAAGAGCTCCATACCACCAACTACCTCGGTAAGCAGTAGTCCCGCTTGAACGGGCATATCGTCGAGCATCTGAAGGCCGTCACCTTCGGAAGTGTCGATGTGGTGGGCTGCCAGAGAAGCAGGGAGATGGTCAGTCCGGACGTTGACGGTACGGTCCGCCGCCGTCGCTGCGATGCGACCTTGGAAGTAGGTATCCGAGGGCTGCGGAGTTTTGCCGCTCGACGGGAAAATACGACCACTCGCACCAGCCTTGGAGCTATCATTGGCAAGTTTTGTCACCGGCGACACTCCCCAACTTTGCGCAATTGTTGCAGCAAAATCTCCCATTGAAAACCGGTCGTAGTCGGGCCCGATCGTCTCAAACGGAGTCCCATGAACCGCGCAACGGCCGAGCGTCCGGAGCATCCAGCCAAATCTCAGCCGCGGCCGTGCCTCGAGTCGCCCAACACCCGTTTTGATATCGTCCTGGATGCAGCAGGGGCACGCACGCGCGGATTTCGTCCAGATGTCATTGACGTCAAACGTCATGTCGAACGTTTTGAATGTCCCACCGTGTGGCACCAGGTCGTGCCGCTTGAGAACTGCAGGAGTGAGCCCCGTCACAACCGACATGTTCTCATAGTAGCGGGTTGAGTGGTTGCGCAGACGGATGCCTCCGTGCACGCGAAAGTCCCACAAACGCACTCCACGCGATGCCGCCAGACGCGACAGGTAGCCGGATAGCGGTTCGTCGCTCGCAATCTCGATTGTCTGCATGTTCCGTCCCCTTATTTCCCTGTCTTGGCGCGCTTCTGCTGCGCCATACGGCCTTCGTCGACAAGCTCTCGCATCGAGTTCGCGGGAAGAATATCCTTCCAGTTCTCCTTTGCGGTGAAGATGTTCTGCGACGGACGGCAACCGCTCTCGAGCGCATAAGCTGAGGCGAATAATTCGGGGCCGACGGTCTCGGCTCCTCGTCGCAATGCGACTTCACATACGTGCCGGGTGGTTTGGATCATCGACCCGAACGCACCGCAGGAGGCGTGAAGTAGGCGATGAACGAATTCCTCGCTGAGGATCACCGGATCGGCCTTGAGGCTGGCTTCTACGGTGACGATCTTGTTCACGACCTTCGTCATGACGGGAATATCCTCCGGGAAGGTCATTCGACGAAATTCGATGACCTTGCTGCGCTCTTTGAGCTGGCGGTTTGTCTGGCCGGATTGGTGAAGAAAACCAGCGAGTTCCGGAACTCCGCTCAAAATAAGATGAAGCGGCCACCCAGGGATCTGAAGCAGGCTCTTGATTACGTCGGCGACCGTCTGCAGCTCCTTGACGTTATCGGACTTCAAAACATGCTGGAGCTCATCGATCGCGAGAAACAGCACGCGCTGCTGGCGAAGTTGATCCTTCCAAAGCTCAAAGAGTTCGCCTGCTGTGAGGCGGGGATTGTTGACGTAATATCCGAGCCGCTTAAGGCCATTAGTAGCCAGACCCTTGACTGTGAGCGGCATAGGAGCCTCCATGTCGATCAGCAGATTGTAAGGAGTACCGTCTGCAGCCACCTTTGGTGCGAGTTCTGACCGCTTGGAGATGTGCTTCGCTACTGCGGTGGTCTTGCCCGAACCGGATTCGCCGACGACGAACAAGGCGCGACGCTTTCCGGATTTGCCGAACAGTTCCGCTACAGAGTTCACGATGAGCGCCTCAAAGGCCTCGTCGAGTTCGATATCGCGCGCCGTTCCGATATAGGCGGTGTTCATCTCTCCGATATGGGCAGCGCGATCGCGGAGCTTGGGATCCATCGAGCCAAGAAGTGATTCCGCGGCTTCGCGGAAGTAGGAATCGTAGGACTGCTGCATAATATTCTCCTTTTATCAGTAATCGAAATCGAGGCCATCGTTGGCCTGTTCTGTTCCGCCGCCCATACCGGCGAAGCCCGATTCTTCGGGTCGGAGGACGTCTTCTGCCTCTGCCGCCGCCTGCGCTGCACGACGGCTGGTTCCGAGGTGACGGAATGCATCGATGCCAACAGTGGTGGGATCATGCGGAATACGCAGTTCCGACAGATCCGGCTGCGCCCCTTCGAGATCGTCCTCGATGTCGAGTTCGAAGTAGTTTTTCTCGACGAGGGCGTACTGCTTGGCGGAGGGGATGTCCGTACCGAGTTCAGCTCGTGCGCTGGCAGCGTGCCCGGCTTCGCGAAGATCATTGACAGCCTTCAGCAGTACGGACAGGTGCAGTTTCGCGTTTGCACGGTGGATCGCACGCAGCTCCTTCGTTGCGCCAACCCATTCCCAGACCGACACATCGTCCGGCAGACCCATGGTGGCTTCGGCCTCAACCCAACGGGTTCCGTCCCAGAAGGAGATCTTTCGGAGACTAAAGCGGTCCACGCGGATCTCGGTGCGGGGAGCTTTCGTCCCGGGCAGGGCGGCTTGCTCGGTGCGCATTTGCTGAAGGCGGGAATGCTGGTAATGGATCCCCAGGAAGCGCACCCCCTTGTCCCCGATCGCCTTGACGATCTTGGTGCCGAAGACGTGGCGACGCTGGTCGGGATGCAGAGGCGGCAGAATTCCATATTTGGCGGTGAGGCGAAGCCACTCGTTATGTGGCGTGGCACCATTCAGGCCGTCGTGCGGGGTGTGGTGGTAGATGTCCACAACGGCGCGCACGAGCATTCGGTTGAGTTCGTCGATGTTGAGTTTTGCCTCGGTTCCGTTGGGGCCGCGCTCAATGACGTTCGAGAAGGTTCGTCCTTCGAACCAATGCATGAACCGCATCCCCTGCGTTTTGAAGACGGATTCGATCGTGCCGCGACCCGCCGCCCAACCTGCTGCGGTGAATTCATGGGTAGCGCGCACCTGTGCGACGGCGGTGCGCAGTCGGATTGCGCGGAATGCGGGTCCCCAGTCAGTGACCAAGCTCGAGAACAGCACGTTGTAGATCCAGGGTGTCCCAGCCCCGATTACAGCCGACAACATGGTCTTGTCGGAGACCGCCATTTCGAGAGCAGCCATCGAGGAATCTTCGGACGGTGCACGGGCGCTGAAACGCATGGCCAGAATGCAACGTGTGGCCACGTCGATGACGACGGTAACCCAGATGCGAGTGCTCTTGATAATCTCGCGTTCCTCGTCCGTCATTTTCTGCGCGAGACCCGCGAAGATCAGCAGTACGAGCAGGTCGATCTTCCATTCGTCCATCTCGACGCGCGCGCCTGGACGCCTGATCTGCAGACCGTTCCCGGTCTTGGATAGCGTGGCCTTCGCCACATCGTCACCAAGCCGAGACGCAGTCAGGAAGTAGCGACCGAGCCCTTTGATCATCTTGTTGAAGAACTTAGGCTTTGGCATTTCGTGCGGACGCAGGCCGTGGATCGCACGAATTCCATTCAACTCTTCGATCTTCGCCTGCAGCATCAGGAGCGCACCGCTGATCTTTGGTCGCTTGGAGGCCGCATACAGTCTCGCGTGCTCCATCCAAATGGCAAGATCCTCGCGATCGAACTGCGACGGCATTGCGCCTGGGCCGTTGGCGGTGCTGACCAGCGCCTCGACGCGGAAGCCATTCTCCGCATACCGGTCATAAAGGCGGAAGAAGTGCCGCGGGCCCACGATCGACACATACTTGTAGGTCTTGCCGCCACGCTGGTTTCCCTTGCGGGCGTTGTCATTCACCGTTCGCTCAATGAAGGGCAGGAGGTCCTGGAGGCAAGTCGAACCGGTCGTAATCTTCTTCCGGGTGAATCCGAACTCTGCCAATCCAGGGTAGGAGGGTCCCACCGTCTCGATCTCCAGGAAGAGATCAAGGCAATCGGCGAGAAAGAAAGCTCGCTCGAGCTTCTTTTCCGAGAAGTCTCCAAGATCAGGCATGCCAAGAGAGAAATCCGCACCGCCGCGTTCGACCTTAAGGCGGCGGGCGCAATGGAGGGCGTAAATGTGTTGATGGGAGAACTCCTCATCGAAGCCCTGCCTGTCGCGCAGCACGGTCTTCTTCATGTCCTGTGACACAAGAAGGTATTCCTGCTCATCGATCAGGATCTTCGTCGCGTCGCCGAGATAGTACATCGGGACGACCGTAGGGTCGTCAAACTGAAGCGGGAGATCCTTCATACGGATTCACCTTTTTGAGGTGAGCAGACTTCCATCAGCGTGTGGTCTTCGATGAGCGCCGGAATGACGGGACGCAACCAGCCTTCACCAATGAGAACCCAGAGGGCGGTGCGTCGGAACGCCTGGATATCAAGTCCTTTGAGGAGTTCGCCGAAGCGGATGCGTCCTTTGACCTGACGGAGAAGCTCCTTCGCCTCTTCGACATCGGCATCGTTGCGGGCGCGGCGCGCGAAAAGGATTTCCTCGGCGTTGGCGGCCGCGTACTCGCTGGCGAAGTGCTCGGTGATGAAGCTCACGTCGTCCGCGATACCGCCGATGCCCTGGTCCTTGATCAGGATGAGCATGTCGATCAACTGTTTCGAGGCCAGCTTCTCGAAAGGCTTCACGGCGATAGCGACGCGTTTCCCGCAGCGCTTTCGAATCCAGAAGTCGAAAGTGTGGGTGTGCACGACACCGTCCAGATCGACCCATTCGATCTTTACCTGCTCGCGGAGTTCGACAACGTCCATGGTCTTCAGGATTTTGCCTGCCTTGAGCTCAAGCGCACTCTCCATCAGGATGATGGTATCGTTGAGCGGGTTCACCGCGGTCGCCCGGGTATTGAATGGGGACTTAGCCGACGGAACGCGGGAGGCGCTGCTTGACTTCGGCACGGTGTCAAACGTTTCGATCACTGTCGGCCGCAGGTGTGTTACGACGGCGGGGATACGGTGATCAGGAACGAGGCCGGCGCGCTTCTCCATGAGATGCTGCTTGATGTGATGCTCAGGTCTCATCGATCACGCTCCAGGTTTCCTGCTGGGCGAGGGTGACAAGGGCCGGGTTCAGGTCAGCCGGGTCAAACACGGTCTGCAGGCTGGCCAACAGAAGATGTTGTGATGCGGCGAGCTCGCTGCAGATGTGCAACGGCGTCTCCCGCAATTCGGGCGGGAGCTCCTGCAAGAGTTCCAGTGGCAGGATTTCATGGCCGCGAGACTTTACGGAAATCGTGGCGACGTCGTTGCTTGTCTTCATGGAAGCCTCCTGTTCGATCGCCATCGCTCAGTCCTCGACCGTGTGATCGAGGGACAGGAGCAGCGTCTTGAGATCCGCTGGGCGCGAATTTTTCGGCCAGAACTTCGGGTGGTCTCGCCAAGTGTTGGCGCGGAGGAAATCGGACCGATAATTGTGCGAGGCATTGACCCGGTTGCAGAATTGCCGGAATCCGCATGCCCGCAGCCCACGCCGCACGCATTCAATGCGCAAGGTCTGGAACTGTTTGTACGTGTGGTCGAAATCCGACCCTTTAGCTGCAGCTTTCGCGAAACGATCGTGGAGGCTGAGTTCTTCGGAGTTGAAGCGGGTCTGGTTCCAGGTGACTGCTGAGTTGAGCTTTTCGTGGCAACGGGATGCGATGGTCACTGTGGTCTCCGTTTCTTGCGTGCGGACACAGGTTCCCGATCCCCGGTGTGACCGGGGTTGCAGAACCTTGAAAATGGGTGGGGAAGGGGGCTTTAGTTTCCGGTCAGGTCGGAGCGCAGCACCGACCTGACCGATCCATCATCACGTCGACTGGCGGCGGTCGCTATCCTTGAGGATTTCCAAGAACGTCGCGTAATCAACGAACTTGAGTTCCGGTGCCCCGTTCAGACGAAGCGTGGTATTCATCTGCTGGAACGACTCTGCGATCGATTTCCAGATATCCCATTCGAAGCCAGGGAATTCCTCCGCCATTTCTAGGGCACCATCCATCGCAACGGCTTCGATATGCACGTACTCATAGGGACGGGAGCCGTTTGAAGCCGACCAGGTAGGGATGCGGTCGAGACGCGTGCTGATCTCGTTCAGCAGAGAGGCGATATGATCAGTGTCCATGGGGCGCTCCTTAGTTGACGTGCGATGTGGTTTCGGACGCGAAGCCAACCTCGTCCGAGGAAGCGAGAACGTCCCAGATGTTCCAGCTTCGGCCGTAGCGCATGTGGTCGACGAACGTTGCCGGAAGAGTCAGAACCAGCTTGCGAAACTCGGGCAGCGTCGGATGAACCGGGCATGCGCCGGAGAGGACGCTGTCACGGTCCAGCATTTCGCAGAGTGCTGCGTGGAGCTGACGGATCGACGGTCGACGAGGATCGGCATAGAAGAGCGCCACGCAATGATGCAGCGTCACCTGGTCGTCGGGGTACGACAGGTTATGGTGTTTATTGCTCCATTTGCGGACGGCTTCACGGTGCTCGGCGGTAATGTTTCCGAGCGGCATGGTAGTCTTATGGCTATGCGTCATGGCGCGACTCCTCGGCGGTTGATCGTCAACCGGATCGCGCCCTGCGTTGGGAAAGGCACATCTCCGGCTTCCAGCCCGTGTAATGGGTGGCAGCGGAGAGGGCTAAGCTTGAGACGCGAAAATTTTAGAGGGAAGTTTTTTCCGAATTAAATTCGGGCAGTTCGGAATGGCACATGCAGCGCTCCGATGACGCGACCGCGCGACGTAAAACACGTCGTAAACGGCGCTGGCTCGCGTGTCAGAAGCGTGCTGCTATGTTCGCCGATTGGCGTATGATCCGAATGCGCATCAGCGGTCTCCGACGGAAATCCCTATTGAGGCGCTTAAATTAGACTACCGACGCCAAAGTTTGTCCATAGATTTATTTCAACCGGTGGGTGTTGACGTCGATCGCGCGACGCCGTTGAATGTGCTCGCGCGCGGGACTGCGGCCGTGAGATCAGCCGCTTAGGTTGATGCATGTTTGTTACATGCATGGCGGCATCGAATCCTGACGGGGTCAACAGGGAACCCGTCATGCGCCACTATATGCGAAATCGCGTCGCAGAAGCCCGAGAGCATCTCCGCCCAGTGCTCAAGGAACTCGGTCTCAATCTCATGGTCTTGGATAAGGAGAACCAAGAGGAAATTTACTTCGTTGGAAAACCTCTCGAACGTTTCGGCGGGATCCGTCCACTTTCCCCTGTGACGATCCGTTTCAATAAAGGTATCGCACCCGCTGACCGCAAGGAAGCGCAGTGGCAACGTGCCTATCTCTGCATCGAGGATTGGCGTCTAAAACCTCTGGGCAGAACAGGTCGCGTCCATAGAAGGTGTTGGGATCGCGAGTTCCTTCCCGTCGAGAAGACGGGCAAGGAGATGTTCGCCTGGATGGGAAGAATGATCCGCAAGCACGAGGCATTCATTTATTCATCAGAGCCGGGACATGTGGATTCTGAGGAGCTTGCGGATACGTACTGGGAGCTCTTCCGCGGACGCAAGATCAAGGATCTTGATATCGTGACCATTGAAGGTGAGCGCCGGAACCACGATGCTTTGACATTCCAGGATCACCTCGGTCGACGAATCCACATGATATACGCCGGGGTAGGGAAGCTGATGATCGATGGCGAGTTGGTTGGTACCTTTAAAAAGGACACACCGTCCAAAACACAGCTCGCGGAGAGCCTGAAGATCGGCCGCAGTTGGGTTAAAGGTATGTATAATCCTTTGGATCCGGGGCTGAAGCCTCGGTAGGAAAGCAGTCCCGATCTCGCTGCAGACGGGTCGCCGTTGCGATCCGTGCGACGGCAACGCGTTCCTTCCTGGAAAGCGCTGCGCCTTTGCCGCGTTTCATCGGGACGAGTTCTTCCATGTATGTAGCGAGTAGACGCCCAGCTTCGTCAGGATTCAGTTTCTCGACCTCGTCCTCACGATCCATGTACTTCTCCGCCTTCAGGGCCCGCGAAGCCGTGTACCACTTGGGCGTCAGAGAAACACGCTCCGGCAAAGGCTGCCCAATCCGCTGCTCGTCAATGAGGGGGTCCCGAATGGCGGTTTCGAGATCGACGCGCGTTCCAGTAAGGGCCTGATAGATGTTCAGGCCCATCACGCGTGCCAGGATCGGAGGCATGGCTTCGGCTATCATATCGACATTTCCGGAGAGTTCGGCTTCGAAAGACCACTGGTCGGGAAAGCCTTGGAGGCAAGCGATAGCTGGTACGGTCAGCTTTGGCAGGAAATGATTGTCATTGACCTCTCCAACTCGCGGAGGAGCCTCGGCGTAAGATTCAGGGTCGATTCCAGCCTCCTTCATTGCTTCCCATGTGGAACTTTCTTTGCTTGGTGGTGAAACCGGGATAATGGGCAGTAACTTGCCGTCACTGTACCACCGCCGCCAATCTTTCGCCCATGTGTTGTAGAGGCCTTGAGGCGAATATGAATCTTTACGATCAAGTGGTTCTGTAGACGTATCGTATTTGATGAGTACTTGCCCGAGCACTTCTCCGACGCTTCGGGGAAGTGGATTGACGAGTGATGGGATGACAAAAGTGCCAGCCTCGTTGGTCCTAACGCCTATGATTAACAACTGGGCGCCTTGTTGCGGAAGCCCAAAGTTGCTCTTCACAAGCCTCACTTGTTCGACCTTGTATCCCAAGCGGGTCAGGTCAGAGCAGACCTCAGCCAGATAGGCGGCATGCTGAGCGAATGTAACGGTCTCGACAATCGTGAACATAAAGGAATGAACCGCACCGGGTCTGCCGGAGGCTGTTTGGTTTAAGTTATGCGGCCATGGCTGGTTCGTCCAGCATGGCGTAATATCGCTCCTCGGCTTCGGCTGGCGGAATATTTCCAATGGGCTCCAGAAGA